>JBBQTF010000025.1:0-58736 GCA_038234675.1 Steroidobacterales bacterium
GCCGCCGGGGCCATCGCGGCCAGCCTGGGTCTGCCCGCGATCGCCGGCACGCTTGCGCTGATGGCATCCATTACCCTGGTGGTCGCCTACGGAAATATCTCCGTCGAGCGTTTGTTCACCTACGTCTCTTTTCTCTTATACGGGGTATATGCGCTATTCCTACTGCTCGCACTCACGCGCTTCGGCGCACTTGTCACCGCAGGATTCTCTAAACACCTACCGATGACCGGCTGGGTGACGGGGGGCGTAACCTACGCCAGCTACAACATCGTCGGCGCGATGGTGATCCTGCCGGTATTGCGGCATCTGACCTGCGACAAGGATGCGATCATCGCCGGTCTGGTCGCCGGCCCCTTGGCGATGCTCCCAGCGCTGCTGTTCTTTTGCTGCATGATGGCCTATTACCCGCAGATCGGCTCGGTCACACTGCCCTCTGACTTCCTGTTGCAGCGCCTCGATCTGCCGATATTTCGACTGCTGTTTCAGCTGATGATCTTCGCAGCGCTTCTGGAAAGTGGAACCGGTGCCGTGCACGCGATTAACGAGCGCGTCGGCAACGCGTGGCGGCGCCGCCATGGTCACTCGCTCGAACGCGGCGCGCGTGTTGCGATCGCGCTCGCGATCCTCTCCGGGTGCATGTTCCTGGCGGCACGCTTCGGTCTGGTGGCCCTGATCGCCCATGGTTACCGGCTTCTGGCGGCCGTGTTCCTGATCGTCTACGTCCTGCCTGTCCTGACCATTGGCCTCTATAAGTTGCGGCGTGGTACGGCCCGCCATGAAATCCCATGAAGAAAATTATCCTAACGATGTTGGCCATCACCTGTCCGCCGCTGTTCGCCGCCCCGCCTAAAGACTTCGCGCAGCGAGTGGAGCGCGCGCGCGCGGCGGTCGGCGTCCCCGGCATGGCCATCGCCATCCTGGAGAGGGATTCGGTGACCTTCGCCCGGGGATTCGGCGAAAAGGCTATCGGCAAGAATGACCCGATTGATGCGGACACCATCTTCCCGACCGGATCGACCGGCAAGGCGGTCACGGTAGCCGCGCTCGGGATCCTTGTGGACCAGGGTCGAATTGGCTGGGACGACAAGGTGACGGACCGGCTGCCCGGATTCCAGATGTACGACCCGTGGGTGACGCGCGAGATCACTATCCGGGACCTGCTGGTGCACCGAAGCGGGCTGGGTCTGGGTGCCGGCGACCTGATGTTCGTACCACGCACTAACCTCAGCCGTGCCGAGTCGGTGCGCCGGTTGCGCTATATCAAACCTGCCACCAGTTTCCGCAGCGGCTTTGCTTACGACAACGTGTTGTACATGGTGGTGGGCCAGCTCATAGAGTCCGTGACCGGCAAAACCTGGGAGCAATACACCGCCGAACACGTCCTCAAGCCGGCCGGCATGCTGCATTCGACCAGCGACTCGGAATCGCGCTTTGCAACGCCAAACCGCGCACAACCCCACGCCCGTATGGACGGGGGATTCCGCGGGACTGGCACGCAAGAGCTTCTGGACGAGCGCGACGAACTGGGCCGTACGGCCGCGCCCGCCGGTGGCCTCGCGGTCAGCGCCAACGACATGGGGCGCTGGCTGTACATCCAACTGCACCATGGGGAATTGCCAGACCACAGCGGCCGCCTTTTTTCCGAAAGCGCGCACGAGCAAATGTGGACGCCGGTCGTGCCGGAACCGATCGACCCGGTCCCAGATACATTGAAAGCCACGCAGCCGAATTTCAGCACCTATGCGCTGGGCTGGGATGTCATGGATTACCGGGGCACGAAGATCGTCTGGCACGGCGGGGCAGTGTTCGGTTTTCTGACGGCCGTGGTGTTGATTCCGGACCGGCAGGTCGGTTTTTCCATCCAGATCAACAGCGAGGACGGTGAGATCATTCGCGGGCTCATGTACGAGTTGCTCGATCATTATCTCGCTCTGCCCTATACGGACTGGGTCGCCCGCTACCAGGACGAGAAAAAGCGGCGAATCGCAGAAGCGCTCGTGGCGCTCAAAGCGCAGAACGCAAAACCTGCGACTGTCGGGCCTTCGCTCCCGCTAGAACGCTACGCCGGCACCTTCGCCGACCCGTGGTATGGCAATCTCGAAATTACCCAGAAGCAGGGCAAGCTGAGAATCGACTTCAAGTCGACCCCGCGCATGGCCGGCACGCTCGAGCACTGGCAGTATGACACCTTCATCACGCACCTCGATGACAAGAACATCGAGCCGGCGTACGTGACTTTCGGCCTGGATGCCGAGGGTAAGGTCGCGCAGATCAAGATGAAAGCCGTATCACCGATCGCGGATTTCAGCTACGACTATCAAGACCTGCTGTTCACGCCGACGCAACCCAAACCATAGCGGAAAAGGCTTTCCCAGAGCCTGCCGAAGCAGCAGGCGTCCTCTGATCGGGCAGATGCGTAGGGTTTTTTCGATTTGGTGATAACTGATTGCGCGAGGGCCACGATGGACCGCCGCAGAATAGGTACCTCAAGAACGTGCAGAAGCTACCCTGGCGGCCATGGCTGCGGCAGGTCCTTCCAACGGCAACGCCGTTCACCACATGGAGAGTCACATGTTTAGAAAAATTATCGGGTGCACCGTAGCGCTACTGGCAGCACCGCTCCTGTGCGCGGCCATTACGCCCGAACAAAATTATGCAACGCGCGTCGCACAGGTTCTAAAACAGACACCGCTTATCGACGGCCACAATGATCTGCCCTGGGAAATCCGCGAGCGCTTCCACAGCAAGGTGTCCACGATCGATCTGAGTACGGACACGTCCTTACTGCCCATCCCCATAGACGGTATCGCACTGATGACGGACATCAGCCGCCTGCGCCGTGGCGGCGTCGGCGGGCAGTTCTGGTCCGTTTTCGTGCCGGTGGAGGTGCCGGGGCCATTGGCCGTCCAGGCGACTCTCGAGCAGATCGACATCGTGTGCCAGATGGCGGAGCGTTACCCGCGGGATTTCGACCTTGCCTATACCGCCGCCGATGTGCGTCGTATTCACGCGGCCGGACGGATCGCCTCGCTGATCGGCATTGAAGGCGGACATCAGATCAACAACTCCCTGCCGGTGCTGCGCGAGATGTACGCCCTCGGCGCGCGCTACATGACTCTTACTCACTCCTCCAATACCGAGTGGGCGGACTCAGCCACTGACTCTCCAAAGCACCACGGGCTAACGCCATTCGGCCGCGAGGTGGTGCACGAGATGGACCGCCTCGGAATGGTGGTCGATCTCAGTCACGTATCGTCAGAAACGATGCACGCGGTGCTCGACATCGCCGAAGCCCCGGTGATGTTCTCCCATTCCTCCGCGCGGGCGATCGTGAATCATCCGCGTGATGTACCGGACGACGTACTGCGCCTACTTGATCGAAACGGCGGCATCGTGATGGTCAACTTCTATCCCGGTTACCTTTCCGCCGCCCGCAACCGCTGGGACGCGGACTATGCCGCCGAGCGGGCACGCTATGCCAGCCCGCCCTTTGCGGGCCTCTATATCGGCCAGCCCGACCAGGCCAAGGCGGCCCTTGAGGAATGGGTAAAGGCCCATCCGGCTCCGAAGGTAAGCCTCGCGGAGGTTGCCGATCACATCGAACATGTGCGCCGCGTTGCAGGCATAGACCACGTCGGACTGGGCTCGGATTTCGACGGCATCCCCGCGACCCCCGTGGGTCTGGAAGGGGTCGATAAATACCCGGAACTCCTGGCAGAACTCATGCGGCGCGGGTGGACGAACGAGGAAGTCGCCAAGGTGGCGGGCGAAAACATGCTGCGCGTCCTCGCCAGTATCGAACGGATCGCGGCGCGGCTGCGCACGGACCGCAAAGCCTCAGAGGCCACTATCGAGGCACTGGACGGGACCTCCAAGGCCACCAATTAAATCCAGTGGGGGCGGTCAGAAGCTAATGCCGCCGTGAAAATGCGCCACGCGAACATTGCGAATGTAGACGCGATAAGCGTTCATATTTAGTAGGATGGTGCGGATTTTGGTTTTCGACCCTGGCCTTCGGACCGTTTGCGGACGTGGCGAAACTGGTATACGCAGCAGACTTTGACAGGAGTGCCCGCGGGGAAACCTGCGGTGCAGAACCGCCCAAACTCGGGGAACGCTACCGGTGCAGACCCAGGCCAATCCCGAGCCAAGCCCCGCAAGGGGAAGGTGTAGAGACTAGACGGGCGGCGCCTACAGCCAATCGAAGGAGGCCACGGCGAAGGGATAGTCCAGACCACGAACGCTCGCGATTGGCGCGAGCGGCGGCGAAAGCCGAAGTGGCAGGAAAATCTGCTTCCTTGAAAAGGGAGTGTGGGTTCGATTCCCGCCGTCCGCACCATTATGCGCAGTGCTCAACGATCCCTCCGGGCTGAGGAAGTGCATCTGTGGCGAGGCCACGCGCATGTGCTGCGCGGCCTGAGCTTCGGCCTCGAGGCGGGCCGCTGCCTCCAGGTGAGTGGCGCCAACGGCGCAGGCAAGACTAGCCTGTTGCGCGCGCTGGCCGGCCTCTTACCACTGGAGTCGGGCGTCGTAACCTGGTGTGGCCTGGACACCCGCGAGGATCACCACACTTTTCACAGCAACCTGGCCTGGCTCAGCCACGGCCCCGGACTAAAGGGCGATCTGTCAGCCCACGAGAATCTACGATTCTCGGCGGGACTGCGGCGCGTCCTCGACCGTGAGCAGATCGATGCGGCGCTCGCAAAAGTAGGTTACGCAAATGCCGACCAGCGCCTGGCGCGGCACATGTCCGCTGGCCAGCAGCGTCGCGTCGCACTGGCGCGGGTGCTGTTGCTCGATTGCCCATTATGGTTGCTGGATGAACCCACTTCGAACCTGGACGGCCGCGGGCAGGACATGTTCGGTCAAATCCTTTCCGCCCACCTTGAAAATGGCGGGCTGGCGGTCATTTCCACGCACCAGTCGCTGCCCCTGTCCGCCGACCGCGTGCAGGCGCTCGAACTATCATGAATGTCGCAGGTCCGAATAGCGTCTCATCAGGGGAGGCAGGCTGGCTCCTGGTGCGGCGTGATTTGCGCCTGGCATTGCGCCGGCCGGGCGAATGGCTGCAGCCCCTTATGTTCTTTTTTGTTGTGACCACGCTGTTTCCGTTGTCGACCGATCCACAACTGTCGCGGCTCAGAGACATCGCACCCGGTGCCCTATGGGTTGCCGCGCTGTTATCGTGCTTATTGGCGCTGGAGCTGCTATTCCGTGAAGATGGTCAGGACGGGACCCTCGAACAACTGGCAGTTTCTGGGCTGTCCTTGTCGTGGCTCCTTCTTGCCAAGTGCTGCGTGCACTGGCTGTTGACGGGTTTGCCGCTGGTTCTGGCGGCTCCGCTGGTGGCTACCGCGCTGGGCGCGCCCTACGCGGCGATTCCGGGAATACTCGCAGCCCTGCTGCTTGGGAGTATTGCCCTAAGCCTTATCGGTGCTGTGGGCGCAGGGCTGACCTTGGGTCTGCGAAGGGGTGGGGCGCTTTTGGCACTGCTGGTGCTGCCTCTGGCCGTGCCGGTGTTGATTTTCGGCGCGCGCGCCACGGCACTGGCGATCGCTCTCGAACCGACATCGGCGCCGATGTATATGCTGGGAGCGATCGTCGTGCTGAGTGCCACATTGGCACCGTTGGGCGCGGCGGCGGCCGTGCGAATTAGCCTCGAGTGATAAATTTGGAGTGAGCATGAGCTGGGCCTGGTTGCATCGTTACGCATCGCCACCGCTTTTCTTTCGAATCGCCGGACGTGTGATCCCGTGGGTGTCCTGGCTGGCGGCAATCACCGGCGCGGCCGGGCTCATCGGTGGACTGGGACTCGCGCCCCCTGATTACCAGCAGGGGGAAGGCTACCGCATCATCTTTGTGCACGTGCCCGCGGCGGTCCTATCGACCATGGCGTATGGCGTCATGGCCGGTGCGGCAGGAATGGGTCTAATCTGGCGCATGAACGTCGCACACGCGGTGGCGGCCAGTTGCGCCAGCGTTGGAGCCTGGTTCACAGTGCTCGCACTGACGACCGGGAGCCTGTGGGGCAGGCCCATGTGGGGCACCTACTGGGAATGGGATCCACGATTGACTTCCGAACTGGTGCTGCTGTTCCTGTACTTGGGCTACATGGGCCTGCGCAGCGCGATCGACGATACGGCACGTGCCGATCGGGCGAGTGCGGTGTTAGTGCTGGTGGGCGTCATTAACTTACCGATCATTCACTATTCGGTGGACTGGTGGAATTCACTCCATCAGGGCCACACGCTGCTGAAATTTGGCAAGGCTTCGATGCCCCCGAGCATGCTGGTGCCGCTGCTTCTGATGATGCTGGCCTTTCTGCTTTATTTTGCGGCCATCATGCTCACGCGGGCGCGCGGCGAAGTGTTGCGTCGCGAGCGCAACGCACGCTGGATCAGCGAGGCGATAGGAGCGTTGGCCACATGATGGAATGGTTGTACATGGGCGGGTACTGGCGCTACGTGTGGCCGTGCTACCTGCTGACGGCGGCCGCGATCGGGCTGAATATCTACCTTGCGCGGCGGAGTTTCGCCGCCGCGGTACGTGAGGCACGCCGACGCGTCGGCGCCTCGCGGAGTGGCTCGTGACGCCGCGGCAACGGCGCACGACACTGGTGGCGCTCATAGTGTGCGGCGTAGGCCTGGCCGGCACACTGGCACTGCGCGCCTTCCGCGAGAATGTCATGTTTTATTTTGATCCTAGCAAAGTCGCCGCCGGCCAGGTCAAAGAGGGGCAGCGTTTTCGGCTCGGAGGCATGGTGGTCAAGGGCAGCGTGCAACGCCAACCGGGCACGCTCAATGTGAGATTCGTGGTCACCGATTTTGCGCATGCGATTCCCGTGACTTACTCCAACGTGCTCCCCGATCTGTTCAAGGAAGGGGCAGGGGTGGTGGCGCTCGGGCGCCTCAACCGGAGCGGCGTGTTCGTCGCCGACGAAGTACTGGCCAAGCACGACGAGAAGTACATGCCGCCCGAAGTGGCACGGTCCCTTAAGCAAGGCCAGGCCGCGGCGGCGGCTCGGCCCGAAGGACAGCACTGATGCTCATCGAAATAGGACACTTCGCGATGATTCTGGCGCTGGGCCTGAGCGCCGCACAAGCCTTCTTTGGGTTGCTTGGAGCGCACCTCAAGCGCGAACGGTGGCTGGGCGCTGTGTCCTCGGCGGTTGCGGGGCAATTTATTTTTCTGTCCCTGGGCACCTTTACCTTGGTGCACGCGTTCGTCGTCAACGATTTCTCGGTGAAATATGTCGCTGAGCATTCCAACTCGGCATTGCCGCTCTTCTATCGCGTCGCTGCCCTGTGGGGAGCGCACGAGGGGTCGCTGCTTCTTTGGATCTTCGTGCTCGGCCTTTGGACGATTGCGGTGGCGCTACGTACCGCTCATCTGCCGCGTACTTACGTTGGCCGTGTCCTGGGAGTGCTGGGGGTCGTCAACTTCGGTTTTCTCCTCTTCCTGCTGGCAACTTCAAATCCGTTTGAACGATTGATCCCGGCGGCGGTTGACGGGAACGATCTCAATCCGCTGCTGCAAGATTTTGCGATGGCAATACACCCGCCGATCCTTTACGCCGGGTATGTGGGCATGAGCGTGAGCTTTGCCTTTGCCTGCGCGGCCATGCTTGAAGGGAGGACCGACCATGCCTGGGCGCGCTGGCAGCGCCCGTGGACAGTAATGGCCTGGGCGTTCCTAAGTTGCGGCATCGCGCTGGGCAGCTGGTGGGCGTATTACGAGCTCGGCTGGGGCGGTTGGTGGTTCTGGGACCCGGTCGAGAATGCATCTTTCATGCCCTGGCTGGTGGGCACCGCACTGATCCACTCGCTGGCAGTGACCGACAAGCGTGGCCTATTTAAGAGCTGGACACTGCTGCTGTCGGTCGCGGTGTTTTCGTTAAGCCTACTGGGCACCTTCCTGGTCCGCTCCGGTGTGCTGGTCTCGGTGCATTCCTTCGCTTCCGACCCGGCGCGCGGGATCTTCATTCTTTCCTTCCTGGTACTGATGATCGGCGGCGCGCTGGCGCTTTACGCGTGGCGTGCCCCATCGCTCGGCTCCAGCGTAGGATTTGAGATGGTCTCGCGCGAATCGTTTTTGCTCTTCAATAACATCCTCCTTGTGGTAGCCGCGGCGGTGGTCTTTGGTGGCACCCTGGCGCCACTGATCTCCGACACGCTGGGCCTGGGGACATTGTCGGTGGGGCCGCCTTATTTCAATCCCAGTTTTCTTGTGCCAATGCTACCGTTGGTCATGCTCGTATCGATTGGTATGCACGCACGCTGGCGTCGCGGGGCCCTGGGAGAATCCCGTCGACGCATCCTGGGAGCACTGGCGGGAGCGTCGTTGATTGGACTTGCGATCACCTACGGCGTCTATGGCGGACGGCACCTGCTCACGCCGGTCGGCGCGGTGGTGGGGTGCTGGATCATCCTGTCGTCACTCGTTGACCCGATCAACAGGCTCCGCCATCGGTTGCCGCTACCGGCCAGCCAGATTGGCATGAGCATCGCGCACATCGGCCTTGGCCTGTTCGTCCTGGGCATCACCTTCGTCAAGAGCTACACGATCGAGACCGACGTTGCCTTAGCGCGCGGAGAAAGCAAACAGGTGGGTGAATACGCATTCCGCTTTAACGGTGGCGAGAATATCGAGGGGCCGAACTTTGACGGCTACCGTGGCCATGTTACGGCCTCGCGCAACGGGAAAGTGGTCGCCGAGCTCAGCCCGGAAAAGCGCCACTACTTCGTGCAAGGCTCGGTAATGACTGAGGCGGCGATCAACGCCCGCTGGAACCGCGATCTGCTTGTAGCCCTGGGCGAGGACGTCGGCAAGGACTCGTGGAGCCTGCGTCTGCAGTATCGGCCGATGATTCGTTTTATCTGGCTGGGCGCGGCGATCATGGCGCTCGGGGGAATCACGACGCTCTTTGATCGCCGTTATAAGTTGGCCGTCGCGACAGCCGGTGATGCGCACCCAGCGCTAGCGGGCGAGCTGCCGCCGGTGGCCCCATGAAGCGCTCGCTGTGGCCTCTGGGCGCTTTTGCGCTGGTTGTCGTGGTGCTGGCGTTCGGTATCTTCAACGCCCCGAGGAACGGATCCAAGATCATCGTCTCCCCGCTGCTGGGCAAATTGGCACCGCAGTTCACGCTCCCCAAGCTGATCGACGTCGGGCAGCAATACGGGGCCGGCGCGCTGCGTGGCGGATGGCACCTGGTGAATGTCTGGGGTACCTGGTGCGGTGAATGTCGTGCCGAACATGACACGCTCCTTCAGATCAAGCAGCAGGGCAGGGTACCGATCCTCGGCATCGATTGGAAGGACGAGGACGCCGCCGCCGTGGCCTGGCTGGCGCAGCTTGGGAATCCGTACGAAACCGTGGTCGCCGATCGCGATGGCCGCGTGGCGATTGATTGGGGCGTCTATGGTGCGCCGGAGAGCTTCCTAGTCAGCCCGCAGGGGATCGTGGTGGAGAAGCAAACCGGCGCCATGACCATGGATGACTGGCGCTCGAAGTTCCTACCGCACCTTGGAGCGCTCGCCCCGGCCGGTGGAAAGGGCGGCGCATGAAGCTACGCGTCCTGGTGATCATCGCCGCTCTTGTCTGTGCCACGCAGGTACTGGCGATCGATAACACACCGCCGCTTCCCGATCCGGCGATGCAGCAGCGGTATCTTGGCCTCATCAACGAGTTTCGATGCATGCAGTGTCAGAACGAAACACTGGCTGACTCCAACGTAGGCTTGGCGGCGGACCTGCGACTGGAGATCCACGAGCTGCTATCGGCAGGAAAGAGCGACGAGCAGATCCGAGACTACCTGGTCGCCCGTTATGGCGACTTTATTCTGTTTAAGCCGCGATTGAACGCGCGCACCCTGTGGCTGTGGGCGGCACCGGGAGTCTTGCTGCTTGTGGGCCTGGGCATCGCGGTGCGCATACTGCGCCAGCGCGCGCGGCTCCCCATCACGGATGACGATCCGCCGGACGCCTCGCCAGAAGTATGAGCGCGTTCGTCCTCTGGGCGGCGCTGTGCGCGCTGATCGCCGCACTATTGTTGGTGCGGCCATTGCTGCGGAAACGCAAGGATGGCGCTGCGCCTCAATATGTCTGGGCAGCCTCGGTCGGGCTACTGATCGTGCTGGCCGCTGCGTTTCTTTATCCTCGGTGGAGCAATTGGCCCTGGCGGGCCCCACCAGACGCCGACCATGAGGGCATCGCAGGGTTACTCGCGGCCACCAATGAGCACCCGGATGACGTTCGCGCCTGGTTGGACTTGGGACAAGGATATCTGCGGATCGCGCAGTGGCCACTGGCGCGACGCAGCTTTCAGCACGCGGACCGGTTGAGCCACGGCAGCAGCGCAGATGCGCTCAATGGCCTCGGTGAAACGATCGTTTACGAGAACGATACCAGCCGCGTCGCCGAGGCGGCGGCCTTGTTCGATCGCGCTTTGCAGCTCGATCCGCACTCGCCCCAGGCGTTGTTCTACACGGGCGTGTCGCTACTCAATGCCGGAAACCTCGAACTGGCGCGCGCGCGCTTCGCGACGCTGCGCGACCTGGGGCCTCCGCCTAACGTGGTGGCCGCTCTGGATAAGCAGATCGGCACAATCGACGCCGAAATTGCCCGCCGGAAGCCCGATCCGGCGACCAACATCCATCTGCAGGTCACGGTGACCCCGACCCTGGTTGCTAGCGTACCGAAGCAGGGCACATTGTTCGTTTTTGTGCGTTCACCTCAAGGCGGCCCACCGCTGGCGGTCAAACGGCTCAACTTGGATTTTCCCCAGCGCGTTGATCTCTCGGCGAATGATTCCATGATTGCGAGTAATCGGATCAAGCCCGGCCAGAAGGTTGAGGTGATGGCTCGCATCTCCACCAAGGGCACGCCCATGGCCAGTAGCGGCGATCTGTTTGGCGCGCTCTCGGCGGTGGCCGGCGGCCCCGCGCTGCGCGTGCTGTCAATCGATCAGCGTAGCCCTTAGTCACCGGGATCGCGCGGCGGAGGTTTGGATGGGTGCGTTGCTTGACCCGCCACGAGAAGCTAGGCGACTATCCTTTCGTACCGATGTGCCTTTGCGGATAAATCTCCTTGACCCTTCCACGAATCCGAGTACCCACTTTCGCTGCCGCGATTGCAGCGCTTGCGATGGGCAATGCAGTCGCGCTCGCCGCCAACGACCAGCCGGAATCGCCTCTGTACAGCGTCGAAAATCGGGAGGTGTGGATTCCAATGGCCGATGGCGTGCGCCTCTCGGCGACCGTTCATTTCCCCATCGGGAAGCGACTGCGGCAGAAATTTCCGGCGGTTTTGGAATATCTCCCCTACCGTAAGGACGAGGTCAAAGAATTTTCGAGCGTGCACGACTACTTCGCTCGCCGGGGATTCGTGTCGGTGCAGGTGGACATCCGCGGCACCGGGCGCAGCGAGGGGTCCCTGCCCGAACGTGAATATTCGCAGCAAGAACAGCAAGACGGCCTGCAGGTGATCGCCTGGCTGGCGAAGCAGCAATGGTCGAACGGCAACGTCGGTATGTTTGGAATATCCTGGGGTGGCTTTAACTCCGTCCAGCTCGCGATGCTTAATCCGCCGGCACTTAAGGCGATTATCGCGATCGACGCCACCGAGGAGCTGTTTCATGACGACGTGCACTTTATTGACGGAATGATGCATATCGATGAGTACGAAGCGAACGTCGACTTAACCATGGCGGTCACTCGCTCGCCGGATTTCCCCACTGATGAGGCTAGCCTTGCGGCGCGCTTTGACCGGACACCCTGGATCCTGATCTACAAGCAGCATCCGCGCGCCGGGGATTTCTGGGATGAGCCGGAGCGCCCGCTCTCTGCCATCAAAGTGCCCGTATTCATGATCGGCGGCATGCTGGACGGATACCGCGACAGCATCCCGCGCATGCTCGCGGGCATCAGTGCGCCCACCAAGGCGCTGCTCGGCCCTTGGAATCACAACGAACCTCACGACGCCATTCCCGGCCCGGCCGCTGAGTGGCGTGATCAGGCGGTCGAATGGTGGGATCATTGGTTGCGCGGTCGCGCTAACGGTGCCATGGCAGGACCCAAGCTCACTGTGTATATGAACCACTGGTATCCGCCCGATTTGCAGATCAAACAGATCCCGGGGGAATGGCGCGCGGAGGAGGGCTGGCCACCACGCGCGCAGCGAGCGCAGACATACTATCTGGGCGGTGCCCACGAGCTAAGCGGGCAACCGCGCTCGACCGCGCGCCACGAACTTGCGTATCGGCCAGCTGCTACGCCGGAGGGCGGGGGTCCGGATTTTTGGTGGGGCGATGTCTACGGTGATCAGCGATCGGTCGACGCTTATAGTCTCGTGTATAACTCGGAACCGTTGCCTCAACCGTTGTCGATACTCGGCAGGCCGCGCGCCTGTCTACGGGTCGCCGCGACCGCACCTACGGCTCACTGGTTCGTCACTCTTTCTGACGTCGCGCCCGATGGCGTGACCACGTTTGTTACGGGTGCCGGCTTGGCGGGTGCGCAACGCGAATCGATGCGTAACCCGACGCCGTTGACTCCAGGAAAGCTCTACGATGTTTGCATCGACCTGCATCTCATGTCATGGGTTTTCCCCGCAGGCCATCGCGTACACGTGGCCGTTTCGAACGCGATGTGGCCGATGATTTGGCCGACGCCGTATGCCATGACCACAAGCCTCGAACTTGGCGGCGAGCACGGCTCGCGAATTGATTTGCCCGTGGTACCCGACAAGAGCACATTGCCAGTCCCGGTCCTAAGAGACCCGGACGTTCCCGGTACGCGCCCCGCCGGGGCGCCGTCAACGGATGAAATGAATCTGAGTTCAGACGTCCCCGGCCTGGCCTGGACCGTGAGCCGTGACCCGGCAAAGCGGCAGGGAACTGTGGAATGGCACGGCGGCAGCATTGATGACTACCCCTGGGGCAGCGAAGAAGTCCGTGAGCACATAGTTTACCGCGCCAACGATATGCATCCGCAGACGAGCTCAGCGCAGACCGAATCGGAAATGATTGTGCGACTTAAAGCGCGCACGCTCGTTTGGCGCACCATGCTCGATTGCCACAGCGACGAGAGAAACTTTTATCTCGAAGTGACACGCGAGCTGTCCGAGAACGGAAAAGTTATTCGCAATCGCAAATGGCAGAGCACGGTGACCAGAGACGGTCAGTAGGGCACTTAGGGGCCAATCCGCGCATGCTTTATTCCATACCCAACAGTCGTACCTTATTTAACATAATATACATTATACGAAGTTGCAGGCTGTCGCCCAATGGTACAGATGCCATTGCGGCCGGTCCTGCAACTGCGTCATGTAGAGGAAGGCGGCTAAGAGTACCCGCCCGCTCAGGATCCGACCTCTATGCCTACTACTTGCTGTTCCTCGAAGATGAGAGTCAGATACGCACTGCCACAATAATCCGGTTCGAGGGGAATTCATCATGACAAGAAATATAGTTGGCAACTGCGCCTGGATGAGCGCAGTGGTGTTGAGTTTCACTGCGGCAGCGTGGGCAGCGGATGCACCAATGGCTGACATGAACGCCAAGAACGCCAAGGCGGCACCCACGGATGTAGAACTCATTGCAAGCGCCATGAGGGCGGCGCCAAAGAAGGTCGGTCAGAACGCGACGATCGTGGCCCCAGGCGACAAAGGCGCGATGCGCACGCTGCGACCAGGAACCAACGGCTTCACGTGCATGCCCGATAATCCAGGAACACCGGGACCCGATCCGATGTGCTGGGATAAGAACGCTGGGGCGTGGGTGGACGCCTACCTGAATCACAAGACGCCGCCCGCCGGAAAGGTCGGTTTAATGTATATGCTGGCTGGCGGCACTGATGCCAGCAACACGGACCCCTATGCCGCAAAGCCCACCAAGTCGAATCATTGGATCAAGACTGGACCGCACATCATGATCGTGGGCGCCGATGCAGGCTTTTACGACAGTTATCCGAAGAGTGACGATCCCGACACCATGAGCCCGTATGTGATGTGGGCCGGGACGCCCTATCAGCACTTAATGGCAGCGATCCGCTAGTTATAATCTGCGGGGCGGCTGTGTTCGGTTCGCAGCCGCCCTCCTCTCGAGGTCGGTGCCGTGTGCGCTGGGGGAAAGGCGGCCAGCTATTGGAACCAATCCGGATATCAGGCTTCCCGAATTAGAGCTTGCTATACATTATGCGAAGTAAGATCGCCGTCGTACGGGCTGAGGATCGGCCCGCAAGGCCTTGCTCACGCGTGCGCTCGCTGCGGTAGTTAAGTGCCTCCACGTTTATTCTGCCCGCTCCCAAATTACGTGCCAATGTTCCTCCGGTCGCGTAGAACTCAGCACCAGATTGCCGCCCTCAATTGTAAATCGGCGGCCATAGGTAGAACCGACTAGGCTCGCACGTAGTTCGCCTTGGACGTGGTGGGTCACGATCTGTCGGACGTCATCTACTTCGTAAGTGCCAAAGTATGCGTCGTACGTCTCGACCACTGTCCGCGCCTGCTCTCCGGTCCATGCAGTCACAAGGTCCGGCCCTCCAGGCACTTTAGGCACAACTGGACGAGGGAGTGCCATTATCTGCACCGCCATGCGACCCCCCGGTGTATATACGAGCATTCCTAGAGGATGGGTGGTGCTCGTGCGACCCGCAGCGTCAGTCTCTTCCATAGCCTTAATGATCCAAGTGCCTACGAGCGGTGATTTTGCCGGTGAGACTGAATTCGCAGCGGTGGCATCGGATAAACGCACCGGTGTACAGCTAGCCGCGCCTACCGCCAGCGCGAGGAGAAGGAATCGCCGTATGCAGAGCGTTTTCTATTCTCCGAGGCTGCAAATGGAGCGGTGGTTCAGGCGTCTAACTGGACGACAGTGTTGGCCAATAATATGGCGTCCCTGGTCGTGCATACCGCGTTCCGTGATAAGTCGGCCTCGGGCTGCAGCCCGAACCCTACGCGCATTTGAAAGGCGACACAACGGGTGGCGAATCCTAGGCCCCTACGGGCCACGAGATTTGTATTGCATCCTATACATTATGCGAAGTAGCGTGCTTCGCCACACGCGGAGCGACCTAGCCCGTTGGGTTCTGTTCCTGATACAACGTCCGAATATCGTTCAGGATAACCTCGGGCTGCAGATAGGCCAGCGTGTAAATTTCGCGCACCATGCCGGTCCGATCAATCAGGAACATCTTGAGCATATGATGCAGAGTGCGCCGCGGCGTACCGTCGGCCGCTTGCTCAACGCTGACGTCCTGACCGAAATCGTCAAGCACCGGAAGCAGATCGCGTACCGATCGCGCCGTCAGCACGTTCCACTCCAACCGTGGATCGCGCACCATGTCTTTATAGCGGCCGACGACTTCGGGTGTATCTGTGGTGGGATCCAGGCTGACACTCAGGAACCGGACATGTTGCGCGAGACGGGAATCTGCGACCAAACCGCGCCGCACCTGCATAAGCGTGTGGTAGGCAAAAGGGCAACCCAGCGGATCCGCGCAGTAGGTGTAGAAGAACGTGAGCAGTGTGATCCTGCCGGTGGTGGCGATGGACAATCGCGTCGGTCGGCCCGCTTCGTCGAGCAGCGTCGCATTGGCAACTGGCTGAATCTTTTGCAACACATAGCTGCCGGGGCGCGGCGGCGTAAATTCCAGGCGCGGCGCGAGCGCCGCTACAGGATCGACCGCAGACAGCGCGGCCGCCGAGGCGCAGATTACCCCGGCCGCCGCAGCCGCGGTGAGCAAGCGCGACACACTATCTCACAGTGTCGGCGTACGTGAGCTGAGCCGTCGGCTTTGCCGTGAATTTCATGTGATGCGGCCGCCCAAGTTTCTCTTTGGTGAAATCAACTTCGAAGGCAGTGTTAAGCGATTTTCCGTCCCACCGGTATGCGCGCAAGACCTGCTCATTGTCCTCACCAGTCTTGTCCCATTTGGACAACAGGCTTGAGGTGATATAAACACGCTTGCCATCCCAACTCTGCGACACCATATTGACCTGCCGGCCGGTGTGCTTTTGATAGGTTTCCTTCGGGTGCTCCGGATCCGTCAGGTCAAAATAATGCGTTACGCCGTCCATAAATGTGTTGACCCAAAGGCCCCTGCCGTCGGCTGAGATGGAGATATCCACCGGGAGCGGAATCTTGGCTGGGTCTCCGATAGTGCCAACCTCCTTCGCAGCCCACGTGCCATGGGAGTCCTGTCTGATCAGCCAGATCTTCGACGTGAGCGCGGCTGCCGTGACTGCCCAGTTCTGGCCGGGCGCCAAGGCCCAGCGAATTTCAAGCGGGGCCCCGGGCACGTTCATTACCTGAATCGGCTTCATGCTCTTGAGGTTCCAAGCCACCATGGTGGAGCCGAAGTGCTTCATCGCTTCCGGGTCTTTGACGACGTCTCCGAGGTTGCGCATGTAGTTGTTCCACCCCGCAAAGCTCGAAGTTAGCATCACGTTTTTAGCGGGATTGACGGCGATGTCGTAGCCATAACCATCGCCCTTGACGCCACCTACGGTCCCCGTGGGAATTCCGTACTTGGTGATGAAGGTCCCCTTGTTGTTATAAAGTGCGAGGCCTGTGACACCACCCTTGTCGGTGCTATTCGAGAGATTGCCGATGAGCATCCGTCCCGGCAGTGCGTAAAACGTATGTGGCCCAATAAATCCCGACTTGGCCGGCAGGTTGGCGATGGTTCGGACCAGGTGGGGCTTGGCGGGGTTTGTTCCCACGTCAAAGACATAGATCTTGCTATCGTCGAGACCACCCGCCCACAGGTATTTGCGATCATCTGTGAACCCCATGTGATGCGCTTCCCCTCTTCCGCCGACTGACACGGTTGCGATCACCTTGCCGTAAGTTCGGGAGGCCGGATTTACGTCGATCGTTACCAACTTGTCAGATCCGTCGCCAAGGCCGGGCTCACCAAGTGTCCAGACGTGGATGTAATCCTCCTGACCCTTGATTAGGCCACTCATATAAGGCGAATTACAGGTTTCGTCGCCCCGCGCCATGGACGCGACGACTAATAGCGTGAACAGGAGACCACCGCAAAGCATTCGGGCCGGTAGTCCGTTTACGAGTCTCATAACGCACCTCCTACTCTTCAAGGATTGGTCGCTCGCATAGTGCTGCGGATCTAATAATCCTTTTTCGCTGCACCTGTCAATGGACTCCCAAGGGCTGACAGCTGTTTACCCAGCCTCAGCCTGCCCCAGTTAGCCCCCTGCAATTCCGCCCGGCTCCCCGAGAATTGCCTCCAATTGTAATCCTGCAATCTGAGTCTGCATCGCAGAGCCGGCAATGGTACGTCCCAACTATTACTAGCAGCATGACTCGGCACACCGCCTGATGGTGGGCTTTGGGAAGCTGAGGCGCGTTCGAATCGGGCAAAAGCGGCCAGGGCGTTGAGTTCGCTTGCATAAATAGGTCTACAGCAAAGATCACTTGCAATACATTGTGCGAGGTAGTTTCTTACGCAGGGTTCGGTCGTATAGGGGCATCTCCACGAGGTCAATTAATTGTGCTCCTGCTACGCTCATGCGGGTCAAGCTTAGCCTGCAACGATACGACGGCGCGGCGCGGTGGCACCGATGTGTGATCACCAATGTCACCGTCCTTAAATTCGAGGACAAGAATTATGCGGAAGCCAAAAATAGTGGCCGCAAAAATCGGGCTGCTCGCTTTTACTCTGTTGTCTGCGGTTGTCGTTCGAGGAGTCGCCCTAGCATCAGATCCAAGTGTTCAGGAGGGCGTCCAACACCTGTCTCGTGTCTCCGGTGCATCGCCGTTCCAAGCTGACTGCAACGGGGCGACTTTTCCAATTAGTGCCGCGTACATCAACGCGGAGGTTGAGCCGTACGTCGCGATTAATCCCAAAAACCTAAACAACCTGATTGCGGTCTATCAGGAGGACCGATACCCCAATGACGGTGCCAATGGAGTCTTGGCCGCCGTTTCGTTCGACGGCGGCCGAAACTGGCAAGTTCCAAAACCGCCATACCAACCGCTGTTCTCACAATGCGCAGGTCTGGATGGGACGCATGGCGGGGACTTCGAAATGGCCAGCGACCCATGGGTCGATTTCGGGGCCGACGGCACTGCGTACTTCGCCGCGCTCGGCTTCAACAAATCAAATGCGGATACTGCCGAGCTCGTATCCGTATCGACTACGAACGGGCGCACGTGGGGAAGCCCCGTTCCCGTAATCAGAGAAAATGTCGCAGATTTAAGCGATGAGCGCCCGGCGGTCTCCGCCGATCCGACGCGTCCACACACCGCCTATCTCGTGTGGGATCGGCATCGATCCGCACCGGCATCCAAGGCCGCGGGTGCCGTCTATTTCAGCCGTACCACTGACGGAGGCAAAAGTTGGAGCACAGCGCGTGCCATCTACGAGACGCCGATAGGGATGCAAACCTCCGCTAACCAAATTGTTGTCACGCCCAACGGGGACCTCATCAATGTGTTCAACGAGTTGGGTCTGGACGCCGGATCCCACCACCCACGGCATGACCGCATTGACCTGATTCGTTCGGTGGACGGCGGATTGACCTGGTCCAAGCCCACTACGTTGGCAACCTCCTTTGTCGCCGGTGTAAAGGACCCGCAAGCAGTCGCCATGGTCCGCGCAGGCGACAGTTTCACCGACGTCGCTGTCGATCCAAGGCCTGGCACCAATACGATCTACGCGGTCTGGGGCGATTCACGATTTATTCGCGCCCAAACCCAGCAGATCGCCCTCGCGAAATCGACCGATGGCGGCCGCACTTGGAGCGAACCTGTCGCAGTTTCGATGGACAAGGGAGCCCAGGCCTTCGTCCCTTCTGTCGCCGTCAATGATCACGGCGACGTGGCCGTAACCTACTACAGCTTTCCGGCCAGCAAGTCGGAATCGCGGGCACTCATGACCCAGTACTGGATTACAATATCGCCAAATGGTGGCCGAACCTGGTCGACACCACAGCAGGTGACTTCTCAACCATTCAATCTGCGCACGGCCCCCTACAATGGCGGTTTCTTTGTTGGAGAGTATCAGGGCCTGGCGGGCGCCGGTCGATTCTTTGTGGCGGTCGCGACATTCGCAAACCGCCGCAGTCTGGACAATCGAACGGATATTTTCTCCTGCACAGCGACCCTGGGTGATCGCTCGACTCCGCCGCAATCAGCCCCAGCAAGTCTTACAGCGGCAGCATGTCGCAATTCCAGGCGTATTCGTGGCCCGTAGCAACATACTCGGAGCCGGCTGGAAGCTGATGTCTAGTCTGGGGGCTTGAAGTAGGCAAACTACCCGGCAGGCCAGTATCATTGCGTCCATGCGTATCTCTCTGTCTATGTTGCTTGAAAGCCGGTCCGTACTATTGACCGACGGCGCCACCGGCACGAACTATTTCCTGGCGGGCCTTGGCGCAGGCGATCCGCCCGAATTCTGGAATATTGAGCGGCCCCAAGAGGTGCTCGGCCTGCACCGGCGCTTCATAGAGGCCGGTGCAGAGATTATTCTCACCAACACTTTTGGTTGCAATCGGCAGCGCCTTAAGCTCCATAAGGCCGAGCATCGCGTCTATGAACTCGCAAAGCGCGCCGCTGAGCTGGCCTGCCAGACGGCCGACGCCGCACCCGGCCCCGTCGTGGTTGCAGGTTCCGTCGGGCCCACCGGCGAATTGTTCGCACCCCTCGGGGAGCTATTTCACGATGTGGCGGTAGAATCGTTCATCGAGCAGATGCAAGGCCTCCGCGACGGTGGCACTGACGTGGTGTGGATAGAAACGCTCTCCTCCACCGAAGAACTGAACGCCGCGGCCGAGGCCTCGATTAAGGTCGGATTACCGTACGTGGTCACCTGCACCTTTGATACCGCTGGGCGCACGATGATGGGCGTGCTGCCCGAAGATCTGAATGGCATCGTCGCCGGCCAGTCAGTCGCCCCGCTGGCCATCGGGGCCAACTGCGGTGTCGGGGCGTCGGATATCCTCGTAACGCTTCTGGGCATGCAAAATGCGACCCACACTTTAGTCGTCAAGGGCAACTGCGGGATACCCCACTTCCAGGGTACTGAATGTGTTTACTCTGGCACTCCGGAACAGATGGCTAAATATGCCACGCTCGCCATCGATGCCGGCGCTCGCATTGTTGGTGGCTGTTGTGGCACCACACCAGTGCACGTCGCCGCCATGCGCGCCGCCATTGACGGCCACGTGCGAGGCGACCGGCCGACGATGGATACCATTGTCCAGAAGGTGGGGCCGCTCACGAACGCGCCGCCGTCTGCAAATACGGCGCGGCCACCGCGACGTTCACGGCGCTCCGCCGGGTAGGGATTGGCACGCTCCGGGGCGTATAGTCGGCAGGCAGCATCGCTCGGGGTCGTTCCCCCCTCCTCCCGCGTTTCTTGAGCGGTCCGTGGGAAAAGAGTACCCCTTGCCAGCGTGCCATTGCCGCTGCGAATGTCGGTTGGTCTTAAAGCAGACGGCCAGCGGATGTCGGATTAACCACCTTCGCGAACACTGTGCGCGGCGAGCCACGGGACGCGGCGGTAAGAGTCGGCCACTACCCAGCCGGCCGCTGTCAGCGCCACAGACAGCATGGTCTCGCTCCACTGGAACACCTCTCTTGAGCCTGCCGCTATGATAGGTAACCACACCAGCAATGTGAACAAACCCATCTGCAATGCCGAGAGTGCGGCGGCCGGGCGTGCGTATATACCCATAAGAATCGCCGCACCGGCGACCAGGAAAGCACTGCCGGTGCCATACGCCCAGGCCAGATGAAACGGGAGCCAGCCTGGCACCAACGCAGCCGTCTCATTGGGGTATGAAAAGTGCGCGAGCCCGAACGGGATCAAGGCTAGACCGTAGATTATCCGCGCAATTCGCAGACCCGCATGGCCGGTGGCGAACCCAAAACATCGGGTGTCCCAATCCGAAGCGAACCATGCGTACAGTACCCAAGCTCCGGCCACGATGACCATCGTCTCCCCGCAGCCCGACCAGGAATCTTGTTGTCTGGGCGCCATGAACAGGTTAGGCACTCTGAAAACAAACAACCAGAGCAGCAGGTACGCGAGCAGGACACGGGCCGCGCGTGGCGCCGCGCGCGCCCAGAGCAACCCGGCGCCACAAAATAGCGAAATGGATGCGCATAGATAGGTCAGCGCCTCACGCGCCGGTACTCCTTTGGGAACCGGCTGCCAAATTGCGCCTAGTTTTCCCTCGAGCAGGCCGGCGATCCCGATGGAGATCAGGATCGCGGCAAAAGCCACACGAGCCACGCTGGCGATGCGCATCGTCCTATCCTCCCATCGTGCTTCAGTCCACCGATCGCCGAACCTGATTGTACTTGCGGAATCACAGCTCGAATGGCTCCAGCAGCCGCCGACACCTTGTGTAAGCCTGACTTTCCTGCTCCAAAGCATCTGCCGGCATCTCATAGGACTCGTGATTATTGATGCCCACCACCCTACCCTGGCTAATCTTCGGTCCCGGGTCGCCCCGCCTGGCGGTAAATGGCTGCCGTTCATATTCGGTAGCGAATCCGGACGCCAGCCCCAGAAACTGCTGCAAGCGCGCCAGAATCGGGGCAGTGGATGCAATCAATTGTTCGTAAGTGATACAGGCCGCCCTCGCACGCCCCGCCAGACCACTGCCCAGCTCTCCTAAAAATTGCAACCTGCTCACGTAATAATCGACCGCCCGCGGAACCGTCCACGAGTGCCCGTAAAAGACTCGCGAGAGCTCCATCAAGCTGGCCAGGCTGGCCTTGGGATCGCGCAACAGAAAAATCGTACGCACGCTTGGGCTGGCCAGTAGGTCAAGATTTGGCGTAAACCGATTGTGGTTAACCTGGTCTGCTACGTATCGGATCGGGGACAGTGCCGTACCCGTCCTAAGGCGCGTCGCGGCCCGCAACCGGAGTAAATCATCGCTCGTGGCATAGTGACAGTTTCGCTCCCCAAGTGCCGAAATTTGCCGGTTCGTGAGCATCAAGTGCAGCAACAGACTTGATCCACTCCGCATGTGCCCCAGGATGAGCAACGCTTCAGGGGCTCGCCTTCCGGCGGCTTGAAGACATCAGTGGCTCGATAGGCCATGCCACCCAGGCGGCGCTGCGCGCGGCGCAGTAAGTGCGCAGCTCGACGAGTAGGTTGCTGCGTCATTGATTTGGCGGAGTCGTTGGTCCTTGGGCGATTAATATAAAATGTCTTACGCGTAGGTCTCAGCGTACATCGGCCACCGAGCGCGAAGCACCGAGTCAATCCCGGTGACGCGCTCGCCGATTTCCCGGCTCGGACGTTTGCGCAAAACGTCGCCCCCATCATCGGCTTGTATCCACGGCTCGTTACTTACTTCGATCCCCGCTGCGGTCGCCGGCGATGCAGCCGTAGGTTCCCTCGGTGCAAACCACCCTGTAGGTCCCGCGCTGACTACATCCCTGCACCCCGACCGGGCACTCGCCCCGATCCATGCCCACGGCCGCCATGCGCGGGCGCGCCGCTGTCGCTGGCTGAACTGCGCGAGAGCACCGATCCTTGTGCCGCGGGGCAGTTCATGTCGAACTTGCCGCACGCAAGGGCCGTGTCGACGGCCGTTGCCGGCTTGGCATCGAGAAAACTGGCCTGCGAAGTGCATCCCACAACAAATGCGCAGCCGACGAAAATCAAATGACGCTAGGTCACGGGTCTCTCCTTTTGTGCACGACTGCACGTTGGCTCTCGTGCGTGACAGGCACGCCCCATCGTATCCCCCGGTCACGCCCCTGTAGCCACTATCCTCAATCGAACGGCGCTGTTTGTCTTACTGCACCTCGCCTGCCGATCACCCGTCATCGCCCGCCTGGGAAGCATAGCCATTGGATTCCCGATTAAGAAACTGGAAACCTCAGAGGCGCGCGAAGCTGGCCGTAAAATGCCGCATTTGCGGAGCTTCGTAGGTGATGCGCATTCCTCTGAGGTTTGCGGCGTGTGCGGTGACCTCGGCAAATACCTCGATCAGATAATCGGCGTGACTTTGGGTGTACACTCGCCGCGGCATAGCCAGGCGCACCAGATCGTAGCGGGCCGGCACTTCGCGGCCGTCGGGCTGCCGGCCAAACATCACCGTACCAATTTCGCACGCCCGGACGCCGCCGATTTCATAAAGCGCCACGGACAACACTTGGCCCGGATACTGAAGCGGCGGGATGTGCGGGAGCAGCGCGCGGGCGTCAATGAACACGGCGTGGCCCCCCACGGGGTTGACGATGGGCACCCCGAGCTTTTTCAGGGCCTCGCCGATGTATTCATTGCAGCGCACGCGATAGCGCAGATATTGCTCGTCGATGACCTCCTCGAGCCCCACCGCGATGGCCTCCAGATCGCGCCCCGCCAGGCCCCCGTAGGTCGGAAAACCCTCGGTCAGAATCAGCCGGTTTCGTGCCAGGCGGGCGAGTTCGTCGTCATTCACGGCCAGCCAGCCGCCAATATTCGCCAGCCCGTCCTTCTTGGCGCTCATCGTCATCCCGTCGGCGAGTTCGAAAATGGCCCGTACGATGTCGCCAATACTGTGCGAGGCATACTCGGGCTCGCGCTGCTTGATAAAAAACGCATTCTCGGCAAAACGGCAGGCATCGATGAACAACGGCTTCTCATAGCGCAGGCACAGGGCACGTACCGCCCGCAGGTTCGCCAGTGATACTGGCTGGCCGCCGCCGGCATTGTTGGTCACGGTCATCATGACCACCGGCACCGCGCTTGCACACTCCGCCAGTAGTTTCTCCAACGCCGTAAGGTCAATGTCCCCCTTGAACGGATAGTTGCTGGAAAAATCCGCGGCATGCCCGGTAGGCAGGTCCAGGGCCTGTGCGCCGGTGGCCTCGATGTTGCCGCGCGTAGTGTCAAAGTGCGTGTTGGAGGGTATTACGCGACCTTCGCCCCCAAGGATCGAAAACAAGATGGCCTCGGCAGCCCGGCCCTGATGAGTGGGAATAACGTGGCGAAACGGCATCAATTTTTTGACTGCGGCCTGAAACCGGTAGAAGGAAGGCGAACCGGCGTACGATTCATCGCCTCGCATCAATGCGCTTAGCTGGTTCGCGCTCATGGCGCCCGTGCCTGAGTCCGTGAGCAGGTCGATCAGCACGTCATCGGAATGCAGCGAAAATAGGTTGTAATCGGTGGCGGCGATCAGCTTCTCGCGCTCGGCGCGCGTCGTCATGCGGATCGGCTCGATCACTTTCATGCGGAAGGGTTCAATGATGGTCTTCATGGGCCCCTCTCCGCGGCCACGCGCACGATTGCCTGCAGACTGCGCTCGACGTCCAGGTCGGTGGTCGCCCAGGATGACACACTGATGCGCATGGCCACGTGGCCCTGCCAGACGGTGCCCCCACACCAGCAAGTGCCCTCCTCCTGCACGCGCTGGATGACCCGGCGCGTGCGCGCTGCATCGCCAAAGGAGACCAGCACCTGGTTGAGCGTGACCTCGTTCAGCACCTGCCATCCGGCATTGGCCAGGCCGGCGGCAAATCGGCGCGCCTGGCCGCAGTTGCGTTCGATCAGGTCAACAAGTCCGGCGCGCCCCAGCTGCCGCAGCGCCGCCCAGACCTCGATCCCGCGGGCGCGGCGCGAAAAATCTGGCGTGTATTGGTACGGGATGCGCTGCTCGTCCTGTGAGAGGTACGCTCCCCCGGCCGCCATCGCCGCTCGCAGTGCCGCCGCGTCGCGCACGAACACCAGGCCGCTGTCGTAGGGCACGTTAAGCCACTTGTGGGCATCCGTCCCCCAAGAGTCCGCTGCGCCGACGCCCACGGCGAGGTGCGCCAGCGACGGGGAGGCAGCGGCCCACAGGCCGAATGCGCCATCCACGTGCACCCAGGCATCGTGCGCATGGGCCCGCTCGCAGAGCTCGGCGATGGGATCAAAGGAGCCGGTGTTCACGTTGCCAGCCTGCACGCACACGATGGTGCGATCGTTGAGTGCCGGCAATGCGCTGACCAGCATCCTGCCCTGCGAGTCGACCGGCACGCGGACCACGCGCTCACGCCCGAAGCCGATCATGGCCAGCGCCTTCTGCATGCTTGCATGCACTTCTTCGCCAACGACCACCGTCAGCGGCGGCGCGTCGAACAACCCCTGTGCCTCGACGTCCCATCCCTGGCGCGCGAGCAGAGCGTGGCGCGCCGCGGCGAGCGCTGAAAAATTCGCCGTGGTGGCGCAGGTGACGAACCCGCAGGCGCTTTGCGTCGGGAGCCCGAAGAGCTCGATCAGCCAGCGTGCCGCCACGGCTTCGAGCTGCGCGTTGAGAGGCGCGGTAACCACCATGGCGGCATTCTGGTCCCAGGCCGTGGCGAGCCAGTTGGCCGCCACGCTGACCGGCAGTGCCCCGCCGGTCACAAATCCGAAGAAGCGCCCTCCCGTCGTCGCCATGGTGGCCGGAGAGCCGAGTTCGTCCAGTTCCGCCAGCACGCTCCCGGCCGCGGCGCTGTGTTCCGGCAGCGTAGTATCGAAGCGGCTGAGCGCCGCCAGCGCTTCTGGCTTGGGCGCCACGGGGCGAGTGTCGAGGGTGGCGACGTAGCGGCTCGCGCGGCGTGCGGCATCGGCCAGCAGTTCACTCATGGTCGGCGCAGTATATACGCGGCGGCCCTGATCGCCCCTCAGCGCAACCACGCCAGGCGCGCGCCCAGCGCGACGAACAGGCTGCCCACGACCCGATCGACCACTGACCTGAAATTCGGATTGCGCCGAAAGAACGACTGCAGCCGGGCGGCGGCCGTCGCCAGCACCAGGCACCACAGCAGCCCCGTCATGATAAAGGTCGCTCCAAGCGCGAGGAAGGCCAGGATCCTGGTGCCGCCGGCCGGGTCGATAAACTGCGGAAGAAAGGCGAGGAAAAACAGCGCCACCTTGGGATTGAGCACATTCGTCAGCACACCCTGCCGGAATACAGCGCGCGGCGTGGCCGGCACCGCCAGCGGCGCCGCACCATCGCGCGCTGACCGCGCAAGCATCAGCTTCAAGCCCAGGAGTACCAGGTAGGCCGCGCCGAGGAATTTGACGATCGAGAATGCGAGCGGAGAAGTCGCGAGGATGGCCGATAGCCCAAGGGCCGCCGCCACCGTGTGAAACACGGTCCCAAGTGCTATGCCCAGGGCCGCTGCGATCCCCGAGCGGAACCCGCCCGTGAGGCTTTGACCAATGACGAACATCGTATCCTGACCGGGCATGAGATTCAGCAATATGCCGGCCACCAGAAACAGCCCAAACCCGTGGATACCTAGCACTGGGCCTGCTTGCTCATGGGCACGAAGCGGATCTCAAGGCCGCCGGGTAACGGGAAATTGATGGGTGGGCCGGCCACGTAGCCCAGGCGTTCATAGAAAGGAACGCCTGGCAGCGTGGCCATCAGCGTCAGAAATGAGAATCCGGCCTGCCTGGCCTCCGCCTCGCTACGCTCAAGGATCGCCCGGCCCAGCCCCTGGCGTGCATGGGCAGGGTTGACAAAGAAAGCCCGGATCTTGGCCGCCTCGGTGCGTGGATCGAGCCAGGATTCATCGCGCTCCGCGCGCGCATCGCTTCCGAACAGCGTGCGCCGCCGGCTCCAGCCCCCGCACGCAACTGCGGCGCCATGGGGGTCGGTGACGACGAAATAGGTGCCATCCCGGATTAGCATCGTATCGACGCCGAACGCGCCGCTGAGCGCGCCTTCGATCTGTGCCGGAGAATAGTACGCGCCGCTGAGCGTGCGTGCAGAATCAGCTATCAGCGCCTCCAGGCTCCTCAGGTCGGCAGATGTCGCCTGACGTAGAAGTAGATGCGGAGGGAGCATGCCGGCAGAGGGGGCCGCATTCAATGTGGTTGGGAGACGGATTATAGGCTGGTACGCCCGGCACGCGGCTAGCTCTCGCGATCAAAAAAAGCGACGGGCGGGAAAGCTTTCGCCTTCCCGCCCGTCCTTGGGCCAAAGCCTGTTCGAGCAGCTATGGTCGCGGAACTAGAACTTCACGCCTATGCGGGCGTAGAAGAACGCGCCGTTGATGCCAAACGGCCCGCCATTGCGCGGATATACCGAACCGTCCAGCTGGCCGCCCGTAAGCGTGTAGATCGGGCTGTATTGCGTGGCCTGGATCTTGTCCGGATAGTTATTGAAGATGTCGGCGCCGCCCAAAGTCACGGTGTAGCGGTCGAGGAAGCCGTAGGCGACGGAAAGGTCCGTCGTCAATTTGGCACCGAATTTCTGGCCGGCGGTGATGTTGCCGTTGGCATCCTTCACCGTCGGGTAGTCGTTTGCGTCAATCCACGAGCCGTAATAATTCTCACGCAGATTGAAGGACCACGGACCCTGCCCCCAGTCCAGGCTGAAGTTGGCCCGGTGGTTCGGCGCAAGGTGCGCGACGTCGATGATGAAGTCGGTGCTGATGAAGGCCGGGTTGTAGGTCGTCACTTCGCTCTTGTTGTAGTTATAGGCGAGCGACAGGCCCAGCCTGCTGCCGCCGCTGAGGGCCATGTGGTAGGTGCCGACGACGTCGATGCCCTTGGTCTCGGTGTTGAACCCGTTGGTGAAATACTGCACGGTGCCCTGGTCACCGACCTGGGCGAGCTCCGGAAGCTGCGGGTTGGCATCGATTAGTGCTTGAGTCACAAGGAAACTCTGCGAAAGCGCAATGCGGTCAGTCACGTCGATCCTGTAGGCGTCGATCGTAGTCGTGAAATTCGCCATCGGCGTGAGCACGATGCCCACGCCGTAGTTCTTCGACGTCTCGGGCTTCAGCGGCACTGCGCCGAAAAACTGCGACACGGCACTGGTCACCGGGAAGGTACCCTGCTGTATCGAAACGCCCTGCACAAAGCTCGTCGTCACCACCTGGACGTTGCTCTGCCCCGGCGAGGGCGCGTGGAAACCGGTACCGACGGTACCACGCAGCGCGATCGCGTCGTTCACGTGCCAGATAGTGTTGAATTTCCAGACCGTCTTACTGCCAAAGGATTGATAGTTCTCGTAACGGCCCATGACGCCCATGCTCAGATTCTTGAGCACGTCGCCCTCGAGTCCGAGGTAGAAGGCGTGGCTGTGCTGGCTCTCCGTGCCAGCGTAGGCCGGGCTCGTACCGGCGTAGCCGCTCGCACCCGCCCCAAAATCGGCGGTATTTTCACCGGTGGCCGCGCAGACCGCGCTCACGCCCGTGCCCGTGCATGTGTACAGCGGGTGCGCCAAAGCGTAGGCGCCGCCACCGTATGACTGCAGGTCGCCCGCCTCCGCCGTGTACTGCTCCTTGCGGTACTCGCCACCGCCCGACAGCGTCAGTGCGCTCGCCAGTCCGGCATCGATCTGGTAGGTCAAATCGAGGTTGGCGTCGGTCTCCTTCTGGATTAGGTCACCAAATTTGAAAGCGGTCTGCGAATAGCCGCCGAAGGAGGGGCTGATCGAGTTGTACATCGACAGGTCGACCGTGTTGCTGCTCGAAGTGACCGAAACGTCGTAACCAAAGTTGCCGCTGGTGCCCTTGTACCCGGCTGACCCATACAGCTCCTTAGTGTTGCCGACAAAGCGCGGCGTGAAACCGCCCGGGTAGATCGAGCTCAGGTTGAAGACGTTGCTGTCCTTGACGTAGCCGCCCGCGGGGCAGGTGGAGTTTCCGGCCGGGCACAGCGTCTGGTAGTACGGCACCTGGAAGAAACTTCGCCCACCTTCAACGTCCGTCCCACCGCCCACCAGTCCGTACGTGCGGGTGCCCAACAGCGACGAACGGAAGTTGAAGCTTTCGTCGGTGTGGCTGGAGGCGTAATTGCCAAAGAAATAGACCTTGCTGTTGTCCGTAACGTCGAAACCCGAGTTCAGCAGGAATTTGTAGCCATTCGTGGGCGACTGGCCCCAGATCTGCGCCGGCAGCGGGTAGTTCGGAATCGTGTTCGCCAGGCTCGGATTCTCAAACGCAAATGACACGGCCGTGGGACGAGTAACGCCGCGGCTCGTCTGGCCGTCGCTATCGTACTCACCCGAAATATTGACGAAAGCCCGGTCCCAACGCATGCCGTAGTTGGCGGCATACTGATGGCTCTGTCCGTCGTTATGATCCTTGTATTGTCCGTAGAGCGCCTGCACCTCGAGGCCTTCATTGTCCCTCAGCCCATAGTTCAGCACGCCGGCGATCGCGTCGGATCCGTACTGGGCCGTCGCGCCGTCGCGCAGCACTTCAAGGTGCTTGATGCCGATCGAGGGAAGCGAGGACAGGTCCGAACCCTGCGACCCGAACGACAGCGCCGTATCGCCGCCGGTGTACACCTGCACCAGCGCCGAGCGGTTGAAGCGCTTGCCGTTCATCATCACAAGGATTTCATCTGAGGGCAGGCCGCGCAGCGATGGGGCGCGCACAATGGTCGATGCATCCGAGATCGTGTTCTGGCCCACGAAGAACGACGGCACTAGGCTTTTCACCTGGTCCATCATGTTCGAGGCGGGTTGCGCAGTGAGGTCCGCGCTCGAGATCACGTCGATCGGCGACGCCGAATCAGCAATCGTGCGGTCGACCCGGCGCGTGCCGGTGATGACAACTTCTTCCTGTGCGGGCGCCACGGTGCTCCCGGTTGCCGTAGCGGCCGTCTGTGCGTTGGCTGTACCGACCGCTGCGGTCAGGATTGTAGTTGCCGCGAATGACATCAGTGCTTTCATTGATTAAGGTCTCCCCACGAATCTGTTGCGAAGTTGCAACAAACTAAAGTTAACATTACGCTGGAGTCTATGAGCACTGCAATATATTTGCAACATGCTCACGCCCATGCGTTGCCGGAGCTATCCCGCACCTCGCATCCGCTCGGTTCAAGGCAATCATGGGTTCGCGCTCGGCCGGCACGCATGATTGGCCGCGTAGAAGGACTGCTGCTGCGCGCAAATTACGCCCGCTGATGCCGCGGTCCTCCTATCCCAGTACCGGGCTGTAGCGGCCACACCAAGTCCGGCCTCGCGCGGCAGGTTAACGAATTTCACTCTGGCCATTTAGAGCCCTTCCTGCTCCCCCGGAGCACGGAGGGAATATCGAGCGGTGCGCTCCACGATGGCGAACTCGTCGGCGAGATTCACGCCGCGCGCACGCAGCCGCGGCAGTTCCACCATGTGCTCACTGACCTCACGATTTCGGTGCATCCGCGCATGCATGGGCACGGAATCGGCTCGCGCCAGTTCGCAAAATCTGTTTGCGCTCGCCGCCCGGCTCGACCCGCCGGTCACCCGCATCGAGCTGGTGGCACGGACCGGGAACGCCTCGGCAATACGGCTGTATGAGCGGCTCGGGTTCCGCGTCCGTCGAGGGCTGCTTCGGGACGGTGTGCGCCTGGCGGAGGGCCGAATCGAAGATGACATTCCGATGGCGCGAATGGTGGACGATGCGCGCTGATCGATCAGGCGGGCGGCGTGCCTCCGTGTGCGGTTTCCACCGCGGGAGTGCGCCATCCACTTTTCACGCCCCAGTAGCAAAAGACCAGCGCCGCCATCGCCACGCACAGCTGGTCCCAGCCGTAGCCGAGGTAGCCATGACCCTCAAATTCCTTGCTCCCAGCCCAAGACAAAATCGAAACCGTGGCGAGATAACCCACTAGCCACCAGGCACCGCGCATGTGCCGATGGAAATTCTTCCACCCCTGCTGCCCCTGGTAATAGGCGTACACCGGCAAAGGGAGCACCAGCACCAGCATGATTTCACCGGTATGTGGCCAGCGCGCCCAATAGAGCATCAGTGTTGCCATAACGAAGGCGACCGGCGCTAACACATACAGTGCCGGCAGGCGCAGCGGACGGTGAAGTTCGGGCGCAGTGCGTCGCAGGGACATAACGCTGATGGGCACCACCAGGTAGGTGATGATCGTGGCCACCGAAATGACCGCCGCGAGCTTGCCCCAACCGCGGAAGAAGAACAGGAAAATGAATGAAACGACCAAGTTGAACCACATCGCAGGGCGCGGGATTCCGTAGCGGGGGTGCACGCGTCCAAACACCGCGTGCAGCGTCTTGCTGCGCTCCATGGCATAGATCATGCGCGCGGTCGTGGCCGTGTAGGTCGCGCCAGTCCCGCTCGGACTCACGAACGCATCGGCGTACAACAAAATCGCCAACCAGTTCAGATTCATCGCCAATGCCAGTTGCGCGAAGGGAGAACTGTATTCCAGTCCTGCCCAGCCTTCGTTTAAGTGATCAGGCGAGACTGCGCCCAAGAAGGCCACCTGCAGCAGTAAGTAGACCACGGTACTAAGTCCGATTGAACCAAAGATCGCCAGCGGCACGCTGCGCCCGGGATTGTGGGCCTCTCCGGCAAGATTCACCGGGCTCTGGAAACCGTTAAAACTGAACACGATCCCGCTGGTTGCCACAGCAGTGAGAATCGAGGCGAGATTGCCCACGTGCACACCGCCATGTACGCCCACATGGAAATTTGCAGCATGAAATCCGGTGAGCATCAAGGTGAGGGCGGTGGCAGCCGGAACGAACAGCTTAAAAAAAGTAATCGCGCTGTTGGCGCGGGCAAACACCCTTACACTCCAGAAATTCAGCAGGAAATAAATCACCACCAATACGACGCAGATGCTGAGGCCCGGCACGGTCAACTCCCCCTGCCCGTTGGCCGCGTGCACGTACAGCGCCTGCGCCCAGGCAAACGGCCAGGAACTCATGTACTGAACCGAGGCTTCGGCCTCTACGGGTATTACCGATACGATCGCTATCCAGGCCGCCCAGCCGGCAATAAACCCGACCAGTGATCCGTGCGAATAATGGCCGTATCGCACCGCGCCGCCGGATTCTGGAAACATCGCACCCAGTTCCGCATAGGTCAGCGCGACGAATAGAATCACCACCGCGCCGATGATCCACGCGTATATTGCGCCGGGCCCGGCCAACTGCGCCGCGCGCCACGCGCCAAACAGCCAGCCCGACCCGATGATGGAGCCCAGGCCGGTAAACATCAGGGCCACGGCGCCCACTTCGCGGCGCACCGCGTACTCATTCGCCATATCTACGATCCTTTTCGCGGTGGGGTGCTGTCAGTCTACTGCGCAGTCTTGATCTGTGCGCGAAGTCGTTCTACGCGGGCCGTCGCGCGCGCGCGCTCGGCTTCGGTGGCCGCCAGGCGCTGTTCAGCGACCGCGTACTTAAACTCCTCCGCGGTGTTGCCGACGATGCTGTGCATGCGCACCAGCAGCTCGGCGAACTCGACGCTCTCCGGGCGCCGATAAAACGCCGCCTCGACCTTAGGCAAGAGCTCACGTGCAGCGGCCACGTCCCCCTGCCCGCACAGGAGCCATCCGAGCTGATAAACCGCGCGCGGATCGTTGGGAGCCAGCGTCATGGCACGTTCGAAGTGCATTCGTGCTGCTGCGCGCGTGGCTTTGCTGTCCACGCCCGCGGTGCCTGGCATACCCTCGTCCTTGAATCGCAATAGTGTCGAAAGGAGCTCGGCGAGTTCCCGGTGACTTTCGCCCGAAAGGTTCTCGATCTCACCGAGGTGCCCCAGGCCCTCTTGGGCTTGGGTGTAGCGCTTGACTCCGAGTTCGTGGCGCGCGAGGGCCAGCATGGCCCGTTGGTTATCCGGTTCTGTACTCAGCGCGTCGGCGGCCATTTTGGCGCCGGGCTCGGAGCGTGGTTCGTGCACAAGTGCAAGCCCGGCGAGCCTCGCCTTGATTTCGGAAGCGGACAATCGTTGCGGTGAGGTTAAAGTGGCCGCATCGGGCAAGACCGCGTTGTATGGCCTAAGCTTGAAATTGCGCCTTACCTTCTTGAAGTACTCATCCAGCTGCTCGTAGGGGATGTTGAAGCTGGCGACATAGGCCGATTGCTGACTCTCACCCATCAGCAGCCGCTGCAGGTACTGCGGCATGACCTTGTCGAGCAACCCATCCACAAGGCTTAAGTGCGCCAACCACCAGCATTGCGCCTCGTAAGTCGCTTCAATGTCCGGCGAACGGTGCAGGACAGGATCGCCGGCCGGGAGTTGCAGGAATTGCGACATCGGAATCCAGTCGTGAGCCACGCGTGCGGCACGCTGGCCTGTGTCTGGGCCGATGGTGAGGTGATCCTGATCGAAGCTCGCCGATGATAGAAGCAGCGCCACGCCGTGCCGATACCAATCCGGAAGCCGCGCCAGCCCCCAGCTCGCGAGCAGCGCGTAAACGCGCGCGGCGTACAATTCCTGCTCGCCGGCGTGCCCGTCGCTGCGCAGCACCAGAAAATCGTCAAAGGCGCCGGCCCGGAAAAAAGCGCCCCCTTGTGCACTCCACACGGCGTCCAATCCAGCCAGTTCTCCCTGTGGCAGCGCATACACGCGGGTCGGTGGCTCGCTCGCGCCTCCGGGAAGGAGCAGGAGCTTACGCAGAGCCTCATCAATCGCGCCGAGCCGGCGGCCTACGTCCTGGGCTTCGGACGCGGTGCCCTCGGCGGTCACGTCCAGATCCTTATAGGTGTACGCCCAGTAATCGGCGGCGCGCGCGCCCGGCGCGAGTGCCAGCCCGATCGCGATTGCGCTTAGCGCAATGCCGGCTCGATTCACTTGGGGATCGTGGCCTGGTACAAGGGCATGACCTTCGGCAGCAGTGCCTGCAGATCGGAGGTGCGAGACTGACTTGAAGGATGCGTGCTCAGAAAACCCGGCGTACTCCCCTGCCCGGACGCCGACATTTTCTTCCACAAGCTGATCGCTGCGTTCGGGTCGTACCCGGCGCGAGCCATCAGCTCGAGTCCAATCTCATCCGCCTCCGACTCTTGTACCCGGCTGTGCGGCAGGTTGAACGTGACATCGCTCAAAATACTCGCCAGCTGCAAGGACACATCGCTCAGCCCCGCTAATCCCGCCAGCGCGGTCAAGCCGACCTGCTGATCCATCTGCCGCGACACCTGTTCGCGGCTGTGTTCACGCAGCGCGTGACTGATTTCATGTGCCATGACCGTGGCCAGTTCAGCATCGCTGAGATTGAGTTTTTCAATCAGTCCGGTGTAGACCATGATGCGTCCCCCGGGCATACAGTAGGCGTTGACCTCTTTGCTGGTTTCGACGTTGATGGCCCAGGGCCAGCTCTTGGCATCGGGGCGAAATGCGGTGGTCTGATCAATCAGCCGCGCGGCAATCTTGCGAACCCGCACGGTCTGCGCCGGATCGCGATTGAGCGTGTTGTTGGCGCGCGCACGTGCCAATTCGGCGTCGTAGTTCTGGGCGGCACTGCGATCGATGTCGGCCGCGCTCACCATCGTGGACATGGTTTGTTTGCGCGCAACCCCCACAGCTCCCGGCTGTGTGGTCTGGACGGACTGGCAGGCGACCACCAGTACCGCGGCGATCAATAGAAGGGGAATGGATCGGAAGGTGTGCATGCTCAGTTCCCTGTCGATGGTTGCGCTTCCACCGCAATCGGTGCCGGGGGCGCCTCAGGCGGGGTCGGTGTCGGAGCCGGCGTGGCTGCGGCCTCAGCGCTGGGGCTCGCGCGGGCGCCGGAGTTGGTGTCAGTGGTCGGTGCTGGTCCCGGCGTTGGCGTTGGCGTTGGCGTTGGCGTTGCCGTTGGCAGTGACGGCGCCGTCGTGAGTAGGTTTCGGACCAACTCCTGGTCGGGTAAATGAACGGCGAGGTTTGCGCACGCGTCACGGACGGCCAGACCCGTTACCATTTCCACACCCTTCGCGCTCCCCAAGCCCTTCGACGCTGCACTTCCATACCCCTCGTAAATCCAAGTGCCGAGCAGTTTCCCATCGACGGAAATGAGATTGACTTTATAACCGATGGTGGCTGAATAGTAATCGGCGCCCCCCGGAGAGGGCAGCAGATACACATAGCTGTCCACCGTGGTCTCTAGTATCGCATCGAGCTTGTGCGCTGCAATGTTCGCGGCGTCGCCCGGGGCCTCATCGCCCAGCACCAGGGTATGTGCGAACATCGCACCGGTGACGCGGCGGATGGCCTCGGCCTGCCCGGCCCCCAGACTGATCTCCCACTCTCGCTCCTGCGTTTTTTCCTTCTGCACGTACTCGGCGAAGGACTTCGGAATGCGCACGCCCATCGCCAGCGGCATCGGCGTCAGAAGAAGCGGAGGAATTTCCGGCTTGATCGTCAGGCGGGTAGGCCCGCAGCCGGTCAGCACAACGGCAGCGAGCCAGACCCACAGCACGATAATCCCGCCGGACTGCTTCCGCGGCCGCACCATCATCGAGTGCCCACGCCCGGTTCCGGGTTGAGGCCGACGAATGCGCCCCCGTTGCGCCGGCACAAGGCGCGCATCAGCGTTGAATAGCGCATCTGCGAAAATGGCGGGAAGGAAGGATCCAGCGGAAAGCCCAACGCGTGGATCCGGACCTGGCGCTGCCCGTCTACGCCGGGCCGGTTGATCGCGTCCACAGTGCGTACCACCGAATCGATCGAATCCCCGTCGAACTCGTCGCCGAAGACGAAGATGCTGATCTTGTAGTTTTGATTACCGTAGGTGCGCATGGCTTCGATGATGCCTTCGGCCGGACTCGAGGCCGAAAATGGCGTCCAGGTGCGCAAACGATCGATGACGTTGTGACGTTGCGCCGGTGCGTCCGGCAGCCACTTGCCGCGAAAGCTCGGGTACATGTAAACACCCTGGTCATTCATGACCTGAAAACCCTTGAGCTTGGGGTAGATATCGAGCACCTCGTTGACTTTTTGCAGCAGCAACGGCCAGTGGAAGTTGTACATACTGCCGGAAGTATCGATCAAGAAAATGACGTATTCGCTGTCGATCGGCACGCCGCCAATGGCCGCATCCTGAAGGCGCTTGTATTGAGATCCCAGCAGGCGTTTCATCTCATCGGTCAGCGTCTGCTGCGCCGCCACCAGCTGTCCCTCAATCGTATTGGTGACCTCCGCCTCCTGGCGTGAGCCCTGCATCTGCCCGCGCACCGAGGAAAGATCACCCCGCAGCCGTGCCAAGCGCGTTTGATCGGCGGACACCTCGATCTGGCGAGCCTTGAGCTCCCGGTTCAGTATTTCGGTGCGGCCGCGTATCTCGGCCATGTCATCCTGCATCTTTGCAACCCGCCCCGCCAGATCCTCTCGCGCCTGTTCGAGTGCCTTAGGTTCGCCATATTTGCTCAGCACAAACAGCAGGATGATGGCTCCGAAGGCGCAGCAGATCGTGTCGAGGAACGACATGCTAAAGACGTCAAATTCGCGACTGCGGCGCCGCCTCACGGCCAGTCCTTGGAAGGCATCAGAAAGGATCCGTGCGTGCGCCGAGCCGCTCTCCAGAACGCGCCGGGCGCCTCCGGGTCGCCTTCCATCGGCAATAAAATGACGTTCATGGGGATCGCGGTCGGGTAGTGGCTTACGGCCTGGTCGAACAATTTCAAGCGTCCGTTGCCGTCGATGGTCTTGTGCGAACCCGGTCCGTCCTTGCCCTGGGTGGGAAGCCCGTCGGTAATGATGATGACGCTGTCGGGCTTGGGATCGAGGCTCCCGACCACGGCGAGCGCGTTCTCGAGGCTGGTGCCGTTTTGTGGCACCAGTTGCCGCAAGGCACCGATCGCGCCGCTGAGGGAGTTGGCATCGGCGGTCTGCAACCACTTACCCGCGCTGCCGCTGACCAGTGGCCACGCCGTGGTGTTGAACGAATAGATCTGAAACTGGCGGCTGGCGGCCAGCTGCGACATCAACCATTCGACCGTGGCCACGGTGCCGCGCCACTTCTCGGCTGCGCGCCGCCGCTCGGGCGCCATGTTGCGCAGGCGGATAACGTTGACGAGCGTTTCGTCCATCATGCTCGCAGAGCTGTCGACCAGAATCAGCGTGTGCTGTCCGCCCAGTTTCAGGCCCGTGAGGTACGCCCGGTCCCCCTCCCCTTTAAAGCCCGCCACTTTGTTCCCCGGCCTCCCCACACTGTGCGAGCCGGCCTCGAGGCGGCGATTTCCCGCGTCCATGGCCTTAAGATCCGCCTTGAGCTGATTGATGTGCTCGCGCCGGGACAGCGTAGTTTGGTTGTACTGTGCGAGTTGCTCCTTGGTTTGGGTCAATTCCTCCAGGACCCGCGAGGACTGACCCTGGGCCGAGACTTCGGCACTGGTTGTGGATTGCAGGGCGTTGGTCAGCACCACGAGATTCTCGTAGCCATCCAGAACTTGGCTCTCTAGCCTATCCGCCTCGGCGCGGCTCGCTGCGCTCTGGTGTTGCGTGGCGCGACCGCTCGAGGCGTTGAGAACCATGTAGAGCAGCACGACGGCGCCGAAGGCACAGCAGATCGTGTCCAGGAAGGACATGCTGAAGATGTCAAAGCGGCGGCGCTGCATGCTCGTCGACCAGCTGGATGATCTCAAGAACGATGCCGGGCGTCCCCAGGCGCAATCGATCTCCGCGTTGCAACTCCGCCTGCCCGTGCACGCGTTGCTCATTTACGAATGAGCCGTAACTGCTGAGATCTTCGATATAGGCGATCCCGTCGCGCTGCAGCAGGCGGCAGTGGACCCGGGAAACTCCGGGCAGCCCGCTGGGCAAGGTGAGCGCGCGCAGGTCCTCCGGCACCTGAGTGCCCACTGTCAGGGGCTCGCTACGCAGTGCCCAGGCGCGGCCCTCGTGCAACACGTGTGTCGCGGGCTGCCCGGCTCGCGTGCGGGTGGATTCCAGAGGCTGCCCGGCACTCGCCAATTGTTCCAGGGGCAGCTGGCAGACAAGCGCAGGGTGCGCCCCGCGCAGTATCGCCGCGTGATGGCGCAAGGCGCCGCGCGCCGAGGCCCCCTCGGGCAACAGGGTAACGGCACAGGAGTTCAGGCTCTGCAGACGCGAAACCAGCCCGGGGAGTGACTGCGCGCAACTGCCGACACGCAATTCAAGCGACTGTCCGGCCGGGCGGGCTCTTTGTACCAGCTGCAGCAGCGCCACAAAACACGGCTCGGCCGCCATCAACCACTGCTCGCGCGTAAATTCAGTTTGGGAATTCTCTGCGCCCACCGCCAGCGAAATGGGCACTGTCTCGTCCGTTTGCAGCGTTTGCAGCCAGCTGCGTACGCCGTCGGCCAATATTTGTTCGCTCTGCGCACGAAAAAGCGGATCAAATCGCGTCTGCTTGACGAAATTTCCCGCGACAACCTCGATGCACCGCTGCTCAATCTGAGCCAGCCCCCAGCCGCCGTCCAATTCGAAGCGCGCGCGCCGGGCGCCCCGACCCTCACGTTCGATAGCAGTCACCACAGCCCGATGCCGGTACAGTTCCAAATGCATCACGTGCACCGGCACCGGCGCCAGAGCGCAGGCCGCCAGAGCCGCATCGACCAAGCCGGTTTCCGATGCGCCGGCCTCCGCGGCAATTCCAAGAAGCAAGCCCAATTGCTCGCGCGTATAGCCGGCCGGCACGGCCAGGATCAGCCGCCGGTCCGGGTCGTTGGCCTCGTTCAGCAATGCGCGCAATTGTTCGAATGCGATATCAGCGCTCGACAGGTGCGGCCGGGGCGCGCGCCCGAGCGGATCGGCGGATGGATCTTGCCAGTAGCGCTGGTAGCTGCGCTGCGGTTGCAGCTTTGCTTGGCGTGCCGCCGGCCCGCCGGTCAGAATCTGCGCTTCGGTAACGCAGGCCACCCCGGGGGCTGAGGCAACGATACGCGCCTCGTCCGCGCCGGTCGGCACGGTTAAGGTCAGCTGCGCATCGTTGAGTTCCAGTGCCAGCATGTGCCCTCAGCGCATTTGCAAATGTCGGATCAGGTGCGAATCAAGATAGTTTTCAGTATCCAGTACGGTGCGTTCCTGACGTAGCTGCATTTGGTGCAGGCACAACATCACCACGATGCTGAGCGACAAGGCGACCAGCGTGGAGTTGAAGGAAGTGCCCAGGCCTGCCACCACTCCGGAGACATCTCCCTCCACGGCCTTGTGGGCCTGTTGCAGCGAGTTACCGATGCCCCGCACTGTGCCGACGAAGCCGATGGCCGGGATCGCCCACGCCACGAATCGGACCATAGAAAGTTCTGAGTCGAGCCGATCAGTCTCCAGATTACAGGTCTCGCGAATCGCGAAGGCCACGTCCTGGATGTTCCGCGTGGCCCCGAACCGATGCAGGCCCGACAGTAGGGCGCGCGGCAGCAGCTCGGATTGCAGGCTGCCGGGCAAGGCCTCGATCTGGCGCGCGTATTCGCGGCTGTCCTCCGGGAGGATTCGGACCCCCGGTGGGAGCGACAGCAAATCGGTGTCCAGCAGGCGGCGCGCACGCAATATGCCGCGGGACTTGTATCCAATGATGAAGAACGCCCAACAGGAGAGGATCACGCAGGTCTCAGGCTCATAGTCCTTAACGATCGTGTACATGTCCCGCTCCGGAACAAATTCCTTGTCTCGGACCATCGCCGCCAAGTTCGTGGCGTTGATCACTGCGGCATGAGGCCGGATCACGGTCACCCACACGGCCTGGACCACCGTGACGATAATGATGAGTGAAAACAGTTCCACCAGAAACTCGTTGGAGTTGGCTTGTTTCATTTGCGGCAATCCTGCTTTAGATATCCACCGGAAAAGAGAGCTCAGAATCGGCGCGCACCTTTTCAGTGGGGTCAATGCGATCGGGTTCGGCCGCCGGCTCGCCCACCGCGGCTGGCGGGCGCGCGCTCGCGCTGCCAGGATTCGGGGTAGCGGAAGCGCCGGGGGGCGATGAAGTTGCGGCAGGGGACGCCGCTTTGGGCGCGGGCGGCTCGGCCGAAGTGCCTGCCAGACTGACAGCCAATCCCAACGAGGCCGCAAACACTGTAGCAGCTTTCATGAGTCACTCCGCGTAGCGTGCAATGCGAAAACCCAGGTCATCGCGTGGCGCCGCGTCCGCCGCTCGGGCCGCCGCCCGCAATTCAGCCGGATCCGCGCTTCGCCAACTCGCGCCACGTACGGCATGCTGGTTGCCTGCCGCAACATTCATTGGATCCACAGCGACCGCGTCCGCGCTATAAGAAGTGGCGTACAGATCCGTCGTCCACTCACTTACATTGCCACCTAGATCGTACAGACCCAGCGAGGAGGCTGCAAAGCTGGCGACCGGGGCGGATGCGACAAAGCCATCGTCGTAACCGGCAATTACGTCGGTCAACGGTGGGCGCGCAGAGGTGTCGGCGTAATTGCCCGAATTTGCGGCCACCGGAAGTGCATCACCCCACGGATACCGGTGCTGGGAAGACCCGCCGCGCGCGGCCCATTCCCATTCTGCCTCGCTTGGCAGTCGGTAACCCATGCTCATGGGTGTGATGGCCACCAGTTCGGCGCCCTGCGGCCGGTACGCCGGGGGCAGTCCGTCCTGTTGCGAAAGCCAGTTGCAGTACGCTGCAGCCTCCTGCCAAGTCACTTGCGCCACGGGTTGGTTGTCTAGATTGAGTGAGACGCCGCCGAACACTCCTGACTTGTGTTCGGGCCGAAATTCACGGAACTGCCCGTTGCTGATTTCGTGCGTACTGAGGTAAAACGTCCTTCGCAGTTCCACGGGTCTTTGGCCTTCGTTCGCGCGGCGCCCCGGTTCCCGGCGCGTACTGCCCATTGTGAAACGACCCACCGGCATGAGACGCATTTCAATCGAGCCGTGCGCCCGTATCGTTAAGGGCGTGCGCGCCGCTCGCTGCTGTGCTTCTGTCAGAAGCGTCACGTTCAGCGCCTGATCAAGTCCAAGCCGCGGAGTGACCGTGCTGGTGGAACTGAGGAACCCGGCTTTGCGCAGCTCCACCTGGTGCGCCACGGTGGTTAGCGAGAGCGTCTGATTGCCGTGCCCGCGGCTTGTGCCGTCTACCCAGATCTCAGCGTCCGCAGGGGTCACGTGTATCGCGATATTGCCGATGATGGGCGTCAGGTTAACGTTGACTTCTTCTTGCGACCCCGCTCGCAGTTTGACGGTGCGCGCTGCATCCGCATGTCCGGGTAAGGCCAGGGAGAATGTCGTGCCGACTTCCGGCCGCAGCGTCAAGCGCAGCGGGGTCTCGCCGCGATACACGCCCCCGGCCATAACGCGGGCACCGGTGGGATTGCTGCGCACCATCAGCGAAGCGTCCGGTAAGCCCAACCGGACCGGGCCAATCGACTGCGGTTCTCCCGCCTTGACCAGCAGGTCCATGGTCCAGGGCTTGAACCCGGACAGTCGCAACTCCACGTGATGAGTGCCCGCCGCCAGCCTAGAGGTCAGTGGCGTACCGCCTGCCGGCTGACCGTCGACCAGCACTTGCGCGGCGCTGGGCTCAGAGCTGATCGCCACGGCCGCTGAATTCGCTTGCAGGGTGGGTGCGTAGACCTGCATCTTGCCTTCGCCCTGCACCGCGATTTCTCCACGGTAGGATAGATATCCAGGCGCCTCGATGAGAACGGCATGCTTGCCCGCGGCCACTTCGATCATGGCCGGTATCGTAAAGGCCTTGCCGCCATCGATACGCAAGCTCCCCGGCGCGGCCAGTTCGAAGCGCACACGGCCCGGCAGTTTGCGCAATTGTAACGCGAGTACTTGGCCGGCTTGGTCGCTGACTGCAAAATCGAGCCGCGCCGGTTGATACCCAAGCGCTTGCGCACTGAGCGTGTAACGTCCGGGCCGCACAAATAACTGTGTACCGAAACGAGGTGTCATCCAGGAGCCGGACACGCGCAGCTGAGCGTTGGCCGGGAGCACCTTGATTTGCACTGCTACGCCGCTGGCCAGAAACCACAACACCAGCGCGATCAATAATCCACAGACCGTTATCAAGGCCGGGCCGAGCCTGGGCTTGGCGGGTTTCGATTTTGCGGCCTGGCTGCTGCGGTATGTCATGCTGACGACAGGTTCTAACCCCTCCGCCGTGTTACCTGACAGCAGCGCTCCGCGCTCGATAACGGGCGGAGCCGTGACGTTGCCGGAAGCCCCGTCGTCGACATCGAGACGGCGAACGCCGTCCGAGTTTGAAAGGCGCATCAGCACGGTGCCGACAGAAATTACATCGCCTGCGTGCAGCCAGGTGGATCCTTGCACTGGTATGCCGTTGTGCAGGAGCGAGTCAGCGCTCGTGGGCTGAAGAAACAGGGCATCGTCCTCCAAACCCAGCCAGGCTACGGGCTCATCCGCGCTGTGGCCCACCACAATTGCGCCACCCGGGCCACCCAGGGAGAGTGGAAAGTCCGCGCGCTCGACGGCGCGCTTGCCCAGCGAATCGGAGATTTCCAGCACGCCGCTCATATTGGATCCACGCACTGGATTGACAGCGCGGGCGCCAGATCACCGGGCGCCACGTTCAACTCCCGACGCACGTCGCGATAGCCGCTGCGCGTGCCCACGATCACATAGTGACCGGGCTTGAGCTGGAGCGCGCGCTGCGTGAAGTTGCCTAGTGCACCGACTCGATACACGGTCACGCTTGTCAGGTTGTCCGAGCGCAGTGTGACCTCTATGGGCGTGGCGGCCTCGCTTAACAGATTGCCAACCTGGCTGATTTGACGCGAAAGCACGGGCCCGGGGGCTACGATGGCCTGCGCCTGCTGCAAACTATTCCGCGCTGCGGTGTACACCGCATCGGTATAGGTGCGTTCTGGGTGCGCAATGATCTGTTGCAGCTCCGCGTCCAGTCGCGCGCGCGCGAGGGCGATGTCCATGGCATGGCGCGCATCGACCAAGGTAGAGTCCAGCGTGAGGGCACGCTGATACTGGATGACCGCCTCCTGCCAGTGCTCGTTGGTTTCAGAGGCACGCGCCTGGGCGAGCGCCACGGCCAGGTCAGTCGTGGCGGTCATTGCCGACAGCTGGGCGGTGGCCCGCACGATCTCCGGATCATGAGGCTTGATCTGGCTCGCCTCCTGCAGGGCGTTGCGCGCCGCATCCGCCTGGTGTTGCCCAATGGCCGCATAGACGCGCGCCATCGCGCGCCCGAATTGATCGGACTGCAACTGTCCTACGGTACGTGTGGCGCCCGCCTGTGCCAGGCTATTGAAGGGATCAAGCGCCAGCGCCTTGCGATAAGTGGCGGCCGCTTCGGCGATCCGGCCTTGCTGTTCCGACCCCTTCGCGGCCGCGAGCAGCGCGTATACCGCATCGAGCGACATCGCGCGCCGCGCGCCGCGCTGCGCCGCACTGTCGCCTGGCCTTATCAGCAGGGCCTGCGCAAAGCTCGCGGCCGCGCTCTTCGAATCGCCCTGCTGCAACGCATTCTCGCCTCGTTGCAGCGAGGACTGGAATGCCGGCTCCCGCTGTGCTTCGAGCGCGCGCAGATCGTGCGATAAAGCAGTGAAATTTGTTTGCGCCGCCACATACTCGCGCTTTTGCATCAGTGCGTCTGCAGCGGCCAGCGCCGCTACCGCGGCGGCAGTGCCGGCCGCGGCCCAGGACTCCGAGCCCGCTTTCTTCAACGCCGCCAACCGGGAACTCACACTCGCACGTTGTTCGTCGGCCGCAGATTTTTGTTTCGCCAGCGTCTGCAGGTCGACCGTCTCCTCAGGCGTCGCTGCAGGCGCGGGGCCCGGTGGGCTCTCTGGAACCGGCGTTGCTACCGGGACCGATGAGTTGCGTGCCGGCACGATGAATAAGGCCAACGCGACGAGCGCGAGTATCGAAACGACAGCCACGGCAACGCCCGATCTAAAGCCCTGGCGCTGGAGTGCCTTCGGATCCGCAGCCACCGACGCGACCCGCTGCCAGCTGGGACGCAAAACATCGACCGCGCTCTTGGGCGGCGTCAGCTGCGGAGCGCTCAGTCGGGCCTCCGGTGCATCCTCGGCGGCGATGGCCGCGAGTTCCGCGCCAATTTCCTGCATCGAAGCGGGGCGCTGGTCGGGCGAGTCCTGCAGGCACCGATGCATCAGATCGATGAGCCGCTGTGGGGCCGGCTGTACTGGATGAACGTCCGCAGTGCATGTCTCCGCACCGGGGACCGCCGATGCGTAGCCGGGCGGTTGACCCAACAGCAGTTCACACAGCAGCGCACCGAAGCTATATATATCATCACTCGGTAGGGCCGGACCTGCGGCCCGCTGGTTTGGACTTGCCGAGTACGCGGAGAAAGGCTCGCTCTGGTCGCGGTCGGCGCCCGTCGGCTTGAGGTTACCGAAATCGGCCAGTTGCGCCCCGCGCCTGGCGTCGAGCAGCACGTTGCTGGGTTTGAGGTCCCCGTGAACTAATCCTTGCGAGTGCAAGTAGCCCACGGCGTGCACCAGAGTCTGCACGTGTGGCAAGAATGCACGATAGGAGCGTCCGCGCATGCTGCCCAGATCACCGGCCGCAGCCACATCCAGCACCAGGCAATCCAACTCACCGATCCGCAGGAACTCGAGCGGACGGGCAATCCCCGGGTGCAAAAGGCCCCGAGAGGCCTCGTACTGCGCCGCCATCCCGGCGCCTTGAGGCGCCGCGGGTTGCACTTTTAATGCCACCAGAGAATTCGTTCGCCGATCTAAAGCTTCCCACACCGGAGCATGATCCGTGCCTCCCAGCCGGCGCGTGAGGCTAAAGCGATCGCCAATATCAACCCCTGTCTTGAGCATGCCTTAGCGACGCACGGTTTAAGGCTTGACGGGCGTGTTACCTGCTACCGGTTCGCCGGGGCCGGTCTCGTTCTGGTACAGCTCCTTGAGCAGACGCCGCCATTCCAGGAATTGCTGCTCGCCGGATCCCCGCAACTCCACCACCTTGCCCTCCAAGTCCACATTCATCGGCGCCACCTCAGCGCTGAAGGACTCGAGCTGCTGCTTGATCGCCTCGGCGTGTGCCTTGGCCTCGGAACTCTGTCCCATTCCACTTTTGAATGCCTCAATTCCCGCCCCGATACCCAGCGCGCCCGCAATCTGACCCGCCGAGTTGTTGGATTCGGCGGCGGCGGCGATTCCCCCAATCACGGCAGCCGCGCCCATAAGCATGCGCATGTGCGCGCTGTGCTTCAGGTCCGCCTCCTGTTCGAGTTCTGCGTAACTGCTGCGACGCCAGTTGACGTAGGAATCCGTAATTTTTTCCGCGGACAACTGGTATTGGTCATCGACCGTATCGAGCAGGGCGTAATCGCGTTCGCGCACCTGTTGGAGCCGCTCAGAGAGCGGACTTTCCTCGGCGGGCAGCCGCAGGATCTTGTAGGTCCCGTCACGCTGCTTCTGCATATAGCCCTGGTAGGCGTAGGGGGCCAGCTCTGAGTCGAATCGCAACAATGCCACATTACGGATTTTCTCGAAGTCAGCCGGTTTCAGCTTGCCGCGTACCGCGCTCAGATCGTCAGCGATCTGCACGTACAAATTTTGAAAGGGGTCGCGTTTGGTAGTTCCCCCGCTCTTGTAGGCGCGAGTGTCAGGCTCACCTTCATAGTTCTTGGAAAACCACACATGCCCCGTGGCATCGGCGGCCACAATCGCGAGTTTCAACTTCTCGCCGGTCGACTCGAGAATAGTGCCGCCAACATTGACGTCGAACGTCGTCAGGCCCCTCGGTACCACCCGCACTTGCCCCCAATAGCCCGTGCCCTGCATTGTCGTGGCCAGCAGCACCGGCACGTAGCGCGCCTCGGCCGCACGCACATCCGGATCGACGCGCTTTGCTTTTTGTTCCTTCTCGGTCGCGGGCACGTTGGCATCGAAGACCCCAATGCCGACATCGAGCAACTGCGGTTCGGCCACTTCCGCCTCGGCCTTGTGTGCCGAAGACAACGGCTGCGGCAAAGTCTCACGCGTCACGCAGCCGGACACCGCGATGAGGGCCAGACACGCCAGCGCACTGCAACCGAAAAATCTCAAGCTCACTTCGCGTCCTTCTTATAGTCGCGGTACTCCTGCCACAGCTTCTCCTGCAGCTGCGGATCCCTTTCCTTCATCGCCGCCTCGCGTAACTGGCGCGCGACGATGTCATCGTCGTTGCCATTGCCAACGTCCGCCGGTACGTGAGAAGGCCCGCCACCCCCACCACTGGCGCCGCTCCCTGCACCCGCGCCGCTGCTCGATACACCTCCTCCCGCGCTCGATCCCGCCTTGCCGCCCGTTCCTCCGCTGGTGGCGCCGCCCCCGGCGGTCGCTCCAGCACCGCTGCGTGTCCCCTGTGAACCGCCTGCGCTCTTTATGCCACCGGATCCTCCGCCGGCGCCGGACTGGCCGGAAACCTCTCCCGAACCGCCAGCGCCTGCGGCGGCGTCAATAGCCGCCGCATCCCGCTCCTTGTTAATCGCGTCCTGGGCGTTCCGGATCCCGCGATCAAACACCAAGAGCGAGTCATCGATCCTGCGATTGATGGCAGCTCGCTGTTCATCGGTGGTGACAGGAGTGCCGGCGGAGCCAGCACCGGATGCGTCCGTGCCGGCCGCGCCGCCACGCGCAGCGGTTGCGGCGCCCGCCGCATGCTCGCGGCCCGAATTGGACCCGCCGCTCCCAGCGCTCGTGCCTCCAGCACCGCCAGCCGAACTCGCCACTGAGGTGCCCGTTGATTCGCCGGTGACGCCGGATCCCCCGGCCGCACTGGCCCCGGCACGCGAGGCGTTATTGGGACCCGCAGCCGACGCGCCCGACGTGCTTCCACGGGCGGCGCCCGGAGCGCCTTCTGCCGCTGCAGAGCCCCCAGTTGCGGCTCCGACACCTGCACCAGCGCCGCTTCCGGCCTTGGCGGCACCGCTCGAAACCGTTCCGCTGCCTGCGGTGGATCCCGCGCCCGCCGGGGCACTGCCGCTTGCCTGTGCGCCACTGCCGCTCGCGCTGTCTGGCGCGTTTCCAAGACCGTCGGTTGTCCCAGCGCCCTCACTACCCTGCGCGCCTCCGCCCGCTTGTGTGCTGGCACTCGTGCCCGCGCTCTCACTTCCCTGCGTGCCTCCGGCCGGCTGTGCGCCCGCACTTGTGCTGCTGCCCTGGGTGCCTTGAGTGGCCTGAATGCCTCCAGGCGACTGTGCGCCGGAACTTGTAGCGGCGCCCTGTGTGCTCTGAGAACCTCCCGCAGACTGTGCACCTTCAGATCCGCTCGATGGCGAGCCGGTGGACGTCGAACTCGAACTTTGATTTTGGCCTTGCCCCTGACTTTGGCTCTGGCTCTTGTTTTGGCTTTGGCTCTGGCTTGAGCTGGCGCTCGGACTCTGTGTCGAGCTGGAGCTCGAAGGTGTGCTGGGGGCGGGTGGCACCGAGGGCGGCGTGGGAGGACTGTTCGCGCAGCCGGCGATCACGATTGCCAACATCCCCACGGCTAACGTTTTCGCGCGCTCGCCTTTGCGCCGATCAAATCCGCTCAGGTGTAGGTGCATCATCGTGCCGATTCGCTTCATACGTTCAGGATCCATTCGCCTTAACGTCGTTGCCCAATAGAAAATGATCGAGTTCCGATGCCAAGCGTGTGCACGCCGTATGGCGCACAGGCGCGACGAACGGTAGAGGAATAATAGCGCCGATGATCATCGAGTTTCCGCTGGCCGCCGTCCCGACCGTGCCCAGCGACACTCCGCTCTCCAGATCCCAAATTCTTGCCTGGTAATCGGAGGTCTTTTTCCAGAAGGCCATTCCTATGCAGCCTGCGCCGCCCGGCCCAGCCGCGCAGGCGAGCGAGCCGCTCTTGTCCGTGACAACGGTGCCACCCTCAATGGCCACCACATATCTGACCTGCGCCGCAGCAATGCGTTCCCGCACGCCGGGCCTTGCCATAAGGATGCGCGCAAATTCCGCATCCGCCGGTGCCGTACTCGCTTCGAGCCACGGGTACAAGCTGTCGATAAACGCCTGATGTGACACTAGGCGAAAATGACGGCCTGGCACGCTCACAATGTGCTCAGCCGCGCTCCCCTTAATCATCGCGTGCCCGAGGAGCTGCGACTCAAGGCAGTCCAAAAACCCGCTTTCCGATTCAACGCCTCGCGCCTCCGGCTTGGCCAGCAGGACTACGCCCTCCCCTGAAGTGATGGCCGCGGCGGCTTCCCGCGACTCGTCGATCTTTACGTGAATGCAACCGGCGAGCGCTACGGTCGCCACAACAGGCAGTAGCTGCTGCAATCTCATCAACGGGCACCCCAGTGGGCAGGAACAATTTAAAGGTCTGTTCCGGATTATCCACCAACGGGTTCGAAACGGGGGCCAACCTCGCGCCCGCCAGGCGCACGCCACCTAGCCTGTGTAGGTGTCAGCCATTCTTGACAGTACTTGTAAGAGTTGCTCCGACTTGACGATGGCGGCGGGCAGCGCAGATCTTCCGGGGCAGGCGGACGCTAGCCCATCATACGGTCCAGAAGCCACATCTCGTAGCCGAGCAGGACCGTGTAGAGCAAGGCGGCGCCGACCAATATCGGCCCAGCCATGAGCCGGCCAAATGTAGGCACGCGCGTGAGGACCACCAGAATCATCACCGCGCTGGCGGTAAGGGCGAGTTTAAGGAATGCGAAGGCGGGCCCGTTGCCGATCACGAACGGTTCCATCAGCGGGTTAACCTCAACGGCGCCGTGCTGAACCAGCACCAAGGTGAGCATCGTGTCGGCCATGGAAAGCAATAACACGAGAAGTGCGGCCGCGAACCAGCGCGAAGCGTGCCAGTCCACGAACCCCACCCGCGCAGGCTCCGCGCGGCGCACGTTCTTGCGGCGCGCGTGCCAACCACCGGAGACGACCGCGCGCACAGTTTGTGATCGTCGTTCACCAACGGCACGCCGTTCAAAGGTTCCCGAAACGGGTTCGCTGGTAGCGGCCACGCGGGCGGTCAACCAGTGGCCGCAAATCGCTGCAGGGTATCCGCAGCATCTTCACCGAACAGCGGATCGACGATCCGGCGTTCCTCGAGTTGCGCGGCGACCTCATCGAGCGAGGTGGGCGTGCTGGTGCTGAAGCCTTGTATAAAATCAACGCCCAGCGCTTGCAACAGCGCCCGCGATTGGTCGGAATCAACGTGCTTGGCGACCACGTGTACGCCGGCAATCCGCGCCGCCTGCGCGATCGCCACTACCCGCGCCTGCAGCCCTCGGTCGTTCACCAGGCCGCGCGAGAGTTGCGGATCGAGCTTGACCAGGCGCACCCCCGGCTGCAGCAACAGGTCGATACCAATCTCGCTTAAGAGGAAATTATCGACGACCACCCCGGCGCCCGCTTGCTCGAGCTGCGCGGCGAGTTGCGCAAAATATTGTGGCTCGCGCCGGCAAAATTCATGCGGTGCCTCGAAAGCGAGCAGCCCACGTGGCAATTGCGCTTTTTCCAGGCACACCTTGATGAAGTGCAGGAAGTTGCTGTCCTTGAGGGACCCCGTGGTCAGATTGACCGAAAACTGCGCCGGCTCTCCGGACCAGATTTCCGCTCGCTGCGCGAGCCAGACCAGCAATTCTCCCACCACGCGCCGGTCCAGGGCCGGTCCGAGCCCCAGGGCCTCTGCCCCCTCGATCAGCGCCTGCGGAGCCGTGGCCGAGGCGAGTGGCCCGGCCTCGCGCATCAGCACTTCATAACGGCGAATCCGTATTCCTGATTGGATCGGCGTCAGGTGTTGCGCGTGCAACTCCATCTGGAAGCTTTGCAATTTCTCGAGGTACCGATCGGCCTCGGCTTTATCGACGCGCGGGCTCTCCTCCAGCAGTGCCGCCACTTGCGTGGCCTTCATCTCCGTGATCGAAGCGAGCGAGCCGGCAATGGCCCCTTGCGCGCCGCAACTCAAGGTCGCGCCCCATTCGCGCACTGCACGCACCACGGGTATCGGCAGGTCCGGTGCGGCCGTGCCCTTGCCGCGCAGCCAGCGGTCATCGACCACCAGCATTACGAATCCTACGAATGTATTGGTGTCATCCTCGGCGCGCAACAGCAGAGCCGTCCGGTCCCGCTGCAGCGGGTGATTGACGCGCGCGGGCGCGCCGCCGCCGACGAAGCTTTCCAGCGCCACGCGGATGGCTTCGCGCTCGGCCGGACCGAGCACCTCGCCTTGATGCCAGTAAATGTTGCCCGCCGCATCGTGCAGCGACACCCACTTGGCCCACAGCAGGGGCAAGGCCGCCACGATACGCTGCCCGCAAGTGCTCGCCTGCATGGGCGGGCGCGCGCTGCGGAGCGACACGGCCGGGAGGGTGAGGGACATAAGTTAGGAAAGTAGCGCGCCCAGCCCGATGCGGTCTGTGACCGGGGTCGCCAGTTCGCAACGAGACGCGCGAGAGGTTTGCTAAGGCCCGCTAGAGCGGCTCAAAACGGTTCAAATCCAAGTTTTTTCGGACCTTATCAGCGGGAAAGACCGTGCCATTGGCCACTACGTAGACGCCCGGTGAACATAATTGGACCGCCCCGTAGGCCAGCCCAAGGTTGAAGGCGGCATCGCTGTCCGCGAATCGGCCCGGTTGCAAGGCCCCGGTGAGCACAATGGTCTTATCCGCGATCCCGCACAGCGCTAAGGCCGTGGCAACCATGGTGTCGGTGCCGTGGGTAACCAGGATGCGCGGCGCGGCACAGGCCTCGAGCGCCGCGCGAATCGATTTTCGGTCGGCATCGTTCATTTCCAGACTGTCCTTGCGCAGCAGCTCAATAATCTCAGGGATCTCACTCAACCGTGCGTGCACCAGCAGCTCGCGCACCATCGGGGAGCCGACGTGGTAATTGCCCCTGGCGTCGAAATACACCTTATCGATCGTGCCGCCGGTGGTGAAGATTGCGATCTGCATCGGAATCAGAGCGTGATCCGTTGCCATGCGCGCGAACGCCAGCGCGCCAGCAGCGCCAGACCGACCAGCATGGAGTAAATCACCACGCTGAGCCAACCGCCCACGGCGCCGAGGCCCCATTGGGGCAGAAAATTTACCCAGCCCTGGCCGGGTGCAAAAGTGAGCATGTGCGCCAGGGGTACGAACAGGAACCAGGAAATCGCGATCACAACGGTCGCGGGAATTTTGGCATCGCCGGCGCCGCGCAGACATAGCCCGCTCGCGAGATTCAGGCCGTCAAAGAACTGATAGGCGGATGCGATCCACAGCAGTCTCACTGCCAGCGCGACGACGGCAGCGCTGCTCGCCCCAGGCGCGGCCATGAACAGCGGCAACAGCCATGGACCGCAGGCGGCGAGTAACACACCTACCCCGCCCATGTAGACTGAGGACAGCATGATGACTCGACTGCCCAGCAGGTAGGCCCAGGCGCGATCTCCGGCTCCGATCGATTGACCGACCAGGGTGGTTCCCGCCATCGCAATGCCAACGCCGGGCAGATAGGCGATGGCGGTCATGATCATGACGATTTGCGAGGCGGCGCCTTCCACTTCGCCGAGCTTGACCTGCATGAGCTGGAAAACTGAAAAGCCGATCAGGTCGGCCGCCATGAGCAACCCCATCGGAAAACCGATCCGCCACTGCGCCCAGATACGACGCAGATTCGGCGTCCAGGTCAGGTGCGTGCGGTAGCCGCGCCGGTAATGACCACGCAGGAAAGCGGCCACGGCAATCACCAGCCCGCAAGCTTGCGCGACCATCGTCGCCAGTCCAGAACCTGCCACCCCCAGATGAAGCTGGAATATAAAGATCGGGTTGAAGATGGCATTCGCGACGGCCATGACCGCGGTCACTAGCAAAGTCACCCGAGGACGCCCGATGCCGTTGAAGAACCCCAGCAGCGCCCAAACGCCGGCGCCAAAACACGAGCCCCCCACGCGCGGCAGCCAGAAAGCGGCGGCCAGATCAACGATGTCCGCAGGTAATCCAAAGGGCGCGAGCATCCAACGGATCGAAAGTCCCACCGCCAGAAAAACCGGGGCCGTCAACAGCAAGCCCCACAACGCGATCCAAACCGCCTGTGCAGCGCGCGCCTGACGCCGGGCGCCGTGCGCTTGGGCGACCACCGTCTGCACCGCCATCCCCAAACCCGAGAGCATCAGCAGCACCACGAACGCCAGCCAGTGCACGGCACTGACGGCGGCCATGGCACGGGTGGAAATGCGTCCGATAAACCAGATGTCAGTGAGATTAAGCACCAGCTGCACGGCGCTGTTGGCCATCAGCGGCAAAGCCAGCGCCACGATGGCGCGCTGATCAACGTGCATGTTTCCGGCTGCATCGACGCGGCGCGCCGGCACCCGATCTGAACCGTTCATGGCTCAGCGCGCCGCGGCGCCTTCCATCGTCTGGTCGATCATGCCTGCGTAGCGTGCGATCAGGTCATCGATGTTGTCGTCCGTGCGAGCCAGGCGTTCGTCCAGTTGATCGATGACCGCCGATTCCGACTGCCGCAACGTGCGGTCATGCAGCTCTTCACTGGCCACGCGCAACAGGCTCACCACGCGCACGGCACCAAGAGCGCCGAAAGCCCGCTGGGCCGCCGCCAGACCTTCCGCGACATGCGCGTGTAAGTGCTCGTGCAATGTCCCATGAGCGGAGGCCGCCCAGAATTCCACCGCCGTCAGGAGCGTGGTCTCCTCGGGCGTGAGCGCCGTGCCATCGCCGACGGCACCCGCGGCGTCGCGCTTGCGGCCCAGTGCTTCGAGTACGAAGCTGGTAATCGGGTAGATTCCGCGCCAGGTCTCGACCGTTTCCATTCCCGCCCCATCCTTAAAGACCAATAATATCAGTACGCCGCTGCATCCCCGCTCGCCCTGGCGGTCCATACATTACATAGACTCTGAGGAAAATTCCATAGCTTCTTGTTTCACAATGGTTTTATCGATGCCGACTTGGTGGGACCACTAGCAGCGCGAGCAGACACATGCGTTGAAAAGCCTAGAGACCACGCGATATGCTTGCGCCAGTCGACTGTTCACACACAAATATATTATGCGGACGGTTGACGCCACGCCTGAAGTTGCCCACGCAACGGAAAGGTATCGCTAAGCGCAAGACTGATCGCGGAACAATACATGCACAGCGCATTTTCAAAGCAATTCGAGGCCGCCGTTCTGACACTGGTCGGGCACGGCGCCCTGAAAGATCGCCTCTGCGCGGCGTACTGCGATCATCTGGACGATTTGAGAGGACACGACCTGCCTGAGGAAGTACAGGGCGAGTTCGCGGCCATGAGCCGCCTCATGCACAGCGCACGCGCTCTGCCTGGCGACAGCGTAGTGCGCGCGTCCGTGCGCAAGTTCTCCAACGAGCAGGCGCAGGGCTTCGCGTCATTAATCGTGCGCACTTACGTGCTGCTCGTGCAGGCGCTGGCGGCGACGCCGGTGGGACCGGCGCGCTTGGGAAATCCCGGGCGGACTGCGCCTGGGCTAGCCGCCTTGCTACCTCTGGAGGGCGGTGGCGGCGGCGGTCCGGTCCAGCCTAAACGCGTCCGCCATTCCTGACGTCATTCAATCTTGAATTCGATCGTGTCCCAGCGCTGCGTTTCTTCGTGGCGCGCCTGGCGCCGAATCTCATCCACCAGCGCCCGCTCGTCCCATCCGGCCTGAGCGTCGATTAAGTCCGTCACGGCGCGCGGCAGCGGCAGCTCGCAGCCGAATCCGGGCAGCAAAACCACCGGCTTGTTGCTGGCTTTCGCAAAATGCAGCTGGAATACCATCAAGTCCCGATGCGAGCCGTGCAGGCTGGAGAGCGCCACCACCACTTCAGCGTTAGCCATCTGGCTGCGCAACTCATCGCGCAGTCCTTCAGTGGAAGTATCGACCGGACGCTGTTCTGGATTGCTACAGTTGCGGTAGTAGAAATTGCGGGCGCTCTCGAGGTACTCGAACACCCGCAGGTAATCGTCGCTGAGTTCCCATGCGTGGGTGGTAAATACCCGAATAGGGTCGCTCTGGGACATGAGATTAAGTGTACTGTGCGATCCAGCCCTTGCCTACTTTCAATGGGTAAAACATTGCGATTTCTGGTCTATAACATCCGCTACGCCACCGGCAATGGTCCGGCCTTTCACCTGCCGCTGCCGGGTGCGGGGTACCTTCGCAGCAGCCGCCGGGTGCTCGAGCAAATTACCCAATTTATACGGCATGAAAATCCCGACCTGGTAGGGCTGGTGGAGGTCGACACCGGCTCGATACGCACCGGCATGGTCAATCAGGCCGAATACATCGCCGACTCCTTAGGTCACTACACGGCCTATGAATGCAAGTACGGATCAGGGTCCATCAACCACATGGTGCCGATTGTCCGCAAGCAGTCGAACGCGCTGTTGGCCTCACCAAGCGTCACCGGCGAGCGCTTTCACTATTTCGACACCGGCATCAAGCGGCTCATCATCGAACTGGAGCTCGAAGAGGTGTGCGTGTTTCTCGTGCACCTCTCGCTGAAGTACCGCCATCGCCAATACCAGCTGCGCACCCTGCATGATTTGATATCGAGTGCCACAAAGCCCGTGATCGTGGCCGGGGATTTCAACACCTTCTGGGGCACCCACGAGATCTACCTGTTTATGCGCGCCTCGGGACTACGCAGCGCCAATACCCTGGGCCTCCCCTCATACCCGGCGCGCGCACCGCGCGTGGAATTGGATTTTATACTGGTTAGCAGTGGGATCGAGGTCACTGACTTTCGCATCCCGGAGATCCGCCACTCGGACCACCGCCCGCTGATCTGCGATTTTGAAATTCGCAAGCAATGAAGGTAAGCGCATGAACAACAGCACCGCGTGGCGACTGGAACGCGACGGCGATGGGCTCGTCACCCTGACCATTGACCGGCCCGGGAGCAGTGTCAACTCACTCAGCCAGGCGATCCTGCTGGAACTGGGGACACGGCTGAGCGAGCTTGAGGCTGCGCCGCCCAGCGCCGTGATCATTCGTTCGGGCAAGCCCTCTGGATTTATAGCCGGCGCCGACATTCGTGAGTTCACGACCTTCCGTGATACCGCGGATGCTTTCGAACACATCCGCATTGGCCAGCGAATTTTCGACCAACTCGAGGCGCTCCCCTGCCCGACGGTCGCGGCCATCTCCGGTTTTGCACTCGGCGGCGGACTCGAGCTCGCCCTGGCCTGTCGCTATCGCGTCGCGGTCAATGACAGCCGCCTCGCCATGGGACTGCCTGAAGTGCAGCTCGGAATCCATCCGGGCTTTGGGGGCACGGTGCGCGCCGTGCGGCTACTGGGCGTACGACAGGCCATGGAACTGATGCTTACCGGCAAGCCGCTGCGGGCCGACCGGGTGTTGCAATGTGGGTTGGTGGACCGGCTGGTCTCGGCCGCCGATCTTGACAGTGCCGCGCGCTCGATCCTGGCCGAGCGCCCGACAGCCCGCCGCGCACCGCTGCCGGACCGGCTGCTCGGATTACCCGGAGTGCGGCCATTCCTGCGTGCTTCTCTGGAGGCAAGGGTGGCGCGCCAAGCGCGGCGCGAGCACTATCCGGCCCCCTACGCGATCATCGATCTTTGGGTGCGTTACGGCGCTCGGGGCCGCGCGGCATTCGAGGCCGAAGCACACTCGATTGCGCGGCTGTTCACCACCGAGGCCGCGCGCGGGCTGGTGCGCATGTTCCTGTTGCAGGATCGGCTCAAGGGTCTGGGCGGTAAGTCACCGGTCCCACTCAAGAGGGTGCACGTTGTGGGAGCCGGGGTTATGGGCGGTGATATTGCCGCTTGGTGCGCGCTACGAGGTCTGGAGGTCACACTCCAGGACCGCGAGCTGAAGTTTGTCGAACCGGCGCTCAAAAGGGCCACGGCGCTGTTTGCAAAACGCATCCGCGACCCGGCCGAGCGAGCTGCGGCGCAATCGCGATTGCGCGCCGACATCGCAGGCGAGGGTGTCGCCAGCGCCGATGTTATGATCGAGGCCATCTTCGAGGATCTCGACGCCAAGCGCGCACTGTATGCGCAGGCGGAGCCGCGCTTACCGGCCAGCGCGGTCTTGGCCAGCAACACCTCGAGCATCACGCTGGAACAGCTGGCCGCGCAACTGGTCAATCCGGGTCGCCTCGTGGGCCTGCATTTTTTTAACCCCGTGCCCCAAATGCCGCTCGTCGAAGTGATCCACTCCGCGCAGACCCAGCCCGAGCCGCTCGCCACGGCCATGGCATTCGCACGTCGACTCGACAAACTCCCGCTTCCGTGCCGCAGCGGGCCGGGATTCCTCGTCAACCGGGTGTTGTTTCCCTACCTGCACGAAGCGCTCTACGCAGCGGGCGAAGGCGTGCCTCTGGGGCTCATCGATCGGGCCGCGGTTGAATTTGGAATGCCGATGGGGCCCATTGAACTTTGCGACGTTGTGGGGCTGGATGTGGTGGTGCACGTGGGAGACATCATCACGCGCGAGTTGCAACGCGATATGCCTCCCTATGCACAGCAGCTGCGCGAACTGGTGGCCGCACGTAAGCTCGGGCGCAAGAGCGGCCAAGGTTTTTACACCTGGAAAGACGGCAAGGCCGTGCGCCCAACCGCCGAAGGGGCCGTGCCGGCTGATCTCACCGATCGGCTGATTCTCGCGCTGCTCAATGAGAGTGCAGCGTGCTTGCGCGAGCATGTGGTCGAGGATGCTGATCTGCTAGATGCCGGCGTGGTTTTCGGCACGGGCTTTGCGCCCTTCCGCGGCGGCCCGCTTCACTATGCAAGAGCACGCGGAGTACCGGTGGTGATCGCGCGTCTGAACGAATTCGAGCAGCGTTACGGTAAGCGCTTCCATCCGGATGCGCTATGGACCACTCTGGCCTGAACTGCGTCTCAATTGGGGCGGGAATCACTGTGCTAAAATCGGACGAATCGCCAGCTCCTAGGATAAGCGAATGACCGAAGGCCGACCCGCCGACGTGGCCATGCTGCGCAAGCTCTCGCCACTCGATGGTATGAAGAAGGACAACCTGGCGGCGCTGGCCCGCAAAGTGTCGATTACCGAACTGGCTGCGAATCGCACTCTCTTCAAGGAGGGCGATACCGGCCGCCAATGTTACTGGCTGATCGCTGGACTGCTTGAGTTGCGGGAGGGCGAGCGCACCGTGGCCATGATCCGCGGGGGCACCGCCGAGGCGCGCACCCCCCTCTCCCCAAAACTTCCACGGCGTGTCAGCGCGCGTGCGGTCGATGCGATCGAATATCTGGCCGTCGATGCGGACCTGCTCGACATGATGATCACCTGGGACCAGACCGGCACCTACGAGGTCGGAGAATTACAGGCTCATTTTGGCAATGCCGGCAGCGATGACTGGATGACCACGCTGCTGCAGACCAAGGCGTTCCACCGCATACCGCCGGCCAACATCCAGGCAATCTTCATGCGCATGCAGCGCGTCGCCTGCCGTAGCGGCGAGGTAATTATTCGCCAGGGGGCCGAGGGCGATTTCTTTTACGCGATCGTCAGCGGCAAATGTGCGGTCACGCGCGAGACGCCCCTCAATCGCGAAGGCATCCGGCTCACTGAACTTTCGGTTGGCGAAACCTTTGGGGAAGAGGCACTTATCTCCGAAGGGAAACGCAACGCCACGGTGACCATGCTCACCGATGGCGTGGTGATGCGACTAAGCAAGGAAGATTTCCGTGAACTGATGAACGAACCGCTCCAGCAGTGGGTCGATTATGCGGCGGCGCGCGAACTCATCCAGCGCGGCGGGCGCTGGCTGGATGTGCGCCTGCCCTCCGAGTATCAGAACCTGGCGATCGAGGAAGCGATGAATATCCCGCTGTATTTCCTGCGACTCAAGCTCGCCACCCTGGATCGCGACACGCCCTACGTTCTGTATTGCGACACCGGGCGACGAAGCGCTGCCGGGGCGTTCATCCTGCTGGAACGCGGGTTCGACGCCTACGTACTGCGTGGGGGTTTGGCGAGCGCTGAGCCCGACCTGCGCCGCCCAGGGTAGGTCTGGCCGGCCCGCCGCGCGCGGCGGGGGACCGAGGGTGATCTTTTTATTTACATATCAATGAGTTAAGCGTTTAACTTCAGACGCTGTAGTTCTTTATGAATGGCCCGCCTGAAACATAAAAACGGCCGAAACATGGGGACTTGCAGCGCTCAGGCCAAGCCTGACACCAGCGCAATGCTAGATACGCTGGACATCATGGCTGCGTTCCAGAAACGACGCGGCATGATTTGGTGGGTGCTCGCTCAGATCATTCCGATCGCGACAAGCTGCGCGCAAAATAAGAAGTAAGCTGTAGAGAGTGTCGCTTAAAGGGGGGGAGTACCTGTCAATTGTGGCGAATGCCTGGATACAAAACGCAATAGCTAGAATTTGCGTCACCAGTCGGCTGCTTGATTTGGGCGGCGGCGTGTTATTTGTGTGTCGCTTTGTATCGAGTTCTATCCGGCTAGACGGAATAGCACCCGGTCGCGCACTGCTCGTTTAGCGTTGCAGGCGCTGGGGTTCAGGGAGTAGGAAATCGGACCGGAATGATCGCGCCGCCGCCCTATGGAGTCCTGATCACCGTAGACCAACTAAGCGCAAAGGGCCATGCCAAAAAGCGCGTTCGACAGAGCACGGATCCCGTGTAACGCCCCTATTGGCGACACGGGCAATTTCGATGCGCGAATTCCAATCCGCTTGCGCCCCATCGGCCCAAACTCAGCGCGGCATAGCCTATTGATCTTCGCTGATCGTCGCCGACAACCGCCTTGACATACGCACTGCTGATGCACTCCTGCATGTGGTCTGGGCGTTCGTGCCCAACGGAACTTGAGGTTCGAAATGAGGTCAGACGGCCAACCAACTAGAAATCGATACCCATGCGCGGGGACGGTCGGCGACCGGCTGGACGGTGGATTGTATGCGCAGTGGTCGCCGGCGGGCATCTGTCTGTACTCCTGCTCCTCGTGATCAGCGGGCGGCTGGATCAGGCGACAAAACGCGGTGACGAACCGATTCAGATGGTCTTTCTAAACCTACCCGAGAGACAAACACCGTCGCCACCAGAAGCGCACCAGACGCGGACGGTGCGTAGCAGCAAGCGGAATATGCACGCTCCGGTGTCGACACCAAACGCAATCGAACTGCCACCGATCACCCCGCCGATCGATTGGACACAAGAGGCCAAGATTGTTGCCCGAACTCGTTGGCAGCTGTTGGGTACGGACCGAACATGTGAAGACACCG
>JBBQTF010000026.1:0-57724 GCA_038234675.1 Steroidobacterales bacterium
CAAAAGCTGGCGCCTGAAAGAAGCCGCCGAGCGTCTTGCCAAAGGTGCTCACGCCGAGTAATCATCCCCAGGTCTCGCCGCTGCCAGGTGGGGGATTTTGACCCGGCCACAGGTGGGGGAATTTGGAGTGGCCGCCGGGGGAAATGAAAAGGGGCCGCAGCCTCTCCCCCCGTGACCCCTCACTGGGGTGTCGACGGTACGCGGCTGCGACTCCAGCATTCCGTTTGTTTCAAAGCAACGCCAATGTCGGCCAATAGCGTAGGGTCCCGCACTGAATGGCTGGTTATTACAAAAAGCCTCCCGCTGAGGCGCACGCGCTGACAAAGCTGTGCCAAAGACCCGAACGATTTCATCTCAGGGTGGTGGACTTCGCTCGCGTGTCAAACGCTACAGCGGACAGGTGAGCCGGAGGGGAAACTCGGCCGGCTCACTGCCCAGCGCCTGATGTTCCATCGGACTTTGTTACCCGCGCTAAGAAAGTTAACGTGTTCTCCAGCGCTGGAGTTCGAAAGCGCGCAACGAAGGAGAACGAGGCGATCGTGTCGACATGGCCGCGTCCCGCGTAGAAGTGCATTTCGACAGCCACCGCATGGGAGTCCAGCGCATCTCGCAGCTTTTGCGACTGAATCGACGACACCACTTTGTCGTCCAAACCGTGTAGCGTCGACAATGTCCTACTCTCTTCTGATACTCGCAGAGTTTTGCGTACCCCTGCTCCCACGATTCAGCGTGGGGATTCCAAGACCATCCACTGATCCCTTCGACCTGCGCTCTACGTTGCGGTGAGAGTTCAGTTTTGCTCTGCCTTTGATTAACTACCCACTTGCCCAATGCAAAACCGTCAGCAGTCTTGAATCCATCAGGAACGAGAGCGTCACCGTTTCGTTCCTGATACTGCTTCAACTTCGCCATAGCCAAGGCCCATGCCGCCTGCAATGGATTCCAACTCCATCCCATAACTTGCTCTAATCTCGCGGCACGGTCGGCAACTAATCGCGACTTCGCTTGCCGCTGCTTTCGCACCCATTTCCCTAGCGGGTACCCCCCCTTCGTCTTATAATGGATTGGAACCTGAGCCGACCCCTTTATCCGAGCGTAGCTACGCAGTTCCTCATATGCTCGATGCCAATCCTCTTCTAACGGGTCCCAAGTCCACCCCGCGAGAGATTCAAGCCTACAGCGCCTTTCCGAAGTAAGTCGGTCCCGCCATACCCTTTGGGTGATGACCCAATCCCGCACGGACACACCGCGAGCGGTTTGCAGTGACTTCGGAACCAAGCAACTATGCGTCTTTTCTGAATGGCGCATCAGTGCCTCATAAGCATCATCCCAATCCGACTGTCTCGGGTCCCATGTCCAACCGATTAATGACTCAAGCCGCACTCGTCGCTTATCGGAGAGCATGTCGCGCTTCGAACGCTGCTTTATAGCCCATCGCGTAAGGACTGCTGCTTCCTCATCACCACCATAAGCTGACACTCGGCAATCTCCATTCTCTAATTGATATCGCAGCATCTTGCCAAACATCTCATCCCAATTGTCACTCAACCGATCTACTACTTGAATTTGTACGGCTGACATTAGCTCCCGGAGTGCTATTGGGAGTCCTATTACCTCAACCTTCTCCGTGAGCCTTCGCGGCTTAAACGGTTTTCCTTCGCCCTTTTCCTGGCGTAGCTGCCGAATTACATCAACAAGGTCTTCGTCTTGCTCCTGCATCGCCGCAATGACCATTGCGACTTCCTCAAAGCCAGAACGCTCTAGAGCGTTCTGCTCGCTCTCGCCCTTGCGCTGCTCAAGGAACAGCGGAACCACAATATAGCCAGTAGTCTTGCCTGTGCCTTTGGACTGGCGCATTGCGCGACCAGTTGCCTGTGCAATATCGACCTTAGACTTCCTAGGATCAATGAACGCCACCATATCCACGGCTGGAACATCGACACCTTCAGTCAGGCAACGTGCGTTCGTAATAAGTGCCTTTGTTGCCGTCCTAAAGTCGGCAAGTAAATCTTCCCGGTCAGCCGTTGATTGCGTCCCGTTTACATGCAGGACTTCGAAACCCTTCAAGTAGTGGCTGATGCCGCGACTGTCGCTCGACGCAAATTCTTTTGCCATCGACACCCTTGAATGGAAGGTAATAGCTTTCGATGCGCCGGTCTTCTGGATAGCGCGTTTGAGTGTTAATTGGGTGGCGACCCACTTCGCCTGAATCGAGTCGCGCTTGACCAGCGTGATTCCGTGCTTGAGCAAATGGCTGTCCACCTCTGCCTTTGTAGTAACAGAAATGACGATCTTGTAAGGGCAGATAATTCCCTGCTTGACGGCAGAGGCAAACGAGAGCCGATAGGAAACCGGTCCATAGATAGCTTCATCGTCCATGGAAACAAGCTTAAAGTCGCCTTCTTTGTCACGCTTCCGAATGTCGTAGTGTCGCGGGGTCGCGGTCAGGAACAGCCGCTTCCGTATTGGAACGTTTGCATCATTAAGCGCAAAGGCAAATAGCCCTGCTTTTGGTCCCGTAGTCTTGTGAGCTTCATCGAACACTGCAAAATCAAACGGACTTAATCCTTTCATTCCATCTGCAACAACGGGCGCTGAGTGGTAGGTCGAGAACACAACTCGTACACATTGGGTAGCACGGCTCAGGAAGTGACGTACAACATTTGAATCTGTCGTTATAGGAAAATCCGAGTCCTGCGGCCTTATCGTGTAGGCATCAGCTTCCCTAGAAACAGTTGGATCGGAGCAGACGCACAGGTATTCAAGAGACTCGCCCCACTTGGACTCTTTACACCAATCGGGCAAAGTCTGACTCAATAAGGCAAGCGACGGCACAAACACTAATACGGTCTTCGGCTCTAGCTGTTCAGCAGCCCAAAGAGCCACCAGTGTCTTACCGGTGCCACAAGCCATAACGGCTGTTGTACGGTCTTGAGTCTTTAGTGCATCCGTAATCTGCTGGATTGCTTCCGACTGATACGTTCGCGGCTGTCTGCGTTTATGCGGGATTGGCTTCTCACGGAGCCACGCTTCTATCGCCGCGAAGTCATGTCTTGTCAGAGCATTGAATTGACTGGCTCTAACGCTCCTGAGTCCATCACGATTCTCAACGTCTTTGCTGAGTCCACGCGCGTTAGTGAAGATCACCCGGTCTTTGCAAGATCGCTCCGTAACCCCAAGAAATGAGCTGACTTCACCGTAAGGCAACACATCTACATCGGTTCGGTACTTGACCTGATACGGAACTAGTTCCCCTGCGCGAGTTTCAAAGATTCCGTCAATGCCTTTAGAATCGGCTGGCAGATTTAGCTGCGCTCTAATTCGAAGCGGAACTTGCCCAACAAGCCATACATGTTTGGCTTGCATGGTTGGCTGTGTGTGAAGGTAGGCTTCAACAAAAACCTCAAAGGCATCGCCCACTTCCTTTGTGTTGGAAAGCGTTCGCAGACGATCCTCAAACTCAGTAAACCTAGACAGGTTCCCAAAGCAATCAGACTTTAATAGGTGGTCGGCTTTAGGGTGCGTGCAAGTCATGTGGTCACATTAGTTGCCTATGCCACGGTAACTTTGCCCTACGTCTTTACTTCGATTCGTGCTTTGGAACACTAGGTTCCTTACCCAACTGTAGCCTGTCCCCGATTTCAGCCAATTTCGGGCCTTTTACGGTAACATTCGGGGACGAATTACATTGTCGCTATCGCAGCGATTAAGTGTGATATTTTCTAATAAAATCAATAAATTCTTAGATGGTGCCGCAGAGAGGAATCGAACCACTGACCCCCTGATTACAAATCAGGTGCTCTGCCAACTGAGCTACTGCGGCAGCCCGGAGGCCAGAGGCATCATAGCGAATCTAAAGGCACGGGGCCGTGGCGCGGTAGTGAGGCCGATACGGACGTCCATCACGGAGTGGCTACAACTGCCGCCGCAGCTTCTGGGCAAGGGGTCCAACCAGGTGGCGGGTCCGCACTGGCCCCCGCCATCAGGGACGCCACCGCGGGCAAAGGCATTTCGCTGGTCGAATCAACGTCGTACCAATATTCATCGGCCACTTGCAGGCGCGCCTTGATGATCGGCTCAAGCCCTGCGCCGCGAACGACCGTGGCGCGAAGCTCGGCGCCAGACTTTTCGCTGAAAAGGCCCACCGACACCTGCCCGTTGGTGGCCATCGCCGCGGCGTCGCGTATGCCGGCGCGCGCCAGGCGTTTTAGTGCACGCGCGCGGGCTTGACCGTCGTTCAGCTTGTCGATATAGACCCAGTAGCCATCGGGAACTTCGGCTCGTGTGAAGCGTTCGTGCGGGTTGAAACTTCGCGCCCGGAGCGCCGTGCCCACGGAGGCAAGCGCGTCGCGGGTCAGCGGCCCGAAGCTCTCGCAGCGCGGAGTTGACTTCGCCTTGGCTGCTGCTGCTCGCGAGAGCGGGGGCGCCAGGCGCAATGCGGCCACTGAAGCACTAGGCGCGTGCCCGCCCGCGGGTTGGTCGATCCAATGGGTCCAACAGAAAAACACAACGTTGACAAGAACCAGCGTTAGGACCAGGGCGCGCATGCGGCTAGTTTAGCGGGAATCGTTAGCCGGTATCGAGTGACGCGAGCAGCGCCAGTCCTTGCAACACCAGCTGATCGGATTGCGCGTAGGGCACGCGCAGGAGCGGCGCCACCTGCCTCGCGCCACCACCGGCAAGCAACAGTTTTGGACGTCGCCCCAAAGTGGCGCGCGCCTCGCCAAGCGCCCGCTCGATCAATGCGGCGCACGCCACGGTGCTGCCGGCCAGCAGGCCCGCACGAGTGCTGCGGCCGAATAGTGCCGCTCCGCTGCGACGACGGCTGCTTTGGGCGCGCCCCAATCCGGCACGCTGGCGAATACCGGCGGTACCGCTTAAAAGGGATTCGACCATCAATGTCGGACCGGGCAACAGCAGTCCACCGCGATGCCTGCCGTGCGCGTCGAGCAGATCAAGCGTCAACGCCGTGCCTACGTCTACGACGCACAACGCCCGGCCCGGATGCAAGACCCGCGCGCCGAGCATGGCGACCCAGCGGTCGGCGCCGAGCCTCCAGGTTTGCACGTAGCCGTTGCGCACTCCGGCCGAACGACGCGTACTGCGGATGTACTGCGGCTGTGGATTGCCGCTGGCTCGTGCCGCGCGCCGCAAGGCGCGCTCGAGTTCAACACCGGCCACGCTGCACACCAACACCCGTTCGAAACCGCCCCGCATCACCTGTCGGGCCACACGTTCCAGGCTGCGGGTAGTCCAAGCTAAAGTGTGCACACGCCCCAATCGCTTCCCTTTCAGGAGTGTGTACTTGAGCCGCGTGTTACCGGCATCGATAAGCAAGTGAGCCATTACTGCGCCCTCACGCTTGCTTCCCCGGAGTGAAAATGCCGGACCGCATCCGCATCCTGAACGCGCAGCGCACCTTCAGGATCGATGCCACGGGCTATGCCGAGGAATTCCGAGCCGGGTAGGCTCAACTTGACCGCGCGGTCTGCAAGCGCGTCGGCTTCGGTCCATTCTGCTGCGAATGGTGCCAGCCCGTGGCGTTCAAAATCCACCAGGCCGGCGACGATTTGTGTGATCAGAATCGCCGCGAGTCGGTTGCGGTCGCACGCGCCCACCCCCAGTTCCGCCAGGTCGGTCGGATTCGTGCCGGCATCCTGCACGCGACGCAACAGCGGGGCGCCTAGCGCGCAGTTGATGCCAACGCCAACGACCACATAGGCTGGGCCCGCGCTTTCAGCGCGCAATTCGATCAGAATGCCACCGAGCTTGCGGTCGCCGGCCAGTAGATCGTTCGGCCATTTGAGCTGCACCGGCACCCCGGCAAACTCATGCAAGGCGCGCCGCGCGCATACACCGACCGCGAGGCTCAGGGCCGAGGCACCGCGCGGGAGCGCAGCGTAGGTCCAGCCGATTGATAAACACAGCGCACCCCCGGGCCGCGCGAACCAGGGGCGCGCGCGCCGTCCGCGCCCGGCGCTCTGGTATTCGGCCAGCAGGAAATCAAATTGCCCCAACGGTGGCTCGCTGCGCACCAGCAGCGCGCTGTTCGTGGAGGGCAATGACCAGGCGACCTCCGCATTGCGCACGCGCTCCTGAATGCCTGGGGATAGCTCCGCTGCAATGCGCGTCGCATCGAGCGGCGTGACCGGCCCTTCCAGCCGATATCCACGATGCGGGGCGGCCTCGATAGTCAGGCCAAGATCATGGAGCGCCCCAACCGCCTTCCAGATGGCACTGCGGGTCACGGCTTGCTCGACTGCCAATTGTTCGCCCGAATGTATCGCACCATCGGCTAGCGCGGCGAACACGCGCTGCACGAGGGATTCTGATGCTCCCGGTGCGCTCGCTGCAGGGAGCTTGTTCAAACGCTGAGCTCCGGTACTTCGGCCAGCAGGCAACGTACGCTGCCGCCGCCGATGTGTTCAATCGTGGGCACCGGCACGGCCAGCACTGCATCGACGCACCCTGAAAGCGTTTGGAGTTTCGGACCGGCCAGCGCAGCGTGTGCGGTGGTGGACATCACCAGCACCGAGCAGTCACCCAGCGCCTCATCCCAGGTGGCAAGTTCCAGCATGTTGCCGGCGAAGGAATCGACCGCGGCGCGGTCGATTTCAATCACCTCGCGTCCACTGGCGCGCAGACTTGCGCCCACGCGCTCGCGATCAACCTCAGCGATGGCCGTCGCGCATACCATCGCGCAACGCGCACCGACCCACATCATGACGTTGGTATGATAGTAGGGCGTACCGCGGGCATCGCTCGCATCGAATACCACCGCCTTGAAATTCATCGCGCGCGCCCACTCCTGCACCAGCGATTCGTCAGTGCGCGGCGAACGGCACGCGTAAGCGACTCGGGCGACATGATCGAGGACCAGACTGCCAGTGCCCTCCAGAAAGTGTCCGGTGGATTCGTGCACGGTGAGATCGATTCGGCGGCGCACCTGAAAACCCAGCGTTGCACACACCTCGTCCACGACTTCAGCGCGCCGTTCCAACCGACGATTGCGGGTCAACATCGGATAGAGCACCAAGGTGCCGTCGGCGTGGAAGCTGACCCAATTGTTAGGAAACAGGGCGTCGGGCTTCGCAGGAATTGCTGTGTCCTGGGCCATGAGGACACGTACGCCCTCGGACTCCAGTGCGCGACGCACACCGGCGCACTCTGCGCGGGCGATGTGGTTCGCAATCGCCCCGTCGGCATCGGGCAAGTGCTGCATCGCGTTGCTGGGCGCGGTTTCGGGGTTGAAACCAAACGCGGCAGGCTCGACCATCAGTACCGCTCCGGCGCATTGGCTGACGCGTCGATCAGGGCCCGGTCCGGCTGGCTTGCTGTCTTCCTGGGCCCCGGCGTTCAAGTTATTCGGCGCCCCGAAGGCGTCGCCGTATGCGCTGCGTTAGAAACGTAACTGCGACCGCCGCCCACGGCTGCCGAAAATAAAAGCGTGCAAGATATTGAGTTAAAAAGCATTTCTCTGCAGGTGATTGCGGTATGCCCGAAAACGTGCGGTCTTTAATTGTGCGGCGCATAGTGCCTGAGTTAGCATGCCCGCGCCTCGATTCCCCCTCACTTTTTGTCGGGTAAACGTGCCTACGCCCAGAGTCATCCGCAAGTACGCCAATCGACGATTGTATGACGCGACCGCCAGCAGGCACGTCACGCTCGAAGACATTCGCCGCCTGATTGCCGCAGGCGAGCAGGTGCAGGTGCTCGACGATCGATCGGGCGAGGACCTGACCCGGGCCGTGCTGTTGCAAATTATCGCCGAGCAAGAGCAGTTCGGCTCCCCTGTCTTAAGTGTGCAGCTGCTCGAGGGCATTATCCGCTTCTATGGCAATCCAGTGCAGGACATGCTGTCTCGTTACCTCGAGCAGAGCCTGGGCACCGTCATGCAGCAGCAACGCACGGTCCAGGCGCAGATGGCCAAGGCGATGGAGACGCCGCTCGCGCCGTTCGCCGAATTGACCCGGCAGAACATGGAGATGTGGAGCCGTATGCAGTCTCAGCTGCTTTCGGCCCTTACTCCCAGCGCCGCGCCGCCTCCAGCCACCGACTCCGCAGCGGCCCCGCCCCCGACCGACCAAGTTCCCAAGCACAAATAAAAGGATCCGTACTCTATGGAGCTGAAGGGCAAGACTGTTGCCGTCACCGGCGCGGCGCGCGGCATCGGCCGCGCCCTGGTCGAAGACTTCGCCGTGGGCGGTGCTGATGTGGCACTGATCGACTTGCGGCTTGAGGACCTGGAGGAGGCCCTCGCCGCCTGCAGGTCGCTCGGGGCGACAGCGCGCGGGTACGCCGCGAATGTCTCCCGTGAGAACGAGGTCTCCTCCGCCCTAGATCGCGTCGTTGCCGACTTCGGGCGCTTTGATGGCATTGTCAACAATGCCGGCATTGTGAAAGACGCGTTGCTCGTCAAATCCAAGGAAGGCCAAGTGACAGGCAAGATGAGCCTGGAGCAGTGGCAGGCGGTGATCGATGTGAATCTGACCGGAGTTTTTCTGTGCGGTCGGGAAGCGGCCGAGCGCATGGTGAAGCTCGGCGAAGGTGGCGTGATCGTCAATATTTCCAGTATTTCCCGGTTGGGCAATGTCGGCCAGTCCAATTACACCGCGGCGAAAGCCGGCGTTGCGGCGATGAGTGTTGTGTGGGCGCGCGAACTGGCGCGTTACGGCATCCGGGTAGGAGCGGTGGCGCCCGGGTTCACGCATACCGGGATCCTCGATTCGATGCGCCCGGAGGTGCTCGAGAAAATGATCGCCCCGGTGCCCGCAGGTCGCTTAGGCCAGCCTGCCGAGATTGCCCATGCCGTGCGGTTCATTTTCGAGAACGACTTCTTCACCGGCCGAGTCATTGAAGTGGACGGCGGACTCCGTCTCTAAATGCGTTGCGTTAGAATCGCCCGGTTCGGCCAGTATTTTGAAAATGCATCTTCCATAATATTCCTATAAATCAGTAACATATAGTGCTATTGCCCGTCAGGCGCGGCGCGTAGAAATTCCTCTTGCAGTGCATACAAAACTGCGTTAGGATGCTCGCCTCCTAACCAGACCCTCTATTCGGAGCCCATGCCATGACCGACCGTAATTTCGACCCCACCGCGCTGTTCGAAACCTATCGCAACGCGTTCGCCCCCATGCTCCACGCCCAGCAGGAAGGCCTCAAGGCCATGGAGCGGATGGCCCGCTACCAGTACGCCGTTGCCGGCGACTATATGGAGTGGAGCCTGTCGCAGGCGCAGGCGTTCGTTGCCGCCAAGAGCCCGGTCGAGTTCGCCGCCAAGCAGGCCGAGCTCGGTTCAAAGATCGGTGAGCAGCTGCGCGGACGCGTGCAGGAACTGAGCACGATCACGCGCGAGTCACAAAGCACTCTGAATCAGCTCTTCAACGAAGCGTCGGCCAAGGTCACCGAGCTTTCGAAGAAAGCCGCCTAAGTAAGGCGATTCCCCTGCCGCTGACACGGATGGCCCCGGGCTGAGATCGACTCAACCGGGGCCTTTTCACATATGAGCACCGCGACAGACATTACCTCCCTGCAGCAAGCTTTTCCGGGCGTGCGCTCTCCCCATGCGCCTACCGGGCGGGCGGTTGGCGTCGATGACTACGTGCGCGCCTGGTCCGACTGGTGGTCGAGTCTCAGCAGCCAGCCCGAACAGCAAGTGGCCCTCGCACAGTCAGTTTTTTCTGCAGGGGCGGAAACCTGGCGCTTTGCACTGCAGGCGGCCAGCGCACTGGCGTGGGGACAAAGTCCCTCACATGGAAACGCCGGGGCCGATTTTTCGAACGAGGCGTGGAATCGTTGGCCATTCAATTTGTACGCCCACGGCTACGCGCAGCTCAGCAAATGGACTCAGCAGGCGCTGTCCTCGGTTCCCGGTGTCTCGGCCGAAAATGCGCAGCGACTCGAGTTCCTGCGCCGATTGCTGCTGGGGGCGAGTTCGCCGGCGCACTATTTGCTGACCAACCCGGAACTGTTGGCCCAGACGGCCGGCGAAGCCGGCGCCAACTTGTGGCGCGGGGCGCAATACTGGCTCGAAGATGTCACGCACATGCTCGATGGTGGGCGTGTTGCGGGCGCAGAGCAGTTCAAGGTCGGGGTGCACGTGGCCGTCACGCCGGGCAAGGTCGTGTTACGCAACGAGCTCGTCGAATTGATCCAATACAGCCCGCAAACAGCCGATGTGTACGCCGAGCCCATCCTGATCACGCCCGCGTGGATCATGAAGTACTACGTGCTTGACCTCTCTCCGGGAAATTCACTGGTCAAGTTCCTGGTCGGCAAAGGCCACACCGTGTTCATGATGTCCTGGAAAAACCCCACCGCCGCAGATCGTGGCCTGGCGATGGACGATTACGTGCAGATGGGGCTGCGCGCTGCGCTCGATGCCGTAGCGACAATCGTCCCGGGGCAGCGGGTGCATACGGTCGGCTATTGCATCGGCGGCACGCTGTTGACGATTGGTGCCGCCGCACTGGCCGCCGCCGGTGATCAACGTATCGCCTCGATCACGCTGCTCGCGGCACAAACGGATTTTAGTGAACCGGGTGAACTGTCGGTTTTCATCTCCCCCAACCAGCTGGCCACGCTGGAAGCACAGATGCAGCGCGCCGGCGTGCTGAGCAGCCAGAACATGGGCACCGCGTTCGCCTTGTTGCGGGCGAATGACCTGATCTGGGCACCGGCGGTCAAGCAATACCTGCGCGGACAGCGTGGCTCTGTGAACGACCTGATGGCCTGGAACGCTGACGGCACACGCATGCCCTGCCGGATGCACAGCGAATATCTCAGCCGTTTGTACCTGCACAATGAACTGAGCGCGGGAACCTACACGGTGGCGGGCGCGACCGTCGATCTTAAACAACTGACGGTTCCGATGTTCGTGGTCGGCACCGAGACCGATCACGTCGCGCCATGGGCGTCGGTGTTCAAAACGCGTGCCTTGACGCGCTCGGAGGATTACACGTTTGTGCTGACGAGTGGCGGCCACAACGCCGGCATCATCAGCGGCGCGGTCAATCCGAAACGACGCCATCGCTTGGCCCACTGGAATAATGGCGCCGAGCAGAGCCCCGCCGAGTATCTGGACTCGGCCCAACTGCGCGCCGGCTCATGGTGGCCCTCCTGGCAAAGCTGGGTCGCGAGCCATTCATCCCCCTCCATGGTGAAAGCGCGGTCGCTTGGCCATTCAGCGGCCGGCTACGCGGCCCTCGAGGATGCGCCCGGCCAATACGTGCGCGGCTAAAAAACCGGCGCGTCTAGCCTAATAGCGCGGCGCTCTCGGTCAAGGACTTGTCGAATATCTCCACCAGCCGGTCGATCTCCGCCTGCGTGATGATCAGCGGCGGGCAAATGACGATGGAATCGCGCACCGCGCGCACCATCAGTCCGTTGGCTACGCAGCGGTCGCGCAAAACCGGCCCCGCCGTGCCTTCCTTGTCCCCGAACCTCAGGTTGGTGCCGGGCTGGCGCACGATCTCCACCGCGCCGATCAGTCCAAGCGAACGCACTTCCCCGACGATCGAGTGCGAGCGCAGCCTTTGCAACGCTTTATTGAAGTAGGGGCCGATAACATCGGCAGTGCGCTGTACCAGACCTTCGCGTTCCATGATCTCGATATTGCGCAGCGCTACGGCCGCGCAGGTCGGATGGCCTGAATAGGTATAGCCGTGAAAGAACTCGCTGTCCTTGGCCCGCAAGAGCTCGATGATCTCGTGCGAGACCACCGTGGCCGATATGGGCAGATAGCCTGACGACAGGCCTTTGGCCATCGTCACCAGGTCCGGCTGCAACCCAAAGTGCTGGTAGCCGAACCAGCGGCCGAGCCGGCCAAATCCGCAGATCACCTCATCGGCCACCAGCAACACGCCGTACTTCTTGCAGATCGCGCCTATCCGATCCCAGTAGCCGCGGGACGGTATGATGACTCCGCCCGCGCCTTGCACGGGCTCTCCGATAAACGCCGCGACGCGCTCCAGGCCGAGTTCACGAATGCGCTGTTCGAGTGCATCGGCGGCCCGCGCCGCGAACGCTTCCTCGCTCTCTCCGAAGCCGTCGCCGAATTTGTAGGGCTGCATGACATGCTCGATACCCGGAATCGGCAGGTCACCTTGCGCGTGCATGTGCCTCATGCCACCCAGGCTGGCGGCAGCGACCGTGGAGCCGTGGTAGGCATTCCAGCGACTGATAAAAATCTTGCGCTTGGGCTGCCCGCGCAAATCCCAGTAATGGCGCACCATGCGAAAGGCCGTATCGTTGGCTTCCGAGCCCGAGCTGCTAAAGAACACGTGCTGCAGAGCGCCGCCGGTTAGTCCGGCAATCTTGGCCGCCAGTTGTACCGCCGGCACCGTCGCGGTGCGGAAAAAGGTGTTGTAGAAAGGCAGTTGCAGCAACTGTTGGTGCGCTACCTCGGCGAGTTCGGCGCGCCCATAGCCTACGTTCACGCACCACAGCCCGGCCATGCCGTCGAGTATCTGGTTGCCATCGGCGTCGTAGATGTAGCAGCCTTCGGCACGCGTGATGATCCGGCTACCCCCGAGGGTCTGCATCAGGCGATAGTTCTGCTGCGCCGGCAGGTGATGCGCCAGATCCAGTTCGCGCAGGCGCGCCGTACCCGGGACCGACTGTGGCGGATTGATTTTTGCGTTCATGATTTACGCCTTGTAAGCCAATGAGTGATCGCCTTGGGCAGCTCGCGTTGCGAGCGGCCGCTGACGTACATGCCGATGTGTCCCACGTCTAGGCCCAGTGCCAAGTAATCCATGGTGCCCACCAGAGCCTCGAGCGCGGTTGAGGCCGAGGGCGGGACCAAATGATCCTGCTTGCCGTAGATATTCAGAACCGGCTGGCTGATATTCTTCAGATCCACCTTGCGTCCGCCAATCTCCAGGGTTCCCTTGAGCAGCCGATTCTCCTGGAAAAACCAACGCGTAAACTGCGCGAATGCAGCACCTGCCTGCGCCGGGCTGTCAAAGATCCACTTCTCCATCCGCATGAAGTTGTCCATCTGCGCCTGATCGCTCCCGGCATCTAGCAGGTTGACATACTTCTGCTGCAGCAGGCGAAACGGCAGCAATGACACGTAGGCCGCGTTGAGTACGTCCCCAGGCACCACTCCGTGTGCGGCCACAAGCGCGTCCACGTCGATGCTCTGCGCCCAACGCGATAGCAGGTTATCGGGCGTCTTGAAATCAACCGGTGTGACCATGGTGACCAGATTGTGGACGCGCTCGGGATGGAGTGCGGCGTAACAAAGACTAAAGGTGCCGCCCTGGCACACACCCAGCAGCGTCGTTGAGGGTATTTGGTGTTTCCGCAATACCACGTCAAGACAACGGTGCAGGTAACCGTTGATGTAGTCATTGAGATCGGTGTAACGGTCGGCACCGTCCGCATAGCCCCAGTCGATCAGGTACACATCCACGCCCAGTTCCAGCAATCGACGGATCAATGATCGGTCACGCTGCAGGTCCATCATGTAGGGCCGATTGACCAGCGCGTATACGATCAGCACGGGGGGTAACCCGGCGCTTTCGGCAATCGGCCGGTAACGATACAGCGTGAGCTTATCTTCCCGGTAGACGGCGTCCTTTTCCGAGTAACCGTAGTTCACATCCGCCGCGGCCTGCAAAGAGCGCAGGGTCGCGGCGAATTTCAGTGGAATCTCAGCAAGTTCCTCGAGCACACCCGCCGGGCTTTGCGTGCCGGCCATGCGTTAACCCCGCGTGCCCGCGAGCGCCGCCTTCAATTCGCGCAGCTGCTGATGAATGCTGTTGAGTTCCGAGCGGGTCGGCAGGTCAAACTGGCGCGACCATTCCTCCAGCAGTTCTCGCTGCGCGCTGCGCAGCAGGCTAGTGGCATTGGTGAGTTCGGCCTGCGCTTGCACAAATGCGCCGGCCCGCGCCGCCTGCGCGTATACATTTTCGGCCGAGTCCACCCACAGCTCGTAGACCTCCTTCATCGAGGCGGGGGTCGCGCCACTTCTGAGGCGCGGCCCCAGCCGCTCGCCCAGTTCACGCAACGCCTTGCCAATGATGTCATTCCACTGTGCGCCAACTTGCATCTGTGCCTGCGCACAGCGCATGCCAAGCTGCGCGAGCCGCTGGAACGACTCTTGTTGCTCGCGAGCGGGACCCAGCGCTGGCGCGCCAAATACGCCCCCCATGCCGGGGAATCCGCTCATACCAGGTATGCCGCCCACGCCTGGGTAACCACCCATTCCCGGTAGCCCGGCACCAAAGACACCGGCGCCGGGCCAGCCCGCCAGCCCTGCGGCCCCCGACGTGCCCAGGGAACCGGCGGCCCATAGCTGCGCAAACTGCTGCTGTAGCGTACCGACCCCCTCAGTGAAGACGCGCGCGCGCTGTTCGGGGTCGACGACCGCCGCCGCGCGCGTGAGCAGATCCCAAAGTGACCGAGATACGCCGAGGTATTGCTCGCACTGCTGCATGAATTGGCGCGCGAGCGCCTCAGCAGGCGCACCGGTCGCTGCGGCGGCCGGGGGCGTCGCCGGTGCCGCCCCCGCCCTCATGGCGGCCTGGCCGATTTCCGACCATTGGCGGAGCAGATCAGCCTGCGCCTTTTGCATAGCCGCGGCCCAGTCGTCCGTCGCATCGCTGTCTGATGCCATTGCTCCTCCCACCTTATTTGATTTGTATGTGGCGCTCCAGTAATGAAATCATACTGTACCCACGGCAACCCAAGGAGACCGTCGTGTCCAACAAGGCCATTCCGATCCTGGCAGTTCTTTTGCTGGTGGGCAGCGCCTCCGCCTGGTACTGGTGGGCGCGAATTGCGCCTTCACTCCCGCTCGAACAGGTGGGAACGCCCGTGCCGGGGGAAGCCGCACCGCCCTCCTCAGTGACCACGGGCGCGGGGACCGCCGGCATGCCAGCGCTGGCCGATAGCGACTCACCCTTTAATGCCGCCCTACTCGCCTTACCCGGCGCCCAGGGGCTAAGCAGTTTGCTGCGGACCGAAAATACGATCCGCCACCTGGTGGCGACGGTCGATAATCTGCCGCGCCATAAATTGGCGGTCGAACTAAGGCCGCTGGAGAGCACCGGGGGGAGCTTGCTGGTTTCCGGCGGCGACCAACAGGCGACGCTGGACGAACACAACGGCGCGCGCTACACCGCCGCGGTAGCGATTGTGGGAAGTCTGGACATGCACGCCGTTAATGATGTGTACCGGCATTACTATCCCTTGTTCCAGCGCGCTTACGAGGACCTGGGCTACCCTCAGAAGAGTTTTAACGATCGTCTGGTGGCGGTGATTGATCATTTGCTCCAGACGCCGCGACCAGCCCGCCCACCTGCGCTGGTCCGCCCCAAGGTCTTCTGGGAATTTGCAGATCCGAATCTCGAAGCGCGCTCAGCGGGCCAGAAGCTCATGCTGCGCCTCGGCGCCGAGAACCGGACCATCGTCGAACGCAAGTTGCGTGAACTGCGTACGCTCCTCGGCGCGCGAAGCGCCGCCCCGGCGCCGGCCGGCCCCTAGGATCGTACCCAATCATTAGGCGCAGCATGCAAAGCTCCATACCTTGGCGTCCGTCGACCACCGGCCTATCCCTCGCCGCAGTGCTCCTTGCATTCGGCTGCCAATCACTAGGCCCCAAGCCCACTGCGGCCGGCGCGACCATGAACGGCAGCTGGCAGGTGGACCTGGCCGCCTCCGATGACTTCGATCGAAAATTGACGCCGCTGGTACAGCAGGTTCACCGCCACGAGATGCCGCGAGTCTCACAGGCCACGGACCCGGCCGCCGGCGGCGGCGGGGTCCGAATTGATCCGCTGTTGATGCCGCCCGAGGATCCGGCGAAATTGCGCACGCGCCTGGGCGATGACCTGCGGCCTGCCGCGACGCTGCGCATTGCGTTGGTCGGCGAGGGCGTAGAGATCACCCGCGACGCGGAACCGACGCGGCAGTTCCTGCCCACGCAGTCCGTGTCGCGCATCGACACCAGCGGCGCCTCTCGGCTGGATTGCGGCTGGGACCAGGGTGCGTTCGTGATCCGCGCCAAGTATACGAATCGCGGGGCGCGAAGCTGGCGTCTGGAGCACGACGCAGCCACCGACACATTGAAAGTCACCTTCAAGGCCAATAATCCCGAGTTCGGCCAACTCGAAGTACACACGCTCTATCGCAGGGCAACGGGAGCAACGCCTTGACTATGGCACGATCGCCGCGCTTGGCGATGTTTGCGGTTTTGCTCTCGATGACCGCTTATCTGGCCCGCCCCGGGCAAGCGGCCGCGGAGGGCGGCAATCCGGGGTTCCAAACCTTCGTGATCGGGGATGAAAACGCGCACACGCCCGATCCGGTCGTAGGCGGGTTTCTCCTCAACGGTGGCGGCGAATGGAACTACGAGGCCTTCGGGTGGTTCACCGCGCACGCCGGACACGGCCACCTCATCGTCCTGCGCGCTTCCGGCACCACCGAGTCTCAGGACGAGTTCTACAATAACGTCAAGGGCGTCCTGTCGGTGCGCACCTTCCTTTTTACCGATCGTCGCGCAGCCTCGGATCCCACGGTCCTGGCCGCCGTGAAAGCGGCCGATGGCATTTTCATTGCCGGCGGGGACCAATCCAACTACGTGCGCATGTGGCGTGGCACACCACTGAATGAACTCATCGACGCCCATGTCGCGGCCGGAAAACCGCTGGGTGGGACCAGCGCCGGCCTGGCGGTGCAGGGCTCCTGGCTCTACGGGTCCATGGACGGGGGCAGCATCACTTCTGCAAAAGCCATGGCCGACCCATTGGGCCAGGCGGTCACGATCGAGGGTGATTTTCTTCACAGCGAGTTGCTCGCGCATATCTTTACCGATAGCCATTTCGACACGCGCGCCCGCCTCGGTCGCCTGTTTGGGTTTCTAGCGAAGACCCACACGCTCGACCCGCAGCGCGCACTGGTGGGGCTGGGGATTGACGAGAATTCGGCCATGACCGTGGAGGCGGACGGCACGGCGCGCTTTTACGCGCAAGTTCCCGGCAAACACGCCTGGCTGGTGCAGCCGGGTGACTTCGGCGCGCTCGAGCCGGGTGAGCCTCTGAATCTCACACGGGTGCGGGTCACCGGTATCGGCCCGGCCAGTACCTTTAACGTCCGAACCCTGGAGGTCGGCGCGCCGGCCTTTGTCCGCAGCTACGAAGTGGTCAAGGGAGTGATCACGCGACAGACAGCGGCGGCGGCGGACGACGTGCCACGCCCGCCAGCCGACACCGTCTTTACACATGGCTACGTCTATACGGTGGATAACGTGATGCCCACCGCGCATGCGCTGGCCGTGCGCGGCGGACAGATTGTGTACATCGGTGACGATGAGGGCGTGCAGGCCTTCGTGGGCCCCAAGACCCGGCGCATTGATCTGGCCGGGCGCATGCTGATGCCCGGCCTGATCGACGCTCACATGCACCCGCAGTCGGGGGGACTGCGCTTGCGCCAATGCGATCTTGAGTATCAGCGCCTTACGGTGGTCCAATTCCAGTCCGTCATTCAGCGTTGTATCGATCAATCCGCCAAGGCGGGTGCCGACGATTGGCTGGTGGTCCTCAACTGGTTCGAACAGAACATGCTGCCGGCGGGCATCGTAATGACACACGAGGCGCTCGATGCTGTGAAGACCACGCGCCCCATACTGGTGCGCTCTTCGTACGGTCACTCATCGCTGGTCAACGCGCGCGGCCTCGAACTGTCGAAGATTGCGCGCGAGACCGCGAATCCAAAGGACGGCATCATCGTCCGTAACGCCAGCGGCGCGCCCACAGGGCTGCTCGAGGACGCGGCCCAGGAGCTGGTAAGCCGCCTCATTCCGGGACCCACGCCTGTTGAGAACCTGCAGGCCACGCGACGTGCGCTGGGGGCCATGCGTGCGCAAGGGATCACCGGCTTCCTCGATGCTTCGACCGACACGGACACGCTGACGGCCTATACGAGCGTGCAGGCCGCTGGCGAGCTGACCGCACGCGCCCACTTCGCGGTGTTGATTGATTCGGTCGAAAACTACGATCCGGCGGCGGCGGTCGCCACGGTGCTGGCGCAACGGCAGCGCTTCGATCAGGGCGCCATCGGTGCGAATCCGAGCGTCAGCGTGGACACGGCCAAACTTTTCCTGGATGGGGTATTTTCCGCGCCATCTTACACGGGAGTCATGCTCCAACCGTACTTCGAGAATACTGGCACGGCCGACAAGCCCGATTGGCGCCCGGGCGACAATCTGGGCCCGGCGCCATACTTTTCGCAGCAACAGCTCGACGCCACCTTGGTGAAGCTCGCGGCCGCGGGCATTAATCCGCACATGCACGCCGACGGCGACGGCGCCGTGCGCGAGGGCCTCAATGCCATCGCCGTGATGCGCAAGACTTACCCCAACGAAAATATCCGACCAGCCATCGCCCATGATGAGATTGTCGATCCGAGTGACTATCCGCGCTATGCGGACTTAGGTGCGCTGCCGGTCCTCTCGTTCCAGTGGGAGAAGCCGGATGCCGACGTCAATGTTCAGACGATGGGTTATCTCGGCCCGGTGCGCGCCGCGTTGTGCGAACCGGCGGGCCTGTTAGAAATCTACGGTGCGCGATTAGTGTTCGGCAGTGATTGGCCCGTAAATCAGCTTGATGAGTGGCTGGCCATGCAGGTGGCGGTCACGCGCACCGCAAGCGGCGAGGATGCCGGACGCTATCCGGGACGTCTGGGCATTGATCCCGGAATTACGGTGGCGGATGCCGTGCGCGCCATGACTCTCAATGCGGCCTATAGCCTGCGACAAGACCCAGTGACCGGCTCGCTGGAGATTGGCAAATTCGCGGACCTGATCATCATCGACCGGAATCTGATGCAGATCGCGCCCGAGAAAATATCCAAGACGCAAGTGCTTCTGACCATGGTGGGCGGCCGGGTCGTATTCCAGTCACCGGTTCTTTAGCAGGGTTCTTCCCTCCGGATGATTCTCGTTCCCGGCGCGCTGGCGTCACAAGCCGCACAGGCCGGGGCTAGAGTGCGGAGTCGTCCAGCTCGCCCGTACGGATTCGCACCACACGGCGTATGTCGGTGACAAATATCTTGCCGTCGCCGACCTTGCCGGTCTTGGCCGCCTTGACGATCGCATCGACGACTTGGTCGACGAGATCATCGCGCACGCCCACTTCGATGCGGGTCTTGGGCACGAAATCGACCACGTATTCGGCGCCCCGGTATAACTCGGTATGCCCCCGTTGTCGTCCAAAACCTTTGACCTCAGTCACAGTCATGCCGGATATGCCCAGCTCCGAGAGTGCGGAACGCACTTCGTCGAGCTTGAAGGGCTTGATGACCGCAGTGATCAGTTTCATGACAGTTCCTCGAGGGCAGTCTCTCCGATATTCGTATCCTAGCTGAAAACCGGCGCGTATTAACGGCCGCGCGACGCCAATGCAGCGGCGACCACGGCATCCACGCTGCCCCCGCTGAGTGCACGACCTGTGATGCCAGGCCACGCCGCGGTAGCCAGGACTTCAAACACCGGATCCTTGAGGCGTGCGAGCCGCAACTCGCACCCATTGCGCCGTACTTGCGCCGCGAACTGGCCGAGCGCCTCCACCGCCGTGCCGTCCAGGTCCGGCGATTCCTCGAGGCTCAGCACCAGCGTGTGCGTGGTGGGCGCGCCGGCAAGCCGTGCCGCGGCGCTGTCCAGCACCGCCTCGACATTGGCGAAGAACAGCGGCTCTTCGGGACGAAGGATCATAATTCCAGGCACCATCACGACGTCAGGGTGGGCTGCGGCGCTCACAAAATCGTGCCCATCGGCCAGTCGCCCGAGCACGCTGATCCGGGGTCGCGACAGATTGCGAATCAGCATCACCAGGCTCACGGCTATCGACACAATCAATCCATTGAGCACGCCGAGCACCAGCACCGCCCCGACCGCGGTAGCCATTAACAGCCGATCGCGCTTCCACAAAAGGTAGGGACGGAGAGGGACCAGGCTGGCCGCGTGTCGCATCGCGAAAATGACAATCGCGGCCAGCACCGGCTCGGGAATCCGAGCCACCCATGGCCGCAGGAAACACAGTGCGCCGGCGACGCTTGCCGCCGCGGCCACGCCTACTAGGCGTGAGCGCGCGCCCAATGACTCACTTGTATATGTCGCCGAATAGCCCGCCCCGACCGGCACGCCCTGGAATAACCCGGAGGCAAGATTGGCGAAGCCCAGCGCCAGCAGCTCGCGATTCACGTTGAGCGAGTCACCGTGGCGCAGCGCGCAGCTGCGCACCGCGCCGTAGCTCTCGGCAAATAGAATTAGCATCAGGGCCAGCGAAAGCTCGGCCGCTCTTGTCCACTGTTCGATTTGCAACGCCGGCACTCGGGCGTGCGCCTTGGTCAGTTCAATCTTGCCGACCAGCGCGACGCTGGCACCGTGCGCGCCCAGCATGGGGAGGCAGGCGACTGCCAGCACCAGCACCACCAGAGTCCCCGGAATTTTCGGCCAGCGCCGCAGCATTATCAGCAGCGCCAGCGCCACCAGACCCAATAGCAGGCTCGCAACGTGCCACTGCTCGTGCTTTGCAAGCAACTCGATCAACAACGGGCCCAGGGCCGTATTGGCGGTGTGCAGTCCACAAAGTTTGGCCAGCTGCCTCGCAGTGATCAGAACCGCGATACCGAGCGACAAGCCGCGCACCACAGGTCGGGCGATGTATTGCGCCAGACCTCCCAACTGCAGCGCGCTGCAGGCTATGAAAAGCAAGCCTGCCATCATTACCGTGCCTGCCGAGAGCTCCAGTGCCTGAACGCCAGGCACGTTGGCCATGGCGTGTAGGGCGGCCGCCAGCACCGCGGCCGAGGAGGAAGTCGCCGACACAATGGCGAAGCGACTGCTGCCGAACAGGCCGTAGACACTCAGCCCGGCCAAGGCCCCCAACAGACCGCTAAGTGGAGGGAGCCCGGCGATTCCCGCATAGGCGACGGCCTCGGGCAGGACCAGGCCTGAGATGGCCAACCCGGCGATCAGGTCCGGCCAATACCGTTTCACGCAGTTGGACCCGCCCAGCCCGGCAGGTAGCGAGCGGCGCTGGACCTGGCGAGCTTGACCCCGACACCCACCGCCAGCGGTGCCCGGCGCCTGAGCTCGACGGGTCTCATATGCGCGCGAAAGAAATCCGCCCACAGGAATTCCGCATAGGGCATCGCGCTCTTTGCGAAACCGCCGGCCTCGTGCACGCGGTTCGTCAGACTGCGGAAGGGATCGTCCTGCAACTTCGTTAGGTCTTTTGGAATCTCACCGCAATCACGCCGCTCGCCGTGGACATCGAAGGGATGCGCCCAGGCGCGAAATTCCATGACACGCCAAAAGATCTCGGGCTCAAGCCAGGACAGATCATCCTGCACGGCGATCCACACGTGACGCACACCCTCTTCGATCAGTGCGAGCCCGAGATGATGGTGATCGATGATGTAATAGCGCTGCTTGAGTCCTAGGACGGCAGGGAAAACCTGCTGCTGCAGGGCTGCGCGCCGCTCCTTCTTATCAAGCGCGGCCCATTCGCGGCGCTTGATCGCGACCTCGGCCAACCCCACGGTCATTTGCGTCGGTCGCAGCCGCGCAGGATCTTCGTTCACCAGGTGATGATGCAGGTGTAATTCGGGCCACATGAGCGCCTCCCCGATGGATCCAGCCAAAACGCAAGTGTACGCCAGCCCTGCAATTGCCTTGCTCTCTGCAGTCGGTGCAAGATGCGCATCGGCCACTCGTTTGGGCCCAGGACCTGTCCGCCCTGCCGCAACGTAGCCAACTCGCCCTCTGGCTTGAGGTGCTGGCAGCTCTGTTCTCGGGCTTGCCGCTGGCCGTGCAAATCGTAGTGCCGGTGCGCCACACTTATGCGATCACGTGCTGCCGCTTCGCGGCGGGCGCGGTGGTCGGCGGATCGGTCTTGTGCGCCCTGCATGCAACCAGGCCAGCGCCGGCTTAAGTCACATTGCATTTTTAAACCATCCGCCCGAAAGGCCACTCCAAGATCACATGGTCGGCGATGACTTTGAAGACTTGTACCGAGCCCATGTAGGCCAGGTGTATGGATTGTGCCTGCGGCTCACGGGGCAGCCGGCGCTGGCCGAGGACTGCACGCAGGAATGCTTTATTTCGGCCTGGCGAGCCTTGCCCTCGTTCGAGGGGCGCAGCCAGTTGTCGACCTGGCTGCACCGAATCGCTGTAAACACGGTGCTCGCGCAGCGCCGGCGGCGACCGCGCGACGCCATGCGAGAGGCAGAGGAACTGGATGATCTGGCCGCCCAGGTTCCCGGCAGCACCGACGCCTCGGGCACAGTGGACGTGGAAGCCGCCCTCGACCGGCTTCCCCCCGGGGCGCGCGATGTCGTGGTGCTGGTCGGGATTTACGGTCACAGCCACGACGAGGCGGCCCACATGCTCGGGATCGCCACAGGCACCAGCAAGGCGCAATTGCACCGCGGTCGTAAACTGCTGGCGCGGCAATTGGGTATTGAAATGGAGGCGGCATGAACCAGAGCAAATTTAATTCCGTGGACGATGCCCTGGAAAGCGTGCGCCGCGATGTTCAGCCCACGCGCGACCTCTGGCCTCAGGTCGCCCGCGAATTGCGTGACCTGAACGGCGGCAAGCGCGGTGCGCCGACGAATCTGGCGGATGGGCGCGCCCCGCGCGGCGTGCGTGCAGTGCGAGTGCCTTGGCCGCTGGCCATGGCGGCCAGCCTGGGCGTGGTAAGTCTGGTCGCCGCATTGTGTTGGTCGGTGATCCATCAACGCTCCAGGGCTGCGTTGTCAGCGCGTGCAAGTTCGGCGATTCCGAGTAATACACCCGTTAGTTTCGGGCCACCGCAGAACGCCGCGTACGCGGCGGCCAGCACCGCCCTGGAACGTACCTTTGAGGAACGCGTGAAGCTGCTCGCGCCCGCCACCAGGGCCCGGGTGCAAGCGGACTTGGAAACCATCCGCCGCGCCAACGAGGACTTGCGCAAGGCGTTGGCCCAGGACCCCGCCAGTCCCCTGCTGTTGCAGTTGCTTCACAGCACTTGGCAGCAGGAGATCGACCTATACACGAGTGTGGCGCAGTCCACCGAGCCCTTAATGAGGAGAACCTAACTATGAACAACACCAAGCACCTGGCAACTCTCGCGCGCGCGTCAGGGGTGGCTGCCGTGGTCGTGCTTGCCGGAGCGGCGCTGCCGGCCTGGGCCGCGACCCGCGCATTCACTGCGCAAAAGCCCGCCGATCCGGCCGGCACGGTCGAGGTGGTCAATGTCGAGGGTTCGATCGAGATCCGCGGCTGGGACCAGCCGACCGTGGATGTCAGCGGCAGCGTCGGGGAGAAAGTCGAGCGTGTCGACGTCACGAGCAGCGCCAATCGCACCTCCATTCGCGTGGTGCTGCCGACCGGAAACGGTTGGGGTCGCGACAGTGAGGCGCACTTGAAGATCCGGGTGCCGCAGAAGAGCGCGCTGGAGGTTTCTCTGGTCAGCTCGGATCTGCGCATCGCTGGGGTCACCGGGACCCAGCACCTGCAGACGGTGAGCGGCGACATTGCCGGTGAAGCTGGCGGCGACTTGCAGGTCAACAGCGTCAGCGGCGATGTGCGATTGTCGACGCGTAACAGCCACAACGCACAGATTAAGACGGTCAGCGGCGACGTCAGCGTCGGGGGTGCCGATGGAACGATTCAGGTCAATACCGTGAGCGGCGATGCGACGCTCACGCTCGGCACCCTGGCCCGTGCGCACTTCGAAACCGTGTCCGGTTCGGTCAGCGTGACCGCGGCGGCGCTCGGCGCCTCCGGCCAGTTCGAGGCCACCTCGATCAGCGGCGATTTGGGGATTCGTTTCACGGCGCTGCCTGATGCCGATATTGAGGTCCAGACCTTCAGTGGCGAGATCAGCAACTGCTTCGGGCCCAAACCCGTCGAACAGCAGTACGGACCGGGCAACCGTCTTAATTTCCGCAGCGGCAAGGGCGGGGGCCACGTGCACATTGATACCAAGAGCGGCGACGTCACACTCTGCAACACCAAGTGAGCCCGGGCGGCGCCGGTTAGTACACCGGCGCGGCCATATTTTCGGGTGGCCATTGAACCGTTGGCCGCTGCAGCGGCACCTACTAATGTCGCACTTTTGCGCATAGCACACGGTACGACTTCTGCGGCCTTCTGCGGCATTCCCCCCGCAAAGCTAAGCACTTTGACCCATCCTTAAGCCTTCGAGCGGCTGATAGCTTCATCGCACAAGGATCAGCCCTCACAAGGCTAGACCAAAGGCTGGGAGTGCGACGAACATGGGAATCATCAACACGGGTGTCCAAGGCGCACGCTCGCTCGTTCAGGGCGACGGAACCTTGCGGCGGTATGCCTTCGAGGTGCTCGCCATCCTCACGCTGGCGTACACCGTGCCGGCGCAGGCGCTGCCCAGCTACGCGCAACAGACTGGTTTGCCTTGCGCGCAGTGCCATGCCATAGGCTTTGGCCCCGCACTCACAGCCTACGGAAGACAGTTCAAGCTAAACGCCTACGCGCTGGGCGAGCACCACGACTCGGTGCCGCTGGCTTTGATGGCGGTACTTACCTACACCAGCACCTCCGCGGCCCTGCCCGAAGCGCCCGCGCACTACAGCACCAACAACAATTTCGCGCTCAATGAGCTCACCGGATTCTTTGCGGGCAGCCTCGGCCAGCACGCGGGCGGATTTGTCGAAGTCTCCTACAGCGGCACAGAACGCCACACGGCCTGGGGCGCCTTCGATGTGCGCTACGCCCACGCCTTCGAGCTTGGCGGCCACGGGGTGGTTGGCGGAATCACGTTAAACAACAATCCCACCGTATCGGATCTTTGGAATTCCACCTCGGTATGGAGCTTCCCGTACGTGGGGTCCAACTTCGCGCCGACTCCCGGTACCGCACCGATTATTTACGACGGCATCAGCGAGACGGTGCTCGGTCCCACGCTCTACGCCATGATCGATGATCATCTTTATCTCGAGGCAGGCGGATTTCGGAGCCTTTCCGACAGCATGCTGCCCAATGTCGGCCTGACCGCCGACGACAATTCCCACGTCGAGGGCTTCGCCCCTTACTGGCGTGCCGCCTTGCAGTTCACCAACGGCCCGCACTATTTCTCCGTAGGAATGTTAGGGCTGAACGTCAAGCAGAAGCCTGACCAAACGATGCCCGAAACCAACCAGTTTGACGATTTTGGCGTTGACGCCACGTATCAGCACACCGCGGAAGACGCCAGCAATCTGCAAGCGAACCTCGCGTTCGTGCACGAATCGCGTCACCTGAATCAGAGCGTCGCGGCCGGGGAAGCGGAACATGTCTCGGGCAATGTGCAGAGCGTGCGCGGTGATGTGACCTGGGCTTTTCGTCAAACCTGGGTGGCTGGCCTCGGACTATTCAACGTGACCGGCAGCAGCGATGCCTTGCTGTACGCGCCGGGCCCCGTGGACGGCAGCAACGCGGGCAAACCCGACAGCGATGGCTACTTGGTGCAGCTCGAATACGTGCCGTTCGGCAAACTGGATTCACCTTACCGGCCGTGGATGAACCTGCGCGTGGGCTTGCAGTACACGGGCTACTCCAAGTTCAACGGTACTGGCAACAACTATGACGGATTCGGTCGCAGCGCCTCCGACAACAACACGCTGTTTGCATTCTTGTGGGCCGCGCTATGAACGCCAAACACCATTGCGGCGCGGCCTATTTGCCGCTGGTATTGTTGGTCGCCGGCGGCGCGGCCGGGGTGGCTCACGCCGATGACTGTCAGCTCACTATCCAGGCCAACGACATGATCCAGTACAACGCGCGCACATTACACGTCGACGCCGGTTGCAAGCAGGTCGAACTCACGCTGCGCCACGTGGGCAAGCAGGAGGCGCACGTTCTTGGCCACGATTGGGTATTGGCGCGCACCGCCGACGTTGCCGCGCTCGCCAATGGCGGAATCTCAGCCGGGTTTGACCACGGTTACCTCCCGGTGGGCGACAAGCGGGTCATAGCGGCCACAAAAATCGTGGGGGGTGGGGAGTCGACGACCATTACGTTCAGCACTTCACTGTTGGTGGTCGGGGGCGATTATTCATTCTTCTGCTCGTACCCTGGCCATTCGCCCATGATGCGCGGCCGCTTCCAGGTCACAGGCACCCCAGACCTGGCCTCGAACCGCCCCACCAACGGCTCAGTGCCGGCCGTCCCTAGCCACTGACCTTTCACAGTCCCGCCGGTTTCGGCCGCGCGATATCGCCTCCGCAGGGCCTCTAGCCCCATAATCGGGCGGGGGCCTTCGCCGGGGCAGCCGCTCAGCACGCCGCTCGGCATTCAGTGGCATATAAGCTATTGATTTATATCACAATAATTATGAAACTTTGTGCCTGACCGTGGGTTATGCATTTAAGCGATGACACCCCAGTGCAGACCCCTAAGCAGGAAGGCTCCCGGCAGGCCGAATTCACCAAATTCATGCGCACGTACCAGAACATGGTTTTCTCCACCGCCGCCCGGCTGAGCGGGAATGACACGCAGGCGGAAGACATTGCCCAGGAAGTGTTCCTGCGCGCGCACCGCAAGTTCGATGAACTGCGCGACAACCCGCGCGCCGCGGGCTGGCTAAAGACCGTCGCCACTAACCTGACCTTCACTTACCTCACTCGCTACCGCAAGCGCTGGGTATTCTTTTCCCAGCTGCAGCCCGCCGACGAGGCCGAGGATGATCCGGTGCTCGACTTTGCTTCCGATGAATCGGTGGTGGAGGAAGTACGGGACGACGAGCGCCACGACTACGTCGAAGCGGCTCTAAAAGAGTTACCTGAACACCAGCGCGTGCCGCTGGTGCTGTTCCACTTTGAGGAAATGCCTTACGAGGATATTGCGCAACGCTTGCGCGTTTCCTTGCCCAAGGTTAAGACCGATATTCACCGCGCGCGCCAGGCATTGGCCAAAATACTCGAACGCCGTGGTATCACGGCCGACCAATTGGGGGCTTAGATGTCCAACCTGAACAAGCCACCGCGCGATGAGCGAGAACTCCAACAGTACATCGGCAAGATGCTGAGCCGGCAGCCTTTGCGCCAGGCCCCATCAACCCTCGAAGCGCGCGTCTTACGCGAACTGGCGGTGCGCGCCTCTAAGCCATGGTGGTTGCAAGGATTTAGCCATTGGCCAGGGGCGGCACGGGCGCTGTTCGTGCCCTTAGGCCTGGGCCTGGTGCAACTTTCCTTCGTGACTACCGGGCGCCTGATGTCGTTGTGGCAAACGCTGCAGACTTCCTCGCCCGCCAGCACTGCTCAGTCCGGGCTGCAGACGCTCAATAACCTGAGCCGGGCGCTGCAAACGCTCGGCGGCATGGTGACCCGCGATATATCCCCGGTGTGGCTCTATGGCAGCGTCGGGCTGGCACTTTTCCTATACGCGGCGCTTTTTGGACTTGGCGCTGCAGCCTTCCGCACCTTGGTCGTTACTTCAGAACCTGCTCGGTATTCCACATGAAAAAAAAATCACTGCCCGCGTTTTTCGCGCTGGCGCTGGCGAGTCTGCTCGCCGGCGTGCCCAGCGCGAACGCGACCACAACGATAACTGCGACCGCGGGCAGCTCGCCTGCCGCCGCTGCCGCAAAGCCGCATGATGCGGACGATTCGCACGGTGTGCACATCACAATCAATGCCGGGGCTGACGCCAAGGACAATACCGCGACCGCAACCGACACCGACACCGACAAACCCTCCGAGGCCGACGCCAAGGGCAACCAGGATCATGACAGCGCGGTGATCGCCATTGGCCATGACTCCACGCTCGCCAGTGACAAGCACGCGGAGTCCGTGGTGTCGGTGCTTGGTTCTTCGACAAGCGCCGGCGAAGTTGACGACGCCGTGGTGTCGGTGTTGGGCAATACCCGGGTCACGGGCTCGGTGGGCGACTCGGCCGTGGCCGTGTTCGGAAACACGTATGTCGATAGTCGCGTCGGAGATTCGGTAATCGCGGTCTTTGGCAACGTCGAACTGGGGCCGCACGCGGATGTCCACGGCGATGTGGTCGCGGTCGGTGGCGACCTGATTCGAGACCCCGCCGCGATCGTGCACGGCAGCGTGCAAAACGTGCTGCTGTTTGGACACATGGGAAACTATGAGTGGTTGCGGACCTGGGTCCACAATTGCCTGATGTATGGACGGCCCTTGGCGCTCGTGGCCGGCCTGGGCTGGGCCTGGACCATGGCGGTGAGCTTTCTGGTTCTTTACCTGCTGATCGCATTGGTGTTCCCCAGCGGGGTTGATCAATGCGTCCGCACGATGGAGGCGAGCCCCGGTCGCACCACGCTCGCTGCGTTATTCACGTTTGTCTGCAAGCCGATTGTGTTCCTGCTGCTGCTGATCACGGTAATCGGCTCGATACTGATTCCATTCCTGGGTTTTGCGCTGTTTGTGGCCGGGTTGTTCGGCAAATCGGTGGCGCTGGCCTGGCTCGGGCGCCGCGCGTTGCCGTCGCGCGATTCGGACCGCGAGTATCCGCCGGTGATCGCCGTGTTGGTGGGCGGAATAATTGCCTTAGTGCTCTACGTCGTACCGGTGCTGGGACTCATTGCCTACAAGGGGCTCGATGTCCTGGGGCTGGGCATCGTGATCTACACGCTGCTGCTCGTCTTGCGCGCCCGGCGCGCTGCCGTCATTCCTCCACAGTCGACGCCTGCTCTGGCTGCGGGCCACCTTGAAGCGGTCGCGGTCGCGCAAGGTTTGACTGAGGCACCCACGGGCGCGCCGGGTGCTCAGCCGGCGCCCACGGCCACGCCCGCGGCGGCGCCACCGGCCGTGTCCATTGAGCTTGCCAACCGTGCCGGCTTCTGGATTCGCACCGCCGCACTGCTGCTCGATCTGATTTTGGTCGCCATCGTGTGTGGCGTGATCAGACTGCCCACGCATCACGGTCTGCTGCTGATCCTGGCGGCCTACGGTGCGGTGATGTGGAAGCTTCGCGGCACGACCATCGGCGGAATCGTGTGCGGTCTGCGCGTGGCGCGCCTGGACGGGCGCCCGATCGACTGGCCTACTGCAGTTACGCGGGCACTGGGCAGTTTCCTTTCGTTCTTTATTGTCGGGTTAGGATTTATCTGGGTGATATTTGATGCGGAGCGTCAGTCTTGGCACGACAAGATTGCCGGCACCGTCGTGGTACACGCGCCGCGCGGTACGCCTCTGGTATGAACGAAGTCGCGCCGCCGAACTATTTCAGGTTCTCATCGAACCAACGGTAGCCGTAGTAAAGACCTGCGGCGCCGGTCAGCGCACTCAACACCACCGCTGCCGGGAGCCCGGCGTGGGCGCCGAGCCACCACCCCAATGCGCCACCGGCCCAGGCCGCAATCCAACCGATGATATTGCGCATTGTGGTGCACTGCCCTTCGATTGGTCATTATAGTAGTAGTCACGCGGCGGCTGAGTGGTCGGCTTTTGAACAGCTGGAAATAGACATGCGGACGGTCGAGGGGTCTTTCACGACCGCCACAAGCGGACGTCCGTTGGGGCTGACGCTTGCCGTGCTGGCGGCACTTGCCGCATTCACCCAATGGGCGGATCGGCCGCCGGCTCCGCTGCCGGCCGACGCTCCAGCCGGGGTGTTTTCCGCAACCCGCGCGGCGGGCGTCCTCCGGGAATTGGTCGGCACCGGAATCCCGCACCCGCTGGCCAGCACGGCCGATGCCGCGATTCGCGAAAAATTGGTGCACCGTCTGAATGCATTGGGCATCGCCACCGAGTTGCAGGAAGGCTGGGTGTGCGACGTCGTACTGGCCTGCGGCCGAGTAGTCAATATCATCGGCCACATCGAAGGTTCCGAGCCGGCGAGCGCCGCCGTGTTGCTCGCTGCGCACTATGATTCGGTGCCCGCAGGCCCGGGCGCGGGGGATGACGGCGTAGGCGTGGCCTCGGTCCTTGAGATCGCGCGAGTACTCAAGCAGCAGCCCGCGCGACGCCATCCAATCATTCTTTTAATTGACGAAGGCGAGGAAGCGGGATTGCTTGGCGCCCGGTTGTTCGTGGCCGGACGCCCGGAGGCGCACACTGTCAAGGCGGCCGTCAATCTTGACGCGCGCGGCGACTCAGGCCCGAGCCTGATGTTCGAGACCGGCGCGGCCACGGATTGGTCGCTGCGGATGTTGGCAGGTGCGGCCGCACGTCCGATGAGCAATTCGCTCTATTATTTTGTCTATAGGTTATTGCCAAACGACACGGACTTTACGGTCTTCAAGGCCGCCGGTTACGAGGGCTTCAATTTTGCGTTGATCGGCGACGTGGAGCGCTACCACACGCCGCAGGATCGATTCGAGAATCTGGATCTGGCCAGCCTTCAGCACCAGGGACAAAACGCCCTCTCGGTGGTGCAGGCGCTGGCGATGGCTGATCTGGGCTCTCCGCCCGCGAAAGGTGCGGTATTTTTTGACCTTTTCTCCCGATCACTCTTGCACTGGCCGACAAGCTGGTCGTCTTGGCTCGGCCTCATACTCACCGGCGCGCTCCTCTACGCGCTCTGGAGCGTCAAGCGCCGGGCCGGCGTTCCCACTCAGGCCATTGTCTACGCGCTTGCCGCCTTGATCCTGGGGTGGGCTGGCGCGGCGATCGTCAGTGCGCTGTTGCTGGCCTTAGTGCGGGCTGGCGGCGCGGTGCCGCCCGCTGCCGCCTATTCCTGGGCGGCATTTCCCGGCGGCATGCATGCGGCCTGTATAGCGCTCGCGCTGCTTGCGCCGGCCTGCGCGGCAAGATTTTTTCGCCGCCGTATCACCGCCTGGAGCCTGTGGTTCGCGTACCTCACACTGCAAACGGCCCTGGCTTTGTTGTGCTCTATTTTATTTCCGGAGCTAAGCTACTTGTTCCTGGCCCCGGCGCTGGCAGGCTTGATAGGAGCTTTGATTGCCATGCGCGCGCTGCGCAGTGCGCCGGCCAACGCGCCGCTGCCGCTATTCGTTGCGCTGCTACCCCTTGTGGGTTCTGCGATCACCTTCACACCCATCCTGCTGTTGCTCTATCCTGCACTCGGCGCCGATGCCTGGCCCGTCATCACGGTGCTGTGCGGATTGGCCGCCCTCGGTCTTGCGCCGCAGCTGGCCCAGACGCCGGCTCACACTTATCGCCTCTATGCAGGCGTGGCCGCGGCCAGCGTAATCCTGGGCATTGGCATCACGCTGTTGATGCCGGCATACACCCTGCAGATGCCGCAGCGCACGCTTCTTTGGTACCTGCTCGATGCGGATTCCGGCCACGCCGCATGGCTGCTGCAGCCTGATTCTAAACGTCTGCCCCCGCAATTCGCCCTCCACGCCACCGAGCGAGCGCCGCACGCGTCGTTGCCGGCAGGGAACATTACCGGCCCGGTGGCCTCCATTGCGCCGCATTGGGACTATCCGGCACCGCAACTGCAAATCCTGAGTGTCGAAAACCGCAACCGCACGGCCATCTACCACCTGCATGTGCGCTCGCCTCGCAACGCACCCGAGATTGAATTGGCCGTGGCGGATGACCGCCCCGCCGAGGCGACACTCGATTTGGGCTCGGGGCACCGCGTGCCAGCGCATTTCTGGCGCGCTAGGGACGGCAGCCGTTGGCTGCAGTTGATCGGCGTTCCGCCCGAAGGCCTTGATCTGACCGTACAGACATCCAACGCGACCGATCTGGCCGTGACGGTATTGGACCGATCCTACGGTCTACCGACGATACCGGACGCGGTGCGGAGCGCAAAATCGCTCCTGACCACGCAATCGCAGGATGGGGACCTGTCGATCGTCTACCGAACCGTGCACTTAAGCGCTACTGAGATGGCGTCCGGTTCGTAGCACTACCTCCAGGAGCATATCGAGGTCTTCGGTGCGGGTGCGATGATTGACGATGGCGGCGCGCAGGCAATAACTGCCGGCCAGTGTGGTGTAGGAAGGCGCCACCACGCCACCTTCGTGCAGGCGAATCAATAATTCCTCATTCAATGAGTTCAGCTGCTGCGGTGAAGCGCCCTTTCCACGGTAGCGGAAACATACGATATTCAGGACCACGGGTGCCATCAACTCGAGCTCCGGGGCCGCGCGCACCAGCTCGGCCAAGCGCTGTGCCTGAGCAATGTTCTGTTCGATCAGCCGCCCATACTTCTGAAGGCCGTGCTCCTTGAACGAGAGCCATACCTTGAGGGCCCGAAATCCTCGGGACAATTCCACGCCATACTCGCTGAACCAGTCGGTTCCGCTCGCCAGTCCACGCTGGGCGTGCGCAAGATATTCCGGAGTCAGCGAGAAGGCGGCGCGGTGTGCTTTGCGGTCGCGCACCACGACGCAACCGGCCTCGAAGGGTAGATGGAGCCACTTATGTAAGTCGAGGGCCACTGAGTCGGCCGATTCCATCCCGCGCAGCAGGTGGCGGTGGCCCGGGGCCAATGCCGCCACAGCACCGATGGCGCCATCGACATGAAACCACAAGTGCTCGTGCGCGCAAAAAGCTGCGAGGGCACCCAGATCGTCGACCGAACCGGTGTTGATCGTGCCCGCCGAGCCGACCACAGCACACGGCTGCAGCCCCGCAGCGCGGTCGGCGGCCACCGCGGCGGCCAGCGCCGCCATGTCGATTCGATAGCGATCGTCGGTGCTTATTTTGTGCAGCGATTTGGCGCCATGGCCGAGAAGTTCGACCGCCTTCTGCATGCAGCTGTGCACTTCGCTGGAAGCATAGAACCTCAACGGCTTGGGAAGCGCTGAGACGCCCTCGCTCCGAACATCAACGGCTCCGGTTCGGCTGCGTGCCACGGCCAACGCGACCAGATTGGCCATCGACGCACCGCTGACCAGCAGCCCGCTACTGTCGAGAGGCAGCCCGACGATTTCCTTGCACCAGTCCAGTACCTGGCTCTCGACCAGATTGCCGACATGATTGCCGCCACCCATATTCGGATTGACGGTGGCGGCCAGGAAGTCGCCCAGCGCTCCAAAGGCGGTACCGTTGCCCATGTACCATCCCCAGAAGCGCGGATGCGTGTTGCCCATCTGGTAGGGCATGACCCATTCGCGAAAGTCCTGATAGGCGTGTTCGGCGCCCTGCGGTAGTTGTGGGAGAGGTGCGTGAAATCTGGCTGCCACCTCGCCGGGAGTCGATTGCCACACTGCCCGCTGCCGGGTCTGCTGCAGATAATCAATCGCGTCATCGACCGCGCGATGCGTCAACTGCCTCAGCTGTGACCAATCTTCGGGGTCTAGCGTTTCCTGGGTAAGCGCGTCGCTCATGATTTCCTCTTGCTTTCAAATTCGACACCGGTTCGTGGCGGCGTAGATAATCGCGATAATGCATGGCTGCCGCAATACTTGACATGAGCCGGCTGCGGCCCACGCTGGTTCGCGTCGCGGACGTCGCACCGGTGCCGTGGCGAAACGGCGGCGGCGTGACCCGAGAGTTGCTGGCCTGGCCAGACCCGCAGGCCTGGCTGTTGCGCGTGAGCGTTGCCGACACCCAGGCCTCCGGGCCTTTTTCGGCCTTTCCTGGTGTCGACCGCTGGTTTGCGGTACTCGAGGGAGGCGCCGTGCGCCTGGCCACGGCCGGCGCGGACCCTAAGGAACTGACCGCGTTGCATCCGGAGCTGCACCCGTTCCGGGGGGATGTGGCCACGCGTTGCACGGCGCTCGGAGCAGCCACCCGAGATTTCAATTTAATGGTCCGGCGCTCGCACTTCCGATTGCTGCAGCAACCACTGCAGAAGTGCCCTTGGCTCAAAACGCGTGCGACGATCGCGGGTCTGTTTGTCGCTCAAGCCGCGCAGCTGCGGCAGGAATCCCACCCAGCCCGGCCACTTCCCGCTTTGACACTGGCCTGGTGGCACAACGTGGACGCCCAGTTGCTGTCGCTGAACGTTGAATCCACGAATGCGCGTGGCTGGTGGTTTGAGGTGGATCCCGTTCGACGCCGCACTCCCTGAGGTCCTGCCGACCACCGGAGCGCCGCCGAGAAGCGGTCGCGGCGGTTCGTGAGTTAAGGGTTATTCTTCACGTATAAGAATTTTACAGGACCCGCTGCAAAAAAGCGGCGACCGCCGCGAGTTCCTCGGCGCATACCGAATGTCCCATTGGGTAGCTGTGCCACTCGACTGCATAGCCGGCGGCGACCAGAAGCGTGCGCGCAGCCTCACCCAGATCGAGCTCGACCACCGGGTCGAGCGACCCATGGGCCAAAAAAATGGGAGTGCCGTGATTGGAGGCGTGCCGCTCCTTGGAGAATGCCCCGGCAATCGGCATGTAGCAGGACAAGCCGATGATGCCGGCAATCTTCTCGGGTATTCGGGTCCCACCGTACAGCGCCATGGCTCCGCCCTGGGAATATCCTGCGAGCACGATTTGCTCGCTGGGCACGCCACGTTCATTCTCGCGATGGATCAGCATCTGCAGCGCAGCGTAGGAGCCCCGCACACCCGCCTCATCCTCTGCGGCGCGTCGATTGAGCTGGAGGATGTCATACCAGGCACGCATCGGCAGCCCGCCGTTGACGGTCACGGGACGAACCGGAGCGTGCGGGAACACAAATCTCAAGGCGCGAGACTGGCCTTGCGCGAGCTGGGGAACGGCCGGCGCAAAATCGTGGCCGTCGGCCCCGATGCCATGCAGCCAGATGACCGAAGCTTTGGGGGTGGGGCCGGTCGCGATTTCCACGCTGGCCAGAACAGGATGAGTCATGCCCGTCAAACTAGCCCCTTTAGAGTCGGCAATTCAACCCCGCTGGTGCAACTGAGTTAAAATCTGGGCGCTTAGGTGCGCGCCTGAACCGGCGCCATAACCCGTCGGCCTCGCTTTTGCTGGGGTCTCGATTGTTGCCGCAAAGGTGCTCCACTGAGCGATCTGTCTTTATACCTAGCCACGGTATTGATCTGGGGTTCGACCTGGTTTGCTATTAAGCTGCAGTTAGGGGTAGTGCCGCCGGCAGTCTCAGTCACCTGGCGCTTCCTGGCGGCGGCCGCCATGCTGCTGGGCTACGCTCTGGTGCGACGCTTGCCGCTGCGTTTCGGTGCCCGGGATCATTTGTGGATGGCGCTGCAGGGATTGCTGCTGTTTTGTCTCAACTACGTCGGATTTTACCTGGCTGAGCAGTCGATTCCTTCAGGTCTGGCCGCCCTCATTTGCTCGATGCTGACGATCGGCAATATCATCGGCATGCGTTTGTTCTTCAAGGTGCGCACGCACGTGACGAATCTTGCAGGAGCTGCGGTCGGCATCGCCGGAGTTGTCGTGTTGTTCTGGCCGGATCTGCGCTCGATATCGGCTACCAATGCCACGGCCGTCGGCGTCATGCTGGGCGCGGGTGCCACGGTCAGCGCGTCGCTTGGCAACATGGTGGCCACTCGTAACCAGCGCCATCACCTGCCGATTCTGCAAGTCAATGGTTGGGCCATGCTCTACGGAGCGGCAATTACCGGCGCGGCCGCGGCGGCTATGCGCGAGAAATTCATCTTTGACACTTCCTGGCGCTACATGAGCTCGTTGGCTTACCTAGCGGTGTTCGGGTCGATCGTAGCCTTCGGCGCTTACCTCACGCTGATGAAGAGAATCGGCGCACACCGCGCCGGCTACACAATGGTCGCTATTCCGGTGGTAGCCTTGTTGATTTCAACTTGGGCAGAGAATCTGCGCTGGACCGCGAATCTTTGGATAGGCGTCGCCCTGTGCCTGGCCGGCAATGTGCTCGTGCTCGCCCATAGGCCCACGCCTTCCCGCGAGGGAATTGCTAAAAGTCGGCCGTAAGGGTTAGCGCAAAGCCGCGTCCGCGCTCGCTTACTACCAGACCCGTGGGGTCGATCGTCATCGCGTCCGAGTCGCCCACGTCCTGGGCGTCGAAACGTGCCACTCCGGGATGCCCGAAGACGGTGAATTCGTACCGTACCGTAAACGAGAATTGAGAATAGGCCGGAAGCTGTACGCTGTTGTTGGCCGTCGCCGGGCGCGCCGAAGTCCCCGACCAGCCGCAGCTCAGTGCCCATGGCTTCCAATTCGCCGGCGCGTAATCGAGGTCGGCGTTGAGCACCAACGGAACCGTGCCCAGAGGCGTATTGCCAGACGTCGAAACACCGCCGTCGTCGCCTTGCAGGTCGGCCTGCAGCCACACACCCCCCAGTACCGCGACAAAACCTCGTTCGCTGTTGATCGTGGCGGACGCTTCCAGGCCCCGATGGCGTATCTGCCCCAGTTGGGTATAGATATCGGAAGAATCGAGATTGAAATACGCCTTGCTCACCTCAAATGCCCCCAGCAGGAACTGTGCGCCTGGATCCGGCGCGTAACGCACCCCCGCGTCCCACTGCCAGGTCCTTGTGGCGGGCGGCGATTCACCGCGGTTTGCCGCGTTCGCGGGGGCCAGTGCCGAGTCCTCAAGCCCGCGCGTGTAGCTGCCATATATCAAGAAGTTGGAGCTTGGAGTCACCGTAAAGCGAGCCGCCGGCAATACCGGGACGGTCCTGTGCGTTGTGGTCGGCTCACCAGGTTCGTCAATCGAACGCTGATAATTCACCCTCTGCACGCCCAAACCGAACGAGCCGCGGCCCGGCCAGAGTTCGTCAAATGAAACTCCAACACCGTACTGGTGCATACGGTCCTCACTCCCGGGCGAGAAGGCCACCACCGGTTGGGGCACGGGGCTGAAGTCATCAATACTGACGCGCCCCAGGTCAGTGATCGAATCGCCGCCGAAAGAGCGTGCTACTGAGCGGCCTCTCACCGTCAGTGCCCACTGCTGCGTGCGCGTGGCGCTGGTGCTCCGGTAGGAAAGGCGGATCTCGCCCGAAGTGGACCCCCCATAGAGCGGCGGCAACACATCGATCTCGTGAGTGGCGGTCCGGTCGGGCGCCACGTCTAGAAAGAGATCATTGAAGTTTTGCGGATTGTTCACGTTCGAATGGAAGATTCCCGCCGCAAACGACCAGGGTCCGGTGGCCGTGCTCCTGAGAATGGCCCCGGCCGTCAGGTCTCGCCAGGTCCATTCCGTCCACGGCTGATTGGGAAGACGCATCTGCCGGAACCTGGGAACCCCTTCAACGCCATCGGTGTAGACAAACGGCAAGGAGTTGTGTTCATTGCCTCTGCTAGTGCCGCCGAAGGTAATCAACTCCAGGTCGTTGGGGAGCTGTCCGCGCACGATCAACCCGGCTTCATTGTTCTGCGCCCGCTTCGCGAAGTCGAAGTCCGAATTGATGTTTCGATGGAAGCACACACCCACGCTGACAGGCTGACCCGCCTGGCCGTACTGCCCGTCCAGTTCCAGCGCGGCCGCGTCGAATGGCCCCCGAGAAATCACGACGCTCGTCAGCTTGCCCGCCTCTGGAACTCGTAAGGAGAAGTTCGCGATCCCGGTCGGCGCGGGGAAATCGAAGGACTGTGCTGCCAATCCCACCTTGATGGACTGTTCGGAGAACAGGCAGGCGTCGGCGGCAAAAGTCTCCTGGTCAAAATACAGTCCCTCAATGCGTAGGTTCCCCGCCTCGCGGGGACTGAATCCGCGTACGTCATCGGCGTCGTACAGGCCTATAGTCTGCGATCCTACCGTTGTACCAAAGGCGTCAGCAGCGGTGGTCACCGGGTTTTCGTTCACCCGCTGCGCACTCGCAAGCGCGGAAAACATCAGCGCACTCAGCAAACATCGGGCCCAAAGTTTGGCAGCAGTGTCCTTGGCCGGTTCGGATGAATACATGGACCAAGTAGCGACCCCCGTTCGCCTGCTCATCGCGCGCACCACGCAATCACCGGTTGGACTTTACGCGGCTCTGAGCGTCCTTCTTTCGCGGCACACCGCTGGATATGATGAACACTCGGCCAGAGTGATTGCCATTAACGCCACTCCAACCCGAACTGATCAGCAGGTCCATAGTGCCGTCCTGATCCACATCCCCCATGCCGACGGCGTCAAAGCCTAAGGTATCCCCGGGGGTGCGGCAGCTGTAAGTCCGGAGCAGGTGACCATTTTTGCCGGAATATAGGTACGCTCGGCCTGCGGAAGTGGCGACCTTGCCATATTGCCAGGCCCCCACGATCAGGTCGGCCCGCCCATCCCCGTCGACATCCCCGGCCATCGACGGACTGGTGCCAAAACCGTCGCCCGCTGTCTCGCCCGTCAGCGTCAGCAGTCGCTTGCCAGTCCGTCCAGAATGCACGTACACACGCCCGGTGGATGGCCCCTTGGCCTCATTACTCCAGTCGGATGAATAAATGTCACTGACGCCATCACCGTCCATGTCGCCGGGCACGGAGACAAACATGTAGCCGAGCTTATTGCCGGTCGCGTCTGAGTCGATGATGAATTTGGGCTTGGTCGACATTCCCTCATAAACGAACACACGCCCATGATGCTTCGGGCCCGCGCCGGGAGCGCCGACCAGCAAAATATGCTGTTTAGCGTCCGAGTAACCTGCCACCGTGCTGCCAAAGCCATCCCCAGCACGCTCGCCCGAGAGCGTCAGTAGCAACGATCCGTCCTTGCCCGAATAGACGTAGGCGTGGCCCGCAATCTTGCTCTCGCCTTCCTTACCTGGGGCACCGACGATCAGGTCGGCACAGCCGTCCCTGTTGATATCGCCGGCGGCGGAAATATGATTGCCGAAAGCCTCATCCGGGTCTTGCGACTTAAAGCTGTGTAACACTCGGCCATCGCTGCCCGAATAGATATAGGCGACGCCAGTGCCTGAGGGACCACTAGCGACGACATCCGGAATTCCATCTGCGTTGGTGTCGCCCGCTGCTTCAACACCGGTGCCCAGTTGGTCACCGGGCATACCATCTGCGGTCCACAGCAGCCGCCCCCTGCCCGTCGAATACACATAGATCCGCCCCGCGTTTGCACCCTTGGCGCCGTGTGTGGGCGCCGAGGTCACAACATCGTTAATTCCGTCGCCATCGACGTCACCGACGTTGCGGGCTATCCAGCCGAATTGATCGCCACTCGCCTCGCCGCGCCACTCGCGAATTATTTTCACGGGTTCGACAAAGGGATTCTCAAACTGAGCAGGCTTGGGAAGCAGCGCGGCGAAGCGAGCGTCCGTGCGTAGTTCCACTAGCGCGGGATCTTCGCTGATTTGTGTCATGTCATAGCGCTGAGTGGCCGCGGCGCGACCGAGCCACTCAAAGGCCTGCTGCGAGTCGTGTTTGGCGGCGTAGACGGTCCCCAGGCTATAAAAAATTCGGGGCGAGTCAGGTTCGATCTGCAAGGCCCGCTGATATGCGCCAATTGCTGAGTCATAGTTGTGCAATTGCTGTTCGGAGGTGCCCAGCGCTCTCCAGGCCGGCGCATTCTTGGGCTCTCTGCCCGTGACCGAGCGCAGCGCTTGGGCGGCAGCAGTAACATTTCCGGCCTGCAGCTGGGCAAGCGCGGCGCTTAGATCCGGTTCGGGAGAGCTCGCCGCAGCCCCCGCGTACTCGCCTGCGGTTGCTGCCACCAGCAGAACAAGCACTGCGGCAAAAGGGGAAATAAAGGTCATAAAAACAGCTCCGTAGCGCACGATAGAAAAAGCGCAGCGCCCGACCGGCATCGCGCTGCGGCGTGCTCTTTGTACAGGCATCCGGGATCAGGTCATAAAAAAGAGTCGTCAGCGGTATAATAAATTTATGAGTGAGTATCTGTTCGCCTATCAGAGTTCCACTACCCAGTCGGGGTTCCTCAGGGCGCCCCCTTTGGTGGCCAGGCCCAAGGCCCGCTTTGCGGTGGCCGGCGTGCCCTGGGACGGTGCCACGACCAATCGGCCCGGCGCTCGCTTCGGGCCGGATGCAATTCGGCGCGCCAGCCATATGCTGTGCGACGGGACACATCCGGTTTACGGCATTTCCCCCACTGCGGAGCTTGCCGACCTGGGAGATCTGACGCTGCCCAATACGTCCATAGAGCGGATGCGCGAGGCCCTGGCCCCACAGGTTGATGAACTCATTCGTCACCATCACATGCTCTGGCTGGGCGGTGACCATTCAATCACTCTGGCGCTGTTGCGTGCCTATCGGGCCTATTATGCTCGGCCCCTCGCGATGATTCATTTCGACGCCCATTGCGACACCTGGACGAGTCATTTTGATGAACCTTCGGGTCACGGCACCTGGGTGTACGAGGCATTGAACGAGGGACTTATCGACCCGAAACTGTCCATTCAACTGGGGATCCGTTCGGCCGCCGTGCCGGAGACGTCCAATTACGTCGCTGATCAAGGCGGCCTGATCATCACGGCGCGCGAACTGCGCGGCCTCGTAAATTCCGAACAACTCGCACCGGTGCTCGCCCGGGTGAGGGCGCGCCTGGCCGACGCCACCACCGTACCGCTGTATTTGACTTTGGATATTGACTGTCTCGATCCGGCGTACGCGCCTGGCACCGGCACGCCGGAGCCTGGCGGATTATCGACTGCGCAGGTCCTCACAATGTTGGAAGAATTGGACGATCTGAACTGGATCGGGATGGACCTCTGTGAGGTATCACCGCCGTATGATCACGCCGAGCTCACCAGCAATGCGGCCGCAACCCTGATCTGGACTTATCTTTGCGGGCGCGTCAGCCGGGCTCGAACTTAAACCTAGCCTGTTAAAAACCAGATCTGCGAAATCGCCGCGGTGGTACGGGCCATTCGCCACGTCTATGCCTGCGCGATCTGGAAGACCCTCGGGAACGCATACGTCAATCCCTGCCAGTAACCGGGCTCGGGGATCGGTGCGCCTTAAGCGCGCACAGCCCCAGCAGCGCAACCGCGGCAAGTAGCGCACCAGCCAGAAAAGTCCCCCGGGCGCCGACCGTATCCCACAATCGACCGGCAAGGATACTGGCTGCAAGTAGCGCTGCTCCGGTTATTAGGTTGAACACGCCAAATGCCGTTCCACGCAAATCCGCGGGGGCGCAATCGGCGATGAGCGTCGCCAGTAGGCCCTGCGTAAATGACAAATGCAGCCCCCATAGTGCCGCGCCGCCCAAAGCACCACCGACACCCGGCGCGAACGCGAGGCACAGATCGGCCAGCACCAGAATCATTAGGCCGATGCCCAGCACACGTCTGCGATCAACGCTGTCGGCAAGCACACCGACTGGATAGGACCCTGACGCGTACACCAGGTTCATCACAACTAACACCAGCGGCACCAACACAAGCGGTAATCCGACCGCCCGTGCGCGCAGCACCAGGAACGCCTCGCTGAACCGAGCCAGAGAAAACACGACTGCAATAACGGTCACAAGCCAGTATTCGCGCCCCAACCGCGCCAGCTCATCGCGATGCAACGGAAAGCGCACGTGGCGTCCCGGATTGGGACGCTTGGGTTCGCGCACAGTAAACACCAACAGTATCAGCGCGAGGAACGCCGGCGGCACGGCGAGCCAGAACACCAGGCGAAATCGGTTCGCGCTACTCCACATGATCAGAATCGCCAGCAACGGTCCCACGAAAGCGCCCACCGTATCCAATGCCTGTCGCAAGCCAAAACATGCTCCGCGAAGATGCGCGGGTGCCAAATCTGCGACCAATGCATCGCGCGGTGCGCCGCGGATTCCCTTGCCGATGCGGTCTACAAAGCGCGCACCCACCAACCAGCCGATCGTTGTGGCCAGCGGAAACACGGGTTTGGTGCAGGCGGCCAGCCCGTAGCCCAGTACGGTCAGTGCCTTACGCTTGCCGAACCAATCGGAGAGCGCACCAGAGAATACCTTGGTCACAGAGGCGGTGGATTCGGCGATGCCTTCGATGACACCCACCGTAGTGGCCGAGGCTGCCAGCGCCGTAACCAGATAAACGGGCAACAAGCCGTGAATCATTTCCGAGGAGACGTCCATCAGCATCGAAACGAAACCGAGGGCCCAGATGCCCGAGGGAATGGCACGGAGCGTAGCCCGGTCGAGTGTGGCAGGCTTGTCACTCAAGCTATACGCTCACAGCCGCGACTGACGGTTAAGTTGGCCGTAGCACGGATTGTCCTTGATGACCAACGACGCGGCATCAGGAACTGCGAAGAATCCCATCGTGTCGTTCACGCGAGGTGTCATCTGGTACACGCGGGGCGTGCGCCCGAGGGATACGAATTGGACCTTTGTTGGGGGTGCCATTTTCCACGCCTGCATTGCGAGCCGCACAAAACTTGCGTCGCGCCAAATCGATCCCTCAAGGCGCCACCCCCGCGCAACTCATTTTGTTCAAGCCATTCGCCCCGACCAGCAGCACGCAAGGCCTTGCAAATTCGGTCTGCCGCTTCGGCGTCTCCTGTAGAGTAATTTAACAAAATGGAATTTTGAGTGGGGGCCATGGGATACCGGCAGCCAGAGGTTAGCAAGGGCGCAATACTTGCTCGGAATGCGGTTGAGGGCGATCATCGCTGGCGCGCTCGCGCCGGTCAATGACCGTTCGCGGGCACGTTTCAAGACCCACTCAAAGAAGCCAAAGAACATGAAGAAACACCCCGTTGCAACAGCCCGGTTCGCTACTCTCGTTGCCACCCTATGTTGGGGGTCGGAGGCCTTCGCCTCCGCCACTCCCGGCGCTGCCCAGCTACCGGTGCGCGACATCTACCATGGCGTGACGGTTACCGATCCCTACCGTTGGCTGGAGAACTGGGCCGACCCACGCGTGCAGCAATGGAGCGCCGCGCAAGACCGCGGCGCGCGTGCCTATCTGGACGCCCTGCCGTATCGCCAGGCCATTTACGATCGCCTGTACCGGCAGATCACCGCAACTTCCGCGTCCTATTATTCCTTGCGAGCCGCCGGCGGCAACGTTTTCGCGCTCTACAACCAGCCGCCAAAAAACCAGCCGATGATTGCAGTGATGGCGGCGAACGCCGACCCCGCCCAGGCCCGAATTGTCGTTGATCCAAACACGCTCAACGCTAAAGGCACAACAGCAATTGACTGGTATGTACCTTCGCCCGACGGCACCCTGCTGGCCGTATCCATGTCCGATAACGGGAGCGAGGATGGGTCGGTCCACATTTTTGCGGTCGACAGCGGCAAGCAGCTCTACGAAGTGTTGCCACGGGTGCAGTACCCCACCGGCGGTGGGAGTCTCGCCTGGCGGGCCGATAGCAAGGGATTCTGGTACACCCGCTATCCCGGCACTGAGCGACCGGAGGCCGACCGTCATTTTTACATGGCCGTGTACTTTCATGAGTTGGGCAAGGATGTAGCCCACGACGCTTACGTGTTCGGCAAGGGGCTGCCAAAAATCGCCGAGATCGCACTGAGCAATCGCTACAACAAGCGCTACGTGCTTGCTAGCGTCGCCAACGGAGACGGCGGTGAATTCGCCCATTATTTGATCAATCCGGACGGCCGCGTCACCCAGGTCACGCGATTCGCGGACCACGTGGTCGCCGCGACCGTGGGGGCGGATAACAATATCTATCTGGTTTCCAGAGCAAAGGCGCCGCGCGGCAAGCTGCTGAGCGTGCCTGCTTCCACCCCCCTGCTGGCGCATGCCCAGGTCCTGGTTCCCGAATCCGACGGTACGCTGCTATCAGCCAGCGAGTCCGGCGGTTCCCCGGTCATTATCACCGACCGGGCCATATACCTGCGCGAAATCGTCGGTGGTCCGTCGCGCGTGGGGATTTATGGCCACGACGGCAAGTGGCAAGGTGCATTACCCCTTCCCGAGGTGGCCAGCGTGGACGAAGTCGAGGCCCTGGGCGACGGCACCGTGCTCTATGGCATCGAGACTTATCTCAGGCCTCCATATTTCTCACGCTACCACGAAGATAGCGGCAAGACAGATGAGAGCGCATTAGCGCAAACCAGCCCGGTGCGCTTTGACGATACCGAAGTAGTGCGTGCGTTTGCCATATCAAAGGACGGCACGCGTGTGCCCCTGAACATCGTGCGCCGCAAGGGCACTGCCCTCAATGGGGCCAACCCGGTGCTCGTCTATGGCTACGGCGGCTACAACGTTGACGAGACCCCTTATTTCCTCGGGCCCACGACGCGCCTGTGGCTGGATGCGGGTGGCATCTATGTGCTGACCAATCTGCGTGGCGGCGGTGAATTCGGCGAGGACTGGCATCACCAGGGGGCGCTGACCCGCAAGCAGAACGTATTCGATGACTTTATCGCCTGCGCGCGATACCTGATCGATCAACACTACACCGCTCCGGAACACCTCGGTATCATCGGTGGCAGCAACGGCGGCCTGCTCATGGGTGCCGCCTTTACACAGCACCCGGAAATGTTTCACGCCGTCGTCTCGGACGTCGGGATTTACGACATGCTGCGCACAGAACTGGAACCCAACGGAGTGTTCAACACCACCGAGTACGGCAGCACCAAACAGCCCGAGCAGTTCAAAGCGTTGTATGCCTACTCTCCTTATCATCATGTCATCGACGGCACCCGCTATCCAGCGATCCTGATGGCCACCGGCCTGCACGATGGCCGGGTGGCTTCCTGGCAGTCGCGCAAGATGATTGCGCGGCTACAGGCGGCGGCCAAAGCGCCTAGTAAGATCTACCTCACCGTAAGTTCCGACAGCGGGCACGGCCACGGTAGTTCACTCAGCGTGAGCACCAATCAGCGCGCTGACACCTACAGCTTTCTTTTTGACCAGCTTGGTCTGCGTTTTCCCGAACCCGATCAGACCAGCCAACAGGCGCCGTGATGCGAGCCGGCTCCGCTGGTCTGGCCCTGGTCGGCACCGTGCTGGCAGCGTTACCCGCCCTGATGGAGGCGCAAACCGAGCCTTCGGTCGCGGCGGCCAAGCCCATACTGGGTTTTTCACCTGCTCATGCGCTGGCCCAACATCGGTTTGAGGAACAATTTCAATCACTCCCCTCGCCCGAGGCGGCGCGCTCGTGGCACCGCGAGTTCACGAGGGCGCCGCACCCAGCGGCATCGGCGGAAAATAACCGGCTCGCCGCGCTGGTGGCGCGCGAGTGGCGCAAGCAGGGGTGGGAGTCTGTGCAGCTGCGGCGCTATAACGTGCTGCATTCGAGCCCGCGTCATGTGGCACTTGAAATGGTTACGCCCCTCCACTATCGGGCATCACTCGCCGAACGGGCTTACGCGCTCGATCCGGATTCCAAAAATCCGGCACTGGCCAACACCTATTTCGGTTATTCCGCATCCGGGGATGTCACGGCCGAACTCGTCTACGCGCACAACGGCAATCCCGAGGACTACGAGGTATTGCGCCAGCACGGCATCAGTGTCCGCGGCAAGGTGGTCCTCGTCCGCTATTCGAACCCCTACAGCTATCGCGGTTTCAAGGCCCTGAGCGCGGAGCGCGAGGGCGCGGCGGCCCTGTTGATCTATTCGGATCCCGCCGATGACGGCTATGCGCAAGGAAAGGTCTTCCCGGACGGACCGTGGGGACCTGAGTCGCATATTCAGCACGGCGCGATCACCTATGATTTTATTGTGCCCGGGGATCCGACCACTCCGGGTTGGGCTTCGGTAGCGGGCGCGAGGCGCATACCGGTCAGTGAGGCGCGGTCTTTGCCCAAAATCATCGCGCTTCCGCTTTCTTGGCATGACGCCAAACCGTTGCTCCAGAACATGACCGGTTCCGAAGTGCCTGCGGACTGGCGCGGCGCGCTGCCCATAACCTACCGCTTTGCCGGGACGGTGCGCGTTCACGTCACGGTCGACATGGACACCAGCATTAAGCCCTACACGGTGGTCGAGGGGCGCATACGCGGCAGCGAGCTTCCGGACCAGTGGGTATTGATCGGTAATCACCGCGACGCCTGGGTCTACGGCGGCGTCGATCCGGTGAGCGGCACGGCGTCGATGCTGGAACTCACGCGGGCGCTCGGCAAACTCAAGCGTCAGGGGATGCGTCCGCGTCGCACGATTATCGCCTGCAGCTGGGACGGCGAAGAATACGCACTCACCGGATCTACCGAGTGGGGCGAGCAGTTCGCCGACCAGCTCAGCCACAATCTGGTCGCTTACCTAAACGTCGACGAATCCGTCAGCGGTGCCGCCACCACGGCCGGTCCGCAAGGACTGAGCTTTGATCCCTCGGGGGTTGCCTCGCTCGCGCCTATGCTCGTGGAAGCGACCTCCGAGGTGCGCGCACCTTCAGGCAAAACGCTGCGTGACGCGTGGCTCTCCACTTGGACGCGCGATCATAAGGGGGCGCCGCCGTCGATGTCCGAGATGGTGGAAACGCGTATCGGCAGCGGCTCGGACCACACCGTTTTTCTAAATCATCTCGGCCGGCCCGTCATCAATCTAGGCTTTACCGGAGACTACGGCGTCTACCATTCGGGCTACGACGACCACTACTGGATGGAGCACATCGGCGATCCGTCGTTCGAATATCACACCGTGGTCAGCCGGATTTGGGGAATCACGGCGTTGCGACTCGCGAACGCCGACATCCTGCCGTTTGACTTCGAATTTAACGCCACCGCGCTCCAGCAATTTTTGCTAGAGCTTGAAACCCGCGCGCATATCGATCCCACGGTGCTGCAGCTCCAGGCGCTGCACGCACATCTGGCCGACTTCGGGCGGGCGGGCCGTGAACTACGCGAGGCCACAGCCAAAGACCTGGCCTCAGGAGCTGCAAGCGCAGCGCAAATCCGACGGCTAAACGAGCAGCTCCTTCAGGTCGAGTCCAACTGGCTTGACCCTGGCGGGATCCCCGGACGCCCCTGGTTCAGGCACCTGCTCTACGCTGCTCGGTACACCTACGCTCATCTTGAATATCCTGGCCTGACCGAGGCGGCGGAAGCGGCTCAATGGCAGCGCGCTGCTGAGCAGGCGAGCGTTCTGGACGCGGCGATCGTCCGAAACACGCAGTTTCTTCGTACCGCTCAGGCCTCCTGGAAGGAAACGAGCGTTTCAGAGCCGGGAGACGCTCGAGTACCGAGGCAGTAGCGCAGCGCTTAGACACAACGGGCGTCATCAGCCGCTGATTTCGCCAGCAAAAATCGGTGGCGTGTCGCTATATCGCGACTTAGGAGTAGGACCTGCCTGACCCCAGTCCGGGGCCCCGGACTATCGCGGCTATACCGAAGAGCCCGGACACTCATTCCCAGTGATCCACTGTAAATGTGAGGAGAGAGAGATGAAACCAGTATTCGCAGTCCTGTGCTTGGTGTCGAGCGCGGCATTATTCCCGGTAGCGCTGCTTGCGGCGAATGATCCCGACCCGGCCCAGGACCAGGCTCAGACCACGACCACCCAAACCACGACCCAGACCACTTCGCAGGTTATGTCCGCGCAGGACTCGCCGATCGTGTCGAAGATCAGGTCCGAAATGGCAGCGGAACACGTGCCCAGCATGACCGGCATCAGTGTGGATGCCGACAGCTCGGGCGTAGTTTCATTGTCCGGGTCTGCACTCAACCAGGACGACGTTGACAAGGTTGTGTCGATTGCCCACAACACCGAAGGCGTAACTTCAGTTAACAATAGCGTGACAATCAAGTCCCAATGAGCTTGGCCAATTTCTGCCTAGCCTGCCGACGCGGAACGCGTAATACGAGGCAGTAACTGAGTCTCCCGTGACGGTCTTCGGCGCTGCACCCCCCCACCTCTACGCAGCGCCGGGGGCCGCACGGCTTTTTCTGAACGACATATCCCGTCAGGGACTCTGACTATCGGCGGAGTCCGCGGCACCCTCGGCCTGATCAAAAGCCTCATCTGCCGCCTCACGGCAGGATTTCCGCTCCGCTGGTGGCTTCGCGTCACACTGTTCGTGCGACCGCACGCGATCCGCCTGGGCCGAGGCAATGATTACTTCGTAGCTCGCCGCATCCGTGGGAGACAGTGGGGATGTAGCGACCCCAGCCATTTCAGGAGAAACCGCCGAGTTTCGCCTGCTCAGGCCCTGCGGTGGCCCCACAGCGCCGGGACTACTCGCATCCGGCGCGCAACCGCAAAGAATCCCAAGCATCAGAGACAAGGTCGTTGCAGTCTTCGTGGCTGTCATGTGGCTCCTGCCGATTCGAGCATCTCCTCGCCGCGAGCCCGATCCCGAGGAATTGTAACGTCCACAATGGTGCCGCGGCCCGATGGAGCGCGATCAATCGACAGAGTGCCACCCAGTGCGGATACCCGATGTTGCATGCTTGCGATTCCGTAGGAATGTGAAAGCCCCACCAGATGCGGCGCAATACCCTGGCCGTTGTCCTGAACAATCAGCCGCACATCGAGCTCATTGCTGCGCAGCTCGATGTCCACTCTGCTAGCGCGCGCGTGCTTCATGATGTTGGTCAGGCACTCCTGCACCACTCGATAGATCGTGATATTGGCCTCAGGACTCAGATCCGCGAGGTCTTCTTCCTCGTACTCTTCATTGCACTGCAGTCCCGAGCGTCGACCGGTCTCGCCCACCAACCACCGCAACGCGGCCACCAGGCCGAGGTTGTCGAGGAGCGTTGGCCGAAGGTTTTCGATAATGCGGCGCTTGAGTTCCACGCCTTCGTCGAGGGACTTGAGCACCCGATTCCAGCGCTCCACAAGCAACGGGTCGCCATTGTCCAGTTTGCGCCGCAGCCACATCAGATCCATCTTCGTGGCAACCAGCAATCCGCCAAGCTCGTCGTGCAACTCCCTGGCCAGCGCCGATTTCTCCGCCTCGCGTACGTTCTGCAGATGGCTCGAGAGCGCCGAGAGATTCTTGGTGCGCTCCTTCACCACCCCGTCCAGCTCACGATTGCGCGCGTCGAGCGCCGCGGCCTCGACCTCGCGACGGCGCACGGTCCGTTGGAGTAAAGTGCCGGAGGCAATCAAAAATGTGATGCCCAGCAGTGTCGCCAGACCGATCAGGATCCGGGTAAACCTAATCCCGCGCACCCAGGTAGCGGTCATGGCAGCTCGCATCCGCCCTTCTAGTGCCAGAAGACGATTGGCGCTGTTACGTATGTCTTCTACCGTTCTCTTGCCAAGATCCGTATATACCAAGGCGACGGCAGCGGGGCGCCCGAATTCGGCATACAGCCGGAGCGATGAATTCAACTCGCCGATCTTGATTCCTGACTTGAGGCGCAGTTCGCGAATAGCATCCAAGCCCTGCTGTGAGCCAGCGGCGCGGTAGCTGACTTCTAGCTTATCGAGCAGTTGCGGAACGCGACGCACGGAAGGATCGTACGGCGCCAGGTACGATTTATCCTCAGTCAGCAGAAATCCCCGCTGTGCGGCCTCGGCATCCAGGATCGAGCGGAGGAACTCCTCCAAAGTGGCCTGACGCGATTCGGACGCTGTCAGTTGAGCGGTGGCGTCCCGCAATCGGGCCTGCCCCAACTCCGCGTACAAGAACAGCACCACCGGGAGCACGATCGCCAGGGCCACTGGCCCCAATACCCAGTATCGGCGGGCACCTTGTTGCTTTTGAACGGGCGCGGCTAGTTCGGAGGGTGCGCTAGGCTGGCTTATAAGCGAAGACAAGGTTTCTTCCCGGCGCAACGTTCAAGCTCTTGAACGGGCCCTGAGGACAAGGTCATGCAGTATCTCTGGCAACTTGTCGTAGTCTCGCACCTTATCCATGAAATAGGCCGCACCGAGAGCCAGCGCAGCGTCCTTGTATTGCGGAAGATCATAATTGGTGAGTACGACGATAGAGGGCCCCTTTGGCACTTTGCTAAGCGCACGCAACACCCCAAAACCGTTACCCTGCCTCAGGTGCAGGTCAAGAATCACGACGTCAACTGGTTCGCGCGCTACCACAGCTCGCGCGTCGTCCTCGGTGTCTACGGTGGCCATAAGTTCAATGTCGGGAATTTGGCGGAGGGCTTCAGAAAGTCGCTCCGTCAAAACCGCTGAGTCTTCCACCAGCAGCACACGCACGCGCACCGCGTCGTCCTCCATCGGTCCGAGGGCCGAACTGCGCTGTGAATGACGCGCATTCATCCTAACCATGGCAGCCGCGTGCCACTTCCGGTGACCGACCCATTGCAGCGTAGGAAAATACTGACATGCCGCTCTATTGAATCAGCCCGTGGCGCAATGCGTAGGAAGTCAGGTCCGCGTTGGTCTTTAAGCCCATTTTCTCCAGTACCCGGCTTCGATACGTGCTGACGGTTTTAACACTAAGCTCCAATTCATTGGCAATTTCGGATACAGCGCGACCGGCCGCCAACTTGCTCAGTACCTGGAACTCGCGCGTCGATAGCCGCTCGTGTTGCTGGCTGCCGGGGTCCTTGTCCATTCCAGCCACCAAGAGCTCTGCCACCTCCGGGCTGACATAGCGGCGTCCTGCCAAAACGGTCTGCACGGCTTTGATCAGATCCTCCGGAGCGCTGTCCTTAGGCAGATAGCCGCTCGCGCCCGCGCGCAACACGCTCACCGCATATTGCTTCTCCGGCAACCCACTCAATATGAGGACCCGCACCTTTGGATAATCAGTCTGAATATGCCGCAGGATATCCAGACCGCTTTGATCAGGCATAAAAATATCGAGCAGCACCAGATCCCATTCCCGGGTGCGCAACTGTTCCAGCGTGTCTCGCCCGTTCGCCGCCTCGCCGATTTCACGGACGCTGGATTCGGTTTCCAGGTATTGGCGGATTCCCGCTCGCACCATGGCATGATCGTCGGCGATTAAGATTTTTGACACGGCGAGATCCTATCGTTGGCCGGATCGGAACGCGCCGGTCCGGGGATTATATGCGTACTAAGCACGGGTACCAATCGACTGGCGCTGGCGAATGCGCGCTATGTCAACAAGCATGCGCCCGGCCCAGCGGTACACATTGTTTTCCCTGACGGTGAGGCGCATCAGTCGCATGCGCTGGCGCCGCTGTTCGCGCGGCATCTTGACGGCCTCGGCAATGGCGCTTGCAGTCTCGGACACGTTGAACGGGTTGACGAGCAACGCCTCGACCAGCTCGCGCGCGGCGCCGGTAAAGGTGCTCAGAATAAGTACCCCGTCTTCGTCATCGCGCGCGGCCACGAATTCCTTGGCCACCAGATTCATTCCGTCGTGCAAGCTCGTCACCATGCAGAAGTCGGCGGCGCGATACATTTCGAACACCCGCTTAGGATCCTGGTGTGCCGGCACCAGAATTATCGGGCGCCAGGACGAAGTCTGGAAGCGTGCGTTAATTCGCTCCACTTCCTGCATCGTGCGCTCCTGCACCGCGCGGTAGGCCGGCAACTTGCTCCTGGAGGGTTCGGCGACTTGCAGCAGTGTCACTCGCCCCTGTTCCTTTGGATATCGATCGAGATAGGCCTCCAGCGCCTGGCAGCGCTCTACGATTCCCTTGGTGAAATCCCAACGCTCCACTCCGATCCCCAGAAAAACCGAATCATCGATCCCGAACTCCTGGCGAATTTGTGCGCGGGTGACACCTATTTCGGGCAGCCCTCGCAACCAACGCGGCGGCCACTCGATGGATATGGGATACGCCGCCACGTGACAAACATGCCCTTGCAAAGTCACAGTCATGTGTTCTCGATCGATCTTGCATTCGATCGCACGGTCCACGGTATCGAGGAGGTTGTGGCAGTGATAGAGCGTGTGAAAGCCCAGAACGTCGGCCTGGAGCATGCACGACAGCAGTTCGCGTTGCCATGGACAGACCCCGAAGGTCTCGGCGTTGGGCCAGGGCACGTGCCAGAACAGTCCGATCGTCGCGCGCGGAATGCGCTCTCTCAGCAGTTGGGGGAGCAGGGCAAAGTGGAAGTCCTGGATTAGCACCACCGGGTTAATTGATTCGGCCTCCTGCACGACTGCGTCGGCAAATTTCCGATTGACCGCCTGATAGCAGCGCCAGTCGGCATCCCGAAATGCCGGGCGCACATAGGCCTGGTGACATAGCGGCCACATGCCCTCATTGGAAAATCCGAAGTAGTAACCCTCCTCTTCTTCTGCCGAGAGCCAGACTCGCCGCAAGGTATAGCTGGGTGCGTCGGGTGGTACCCGGACCCGATCTTGGCCGTCCACCACGCTTCGGTCCGCACTGCCGTTGCCGTGGGCGATCCAAACCCCAGAGCAGGCTCGCATGACGGGCTCAAGTGCGGTGACCATGCCGCTCGCCGGAACCTGAACCTGGATCTGGTTTTCGGTGTCGCGCCAGTGGCTATACGGCTGGCGGTTCGATACCGTAATCACCTGGCTGGATTCGAGCTGTATCTGAACCACCTGGCGGAGAGCTTGCGGAGTCCAGTTTTCACGGTAGTCGATTTCCAGACGCTGCTTCTCTTCCGCATCACGCAACACGCGTCGCACGTGGGAAAGAATGGGCCATGAAAACCCCGGGGATCGCGCGTCGTCCAGCAATCGGCCGCTGCGGATGTCGCTCAGCAGCAGCGTGGCCCAGCGGCGCAGCAGCCACCAGATCACAAACGACACAAGCAATGCCAAGCCCAGGGCCGACAACCCGACAAAGGCGACAACAAATCTGCGCCACCCGGATTTTTTCCAGTCGGCGAACCCCAGATCCTGGACCGCGACCGCCCGAAACGTCGGGCCCGGGCCGGTAATCTCGTAATCTGTGATTTGCAACTGACCGGCGATGGTCTGAATCAGACGACTGGAGTCATCGCGTGCGCGGTCCTCGGCCCGGCAGACTACCTGGCTGGGGGTATGTTCGCTCTGGGTGATGACCGTGCCGTCGGTGCGGCAAACCACCAGGCTCTGCAGCCATGCATGTCCGGCGACCGTAGTAGCGAGGAACGCGCGCAGCGCCGCTCGGTCGTGGCGTTCGACCATATCGCGCAGCTGACCTTCACTCGCCCGCAGTAGCTTGCTGGAGCGATGCTCGGCTTGCATTCGATAGCCTGCGCTAAGCGCGTCACTAATGTAGGGCACGCCAAAGTAGGTGACCACGGCAGCCGCGGCGGCTAGAACCAGGAATACCCGAATGATTGAGTTTCGAAACATTTCTATGCCGCTTCCTGGCTCCAATGCACCCCGATGTCATCTTTCGAACTTCGTACAGCGCCTCGGCTATACGACTTCCTCCCACGAGCGGCTGAGTCGCAGCGCGCTGGAAATGATCCCCACCATGCTATAGGTCTGGGGATAATTTCCCCAGTGCTCATGGCTCCCGGGGTCAATGCCTTCGGAGAACATTCCCAGTCGGTTGCGCCGTTGCAGCAACCGCTCAAAGGCTTCGCGGGCTTCGGCGGTACGCCCCATATGCGCTAATGCGTTCACGTACCAGAATGAACAGACCGTAAACGCATTGCGCGGCACCCCAAAGTCGTCAGAATGACGGTAGCGGAATAGATAGTCGCCCTGGCGCAGTTCCTCACTGATGCGCTCCACGGTCGCCACAAAGCGCGGATCCGTGCCACTCATCAATCCGAGTTCTGGCAGCAGCAACGTGGTCGCGTCCAGATCCTCCCCACCGAAGCGATCTACCAAGGAATGTCTAGAGTCGCTCCATGAACGCGCCAGGATCCGATCTTTCATTGCCGAAGCGCGTGCATGCCAGTGTTCAGACCGATCCCTCAACCCGAGATGGCTTGCGATTCGGGCGAGTCGATCGCACGCGGCCCAGCACATGCAGGCGGAATAGGTGTGGACCTGCTCGGTACCGCGAAATTCCCACGGCCCCGCATCGGGGAGCTCGAAAACGGCGGCCGCCTGATCTCCGAGCATTTCCAGACGGTTAAAGAGTGGAACGTCACCGGGTGAGATCAGGCGTGCGTCGTAGAAGAATTGACTGGTGGCCATGATGACCGCACCGTACACGTCGTTTTGCGTCTGCAGCAACGCCAGATTACCTACGCGAACCGGTCCCATTCCTCGATAGCCCTGTAGCGTGTGCAGCACCAGTTCCTCACCGCGGGAATCTCCGGCCACGCTGTACGCGGGCCGGAGGGCGCCGCCTGGAGATTGCGCGATCACGTTGTCGAGATAATTGAGGAACCCCTCCATGGTGCGCGTCGCACCAAGGCGGTTGAGCGCTTGTATGACAAAGAAGCTGTCCCTCAGCCAGCAGTACCTGTAATCCCAATTACGACCGGAATCTGCAGATTCGGGAATGGACGTCGTTAGAGCCGCCAACACCGCGCCCGAGTCTTCGTACGTGCACAGCTTGAGGGTAATGGCGGCACGGATGACCGCCTCCTGCCAATCGACAGGCACGGCCAGCGTGCGCACCCATTCCTGCCAGTACTCCACAGTCTTTTCCAATAAGTGGTGCGCCAGCGCCAGCGGCGCCCCCTCGACCGTTTCATCAGGACCCAGGATGAATGCCAGAGGCCTATCCAGGATCACGGCATGCTCTTCGACCAGGGCCGTGAGTGATGCATCGGTGGTCAAACGACATATCACGTCAGACGCATCCACCCGCACATGGTGGCTGCCGATGGTCAACTCCGAAGGGCGCGCCCCGAATCCATTGACGGGCTTGAATCGCATGCGGATTCGTGGCCGCCCGCGCGAGGGCTCTGCGACGCGAATATAGGTCATGGGTTTGAAAAACCGGCCGCGCTCACGGAATCGAGGGCAAAAGTCCGTAAGCCGCATTTGATTGCCAGCGGCATCGTCCAACACAGTTTCCACGACGGCGGTATTGCGAAGATAGTCTTGCCGCTGACCCACGGCATCGATCAGATCAATCGCGAACACCCCCGCTTTGGCCTCGCCTCCGTGCGGATCCAGCAGGCTGCAAAAAGTGGGATCGGAATCCGGCCGTGGCATGCAGGCCCATACCAGACGACCGAGCGGGTCCAAAAGTCCGGCGACTTGGCAGTTGCCTATGACCGCCAGGTCTAGCGAGGGGGGTGTGGTATCGGCCGTCATTGGGCGTTTAGCCCGACGAGGGTCGACAGCCAGCGGCGCGCTGCTTGGCAATCTTCCAAACAATGATCGCCGTAGATGCGGCGCCCGACGGCCAGAGCAAGGCCGTTATGGCGATGAACGGCCGTGAATGCTTCGCAGTCGGAAAAATCATCGCCCAGCGCGATCGGGATGCGATTGGCAAAAGGCGGCTCGAGCATGAACTCTTCGATCGCAGTCGCTTTGCTCGCGCCGGCAGGGACGATCTCCACCACCATTGAGCCCGCGACTACCTGGAACAGTGGCCAAAGGCCGCTCGCCGCGGCGTAGACAATTCGACGGCATTCTGAGCCCAGCGCCGGGGCGCCCCGATAATGCAACGCAATCGCAGCGCCCTTGTTCTCCGCGACTACGCCGGGATGGGCAGCGGCAAACTCAAGGATGACATCCCGAGCCGCGTCGAGTGCCTGAACGCTGGCCACCCGTCGGTGCACAACGCCGTTGGAATCGCGGCGCTCGAAGCCGTAGAGCCCGGCAGAAGGCAGGCGCAATGGGTTCAGCATGTCATCGAGAGTAGCGAGGAGCCGTCCGCTAACCAGCGCCAACGCGCCGCCGAGTTTCTCCTCAGCACTTTGCAAAAGTCGCCCAAGCTCGGGATCGCCGACAGCGCTGGTCGGATCGGTCTTAAATTCGATTAGCGTTCCGTCGACGTCGAGGAACAAACAGCAGCTCGAAAGAATGCGCGCTGGCTCCGCATCGAACCACGCCAAAATCTGGTCCGCACTGCCAAGCCTTTGACGGGGCTGTGTCATGGCCTAGCGAGCGGCGCCGTGTGTGCGTGGTGGCGCCTATTTTCCTGGAGCAGCAATTGAAGTGCCATCCCCACCTATCTGGGCCGCCTCGTGCTCCCAGAGGCGCCCCTCCCGCTCATTCCACGCACGTCGCTGCTGCGGAATGAGCCATAAAACAATCCCAAAGGCCGCAATCAAAAGAACAGCACCGAGCAGGATGCTTGCCACGAGCAATAGCACTGATCCGACGGCTACTGTCATAAAATCACCCATGTCCCGGCCGCGTTCAGACCAAGTCCAGATTTAGCGCCACGTTTTGAGGTTAAGCAAAGGACTATGGACAAGACCCACCCACCTCGCCGTCGGCACACCGGCTATCCGTCTGTCGGGCGCGACCTACATCCCAGCTGCGGTTGCGACCCTTTCGGCCCGGCTGTTTACAAGTCGATCACCGAGCGCCGCAGGCGCTGCGGCCCGAGCCGCGCAGGATCTACGCCGCACTCAGCGAGGCCTTGAGGGCAGTTGCGCCCCATTAAGGCCGCCGCCGCGTATGCACCCAGTGCGGGTGCGGTCTGAATGCCGTAGCCACCCAACCCCGCATGCCAGTAAAAGCCTGGTGCGCTCGGGTCGAACCCCGAGACCGGTTCACGATCCGGGGCGAACACACGCAAGCCCGTCCAAGACCTTATCACTCGAGTTACGGGATAGTTGATGGCCTGTTCGATGCGATCGACCGCGACGGCGACGTCCAGGTCTTCAGGCAGCGCATCCATGGGTGGGGAGGGCACTTCCTCGGCAAGTGAGCCCAGTAGACGCCCCGCGTCGGGCTTGAAATAAAATAGTCCCTCGGCCTCCGTGACCATGGGCCAGCGTGAGATCGAAGTATCGGCCGGCGGATCAAAGATGAAGGCCGTGCGCCGGTGCGGTACCAGGCCCAGCGGAGCTACGCCCGCCCGAACCGCAAATTCATCAGCCCAGGCACCGGCGGCGTTGACGACCAGGTCCGCGTGCAGAGCGTAATCCGGCCCGCTGATTCGCCACCCTGCTCCATCGCGCGCGATCTGCGCGGCTTCTCTCGAGGTGTGCACGGTGGCCCCGTGTTTGCGCGCTCCGCGCAGAAATCCCTGCAGCAGCGCATCGACATCAAGATCCCAGGCGTACGGATCGAGTAGCGCCCAATCGGAGCTTTCCTCGCGCAATACCGGGACCAGGGCGCGAGCGGCCCGGGTTGTCAGGCGTTGAGTTTCAAGGCCGGCAGCGAGCGCCTCCGTCTCATATTTCTCTCGGGCCGGAAACTGCGAATTCTTGCCGATCAACAGGAATCCGCGATCGTTGAGGAGGGGTGCGCTGGCAAACCCCTCGGGCGGCGTTGTCAGGAACGAGCGGCCAGCCAGCGTCAGGCGGCGCACCAGTTCGCTGCAATAGTTGGGCGCGTACAGTGCCGCGGAGCGCCCGGTGCTGTGATACGCCACCTGCGGCTCGCGCTCGAACAGCGCGACGCGAGCGTGCGGCGCGAGGTGGAAGGCGACTGAAGCGCCAGCCATTCCACCGCCCACAATGCACACATCAACCGAGTCCATGGCGCGTAGTGTGCCTCAAAAAGACAAAAGCCCCGACGCTGTGAAGCGTCGGGGCCCTGTCCTATGAGAAGCCTGGCGGTGACCTACTCTGGCATGGCAACTGCCACACGACCATCGGCGCAGAACATTTTCACTTCCGAGTTCGAAATGGGATCGGGTGGTTCCTGCTCGCTATAGCCGCCAGGCGAAACCGGAAGATTCTTAAGAGTCGACGCTTGTCGCGTTCATCAATGTGATTAATCGCTCCATCGTCGCATCGGTCGACCTCGCACGCCTGGCTCGGTAGCCAAACTGCTTGAGGTTATATGGTCAAGTCTCACGGGCAATTAGTACCGGTTAGCTGAAGTCATTACTGACCTTACACACCCGGCCTATCAACCACGTAGTCTACGTGGGCCCTTTAGGGGAATCGAGTTCCCAGGGAGATCTAGTCTTGGGGGGGGCTTCCCGCTTAGATGCTTTCAGCGGTTATCCCGTCCGCACATAGCTACCCGGCAGTGCCACTATCGTGACAACCGGAACACCAGTGGTGCGTCCATCCCGGTCCTCTCGTACTAAGGACAGCTCACCCTCAAATCTCCAACGGCTACGGAAGATAGGGACCAAACTGTCTCACGACGTTTTGAACCCAGCTCGCGTACCACTTTAATCGGCGAACAGCCGAACCCTTGGGACCTGCTACAGCCCCAGGATGTGATGAGCCGACATCGAGGTGCCAAACTCCTCCGTCGATGTGGACTCTTGGGAGGAATAAGCCT
>JBBQTF010000027.1:0-53630 GCA_038234675.1 Steroidobacterales bacterium
TCCTTCGGTCTCACGACGGCGCTCCTTGTACAAGGAAATGCCCGCCGCTTCCTCTATAAACGCGCGCATGTCGTCGGCGCGAGCCTCAATAACCCGCGAAATCATCCCCTGCTCGATGATCGCGTAGCTTCTGGAACCTAAGCCGGTGCCCAGGAACAATTGCGTGATGTCCTTGCGGCGGCAGCGGCCACCGTTGATAAAGTAATTTGAGCTGCCGTCACGTGCGACCACGCGTTTGAGCGAGATTTCCGCGTAGCTCGCGTAGGCGCCCCCGATCTTCCCGTCACTGTTGTCAAACACCAGTTCCACTGAGGCCGTGCCGATCGGTTGGCGGGAACTGGAGCCGTTGAATATGACATCGGCCATGGATTCGCCACGCAGGTGCCGAGCCGACAACTCACCCATGACCCACCGGACCGCGTCGATAACGTTGGACTTCCCGCACCCGTTCGGGCCGACCACGCCGGTAAGGTTACTCGGCAATAGCACTGTTGTCGGATCGACAAAGGATTTAAAGCCCGCCAGCCGGATTTTGCTCAATCGCATGTTAGGAAGAGGCTCCCTGAGTTTTCCGTGAGTCGGTGACCTGCGGCAACCCGCGCGCCGGTAGTGTAGATTATCCGCCTGCCGCTTTCGATCACCCGACCGCCATGTCAACGCAGCCCGTCAGCAATCTCGAAACGTTCCCCAATCCGGCGCCGGAACGCAATTACACAATCCGCATGAGTTTGCCGGAGTTCACCTGCTTGTGCCCGCGCACCGGCCAGCCCGATTTCGCCACCCTGAAGCTCGAGTACGTTCCAGACCGACTGTGCGTAGAGCTCAAGTCGCTCAAGCTCTACATCTGGGCGTTTCGCGATCGCGGCGCCTATCACGAGGCGGTCACCAATGAGATCCTGGAGACACTGGTAAGTGCCCTTGATCCGCGTTTCCTGCGCCTGGCCGCGCGTTTCAACGTCCGTGGCGGGATCACCACTACCATCGTAGCCGAGCACCGCTGCCCGCGGTGGCAGCCCGCGGAAACCGTTGCGCGGGTGTAGGGGTGCGGCGGCGCGCGGGGCGGATTTGGCGATCAAAGTTGCCCACTTTTGCGCACTGTACACCGCCCTACCCATCGGTATAATCGCGCGCTCGAAAAACGACCCACACCCCGATTCCGCCCGTCAAGGAGCGCGAAATGGCCACGAAAAAACCTGCGTCCAAGGTCCGAAAGGCGGCCCGGACGCCACCCCCGCGGGCCGCGGCCCGCAAGCCCGCAGCGCACCGGACCGAGCCTCGCAAGGTCCCCGCCTCTGCTCGCCGAGGTGGAGCGAGCCGCCCCGCGGCTCCTTCCGCTCGCCGAGCCCCTGCCCCGCGGACGGCGGCACGCGTGCCAGTCCGACCTGTAGCTACGGCGACCCGCCCCGATGCCCCCAAACCGGCTGCTGCGGTCCGCCCTGTCAAGGCGGTTGTGGCGACTCCCCCCGGCCCGGCGCGAACGGCCGCGCCGCCTGCGCCGGCCTCTTCGCGTCCGGCGGCGCGAAGTGGTGCAGATCGCGAAGAGTTAGATGGGCTCGAGCCCAGCAGCCTGCTTGCCGGCCCGCGCAATGTGAAACCTTACGTCGCCAAGCGCGGCGAACAGTACATGGGCAAGCAGCAGTTGAAGCACTTCCAGGAGATTCTTGCCAGCTGGAAACGGGATCTGATGATGGAAGTCGATCGCACGGTCACGCACATGAAGGACGAGGCGGCTAATTTTCCGGACCCCAACGATCGGGCGACCCAGGAAGAGGAATTCAGCCTTGAGCTACGGACCCGTGATCGCGAACGCAAACTGATACGCAAGATCGACGAGGCGCTAAAGCGCGCTGAAGATGGCAGCTATGGCTATTGCCTGGAAACTGGCGAGGAAATCGGAATCAAGCGTCTCGAAGCGCGCCCGGTCGCGACCTTGAGCCTGGAAGCACAGGAACGCCGTGAGCGCCGCGAACGGCAGTACGGCGATCGGGACGACCGCTACCGCTGAGGCGGCCGCGCCCGGCGCGGGGCGCTTTGCACCCTCGCCTTCCGGCGCGTTGCACCTCGGCTCGCTGGCCACGGCCACCGCCAGTTTCCTTGATGCCCGCCATCGGGGAGAACGGTGGCTGGTGCGCATTGAGGATATCGACGCCGCGCGGGCGTTACCTGGAGCGGCCGATGCGATCCTCCGATCACTCGAATCGCTGGGCTTCTGGTGGGACGGGCCAGTGGTCTACCAAAGCCGGAGACTCACGCTCTACCAACACGCCCTCGACACACTGGTTTCCCGCGGCTTAGCGTACGAGTGCAGCTGCACTCGGCGCGATCGAGGATCAACCAGCGATTCGGGAGGCTATCCGGGCACGTGCCGGCGTGGGGCCCAGAAGCCAGGTCCCACGGCCACCCGCTTCCGGAGTGATCTGAGCCCGGTCGGACCGTACATCGACGAATTGCACGGACTCACCGATTTTGACGCACAGGCTTTGGGCGATCCGATTGTGCGACGCCGGGATGGCTGTTTCGCATACCAGCTCGCCGTTGTGGTCGACGATGCCGCCCAGGGCGTTACCGATGTGGTGCGCGGGGATGACCTGCTGCCCAGCACCTATTGGCAACGCTCGCTCCTGCGTGCACTCGGCCTCCCTGAGCCGCGCTATGCGCACCTGCCCCTGGTATGCGAACCCGACGGCGCGAAGCTGTCCAAGTCGCAGCATACTTTCCCGGCAAAGGGCAAGCCTCCGGCGCAACAGCTGTGGCGAATTCTGCGCCTACTGCGCCAGACACCGCCTACAGAGCTGGCGCAGGAGCCGACGGGGACCTTGTGGGGATGGGCTATCGCGCATTGGCGACTCGACGCCCTGCGCGGTGTAGCAACCCTGCCGGCCGATTGTTGATATGTTAGGGGCTCTTGCCGGGGAGGTGTGCGATGAGCGAGCCGCGCCTGATCAAGAAATATCCAAATCGGCGTCTTTATGACACCGAACTGAGTCGCTACATCACGATCGACGACGTGCGTGGTTTGATCGCCGCGCGCACCCAGCCGCGCATCATCGAGCAGCGCAGCGGCCGCGACATTACCCGCAGCGTGCTTCTTCAGGTCATCGCTGAGCAAGAACTCGGCGCGGACGCGCGACTGAGCGAAGCCTTCCTCGCTGAGTTGATCCGCAGCTACGAACTTTCTCCCGCCGCCGCTACCGCGGCGCATTTGGAGGGGAGCCTGCGCAGTTTTCTGGCGACCGGGCCCGGCGAACAACGCCGGACCTGACAATCAGCCCGCAGGCCCCACATCGCGCATCGACAGGCGCACACGGCCCTGACGATCCACTTCGAGCACCTTGACCCGAATCACATCGCCCTCGCGCAACTTGTCGGCCACACGCTCGACGCGCTCCTCGGATATTTGCGAAATGTGTACCAGACCGTCGCGTCCCGGCAAAATCGTGACGAAGGCGCCAAAGTCCATAAGCTTTGCGACCTTCCCCTCATACACGCGGCCCACTTCAATATCGGCCGTAATCAGTTCGATGCGGCGCTGCGCTTCTCGGCCCGCGGTGCCCACTACCGAGGCGATCTTGATGGTGCCGTCGTTCTCGATATCGATCGTGGTACCGGTTTCCTCGGTGATCTGGCGGATCACTGCGCCGCCCTTTCCGATTACATCCCGGATCTTCTCCGGGTCGATTTTCAGGGTGATGATCGAGGGGGCCCATTCCGACATCTTGGTCCGCGAGGTATCGAGCACCTTGGCCATTTCACCCAGGATGTGCAGGCGACCGTCACGCGCCTGCGCCAGCGCCACGCGCATAATTTCCGGGGTGATACCCTCCACCTTGATGTCCATCTGCAGTGCCGTGATTCCATCGCGTGAACCGGCAACCTTAAAATCCATATCTCCGAGGTGATCTTCGTCGCCCAGGATATCGGTTAGCACTTGGAAACGATTGCCTTCCAGGACCAGGCCCATGGCCACACCGGCTACGGGCGCCTTGACCGGAACGCCCGCGTCCATCAGCGACAGGCTCGTGCCGCACACGCTGGCCATTGAGCTTGACCCGTTGGACTCAAAAATCTCGGAAACCACCCGGATCACGTACGGAAAGGCCGCCATGTCGGGCATCATCGCGTTGATACCGCGACGGGCCAAATTGCCATGGCCGATCTCGCGCCGCTTAGGGCTGCCCATCATTCCGGTTTCGCCCACTGAGAAGGGCGGAAAATTGTAGTGCAGCATGAAACGCTCACGCCGGTCGCCCTCGAGTGCGTCAATGATCTGCGCATCACGCGTGGTGCCGAGCGTGGTGGTGACCAATGCCTGGGTTTCGCCTCGGGTGAACAGCGCAGAACCGTGTGCACGTGGCAGTACGCCGACTTTGATCGTGATTGGACGTACGGTCTTGAGATCCCGACCGTCGATGCGTGGTTTGCCGTCGAGGATCCGGTCGCGCACGATCTTGCTTTCGAGGCGGAAGAATTCATCGCCCACCTGATCGGCGGTAAATGCCGGCGCGTCGCCGGCACTCAGCGCCGCGCCGACCTCGGCCTTAATTTCCTTGATACGCGCGTAGCGCTGCTGCTTTTCAGTCATCAGATACGCTGCGCTCAGTGCGCTGAGCGCCTTGGCGCTAACTGCCTGCTCCAATGCCGCATTTTTTGCTTCGCTCGGCGCCGGCCACTTCACCTTGCCGGCTTCCGCCGTCAATTCGTTGATCGCCTTGATGGCGACTTGCATCTGCTGGTGGCCGAAAACCACCGCCCCGAGCATCACTTCTTCTGAGAGTCCAGCGGCCTCTGATTCCACCATCAGAACAGCGTGCGCGGTACCGGCGACGACCAGATCCAATTGCGAGGTGGCAAGATCGCTCCGGTTGGGGTTCAATTCATATTGCCCGTTCCGATAGGCCACTCGGGCTCCCCCGATTGGCCCCTTGAAGGGTAGGCCCGACAGACACAGTGCGGCTGAGGCGCCGAGCATCGCCGGAACGTCCGCCAATATTTCCGGATCGAGCGACAGCACCGTGGCCACGACCTGAACATCATTGAGAAAATCGTCAGGAAACAGCGGCCGGATCGGGCGATCTATCAGGCGGGAGGTCAGCGTCTCGCGCTCACTTGGGCGGCCCTCGCGCCGGAAAAATCCACCTGGGATGCGCCCGGCGGCGTAAGTTTTTTCCTGGTAATTGACCGTGAGCGGGAAGAAATCACGGCCGGGTCGAGGTTGCGCTTCCGCGCAGGCCGTTACCAGAACGACCGTATCGCCCATGGTCACTAGGACGGCGCCGTTGGCCTGTCGGGCCAGTTCGCCGGTTTCCAGCGTCACAGTGTGGGGACCAAAACCAAAAGATTTTTTGCAGGCAGTCACGCTTCAACCCTCGGAATACGGATAGGTGGTAGGGATCGGGGAGTGGGCGCTCAAAACCGGCAGCGCCGCGAGCGCCGCGTCAGCGGCGCAGACCAAGACGCTCAACAACCTGCTGGTAGCTCGCTGGCTTGTTGGCCTTGAGGTAATCCAGAAGTTTGCGGCGTTGATTCACCATGCGCACGAGTCCGCGACGCGACGAGTGATCAGCCTTGTGGGCGCTAAAATGTTCGCCCAGGCCGTTGATGCGCTCAGAAAGCAGCGCGACCTGCACTTCAGGGGAACCGGTATCCTTTGGATCCCGGCGGTATTTGGCGAGAACGTCGCCTTTCTTTTCCGTGCTCAGAGCCATTACGCGAAAACCCTCTAGTTCTAAATATGTGGTCCTGTTTTGAAGCCGCGCATTGTAGCGGCAGTGCGACCAACCCTCAAGCGGAACAGCCAGTTACGAGGTTGCGGAGGCTCCGGCAAACAGCCTTAAAGGACGTACCGCCCCGGCGTCCCCGCCCGCGCCCAGGCCCAGGCCTAGGAAGCCACCGGATGGGCCGTAAAGGCGGAGCTGCCCGGTCTGACTCCCCGGGGCCGAAATTGCTTGCCCAAACGTGATGGCCCGCTCCTGGGCGGGGGATAGGTGCAGCGCCGGAAGGTGTGCCACGGCCCGATCAGCGCGCAGCAACGCCAGTCCCGACGGGCTGGCCTGCACCTGGTCGAGCGTGTGCATGGCTTCCCCGCGAAACGGCTCCACAAACTCTCGGCGTAGCGCAATGAGGTGCGCGCAGCTGCCCAAACGCGTGCCGAGCTGCTCCACCAGCGTTCGGATGTATGTTCCTTTGGAGCACTCCACGCGCAAGCGCACCGTAAGCGCCGTGTAATCGAGCAATTCGAGTTCGTAGATATCGATGCTCCGCGCGGCTCGCTCGACACTAAGGCCCTGGCGGGCGAGTTTGTAGAGCGGCTGGCCATTGAGCTTGAGCGCCGAGTACATAGGCGGAATCTGCTGCTGAGGCCCGCGTAGCGCTTCCAGGGCCGGCCCCAGCACTCCCTCGTTGATGATCGGCGCCGGCTGACGTTCGACGATCTGCCCTTCTGCGTCCCCCGTGTCGGTGCGCTCGCCCAGGCGCATCTCCGCGGTGTAACACTTGGCGCCCGCCAGTAATGACCCGGCAACCTTGGTCGCCTCGCCAATGCAGATGGGCAGCATACCGGTGGCCAGCGGGTCCAGGCTCCCGGTGTGTCCGGCTTTGGGGCGCCCCAATGCGTGACGCACCCGCTGCAGGGCCGCGTTTGAAGACATACCGAGTGGCTTATCCAGCAGCAGGATGCCGCAAAGCCTCACGCCCTTACTGACCATCGGGCGATTTGGCTGCGCCCTCGGCGCCCGGCGCGGCGCGTTCCTCGAGCCGTCGGTCGTTGGCCACCGCCGTATTGATCAGTTCAGTCAGCGCCTGCGCCTGCTCGAGATTAGTGTCGACGAGAAATTCCAGACGCGGCGCGTGACGTAACCCCAGCTGGCGCGCGAGCTCGCCGCGCAAAAATCCAGCCGCACTGCGTAAGCCGGCCAGTTGCTCGTCTACATCCCGGCTGGTGCCGAACGGCAGAAACCAGATGCGCGCACTGCTCAGATCCTCTAGCAAGGACACGGCGGTGATCGTCAGATGACCGACGCGCGGATCCTTGACCGCGCGCGGCACGAGCTGCGCCAGGGTACGCTGCATTTGGGCGGCAATGCGCTGATGCCGCGAATTGCGCTGTGGCATAGACGGATCCCCGGCTGCGACCTACTCTATGGTGCGCACGATCTCAGTGCGCGAATAGCACTCGATTTGATCGTTAGCCCGCACGTCCTGGTAGTTCTTCACTCCGATGCCGCACTCGGTGCCGGCTCGCACTTCGCCGACGTCATCCTTGAAGCGGCGCAGCGATTCCAAAGCGCCCTCAAAGATGACGACGTTGTCGCGCAATACGCGAATCGGGTTATTGCGTTTGACGGTTCCCTCGGTCACAAGGCAGCCGGCAACCACCCCGAACTTGCTGGAGCGGAACACATCGCGAACCTGCGCCACGCCGACGATCGTTTCCTTAATTTCCGGCGCCAGCAGGCCGCCCATCACCTGTTTGATGTCATCGATCGCTTCATAAATGATGCTGTAGTAGGTAATCTCGACGCCGGTCTCCTTGACCGCTTCGCGCGCTCCACTGTCGGCGCGCACATTGAATCCAATGACGCGCGCCTTGGAAGCCGCCGCCAGTTGCACGTCGGAGGCGGTAATGCCGCCGACACCGCTGGCAATGATCCGCACCGCCACCTCGTCGGTCGAGAGTTTGTTGAAGGCATCACGCAGTGCCTCGGCGCTGCCCTGCACGTCGGTCTTAATGAGCACCGCAACCTGGCTGGCCTTCGCTTCGCCAAGTGTCGAGAACACATCCTCGCTGCGCGCCCCCTGCTTGGCCAGTTTCACGTCGCGGGTCTTGCCCAGCCGGTGCAAGGCGACATCACGCGCGCGGCGCTCGTTTTCGACCACCAGCAATTCATCGCCAGCGTTGGGTGCACCCGAGAGGCCCAGCACGACCACCGGCACGGACGGCGCGGCTTGCTCCACTGGATTGCCCGCCTCGTCAAACAGCGCTCGTACCCGTCCAAACTCGCTCCCGGCCAGAATGTAGTCGCCGCGCTTGAGAGTGCCCTTCTTGACCAGTGCCGTCACAACCGCGCCGCGACCTTTTTCCATGCTGGCCTCGACCACAAATGCCGTCGCCGGGCCGCCACGCGGAGCCTTCAGTTCCAGCACCTCCGCTTGCAGCAAAATGGCCTCTAACAATTGATCGACGCCGGCGCCGGTGCGGGCCGACACATTGACGAACATGTTCTGGCCACCCCAGTCCTCAGGGATGACCTCTTGCTTGGCCAACTCGTTGCGGACCCGCTCCGGGTCCGAGTCGGGCTTATCGACCTTGGTCACGGCCACGACGATGGGCACGCCGGCCGCGCGTGCGTGTTGGATTGCCTCGATGGTCTGGGGCATCACGCCGTCGTCTGCGGCCACGACCAGCACCACAACGTCGGTGACGCGGGCGCCACGCGCGCGCATGGCGGTAAAGGCCGCGTGGCCGGGCGTATCCAGGAACGTGATCATGCCGCGCGGCGTCTCGACGTGGTAGGCACCGACGTGCTGCGTGATACCGCCGGCCTCGCCCGAGGCCACCTTGGTGCGCCGGATGTAATCAAGGAGCGAGGTCTTGCCGTGATCGACATGACCCATCACGGTGACGACCGGAGCGCGGGTTTCCGGCACGAGTTCGGCGTCGACCGCCTGCAGATCGGCCTCGATATGTTCTTCTTTCAGTGCCGTGGCACTGTGACCGAGCTCCTCGACCACCAAAATCGCAGTGTCCTGGTCAATGGTCTGGTTAATGGTCACCATGACGCCCATGTTCATCAGCACTTTGATGACTTCAGTCGCTTTGACCGAGAGTTTCTGGGCCAGATCGGACACCAGCACGGTTTCGGCCACCGCCACGTCGCGCTTGATGGGCGCGGTGGGTTTCTCGAACCCGTGACGCGGCTCGGCATCGGCAGGCGCGGTGCGTGCCTTGAGGCGTTTCTTCTTTTTATGGCGTGCGCTGACATCGCCGGCAATGTGCAGTTCCTGCCGGGCGCCGAACTTGGGGCGGTTTTCCTCGGCGGCTCGGAAATCGGGCTTCTCGCGGGTAGGCGCGTGCGCTGGGCGCGCCGGTTCTTCGCGCCGCGGCTCGGCACCACCTCGGCGCTGGCGCTCGGCCTCCTCCTGGGTGCGCAATTCCGCCTGGCGGCGCGCTTCTTCCTGGGCGCGAACGCGGGCCTGTTCATCGATGAGGCGGCGATTGGCCGATTCCATCGATTCACGCTCCCGGCGTTCGGTCTCCGCCTTGGCGGCGCTGGCTTCCTGGGCCGCCTCGATTTCGCGGCGCTGTGCGTCAATCTGCTCCTGGGCCGCGCGGTTCTGCTCCTCGAGCACGTCGCGCTTGACGTAAGTGCGCTTGACCCGCACTTCAACACTGACCGTGCGGGCGCGGCCTTGGGTACTGGCCAGTTTGAGCTCGCTCTGGGTCTTGCGCTTGAGCGTGATGCGCGCCGGTGCCGAGCCGGTGCTGGCCGCGCCGCTTCCATGACTGCGCCGCAAATGCGTCAGCAGCTCGAGCTTGGCGTCTTCGCTGATATAGTCATCGGCGCCAGCGACGCTGATGCCGGCTTGATCAAGCTGCGCCAGCAGCTTGTCGACCGGCACCTTGAGCGCCTCGGCAAATTGGCTCACGGTGACGTCAGCCATGTTGCTGCGCCTCGAACCAGGGCGCGCGCGCTTTCATGATCAGGTCCCCGGCCTCTTGCGCCGACAAGCCCTCGATGTCCGCCAGGTCGTCCACCGCCTGATCGGCCAGATCTTCGCGCGAACGGACCCCACGGCGTGCCAGTGCCAGCGCCAAATCCGGGCTCATGCCCTCGAGCGTCAGCAAATCCTCGGTGGGCATCGCGGCATCCAGCGACTCCTCGCTGGCGATTGCCTGGGTCAGCAGCACGTCACGCGCACGATTGCGCAGTTCCTTAATGATGTCCTCGTCGAATTCTTCGATGCCCGCCAGCTCCGCGGCCGGCACATAGGCCACCTCCTCGATAGAGGAGAACCCTTCCTGCACCAGGATGCTGGCGACGTTCTCATCCACGTCCAGTTGCTTCATGAAGGAGGCAATCAACGCCTTGGACTCCGTCTCGCTCTTAGTCTCCGCGTCCGACTCGGTCATGACATTGAGCTCCCAGCCGGTAAGCTGGCTGGCCAGACGGATATTCTGGCCGCCACGACCGATGGCCTGGGAAAGCTTGTCCTCGGCCACCGCGATATCCATGCCGTGGCGTTCTTCATCCACCACGATCGACTGCACTTCGGCCGGCGACATGGCGTTGATCACAAACTGCGCCGGGTTGACATCAAAGGGGATGATGTCCACGCGCTCGCCTGCAATCTCGTTGGAGACCGCCTGCACCCGCGAGCCGCGCATCCCGACGCAGGCACCGACCGGGTCGATGCGCGGGTCATTACTCTTGACCGCTATTTTGGCGCGGATTCCAGGATCGCGCGCCGCGGCCAAGATCTGGATCATGCCCTGGCCGACTTCCGGCACCTCGAGCTTGAATAGCTCGATCAGGAATTCCGGTGCGGTACGGGTGAGAAATAATTGCGGTCCGCGCGGCTCGGCGCGCACTTCCTTCAGGAAGGCTTTAACACGATCCTGGGGCTTGAGCTGCTCGCGCACGATCATATCGGTGCGCGGCACGAAGCCCTCGGCATTGCTGCCCAGGTCGACATAGATGCCGTTGCGATCGATGCGCTTGACGACACCACTGACCAGCGTGCCGACGCGATCCTGGTACTGCTCGACCACCTGGGCGCGTTCGGCTTCGCGCACTTTCTGCACGATCACCTGTTTCGCCTGTTGCGCGGCAATGCGCCCAAAGGCCGCCGATTCCATCGGCTCCTCGACATACAGGCCAGGGGCGGTGGCCTTGTCGATATCTAACCCGTCCTCGAGTCGCAGTTCCGCCTCCGGATTTTCGATCTCGCGCGAGTCGTCCGCGAACACCTTCCAGCGCCGGAAAGTCTCGTAGTCGCCCGTCTTGCGATTGATCGACACGCGCACGTCCCACAGCTCGCTGTTTTTGCGACGTGCCGCGGCCGCGAGCGCCGCCTCGAGCGCCTCGAAAATGATTTCCTTGTCGACACCCTTCTCATTCGAGACGGCATCAACCACCAGCAGGATTTCCTTGTTCATCGCTTCCTACCCTTAATAGACTTGTCCGGCCACTCCGGAACCAGTCGCGCCCGAAACACTTCCGCATAATCCAAATGCACCTGCGTGCCCTCGACGCTCATTTCAATGCCCGTCGAGCTCGCTCCAGCCAAGGCCCCGGTAAACCGTCGCCGCCCGTCCCGGGGAGCGACCAGTTCCACCTCGATCCGTGCGCCGGCGAAGCGTGCAAAGTGCGCCGCCGTGCGCAGTACGCGGTCCAATCCTGGCGTCGACACCTCAAGCCGGTAGTTGGTGGCTATCGGATCGTGGACGTCCAGCAGCGCCGATATCTCGCGGCTGACCCGCTCGCAATCCTCGATCCCCACACCCTCCGCACGATCTATAAACACACGCAGCGTGCCAGATCCGCGGCCGCCACCAAATTCCAAGTCAACCAGTTCGTATCCGAGATTGCGCAGCAAGGGCTCCACCAGGCCAATCAGCTTTTCGTTTAAGCCCGCCGCCATGGATTTCCTCCCGGCGCCACCCAAAAGCAGCGGGCCAAAAAAAAGGGCCGCGGCCCACCCTAAAACACAAAAAGCCCCGAGTGGGGGCTTTAAAATCAAGCTCTTGGCCGCACTATCTGCGACTGTTCCGTAACTACCTTTTCAAGCGGTTACGGCCACCGGGGGCGGATTCTAGTGCCTTGTGGGCTCCAATATCAACCCTCACGCCACCGCCACGCGATGGGTGGCCACGGGGCCGCTGAGCGTCGAATCGCCCACGGAAATATAGAGCTCGCGTCCGCTGACCGCCACATCAAAGCGCATTCGTCGATCCAGACGCGCGGCCAGTGCCGACACGAGCGGGCGATCGATGGCGTAAAACTCCATCTCCGCGGCGCGGTGGGTCGGCTCTGCGGCCAGACGTTCAAGCAGTCCAGTGATGTCCCGGTGCGCGTACACCGCGACGCGCGGTGAGGCTTTCGCGGCCTTGTGGAGTCGCGCAGGCTCCGGGGTGCCCACCTCGATCCAGCTGCGGAGCTGTCCGGTCAGATCGCGCACTTCCAGCGCCGGTGCGTCCGGATTGGACAGCCCGCCGCTGGAAAATGCCAGGCCTTCGCCGTATTCAAGGCAGTAGGCCAGCACGCGCGTCACCAGGTACTCGGCGCTCTCGGACGGGTGACGCGCTACGCGAAATTCGAGCGCCTGATACACGCCGCGGTCCGCGTCATTAAGCGAGATCTCGAAACTGTGTACGGTCGAGCTGCGCCCCACGGCTTAGATCACGGGGGGGTTGCGGCTGGTGACGAACCAAGTACTGGAAGGGGCCCACACCCCCTTTGATGTCGAATAGCGCGAGAGCGTCTCTCGCAACGCGCCAATGACCTGCGGCCTGCGGCGCTCGCCCTCCTCCCCGGCCAAGCGAATAATCTCGCCCGCGGGTCCTAGCGCCATCGCAAATTCGATCGCATCCTCCAAGTCGCGCCCGATGCAGATGTCGGTGTCGAAGCGCTCAAATGTGATCCCCTGGTAGCCGGCGGCCTTGAGCATGGAACTGACCATATCCGGACCGGACATCGAGAACGGGCCGGGGCCACAGTGCACCTGGTCCGTGTCATCGTGCGATACGACCGGGACAATCTGGCGCACGCACATTTCCGCCTCGTACAACCAGGGATTGTCCTCACGCTTGCGCCACACCACTTGCGTGAATACGCCTCCGGGCTTGAGCGCGGCGCGGATATTGCGCAATGCCGCGCCCGGCATCATGAAAAACATCGTGCCAAAGCGCGCAAACGCGTGATCATAGGGGCCGCGAAGATCTTCGGACTGCGCGTCGGCGCAAAAAAACGACGCATTAGTCACTCCGGCCGCTCTCGCGCCCTCGCGAGAAGCCGCAATGAAGTTCTCGGCACAGTCATTGCCGACCGCTTCGCCCGCGGCACCCACTTCACGCGCGATCCGTACCGTACTGTCACCAAAACCACAACCGACGTCGAGCACTCTGGAGCCCGCCGGAAAAAGCCGTCTTGAAAACAACTCGTCGCTGTGGCTCGCCAGGCCGCCGATCAGCAGGTGCTTGAACCGCACGAACTTGTCGAACAGCACCGTGTTCCAGGCCTTGATTACTACGTCATTCAAGTGCGGTGCACCCCCGGGCGCCTAAGAAAAAGGGGCCCTAACCAATTACGGCAGAGCCCCTGTAAGGACATCAGATAATGTCGGCCGCGAGCTCGCGGCGACAATAACGTTGACGGTGTCCTACCGCCGAGCGCGTCGGCGCTTAATTCGCCGGCATCGGCTTCGGAGTGACAGGCTTCGTCATTGCTGCATCCGATGCCATCGTCGGGGAGGCCCCAAAGTCACCCTCTTTGACGTAGAAATTCAGGTTGTCGCCGACCTTGAGGTCCGAAGCCTTCATTTCCTTGCCATTGATCGTGACCATGCCATCGCCGCCGGTCTTGACCTTAATCGTTGTGCCCTCGGTGCCTGCCACATTCTTCATGGCGACAGTCGCCTCCCCATTGGAGATTGACTTGACCGTGCCTGAAAATTTGGCGTACCTGTTGCCGTTGCGGGTGTCGACTTCCTGGCAACCAGCGGGAGCGCGCGGATGCTCCTTCAGGAACTGGGCATTCCACTTGATCTTCATGCAGGCATCGATGCCCTCAATTGTAGTTTGCGAAAACACACAGGCCGAAGCGGCACACAGAACAGAGGTGATGAGTAACTTGAATGGCGACATTAATATTCTCCGAGTTTTATCGTTGGGCGGACACGCGGCGCGATTATAACCATCGACCGGAGGCCTTTGCCACTAGGAGTGGAAAATCTTGTCGTATTCCCGCCACGGCCCGAGGTGTCCAAGCTGTGGGCGCTGAACGGTGCGCGCGGGCCGAATCCCTTCTTGGCGCACTCCTTCTATGATTAAGGAAGGAAATCTAGCCGACAGATTTTTTGCCTAGCCCGTTCGTAGGCCCGTGTTATGCAGCGTCGTGGGCGGGCGCTTAAGTGTAGGCGTTGCCCAGGTCGACGCCCGGGCACAAATATTGCCGACAAGGCTCATTTCCTCAGGTGACCCTAGGGCCAGATCCACATGGGGACCGTGCAAAGCCGTCGGCCGCCCGGTGCGTCGACTGCCTTCAGGCCGCCCGATCTTCCTTTTGAACCTGGCCCCGAGCTCAAAGCGCACGCCACGCCGCAGCCCCTCGCAGTGAGCACTTATGCTTCCCGTAATACGCCCAGCGTATTGGCGCACCAATGCAGGGCAAGACCCGAGTGGGTGGCCCGGATCAGAGTTAACTTGCGAAGAGTGCTCCGCGAGATAGGACCGCCTTGCGGATCGGGTATGCCCTTCCAAGTATCCCCGCCGGCCAGAAAGATGCTGCCGCTGCACTCAAAGCGATGCTTGAGTTGGTCGCTTTGCCGCACGGCGATCCCGGTCGGGATCGCGGCCCGAATGTATTGCTAGGTCCCCAAACTTCACCTAGAGCGGCAGCCCGGTACCGCTTTTCGACCAACTCCTATGGCGCCCACCAAAGCGCAGTTGCGTTCGAGCATCGGTCATACAATCATGGGTGTTCCTGGAAGGTAATGAAACCGGGGCCATACCCATGCGACTGCAATATCACGCCTGTCTTGCCGACTTGACCGCGCAGCGGTGATAGCTGCCACGCTAGCGCTGTTGGTTGGGCTCGCCGCGCTCTGCGTCTGGTTCGCGTGGCGCTGGTGGACAATCGAGCGGGCGCGGTGCTTGCAAGAGCCAGGTCGCAGACTCCGACCAAGCACGGAAGACTGCGCGGTCGGCTTTGTGACCAATTTCTTTGACGCGTTGGGAATTGGCAATTTCGCGCCCACCACGGCCTATTACAAACTGCGGCATCGCGTGGCGGACGAAAACATCCCGGGCACATTAAATGTAGGGCATTCACTGCCCGTCGTGCTCGAAGCCCTCATTTTTATCTCGGCCGTCGCCATTGACGTGGTGACACTGGTGACCATGATCGGGGCCGCGGTTATTGGCGCCTGGCTGGGCGTGGGCGTGGTGGCTCGATTGCCACGGCGGACGATTCAGCTAGGTATGGGCGCCGCCCTGCTCTTCGCCGGGGCGCTGTTCGCTGCAAAAAATGTCAATTGGCTGCCCGGCGGCGGCGCCGAACTCGGATTGCGCGGTGCACGTTTAGTATTCGCCGTGGCGGTCAGCTTCATTCTGGGCGCACTGATGATGCTCGGTATCGGATTGTATGCCCCTTGCCTCATCCTTGTGAGTCTGCTCGGGATGAACCCCCTGGCCGCCTTCCCAATTATGATGGGCTCGTGCGCGTTCCTCATGCCGATCGGTGGCGAGCGCTTCGCACGCACCGGACGCTACAACGTTTCCGCGGCCCTGGGACTTACCATCGGCGGCATACCGGCGGTTTTGATTGCCGTCTATGTCGTCAAGTCTATGCCGATGGTATGGCTACGCTGGCTGGTGGTGTTCGTGGTGTTGTACGCCGCCACGTTGATGTTGCGTTCCGCGCTGTTCGGGCGCCCACGAATCACGGCCGGCAACCCCACTCAATGAACTTGCGTGTATGTGGTTGAGGCGCCCGCAATATACTGATCGATTTGACGTTCCAGCACCGCCAAGGGCAACGCACCGTTAGCCATGACTGCGTCGTGAAACGCGCGTACGTCGAAATGCTCGCCGAGCGCATGCTGCGCCTTGGCACGTAGCTCCCAAAGCTTAAGTTCACCCATTTTGTAGGCCAGCGCCTGACCGGGGTTAGCAATGTACCGATCCGTTTCGGTGCGCACTTCCTGAGTGGATAGTGCCGTATTGTCGGCCAGGTATTGCAGGGCGCGCTCTCGCGACCACCCCATGGCGTGCATACCGGTATCCACCACAAGACGACAGGCGCGCCACATCTCGTATGACAGGCGGCCAAAATGATCGTAAGGCGTCTTGTACAGTCCCATTTCCTCCCCGAGTTTTTCCGAATACAACCCCCATCCTTCGCCAAACGCGTGCGAGTAGAAATCGCGGCGGAACGGGGCAACGTCGGTAAGCTCGCGCCCCAGGGAAATCTGCAGGTGGTGGCCAGGCACCGCCTCATGCAGGGCAAGGGCCATAAGCGAGTACAAAGGCCGTTTGTCCAGGCCGTAGGTGTTTACCCAAAACTCGCCGCCGGTACGACCGCCGATGGGTGCCGGGTTGTAGCGGCCGCCGGTGTAATTGGGTGCCAGTTCAGCCGGTACCGGCTGCACGCTGTAGGGCATGCGTGGCAACTTGCCGAAATAACCGGGCAGCACTCCATCGATCTGCTTTGCGATGTAGGAAGCATCTTTCAGTAGCTCATCTGGCGTGTGCGCATAGAACTGCGGATCGGTGCGCAGAAATTCCAGGAACGCCGGCAAGGTGCCTTGGAATCCGGTTTGCCGCATGACGACCTCCATCTCGGCGCGAATGCGGGTGACTTCACTGAGCCCGATGTCGTGGACCTGCGCGGGCGTCACGTCAAGATTGGTGTAGAACTTGACCAGGGCGCCGTAGAAAGCCCCTCCCTGCGGCAAGTCTCCGGCGCCCACGGATTGACGTGCCGCGGGCAAATATTCCTCCACGAAGAATTTTCTTAACCGCTGATAGGCCGGGATGACATCCGTTAGTATCGCCGCCCGCCCGGCGGCGGTAAGGCGCTCACGTTGCGCGGGCTCCATCGTTTCCGGCATGTGCGTGAATGGCTCAAAGAACGGTGTGTTTTCCGCAAACTGGTATTGTTGCGCGTCGAGGACCTTGATGATTCCGGGCATGATGGCTGCTGGCAAGGTAAAGCTGGCCGCCATTCCGGTGCGCATGTTTGCCTGTTGCTGTGTGAAATAAGCGGGGATGGTGTGCAGGCGGGCAATGTAGTTTTCATAATCGCGTGGCGTTGTCATGACCACACCAATCGCCATGCGCATCACTTCAATGTGGAATCCCTCGTCACTGGTCAATGGAATTCGCCAGGTCTGGTAGGGAACTAACGCCAGCCGATGGTGGAGTTCGAAATCGAGCACGTCGTAGTTGACCCGGTTGGCTGAAGTAAGGGCCGCTCGCTCAATCCCGGCCAGACGCCTTGCGTAATCTCGGTAGCGTTCTTCGCGGCGCTTTTGGTCCTGGGGCGCGACCCCTGGCAATCGGTCGTCATAATCGCGCACCCCTTCTTGGGTCGCGTACAGAGGATCATCCTGCAGGCGGTTGGCCCACTCGTCGGCTAGAAGCGAACGCAGCGCCATATCGGCCTTTGAGGAATTTTGTACCGATTGGGCTGGGAGCACAGGACCGGAGAGCATGGCGCACGCGGCAAGGAAAGTAATGCGGATGTACATTTTGCGGTTACTCCCCCACATTTTTATCTTTTCCGGCAAGCCGCCGGCAGAATAGCGGCAGCGGCAATTATGACCTTTACTCAGTGTTAGCCGTACGAGCTGCCAATGGTTTCATTGACGACACGAAGGTGGCAAGCACGCCACCGCCGGCCTCCACCAACAGCAACTCCCCACCGCTCATTCGATAGGCTCTCGTAGCCAGAAGCACACTCATGTACGAAGCAGCCAGATGCATGATCTCCGCTGGGCAGCCCATCTGCGTAGATATGAGTTCGGGGCCAATCTCAAGGCGAGTGTCCGCCGCACTGTAGGGGCCGTTGTATTGGTTGCACCCGTCTGTACCCCCGATTCGACCCGCGTCGAAGGCAAGCGTGACGCGATTGTGGCCAATTGGGGTTCGCCCGGTCAGCGTGGAAAGAATCCAGCTCGTACCGTCCAATTTAGACGCGGGTGCCGGCGGTGCGGGGGCGGGTCCGGCGGCAAATAGTAAAATGGCCACTCCACCAGCGAACAAAGAATTGTTCACGGCATGATCCGATGCGCTGGGCCCAAGGGAGGTATCAGAACCAATTTGCCGATATGTTTTTTTTCAAGAAACTCGCGTTGCGCATCTGCGATCCTCGCCAGAGGAAAAGTCTTGGCGACCAGAGGTCGAATTTCGCCCCGTTCGATGTAGGTGCTCAGGCGCGGAAAAACGGCCTCGTCCCAGGCCGTGCAGCCCACCAGGGTGAGATCTTTCAAGTACAGCGTGCGCAAGTCCAATGTCACAAGCGGGCCGGCAATCGCGCCCGAGGTCACGAGTCGCCCGCCGGGCCGCAATACGCGCAGCATTTCCTGAAATGCCGGGCCGGCAACATTGTCGATGACCAGGTCGAAGGCATTTTGGCCTACGGCGGCGACGATATTCGCATCCCGGTCGATCACCTGATCCGCACCCAGCGAACGAAGCGCTCCGCCCTTCGAGGTGGTGGCCATGGCGGTTACCATTGCGCCTCTAAGCTTGGCCAGCTGTAACGCTGCCGTGCCTACCCCACCCGAGGCGCCACTAATCAACACGCGCTCGCCCTTGACAAGACGGGCATGCAGCAGCAGGTTCTCGGCCGTCCCGTAAGCGCAAGGCATAGAGCCGAGCTCGGCGTCGCTCCAATCGCAGGAAACCGGAAATATTTCCGATATGGGCACCTTGACGAACTGAGCGAATGAGCCATCGAAGTCCGAGCCCATCCACGCGCTATCAGTGGGTGACCCGCCGCGCACTCGCATGCACGGTCTGACCAGCACGCGCGCTCCAATCTTGTGCGGCTGGTCGAGGGACGCCACCTCCACCACTCGACCGCAGCAATCGGTACCCTGAACCAGGGGAAACGGAGTCGCACCGCTCCAGCCTGACACCGGCTGCCCTGAGACCTTTAAGCCGGTCGCCCGTACGGCAGCGGCCGTTCCCTCGGTAACGTCCGGGGTATACCAGCCTACGCGAGTGTTGATCTCCGTGTTGTTGACCCCGGCCGCCAATACTTGCAGCAAGACCTCGTCGCGTTTTGGAACGGGTATTGGCACGTCGCGATATTCAAGGCGGTCATAGCCACCGATTCCCGAGGTCACCACGGCTTTCATGCTCGGCTCAGATCGCCTCTGGACAAAACGGTTGCCCTCTGGGCCCGATGGAGCATCGAGGCTCGTCATTGCGCGCGCTTGCAATTTGACGGGGACATTACCGTTAGCACCCGATTAGGCGGCGCCGCGCTTCGTGGATCAACCGCATTTTCCGCCGAGCATTCCCTCCCTAACTTCTGCGTTCGGGGGTATGCCCAACCAGATCGACAGGAACGTTTTAGCAAAGTCGTCGCCGCTGATCGTACCCTTGGCTATGCCGTTGACGATTACTTGCAGTCCGACGCCCGGCTCGAAGAGAAACTGGAGACGCTGGCCCGCCTTGATATCCGTCATCCACTTTGTAAGCGTGCCGATGCGCTCTTGCAGCACGGGCAGCTGTGCGTGAGCGTTTCTGTCGAATCCTTCGGCCCACCCCTTGCCGATGTCGCCGGCATCGACGTCGCGCACGAAGTGCAATATCAGCTCATACGGGCCGGGTGCGGCGAGGATCGCGGCGGCGTCATTGGAAGTCTTTGGCAGGTATAACGCAGCCACATAAACATTGACCCTGAACATTGTGGCCTCGCGTACACCGAGTCCGTTGAGCACCAACGGGCCGGCCTCGCTTACGGCCTGATCCGGGAAGCTTATCCCCAGGCATTCTTTGGCGTCCGCCGCGGCGGCGTCCAATCCTAGGATCAAAGCGAGGACGAGCGATAACGCTGTGCGGTTCATATACCCCCCACTTTGTGCTGCAAGACCGGGAGTGTATCCAAAAAGGCGGGCACCGTCGCGGACCCGCGCTTGTGCCTCGCCTCGCCCACACCGTGGGCAGCGCCGGCCCCGGACCGCGCTCGCTGGTTGCTTTTCATGCGCTAGGGTGTTTTTTGCGCGATCCGCTTGAGCACCGCCGCTACCACAGCGTCGCAGTGATCACCGCCGAATTCGTACAGGTCCCTTTCGGCCCCGTCGACTTCCCGCGCCAACGATTCGCGCAGCATGGCCCGGGCGCGAAAATGCCGGCTCCTGACCGTCTCCTCGGGTATCTCGAGCACTTCGGCCGTTTCCTGTACGCTCAGCTCTTCAACAGCGCGCATGATAAAAACCACGCGCAGGATCTCTGGCAACTCTCCGACCTTCTGCTCGAGAATTTCGCGTACTTGGCCTCGTGTTACCGCACTTTCAGGCGTAGTTCCGGGATCGGGGACGGTTGAAGCCATATACAAATTCGCATCCAAACTAACTATGGGAAGGATGTTGTCGCGACGCATCGAACGCCGTCGGCGCGCGGCACATTCATTCAGAACCAGTCGCGATAGCCATGTGCCGAGAGAAGCCTCACCGCGAAAAACGCCGATCGACCTGAAGGCGCTCAGATAGGCATCCTGCAGCGCATCCTTGGCTTCGGCATCGTCGCGGAGTGAGGCCCTTGCCAGCCGGTAGAGTCTTCTGTTGTGACGCCGCATCAGGAACTCAATCGCATGTCGATCGCCGCGCGACACCCGCCCGGCGAGCGTCATGTCATCGCGTGCGCCATCGTCGTGAGCAATACTGGCATCCATCTAAGCAGGCGTCCTTCGAGTTAGCTAACGGTAATCGTGCCCTTCATCGTCGGATGAAAAATGCAGTGGTAGGAATAAACGCCCGGGCCCGCCGCCCGGAACTTCCATGAGGCATCCGCGCCGATGCCGTTCGAGTCGAAGGACTTACCGTCGGCCGTAACCGTATGCGGAAACAGGTCCTTATTCAAGAATACGATCCAATCGCCCGAGTGTACGCTCAGCTCCGAAGGGGTATAGCTCATGCCTTCAATGGTGACGCCGTGCTCGGCCTGGCTCTTTTTTTGCGAGCCGGTCCCTGCACGGCCATCGCCGCAGGCAAACACGGCCGCCAGCAGCATCCCGGATATGGCCAGCACGCGTCCAGGGATCATGTCCGTTAACCGACGGGTTTGGCCAAAGTCGCCTGTAGCTTCTTGGCATGATCAAGGTGCGCGACGAAGGCGGGCCGAACTTTGACCAGCAACGCTTTAAGTTCGGCATTCTGGGCATTTGGGATCAGTGTCTTATCGACCGCGCTGAGTACCGCCTCGTGATAGATCACCTCATGATCGATATACGCCTTGTCAAATGAAGCTCCGCTCAACTTCTTGAGCGCGGCCACGTTCTCTTCACCGCCCTTGGTCAAACTCTCGCTGGTGGAGTTCGATTGCGGGGTGACTTTGAGCTTCGTGACCAGGTCGACCGCTGCCTTGAGCACCCCGGTGTGATCGGTGATCATTCGTTGGGCGAAGTCCTTGACTGGGCTGGATTCGGATTTGGATTCCGCCAAGTTACCTGCATCGATATCCACCTGATTGGCCGCCACGACAATGGCGGCAATCTGGGGGTCGGTCGGGGTAGCGCTCTGGGCCCAGACATTGCCGGCCGCGACGATGAAAATCGGCATTAACGCAGTAATTTTTTTCATAATTCTTGAACTCCTGAATAGATGTAAGGGTGCACCCCGGTCCAGAGGCGCCTGGTCGCGCCGCAAAGATGCGAATTCAGCGCCTACTACATTAGATGTCACAAGTCCCCTGCCTGTTCCATCGAGCGTGCCAATTGTGCTATGCGGTGCAATCGAGTCTTCGCAGATCGGGTTCTGCCCCTGTACCGCCATAGCGCGCTAAAATTGGCGATGCACACCAATGTTCAAGAGCCGACATCGCTGGACTGGCCTGATATTCGCGCCTGGCGTGTTCAGGCGCGCAGACAATTAATCAAGGAGCGCCTATCCCGCGATCAAGAATTACACGTGCGCTTTGGAAAAGAGGCAACGAAACGCCTGCTCCAAGGCGTCGACCTTTCTCGGTACCAGACGCTCGGCGTTTATGCACCAATGCGTGGGGAGATTGAGATTCCTGCCGTGATATCCGAACACGCAGCGCGTGGGGGCACATTGGCCCTGCCGGTTGTCACTGAACAGGGCTCGGCGGTGGAATTTTGGCGATGGTGTCCAGGCATGCCGATGAAGCGCGGTATCTGGAATATCCCGATCCCTGTGCAGAGGGAGCCCGTCCTGCCCGAGGCCTTGATAGTGCCGCTCTTGGGGTTCGATGCCTCGCTGTACAGGCTCGGGTATGGCGGAGGGTACTACGACCGCACGCTCGCGCGTGCGACGCCGAGGCCGTACTGCGTCGGACTTGGGTTCCAGTCCGGGATGTTGCACTCGATCTATCCGCAGCCGCATGACATCCCCATGGACCGGATCGTAACCGACGAGCGGATGTACCCCTAAGGCAAACGCAGCTTAGTGGGGGTATCACCCCGTTTTCGGGAAGCAAAATAACCCAGCGGAACGAAAACGGCGCAGCAGTGCGCCGTGGTCATACAGCTGAGAGACATTTACCGAGATGCTCGAGGACGACACGGATTCGGCGAGGCGGCCTGCTGACGACGTACCGACCCGGCGCCAGGCCAAACGAAGGTGCCAGGCTAGCCTTCGCCAACCCGCCGGTTACTGTCCACCGCTTTTGCCGGTAATGATGTCGAGGCGCTCACGCAGCTCGCGCGCCCAGGAGCGCATGATCGAGTCGGCTGCGGCCATGTTGGTAACTGAACTCGAGCGCTGTGCGAACGAATCATTAGGACGACTTCGCGTCCATCACCCGGCCAAGAATCGTATTTGTGGATGAGTCCCACAGCTCAAGATAAAGTGTCATCGCTCCCGAAGCTTGAACGAATGTGGTGCTGCGCCCGGCTGCCATGAGATCCGGCGCACTGAACCTGTATATTGACCAGCGCCGGACGCAACACCAGCACGTCGGGGCCCGCGTTTTCGGAAATTTGATAGCCACCTTTGGTCGCTAGCTCGTCGGTGAAAATCTTCTTGAATTGGGCCGAAAGACTTGCCTTGGCGCGTTCGAGATCCGCGTCTTTGATCCTCCGCGCGGAATCGACTTGCGATCGGTTGTAGTTCCGAAGCCAGTCCTTCGAAAAATCGATGCCGCAGTCCAGGATCGCGACGCGCTTGTATTGCGTAAAGGTCGCGTCCGGCCTCTTGTACACCAGTCGTGTCTTGGTCTGATTCACCAGATGTAAACCGTCGTCGCTCACCTGCGGCGGAGCGTCCTTGCCGGCGTACACGGGGAGTGCCGCGATCAAAAGACCCAGGCTAATGCCCGCTATGGTGGCCACGCGCCGCATTGTCTTCGCTCGCTCCATCTGGTGGCCCCCAATATCTGGCTGATTGATTGCGCGGCCCGAGCAGGCAGGCGCCACAGTACCACGGCGGATGTATCCGGGGCACCCGGGCCACTCAGCAAACGCGGCTTGGGCGCAATAGGTGCGCTCCCGTGCCTATTATGGAGTCATCCTCGAATATCCCCGCTCACCACAGTAGCACACGGGTTCTGTAGGCCGGATTGACGCGGGTGCGATCGAGCATTTGGCCGAGTAGCGAGACTGCACCGGTTGCCGACCCGGCGGCGCTCTGTGCGCTCCTTTCGGACCCTACTGCATTTGCCTGGAGCGAGGAACGGCGAGTAAGAATCCACTGAGCGCACTATGCAGCGCCACTCGAGCCGAGGATTGCGATCCCAAAAAACGCCGTACAATGAGTGCAAGCCGAGCGCGACACGCGCGGGTTGTCGATTCGCAGGTGGTCGTATCGCGGCATAATCGGGGCATCGCGCTTCTGGGGGGATTCAATGTCGGCAAATGCAATTTCGCGGACGGCGTTATTTTTAGCTGCCTTGCTCGCTTCCGGCGCGCCGTATGCCGCGGGGCGGCCGCTAACCACGGATGATTACTTTCGCATCCAAGATGTGCACGGTCCGCAAGTGTCTCCCGATGGTACGCAGGTCGCATATCTCGTCAGCCATTACGACCGCGACGCTGACAAACGCAGAACCGCTCTTTGGATGGTGAGCTGGGATACCGGCGCGGCCATACAGTTGACCGACGAGGCGCGCGGGGCGTCGCAGCCGCGATTTAGCCCCGATGGCCGATACTTGTCGTTTCTGTCCACGCCCGACGGATCAGATCAGGGCCAGCTCATGGTGATGGACCGGCGTGGCGGCGACGCCCAGCAGCTGACCCATGTATCGGGCGACATCAGTTCCTACGCGTGGGCGCCGGACAGCCGCCGCATTGCCATATCGATGCAAGTTGACCCCGACGCGCCAGTTCAAGAGAAAGGCGACGAGGCGAAGTCGAAGGCACCGCCACCGATCGTCATCGACAGCCGCCACTTCAAGGAGGATACCGAAGGGTACCTGACCGGTGCCTCGCTATATCAGCTCTACTTGGTTGATGTGCCAAGTGGGAAGCTGAGCCCGCTCACCGCCGATGGCGCCCACAATGACGAGGCACCACAGTGGGCGCCGGACGGCTCTTCGATCGCCTTTGTACGCACGGACGAGCGCGGCCCTGATGCGGATGGCATGCAGGGGATCGAGGTAATAGGGGCGCAGCCCGGCGCCACAGCGCGCCTCGTGACACGGGTCTTCGCGCCTAACGGGCAGCATCTGGAATGGACGGCGGACGGCCGACAAATTGCCCTCCTGCAGGGACTGGCGCCCCGCGTAAACGCCTACACTTCCAATCGTCTCGCCCTGGTGCCGTCCACCAGCGGCCCCTTGCAACCAGTGAGCGATGCCCTGGACCGGGCGGTCGTGGACTATGCCTTGACGGCGGACGGCCAAGCCGTCGATGCGCTCATCGAGGACGATCGGCAAATGTATCCGCTGCGCCTGCCACTCGATGGGAGTGCGCCTGCAAAGCTACTTTCGGAGGCCGGGGTGACCACGGAATTCGCCAGCAAGGGCGGCCATACGGTGCTGCTGGTTGCCAGTGACCATGCGGCACCAGAAGTGCACGCCCTCGAACATGGCAAGCTCAGGAAACTCAGCCACCACAATGATGCGTTGTTGGCCGAGCTCGAATTCGGCGCTGTCGAGGACGTGAACTTCAAGAGCCGCGATGGCACCGAGGTGCACGGACTGCTCGTCAAGCCGCCCGGCTATGTGGTGGGCCGCACGTACCCGACCATCCTATGGATCCACGGTGGTCCAAATGGACAGGATGATCACTCGCTGCTTTTCGACGGCTATCCACTGGCGCTCGAGCGCCAGCTTTTTGCCGCTCAGGGCTATGTGGCGCTGGCTGTCAATTACCGCGGCAGTAGCGGCAGAGGCGGCGCGTTTCAGAAGGCGATCCTGGCTGACTGGGGTCACAAGGAGGTCGAGGACTTACTCGCCGGAGTCGATCACCTGGTCGCCTCGGGTGTTGCCGATCCCTCGCGCCTTGCAATCGGTGGCTGGAGCTACGGAGGGATTCTCACCGATTACACCATTGCTAGCGACCGCAGGTTCAAGGCCGCAGTCAGTGGCGCCGGCAGCGCCAATCAGTTGGCGCTCTACGGAAGCGATGAGTATATTTTTCAGGAGAACAACGAACTCGGGCCACCATGGAAGAACCAAGCCAACTGGCTCAAATTGTCCTATCCCTTCTATCACGCCGACCGAATCACCACTCCGACGTTGTTTATGGGCGGCGAGAAGGACTTCAATGTGCCGATCACGGGCGGAGAGCAGATGTACATGGCGCTGCGCACGCTCGGGATTCCAACCCGTCTGGTTGTGTACCCAGATCAGTATCACATCCTGACGCGTCCCAGTTACATCAAGGATCGCGCCGATCGCATCCTGGCTTGGTACGCGCGGTTCTTAAAACCTGATGGTGCCGCTTCCAGCCCCTGATGGAAAACGGGGCGGCTCACGTATTATCGGTCGCCGAACTCAGCTCGTCTCCGCGGCCTGCCGGGCAGATCCTATTCCTGTTTAGGGCGGGCCATTGTTACCCACGCACTGGTTGTACCAGGCCGGCCCGTAAGGATTAGCGGCGATCACCGGCAGTGCGTCGGTCCAGTCCAAACCGGTGGAACTCTTCGTGGTCCGATCATTCCAAAACAGGTAGGAGTTCACACACAGACCGCCGCTGAGCGGCGCCGACGTGGGAAAGTTCCCGAAGGTCCCGCTCACTGCGAAGTGGAATATGCAATCAAGCCCGCATCCGTCCACCTGGTAGGAATCATTTTGCACACTGTTGGACCGGCAGCCCACATGCTGGGTCATGACTTGGTATGCGCGGTTGCCGTCTTTGTACAGCGCAGGGCTATCCGGCAGCACATCAGGACCAGAGAAGCACACTTGATTGGCCGGCAGAGCCGATATGGCCGCGGAAATGTCGTGTAGATAAGACTGGCCACCATTCAGGAAATTCAGGAACGAGATACACCTGCTGTTGGCGAACGATGCGGCACACTGGTCTATGATTTCAATTAACGCATCACGCCAGGCGAGTGCGCTGTAGCTGCCCCCATCCGCTTCGTCCTGGGAGTATGCGCCATTGAAGCCTAGAGATGATTCCTGGAGGATGAGCCCCTCGACCCTGGGATTGCTGTCAAAGTGCGCTGCCGCGGCCTTCATCATGGCCACATACGCGTCGGTTACGGTGGGCTCCCACATGAAGCACGTTGCCGCCCCCTCCCCGTTGGAATTCGGCGCTGAATGTTGCGCCTGCAGGTAAACCGGACACGGATTCTTGACCGAACTGTTGTTGAAGCTCTTGAATTCCACAAACAGCCATAGCTGGCAATTGGGCTTATGGGAGGCTGCGATAGCGCCGAGTACCCGGTCGAAGGAGCTAAAATCGTAGACCCCCTGGCTTGGTTCCACCTCTTGCCACGTCTGACGCCATACTACGCCGCTGACACCCGCCTGCTCGCACAGCATGGCGGCATCGGCAGGCGTGTCGGAATAATGTGTCGAGAAGTAATGTCCGTAATTGCTCTTTTGCGAGATCCGCCCTGGCAAGACCACGGTAACCGTAGAGTCTGGCAGCGCACGAGTATATGTGCCGTCACTCACACTGAAGGCGATGGTGGTCTGCGAGCCGACATCTGTCTGTTGGGGGGTGCCATACAAACGGCCCGTGGCAGGATCGAAAGACGTCCAGCTGGGTTGGTTCGAGACAGAAAAGGCTAGCGCGCCTCCATTTGTGTCGCTTGCACTGGGTTGAAAGCTGAACGCCTGACCGGCTACCGCAATCCCGGGCAGCATGCCACTAATGGAGGGCGGCGTGGTATCGGCGGTCGAAGTACCTGCCAGTGCGCCAGCCGCTGGCGGCACCTGTGCCGTACTGTTCGGGGCCAATCCGTCGGTGATCACATTGACAGACGCGAGCGCAGTGGAGCAAAGGCCGAGCAGGGCCACGCTCGCAATAAACCACTGGTTAGACGTCACGCGATGCAGTGACCGGCGTGTCATGACCTGGCGTCCGCTCGTTGGGCCCGGGAATTGCTAGCGTTCATATAATTGTTGTGCCCCTGTTGCCGCTGGGTTCCGTCGCGTCGGCAACGCGTACAACCCGAACGCAACTGTACGCCCCGGTCTTCTCATAACAACTGGGTAAGACACTGTAGGTGACGGCGGTTAGTTACATAATTCCGGTGCTCCGCGTTGTGCTTTTGTGGCACCGGACGACTCGGAGAACACTAAATTGATCGTGAGCGCCGTCGAATGTTCAGACCCTCCACGTAAAGACGCCTTCGGTCGGTGTGTCGGGAGAAGGTCCACCGTGCGCCCGAACAAATGTGGCTGACTGGAGCATGCCGCGGTGCACAGGGTCGCTTCTTGCTGCCGACCCATGTGCCCTGCACATCGGTCTGTGCAGCGAGCGGAAAGGAGGAAAAGCAGGCGGCCCCCGAGGCTCGGGCACCGGTCCCTGGTTACACGAATGACCTAACTGTTTGATCGTCCATAGCTCGCGGATTTAATGATTGGGTGCAGAGGCTCTGGCGTCTGGCCGCTCGGTGAGGCGGCCCGCATCTTGCCCGGCGCGCCTCGAGCAGTTTCTGAGCTCTGGCGGACGCCGCAGAACCTGTGGATGCATCGTTAACCGCTTGGCGCGTGGACAAATCCGGTGAGCGAGGCATGATCGAGTGCGCGGCGCATCAGCTCGGCCGTGACTTCCGTTGCTTTTGCGTTGTCAGCCAAAGTAACCGTCGCAATGGGCAACGCCCAAATCGTGATCTGGTAGTGATGGACGCCCGTACCATTAGGCGGGCACGGGCCGGCGTAGGCCGCATCGCCGAAATTACTCACCAGCGCCCTAGCGCCGCCGGGCAACGGAGCAATGCCCTGCGCCAGTGAGTTCACGCTCGCGGGCAAGTCGACGACGATCCAGTGGGACCACTGCGCCGGCTTCACATCGACGTCGATCATTGTGAGTACGAAGCTTCCCGCATTGTGCGGAGCACCGCTCCAGCTAAGCTGCGGAGAAACGTTGCGGCCACCGCAGCGGGGATATAAGTGGATGGTGGGAATTAGACCACCAGGGGTAATATCCGTGCTGCTTAGGGTCATCCCCGCAATGCATGAGTTGTTAAACATTATGGCAATCACTGCAGCGGCTGCATATTTTCGGTTCATAGGTGACTCCTGCGTAATTGATGCACCCTAAATTTTTAGGCTGGGCACGAGTGGGCGTCCGAAGGTGTGCCCACCAGCCCGTACTTAGCCCGGCTCAGCCCTCCTCCCCCAATGCCGATCTGCGATCAAGCAAATAATCTCGAACATTATCGTGGCGCCGACCAAAGCGGTATTGCCCGTTTGGTCATAGGGTGGCGCGACCTCCACGACGTCACCACCGATCACTCGTGGTCGTCGCGATTGCCCCTGGAGGAGGACGCCACGAAGTAGGCAACTATAGCCGCTAGCAACCTGTCGGCCGACTCAGCAAATAACTCAGTCACGGTTGATTATATTGGCACGGAGCGGCGAGGTAGATTCCCACCCCGGTCGGTGACCAAGCAGTCGAGGAAACCGTCCTCATCGATATGCGTGGGTTACTTCACATCCGCCGCCTAATCGCTAGCGAAATTCGTCTTAGGGTGCGTAGCTGTGGTCGAAGGTGCCGCCCTCATCGAAGTGGGTGGCTTGGGCCTTGGCCCATCCACCGAAGTCCGCAATGGTCACGAGGGTGCCAGTCTTGCCAAAGGTGCCGGCATATTGCGCCGCGACGGCCGCATCACGTGGGCGGCAGTAGTTGCGGGCAATGATGTCTTGGCCTTCTTTTGAATACAGGTACTCAAGGTAAGCTTGTGCGAGGGCGCTCGTGCCATGCCGTAGGGCCACCTTGTCTACTACGGCGACAGGGGGTTCTGCGATGATGCTTACCGACGGATAGATAATTTGGAAACTCCCCGGGGCTTGTTCGTCAAGCACCCGATAAGCCTCGCTCTCCCAAGCCACCAGTACGTCACCGATCCCGTTCTGTACGAACGTGATCGTGGAGGCGCGCGCACCCGCGTCAAGCACCGATACATTCTTGTAGAGCTTTTCCACGAACTCCTGCGCCTTGGCCGACGTAGCACCCGGCTGCTTGAGCGCGTACGCCCAGGCCGCCAGGTAATTCCAGCGCGCCCCCCCGGAGGTTTTTGGATTGGCGGTGATCACCTTTACACCGGTCCGCACCAGATCGTTCCAGTCGAGTATGCGCAGCGGGTTGCCTTTGCGCACCAGGAAAACGACGGTCGAGGTATAAGGCGTGCTGTTTTGCGGTAAACGAACCTGCCAGTTGTCGGCTACCAAATTGCCGTGACGTGCGATGGCATCGATGTCGCTCGCCAGCGCCAAAGTCACCACGTCAGCTTCCAGACCGTCACTCACGGAGCTCGCCTGCTGCCCGGATCCGCCATGGGATTGGCGGACTACGACGGTATCTCCCGTCCGGGCCTCCCAGTAACTAGCAAAAGCCCCGTTAAAATCTTGGTAAAGTTCGCGCGTTCCGTCATAGGATACATTTACCAGGGTCACGACGGCCGCCGGGGCGGGCCGCGCTGTCAGCGCGCTCGCTGCCACCAGCAGGCTGACCCCCAACTTTCTACATCGACTCGGCATTTGCGTTTTCTCCAGTCTTAAATGCTTCAGTGGTGGGGCTCGGCGCGGCCAACGCAAATACCACCCCGGCAAGCGTGCAACCTATCGCCGCTTCGCGGGGACAGATACGCGCTCATCTGCGGCGTATCCCGAATCCTATATGGACGCGCCGCGGGACGGCCGCACCGGAACCAGCCGTCGTCGTACTCGGCCCATCTCAACACCCGCCCCGCCCGAAACTAGAGAGGCTTCAGCGAAACGCCTGTCCCTTTAGCGCGCACTCCATTAACCCCAATCAGTGCGTAGGTTCAAGCTCTGCACTCCCGGAGTCGTTTTTCGAGCCGTGTGCCTTCTCCTGTTGGTGGCGCTGCTGTAACTGCTGCGTTTGCTGCTGATGCGCTTTCTCCATGGCCTCATACGCTTGTTGGTTCTGGACCGGTTGCTTCGCGAAGCTGGCGTGCTCCTGATCCTGTTGCTGCTCCAGAGCCTGTCGCTCCCGCTCGTGTCGCGTGCGTTGTTCGACCTGCTGGCCGGCACGAGGTGCGGCTGCACCAGGATCGGCAGCCGTGGACGGAGCCATGGGCTCCGCTCGCTGCAGCTCACGCGCATGAATCGGCGCCCCCGGGGACTCGTGCTCAGCGGCCCGCCTGGCCGGCGGCCAAACCACCGGCCCGCCCGGCTGCGCCGGCGTAGCGCCCGCGCCGAACTCCGCAGGACGTGGGGTCGCGGCTATGGGTGGATGCCCCTGGTTGCGCCTCGCATTCAGGTCGGGCTGCGTGCGTGCTGCGCTTTCATGCTGTACCTGGGGAGCCGTAGGCGGTAGATGCCTTTCGCGCGCGGCGACCGTCTCTTCTGCGGTTGGCTGCGCGCGGGAGTTGGGGCCACCCACGTAACTCCCGCGGGTCACATTAGTAATGTTCGTGACATTGATATTATTAACGATCGTTTGGTTGTAGGTGTTGTGAATGTTCGTTTGATTAACGTTGGTAACGGCCGTGTTGTAGTTGAAGCGGTTGTTGACCCAGCGACCCCCGGCATAGCCGTTACCAAAATAGCCGTGGCCATAATTGATTCCCCCGTAGTAGCCCACGTGCGGACCCCAATACCCCGGATGGAACACATAAACAGTCCCGCCTGAGGCCCAGTAGCCCGGGGTCCAAAGCATTCCTGGCGCAGGAGGGAGCACCCAGGTACCGGGCACCCAGAAATAGCCCGCCGGGCCAGCGCGCCAAAAACCGGGACTCCACAGGTAGCCATCTGTGGGACACGGCGGCTGTTCATAAACCGGTATTGGCGGCGGCGGCTCGCTGTATTGATCCGTATAACTTTGATATTGATATTGCGGGGACGGCGGAGCGCCGGGGGCCGGTTGATAAGGAGGCGCTATGACACACCCCGTCAGTACCGTGCCCACCACCAAGCCAGCAGCCCACGTTGCTTTTTGCACCATGCCAGTCTCCTGTTGCAGCGTCGGGCGCCCCCATTAACCCGTGGACGCGCCGAGGCACAAACTATGCCGCCGTGGCCCCCAATCACCTATCGGCGCTCGCCTACACCGCGGGCGGGGTTCCCAGAAAGCAGGTCAATGCCGCCATGGAATGGCTTAACGACATGCATTAGAATTTGAGTTGCCCTAATTCCTTGATACGTTATAGACGTAGACCCACGCACTGAGGCGGCTGGATGCAATGCATCGCCCGGGCCAGGGTCAGTGAGAGGTCTAACCCAAACCTTCGCCCTACTCCCCAGCATTGTGCGGGGCCACATCCTCGGGCCGCGCGCTACCGCGCATGGAATGATCGGCAGTGATCGGCCATGGACCCCTCCGTGGTAGTTTTCATTCGGCTGAGCTTGACTAGCGGAAGCCCGGCATAAGATCAGGCAGATGTCGCCGAATCGGCCGCATGCGCTAAGCCATTGCATTGCGCAGTCATCGAGCGCGATCCGCAAGCCCATTGGGCCCAGGCGAGGCTGGCACGAGGGACCAATTTGATGCCACTACTTTCAGCTGAGCCAAGCAAATGGGTGTCGTCAGCGCGTAAAACATCCGATTAAAAGACTTCGCTCACCGCGGCGCGATGCCCCCGCCTTCAGTAACCGTATATATATGGTTTGCGGCTACATTTTCGAAAACGTCCTTCGTTCCGCTAGGCCAGATTACAGTAACAACGTCTGCCTGATCATAGGACCCGAGGCCGACGTGGATTCGAGTATGGTTCTGCGACCAGCGGTGGTAACCGCCGTTTTGCTCGCGATACTGGGTGACCCCGCCGGCTTGAACCAGGATTTTCGCGCCTAGCCCGTCTCGATTGGACGCTACACCGACCAGATCGAACTCCAGCCACCCGTTGGAATTTCCGGCGTTATGAAACAGCTGGTTATCACCGCCAAAACCCTTGGGCCTCAGGTTCAAGCCATTGGTGACAAACAAATCCAAAAAGCCATCCTCGTCATAGTCCGCTGTAACAACGCTTTCACTGGTACCAGCCGGTGCTGATATAGCCGGCCCGACCAGCCCCTCAGCCCCGGTAACCGCCAGCTGGCGAAAGGTTCCGTTCCCCAGATTTTCGAAAACGACATTGGCCAGATTTTCAGCACCGTCGCGACAGGCCAGGAATAAGTCGAGATCCATGTCGTTGTCGAAGTCGCCGGCAACACCGCTCACGCAATGCACGGGGGTAAGTCCGCTGGCGGCCGTGGAATCAATGAGTCCGCTCGGGGTATTGTGTAGCAGGACGGGAGTCATGGGCCCATTGCCAGCCTGAGTGCCACTGAGTGTATAGGTCCCGATGGGCTGGTCGGAATCGATGACGAGATAGGCGTTGGACGACAGGTTACGTGCGGCAAACGTGAGTAGCCACTGGCCATTTGCTGAATCGTACCCAATGAATAGCCCGCTGCGACCGGCTGGAGCCTGGATTCCTAAATTCTTTGGATTGGCAGGGGCTAGCGCCAAACTTCCAGATGTCGGGTGATAGCCCGAGGCGCCAATGTACACATAGTTCAGTCCGCCCGGCGTCTGCAAGACGTTCCAGTTCCCGGCGTTGAGCTCGGTAATTAATGATCCGGCGGTCGGAATCGTCAAGTTATATTGGCCATTCCCACCGATAAACAATTGGGTTTCCAGGCGACTGGCGTTGACCCGCGAAACAGCTGTCGGGCGGATCACGCCCCTAAGGATCACCAGGTCTGGCCTCAAGTCGCCGTCGAAATCGCCCGAGACGGCGTCAATCCCCAGCGCCACCTTTGCAATGGGCAACCGCACACCAACGTGTGTGGACAGATCGTACCCCGCGGCAGGGAAGCCAGTACGATCGCCACACAACAACTCGAGTGGTCCCGTGTCGTTGAGACCTACAAGTTGTGCCCAATCACTTGTGACGCAATGCACACCGTCTGAGCCCACAGGCCTTGTAAAGCTGTGATCGGAGTTTTGAATAAACAAGGTGTCGTTGTTGGCGCGCTCTAGCCAGTTGATCAGTTTGAGATCCAGCAAGCCGTCGTTATTCAAATCGAAGTAGACCGGCATCCGCGATTCACTTGTGAATCCGATCGTCAACCCGCGCGCTTTCGCTTCGTCTCTCAGCACGCCATTGTTGTTCACCAACAAATAGGATTCAAATGGCGCCATTGCCATAGTCAAATCCTGGTCGCCGTCGTTGTCGACGTCGGCCCATACGCCACCGTGACTATCCTTCGAATTGAGGATGGCTTTGCCCGGATCGGCCGCGGTCGTGGCATCGCTGAAAGTACCGAGACCACTGTTTTTCAGCAACCGACCCGGGACACGGTGATTACTGACGAACAGGTCGGGGAAACCATCGCCATCCAGATCCCCCCAAGCGGCACCCCAGGACTCGACGGCATTGCCGGACACACCGGCTGCCACCGTCACGTCGGTGAACGCGATTTGACCCATTGAAAGCGCGCTCGCGCTATACATCGCGCACACCGCCGCACCCAGACAAGCGCACCTCGCCCGGACGGTTGCTCTAACTGCGCTGTCAGGAGTCATTTAGCTGCTCCGCAGTAATGAAGGCGTAGTTCTGTTCTCATTCACATTCCGAGTGGTTGGTCGCTCGGGGGCGACGCCCGGATGAACTTAGGCCGATTCCAACGTACTCTCTACACGTTGCGTTGGCAACGTTCCCGCGATTTCACATAGCGTGGGGCTTTAAAACAACAACGAATAAACTCATGCTTAAGGCCCAATTGGACCCCCTCATAACTCAAGGAGTCGAGTGGCTTGGGTTTGCTCGGCACCTGGATACAGCGGAGGGCCGTCGCGCACTGCCCTGGCCGACAACGGCGCGAGGACAGCTACCTATCCGAGGAGCATTAACGTCGAACTCAGACCAACACTTCTGCGACGCAAGATGTGAAGTACGCGCAGATGCGCGTACCAATTTATCGTCGCTTCGCGCTGACTCGACGGGAGGATTGTCTCGCATGCCATCCACAAGCGGGTTGCTCGTCCCAGAGGTAAAACTGTGCCGTAAGGACCCGACCCAGGGCGGCCCTTATGTTAGGCCTAAGGGCTAAACGAAGCGTTGGCAGCAATGACAGGCAACGCGTTGTCCCACGTATAGGCGTCGGATGGACTGGCTTGGGTGACTCGCACCCAGAACATATAATTCACGTGCATATTGACGCGCGCGTAGTGGAACAATTCCGGCATGGTCCAATATTTGCTCGTGTAGCCGTCGGTCATGTGCGGCTCCGAGTAGCAAACATTTTCCACCTGGCCGAAGAGCGGCATTTTTCCGAAGAACTGCGTATAGAACGGATAGACCGCGCTTTGCAGCGACTGGTTATCGGGCCACACGTCCGGGCCGCCCATTACGACTCCGGTGGACGCTACGGCGCTAGCGATAGCTCCGATATAAGCCTGATTGCCGACCAGGAAATTCATAAACCAAAATACCCTGGACGTAGGAAGGCTCGCGGTCGATGCGGTTAATGTGTTGATGTACGAGTCCCGATACTTTTCTGGGGTATACCCAAAGGCGCTTAAGGTCTGTGCGTCCAGGCCCAGAGACGTCTCCTGCGTGGCGATGCCCTCGAAGTTGCTATTGCTGTCAAATTGCGCCCCGATTGCCTTGACGAGCGCGTTGAATCGGGTAACGACGGTAGGGGTCCACCTCGCCATGGTGTAGCCGCCCGCCCGATTGCGGGGAGTGTAGGCATCCAAGTACGGCGGATCAGGCCGCTCCATGACGAACGTCTTGTCTTCGATCATCATGACCAGACGCATGCCGTTCGCAGCGGCCCAGGCCAAGTCGGACGCCAAAGTCGAGAACTGGTATGCACCTGGCGTGGGTTCAAGTGAGAGCCAGGTGTAACGCTTGACTACGCCGACGACACCGGGCTGCACTGCTTGCTGCATGAGGGCTTGGGAGTCAGCCCCTCGGCTCATAACGATCCAGTGGCCAGCATGGAATTTTCGAGAACCCGGGGGCGGGGGCGGCCCCGCCGCGCCGTTGCAAGCGTCCGTACTGGCGAGTGGCACCGGCGCCGTCACTAAGACGGCGTCTTGTAAAGTCGCCCCAAGATACATAGGCACGCCCGAGCTGCCGGTATCGCGCAGACACAGTTTCGCGCCGGCGCTGACTGTAAAGTCTACGCCGTCGGTGCCGCCCGGCCCCACCGTGAACGTGGCGCCCAAGGAGTTAGCGGTCAACGATGTTGCTCGGTCGCCGCTTTCCAACAGGACACCCTGGACGCCGGTTATTGGCATGTCCGATTCCATGATTCCGCTAAATCGCGAGTTGGCGAGCGAGTCCGAAGCCGAGGTCAGCCGGACTTGCCACTGGCGGCTATTGACCTGCGTGATCAACAGGCCGCTGGTGGGCGGCACGCTTTGCGCTATAGCGAACGGTACGAATACAGCGTTTAGGGTCAGAAAAATGAGTCGGGAAAATGTCATAAGCCTTCCTTGATTAGCACTTTGCCCGACGACCGCAAGTGCTCAAAAGAACGCTGTAAGCGTCCCCCCGAGAACGTAAACCGACGGTAATAGCTGGATTGCAACATCGCTCGATGCCGGCGTGGCCTCGGCGACTCGAAAGTACTATACGGCGGATTTGCCGCCATTATCAGTGTCGAAAACTTGCGACACCTGTGCGCGCGCTGTGCCAATGCCGCTCGGACCCGGCGCGCGAAGGCCTTATAGTCTTAAGCCCCTGCGAGCGCGCGTGACTTTCGACACCACGCCTTTGTTGTTTGAGCGAGAGAGTGCGGGGTGCCACAAGCCATCAAGCATCGAGCCCTGTGGGCTATCAGGGGTGCCGTGCTCCCTCATCTGGACGCCGTCCTTATTGGCAAGTGACGTGTGCGCTTTGGCATTGAGAGCGGTTGAAGTCTTATATCCGGCCTACTTCAGCACAGAGCTTCGCTCTGTTTGGCCCTGATGCATTTCGCGTAAGGAAGTCCTCATCTCCTGACTGGACTCGGAGCCCAAGGGAACATTCAGGTTTTCTTCCTCACGGTCCTACCATTTTTGCCATCACGTGTGGATCACTTGCGCAACTCGTTAAGCTGTCCCTCCTGGTTGAGGTTAGTTCATTACTGCGGCCGGCATCTGCGCCGGGCCGCAGTTCCTTTCAAACTCGCGACCGTGAGCCATGAGCGCCCAGCTCGTACGGGCCATCTTATTGGCCAGTGCCACGATGGCGACGTTTTTGTGGCCTCGCAAGAGCAGCCCTTCGGCCACGGATCGAGCGTACGGTCGACTCGACTTTGCTGGTTCATTACCGTACTGGCGCCGTGGATCAAGAGCGTGCGCAAATACGGATTCCCGCGCTTGCTGATCCCTAAGAGCTGGATCCGTCCGCCCGTACCCGACTGGCACCGGACCAACCCCAGAAAGGCCGCAAACTCACGTCCCGAGCGGAACGTCCTGGAATCGCCCACCGTGACCGCGACGGCCGTGGCCGTCAGTCGCTCCACACCAGGCACTTTGGCAATCCGCTCGCACTGCGCCTCGCGCTGTTGCCAGGTGCCGATCTGCCGCTCAACTTCAGCGATACGACCGCTCAACGCACGCAAGCCCTCGAGCTGCGCCGCTAACTCGCCCCCGCACTACCTCCGGCAGCGCACCGCCGCCGTTCGCCAGAACCGGACCGGCCGGCGCGAGCAGCGGACGCCAGCCCTGCGGCACCACGACCCCAAACTCGTAGAGGAGCACCCGCACCTGGTGGGTCTGCATCATGCGCATCTTCACCAATTGCGCCCGGATCCGGTGCCGTCCCAACACCGCCTGCTGCTCAAGGCTCTTGAATGCCACAAAGCGCATCTCAAGCCGCTGCGCGGCCTCCCAGATCGCCGTCGCATTGGCCGCATCGGTCTTGTTGGTCTTCTCAAACGGGCGCACATACTGCGCGGCCATCAACTTCACCTCGTGCCCAAGGCTCTTGAACACCCGACCCCAGTGGTGCGCCGATCCGCACGCATCCATGGCCACCACACCTGCCGCGCTGCGTAGTCAGCGGCACTAGTCGCGTGGCTTGTTGCGTCGGCCACGTTCCGCCGCTACGATCGCGCATACCGCTCGCCGAGGGGAAAAAACCATGTTATCGACGCATTTTAGACCCGCTCGTCACATCGGCAGCAGAAAGCGCTTAGGGTTGCTCGGCATCTGGGCCATGGCGGGCGCCGCTACCTATTCTCTGGCCGACAACGGCGTAGGCGGCTGGCAGTCTGGCTCCGGCAATAACTGGCCGCTGATCCCGATTCACGCCACGCTCACGCCCGACGGTCGCGTGGTTACCTACGGCAACAAGGGCGGGGGCAGTCTCATATACGATGTTTGGGATCCGGCGTCTGGATTTGCTGGCGGACATATCACGCTGCCCAATCAAACCCAGACGGACATCTTTTGCGGTGCTCAGGTCGTGCTGCCTCAGAGCGGCAGCATTTTTCTCGCGGGCGGCAAGCTTTTAAACGCGCCCAACTTCACCGGCACCCCTGCCACTAATCTATTCGATTACACCAACAACACACTGACCCGCGGCAACGACCTGAACCGGCCGCGCTGGTACTCCACTACCACGACGCTGGTGAACGGCGAGGTATACATCCAAGGCGGTAAGGGCGGCGCGGACTTTCCCGAGGTTCGGGATACGAGCGGCACTTTCCGCCTGTTGACCGGCGCGCCGACGACTGCTTACTTCTGGGACTACCCCCGTGATTTTGTCGCCCCCGATGGACGGGTTTTCGGGTATGACAACCGCGGCAGCATGTACTACGTGGCAACCCGAGGATTGGGCTCAGTGGCTGGCGCCGGGAAGTTGCCACCCACCTATACCTCCCTGACCGCCAGCGCCGTAATGTACCAACCCGGCAAGATCCTCCAGTTCGGCGGCAAATGGAACGGCGCCCTGGTCATCGATTTGACTTCCAAGACGCCGAGCTGGCATCTCACCGGCAACCTATCGAGCATCCGCCAATGGGTGAACGGGACCGTGCTGGCCGACGGCCGGGTACTCGCCACCGGAGGCAGCGCCGTGACTAACACGCTTACGGGCGTAAATAATGCGGCCGAGATCTGGGATCCCGCCACCGGAACTTGGGTGGTGGGGGCAAGCGGCGCCACTCCGCGCCTGTATCATTCGACCGCGCTGCTGCTGCCGGACGCCTCGGTTCTCGTCGGTGGCGGCGGTCATCCGGGCCCGCTTACGAATCTGAATGCGGAGATCTATTACCCGCCCTATCTCTATACGTCGGCCGGTGTATTCGCCGCACGTCCCAGCATAGATATCGCCCCCGACACCCTGGAAATCGGACAGAATTTCACGATGAACGTCACCGCTTCGGCTGTAAGTCGGGTGACTCTCGTTAAGACCGGCGCTGTCACACACAGCTTCAACATGGACCAACGATTTTTGGAGCTACCGTTCACGGCGACGAGCAGCACATTGTCCGTGCTCGCCCCCACCCGAGCCAGCGATGCGCCCCCCGGGTATTACCTGTTGTTCGCGATCGACAGTTCGGGTGTGCCCTCGATTGGGAAAATTATAAAAATCAACATCCAATCCGACAGCCAAGCGCCTACGCCGCCGACCAACCCGGCGCTTACGATGCCCAGCGGCAAGCCCAATCTGTCCTGGGATCCATCCACGGATAATATCGGGGTGGCCGGCTATATCATCAATCGCTCGACGGACGGCACAGCAGGCCCCGAAGTGGGGCGTACGCCAGCTGGGCCTTGGGCCGACTCTACGGTCACGGCGGGCACCACTTATACCTACCAGATCGAAGCATACGATGTGGCGGGCAATGTAAGCGCGGCCTCCTCCCCGTCGACCGTTACCGTATATCGAGCGCCCGTTAATCTCACTGCAAACCTGGTCAATGCGCACCCGCTGCTCTCCTGGAGCAAATCCACCGACGTCGGAGTGTCGGGATACTCTGTGTATCGGTCCAGCAACGGGACCTTGGGGAGCAAGGTGGCAAGCACGTCCACAAACCAATGGTCCGATATGAACACAACGACAGGCGTGACGTACACGTACGGCGTCAGCGCCAACGATACCGGGGGCCGCTCGAGCGCTCCATCTGCATTAGTCAGTCTGACTGTGCCGTAGGCGATCGTGCGAGATAGACCGCTGAGCTCAGCGACCGCGCCACTTTCCACGTACCAATTGCGCGGGCCCACTGTCGCGGCTTCGATTCTGTTAGCCGTGGTCGTGCTAAGCACGTGCACGGCGGCTAGCGCCGGGACCGAAGCCTCGGCCCCCGATCGTGTCGCGACCACTGTGCCTCCAAAACCGATTGACGATTTTGAACTTACCAATCAGGAGGGCAATGCATTTAGGTTCAGTCAGCTCAGAGGCGCACCGGCGCTGGTGTTTTTCGGGTTTACGCATTGCCCAGACGTGTGCCCATCGACGTTGGCGCAACTGGCGCTGCTGACGAATTCGGCCAACCAGAGACTTCTCAGCACAACGGTTGTGATGATCAGTGTCGACGGTGACCGTGACAGCCCCACGGTCATGAAAGCCTACCTGGCGCAAGTGTCGCCGCGATGTATGGGCCTGACGGGCGATCCGCGCGCAGTCCGCCGGATTGCCGCGCAGTTCTCCAGCGTGTTCTTCAAAGCTTTCCCCGATAAGCCAGGCGATAACTACGCAGTGCAGCACACCTCACAGGTTTACCTGATCGATCGCCAGGGGCGGCTGCGAGCGACCTTCTTCGATGCGTCGATCGACGCCATAAGACGGACGACGACAGCGGTTGCGGACGAGACCCAGGGACACGTCACAGCGACCCCATGATTTTTTTAGGGGCCGTGGCTCCGTGCCGACATTAGGAGATTAGTGTCCGAGTTCGATCGAGGAAATAGGTGAGACCGATAGGAGTCCGAGAAATGGAGGCGCGATAGGACTTTTCCCAATTGTGGAGGCCGATGAGATACCACAGCCGACCGGCAGCGGCGAATCAAACACCGACTCGCAGAAAGAATATTCCGCTCTCCCACGGGCCATAGGGTCGCCTCGGCACTCCGGACAAGTTCCACCACATCCAGCCACCATGCAACGTTAGTCCGAACGTGCGTTCGCCTTCATCCGCAGGTCTTCTAGGACACCCGCGTCTCGTCTAATAACACTGTGTTTGATCCCAGTGGCAGTTAGGCCCCGAGTTGGCAGACGCATTGTTAATAGTCAGATGCGAAGATCGACCGCTCGAACAACGGGCTGGCCATAATCGGCCGCCCGTGCCACAGCGACCTGCGCGTAATAGGTAACCGGCAGCGCGCTTCGGGGCGCGCCGATGCCCAGCGTCTAAAAAGCTCTTTTATTCTCAGGATTTGGCAGGGATACGCAATTTCTGTCCAGGGTAAATCTTATTGGGGTCGGTGAGCATCGGTCTGTTCGCCTCAAAAATCTTCGTGTAGGCGTTCGCCTCGCCGTAAATGGATTGGGCAATTTTAGACAATGTATCGCCAACTTTTACCTCGTACCACGTGGATTCAGGAGCCGCACCTTGTGGGACCGTGAGTTGGTCGTCCACTTTTGCCACCGAGTGAATGTTACCGCAGCACAGTATGATCTTTTCCTTAGTCCCTTGGTCGGGAGCTATACCCCTCACCGTGACTATTTTCGACGCACCGTCGAAGGTAATATTCAAGTTCTGCGCACTTAGACCTTGGGCTGCCACGTATTTCGTAATCGCCGCGCCAGCTTCCGCATTACTTTGCATGGCACCGGAAGCGGCTTCACGGGTAACTGCACCAGGGGTCGTCGGCCTCGCGCCGAAAAGCTTCTCGCCCGCCTCAGCAATAAAACTTATCAAACTCATAACATCTCTCCTCCGTAATATGATCAAGCTCGTGGCTTATTTATGTACATAGACTTCTTATGAAGCCAACCTATTACGTGAAGGGAGACAATTGCGTAGGTTCGGACGCCAAAATGAGGTAGGAGGTACGGTTTATTCAACAGCGCATACGCGCCAGCTTGGCACAACGCAGCGATTCATGACCCCTCATGTTGCCTCATTTCAAGTGGCGTTTCGCTCAGTCAACGGGGCAGTTTTGTGGGCAGCAGGTAGCGGGACGCTATCCATCGGATCCTTGCCACACACGACGAGGATCTCGCCTCGTGCAATTAGTTAATCAAATGCGGATGAGCAAATTATTGGTTGGACCGTTCACCGCGATCCCCGCGGCAATGTCATGTTGCGATGAGGCGCCCCATAGGCAACAAACGCGCGCCTAATATGCCAGCGGACCCGCGCTGTTCTTCGGTACTTAAGTGCGCGGCGATCCCGCTAGCGTCCATGTCATGCCGCCATCGGTTGAGCGGTAGACATCGCGTCCCGACGCTCCAAGAATGGTGGCATCCACGCCGAAGTTCGGCGACAAATGAAACACTGTGAACTGAATATTCCGATCGAGCAACGTCCCGCCAATATTTAACGATGATGTTACCGCACCGCTCGCACTCATTGCCATGCGATACAGTCCGTGCGCGCGCACGTTGACGAATAATTGATGATCTGAGGCAAAGCTCGGCGAGAATTCGACCTGCTGAATGATGTTCGCCGACCCGATTGTCGAATCGTTGACGGTCTTCCATGTGGCGCCTCCGTCAGTGGACTCATACGTGCCACTATTCGTGCCCACCAGCACCAGATGGTCGACGGCGACATTCGGCGAGAACGCAAGCCCCGGCACGCGCTGCCCACCGCCCCGGGTCTTGATTGTTGTAGCGCCTACCTGCGACCATTGGCTGCCATTATTGGTTGTGCGCCAAACACGGCCATCCGCCGAGACCACTATTGCGGTGTGGTCATGCACATAATCCGGCGAGATGGCCGACGCCATCACCTCTTGCGTGTTGGGCACGCCAGGTGCCACCACCCAGCTCGCGCCGCCATCAGTGGAATGCAGCACGCCGTGCTTGCGCGTGCCTAAATATATCTCCCGGTCCCCGTCAAACTGCGGCGACACGCTCATTACGTTGGGATACACGGTAGACACGGTGTGGGTGGCATCCGGCATGTCAGGTATCGCCGTCACGCTCCAAGTGGCGCCGAAATCGCTGGTGAAGCCAATTTGCGAAAAATTCTTGGTTGCCACGGTCAGCGGCGGACCCGAGTGGTTGCGCACGAAATCGATAGCGTCGGAGCTCAGAGAGTTTCCCGGGTGCAACCAGCCATCCCACACGCGCGTCCAGGTCGTGCCGAAATCAGCAGAGGAATACAAACCGCCCTCGGCATAGTTTGAGGCCATCACGTGCAGGTCGGTCGCAAAAGTTGGCGAGAAAGCGAGGCCGGTGACGAGGCCCACACGGGTCTGTCGCTGTTCCCACACCGTGCCTGCGTTCGAGGACACGAACAACCCGTCGAACGCTGAAAGGAAGACCGCACCGTCACTCGTGTAAGTGTTCGAGACCTGCAGCTCGGAAAATTCCGTAATCAGCGAGGTCTGCCCGGTAATCACCGCGCCCGTCGGGATCAGGGTCCAACTGGCGCCGGAATTGGTTGATTTGTAGACCGTGTGGGACGGCGTTGTGCAGAACACGGTCTGATCCACATTGTAATCTGGCGAGACGGCCACGTTGTTCACCGCCTCGGCGGGCAGGTTCGCGACTATATTGGTGAAGCTGATACCCGAGTTCGCGCTATAAAAAACCCCACGCCTGCTGGTGGCCAGAAAAATTACCTTGGCGCCGCCGGGCGCAATGGCCATGTCGTAGATCCGCGCCGCGGCAGGATTCCCGCGCGCGAGCCAGTTGAGGCCCCCGTCAGTGGATATACGCAGGTTGCCGGCGGAATCGGCCGCCAGCACGGTCAGATCTGTCGTAAAGTCGGGCGACGGCGTAACCACCGCGAGCTTGATCGATGAGCTGAGCACCTGTGTCCACGCACTCTCGGTGGACGTACGCCGAAACAGGCCGCCGGTGGTCGGTGCCGCAAACAAAGTGTGGCCACCGGAGGGCGATCCGGCAATCTTCAGTTCGCTGATACTCGTACCGGCCAAACCGTTATTGATGGGCTGCCAAGAGTTGCCCCGATCGGTCGACGCATACACACCGTCACCGCTTGTTGCCGCGTAAACCGTATTATCGAGCGAAAAGCTTGGTGAGACGCGGATTGCGATAATCCGACTGCGATTGTCCAGTCCCTTGGGAAGTTTGGACCACGTTGCACCGCCGTCGGTCGACCGCAAAATGTCTTTGTATCCCCAATTCCATTCTGCAAAGGTCGAAAGGTACAGGGTCTTGTCGTTGGCATAGTCGGGGGAGACACCGAGTGCCAGGACCGGATCGTGCGGATTGTGGGCGTAGCTTGCGGAAGGCGCCAGCGCAAGCAACCACCCCAGCACAGCGATGGCGTTACGCGCCGCCGCCTTTCCCGGTACACCTTGTCGCATGACTTCCCACTCTCGCAGTGACAACTGCCGTTCAGCATTTTGGCAGCGCACCTGCCCAGGGTCGCACAGGGGCGCGATGTGATACATCGCCTGCGCAGCGCCGACTGGCAGAGGACGGCCACTGGAGGCCCAATATTCGTCACCGAGCATGCGCCCACCACAAATCAAGTCAAGTGGGGAAAGCGCCCATCTTAGCCGCCCTTCACATCGCAAGGCGGTAACCCAATGGCAACGGTAAGTTACTGTTTTATAAGCATAGGGGCACGATTGGTTTCCGAGGACCCAACGTGCGCGGCTTACCTGGTGGGCAATTTGGCTCGCCTCGTCTCCCTCAGCGCCTGCAAAAACCGTCGTCCCAGCACCCAAAAAACCCCGGCGAGAAGCCGGGGGTCTTTCTGGGTGACGGACGAGTTACGTTCACTTCGTAACCCGGCAGTGAGCTTCATCCAACGTAGCAACCGGTCCGATTTCACGGTCGGACTCGAATCGATCAGGGTGTGACGCGCACACTGAGCCTCGGTCCGACGCGCTGTTGTTCGAGACGTAGCTCGAGTCAGACGCGGCTGCGAAGCCATTCTGCGTGATCAACACACCCCGGCCACACGCCGTGCGGGCTCCTGCAGATCCATCGGTGTTCACGGCATTCCGCACTTTAAAGCCCCCGAGGTGCTGGTGATGGTGTAGGCCGGTACCGTGAGATCTCCGAATTTCGTCACGTAAGCGAACTGGCCCGAGGGGTTCACCGCGATCGAGCTTGGGTTGGGCCCAGTCGCGATGGCGAATTACAATGGGCGACCCTCCCTAGTAGTTCACTGTAATGCGTTGGCTATCAGACTGTGTTCAACGCCGCTCGGTTTGGTGGCAAAATGCCGACGCTTCCGAGCACAACAACGCCCGGCGAGAACCCTCCCTTGGTCGGTCGCATAAACCTGAATCGTTGGGTTCTTCTACACGCTGCGGCGAACGCTGCCGATTGTAGTGAACTTGGTAGCGGGGGCTCGATTTGGCAATTACTTGCAAGCCTCCCCCGTCCTACCAAGCGGCGCGACGCCAGAGCTCGCCGTTGCACCCATCATCTTGCCTCTCAGCACGGCTTAGGCCCGGCGAAATTTTAGGTGTCATACAGATGACGTGCGCTGGTCATTGCCTAGGAATTTAGCCCCTCAGCTTTGTGGGCCGCCATCACCTGGGGTCGCGCCGCCACCTGCTCGTTATGGCGCTTCAGCTCCGGCCATTTCCCCAGATCGATGCCGACGCGTTTTGTCCAGCTTAGGACTACAAAAAGGTACGCATCGGCCACCGTGAAGGTCTGACCCATGAGGAATACCTTCGTACCCAGCGCGCGTTCAAGCCAATCGAGTCGCTTGTGGAGGTTCTCATGCGCAAAGCGCTTCACGTCTTCACTTATCGAAGGATTGAAGAGTGGGCCAAAGGTCTTGTGAAGCTCTGTAGCGATAAAGGCGAGCCATTCAATCAGCCGATAACGCTCAAGCGTACCTGGGAGCGGCGCTAGATTCGCTTTCGGATTTAGATCGGCGATGCACAGGAGCACTGCGACGTTTTCCGTCAGGAACTCACTACTGTCCAGCTGCAGAACAGGAACGTACCCCTTGTCGTTAATCATATTTAGATCAACGCCATCTTGCGTCTTATGAGTCTTATGATCGACTTCAATAGCTTCGAACTTCAGCCCTGCCTCGTTTAATGAAATATACGACGCCAGGGAACATGCGCCTTTCATGTAATACAGCTTCATGACAGAATCCTTTTGCCAGGAGATGCTGGGCGTCGACTCAATATTCAGGCTAACAGTGGCGTAGACGGGATTCTGTAGGTCGTAGACCCATCCACGCCGATGCAAGTTCATGCCTAGACGTGATCGACCGTGTGGGCTGCAACGAGGCGCTAGTGCGGTCCCATGAGCGCCCCAGACAAACACTAGACTTCCAAACATCGGGTGAATGATTTCACCGATCTTGCGTCCACTAAGTCACAGAGAATTCGGTAACAGGGACAGCAATTTTGGACTTATCTTCAGCCACGCGTACTGTGGGCTTGGATACGCCACTTCCGTCCCAGAACCTACGGTCGTAGTTGTGGCCCTGCCGCCCTGGCTGAGCCGCCCCGTTGCACCCCTGGCGTCCCAACCTCCGGAAACGAGATAATTCCAGACCTTGGATCCGCCCCCATAGATTTCCCGAGAACGGACATTTCGCGCATGGTGCAGCTAAGGTATAAGACATTGCTGAGCGATCTTTGACGATGGGCCAAAACCAGCTGATCGGGCCACGGATGCTGGACGTTTTCAATGAACACCGGACAATAAGACGGAGTGCGGTGACCCCAATCCATATTTCGACGTTTATCTCAACTCCACATTTAGCCGGTGACGGATATGGAAATGGCAAGGCTGGCGTATCATAGGTTGAGCGTCGCCGCGGTGCTGATCATGGCAGCGCTAGGTGGATGCAGCAGCGTAGGCGCCGATCTCGAAAAGCAACGCAACGCAGGGATTGCCACGGCCGCTGAGCAATGCAAGAGTGATTTCGCCACACCGGATCTAGACCCTATCAGGCATAAGGTCGAGCTGTATCGAGAGTCGCTGGACGCAGTCGTACCCTTTGAGATCGCGTCTAACGTTGCCGTTCCTACCGACGATGAGCTGCCCGCGATTGCGAAGTGGGCGACGCTGAGAGACGAATGCATCCGCCGGATTTTGCAGGCGTCGAAGCCTCCGGCAGACGCTACCACGTTGCAGAGCGCGTTCATGCGCCAACGCCAGTTTTTATACAATCAGGCTGGAGAACGCATCAGTGCCGGGATCGTCGCCCTGCATCAGAAAAAACTGACCTATGGCGAATTCGCCCACAAGCGTTATGAGATCAACAGAGCAGTGTGGATATTGACAACCGCGGTCGGAGACATTGGCGTGATGGTGCCGGGTCGCGTCGCCAAAGGGTTTGATTTAGATTCGAGCCAAAATCCAGTTCTGTTCTGAGCGCAGTCAGAGTCAGTTCAGGCTGGGGTCCAATCTTAGTGCCGAGCAAAATGTTCGCAACCGGGCTACAAGCAGTCCGTCAGGCAGAATTGTAATTTTCCCGATTGCGGATCGTCGACATCCTCGGCTCCTACCCGCATGCTACACCGATGGTAGAGATCAAATCAGCTTCGACTACTAACACGATATTTGTATTGGTAGCGGTGGCGTGAGTTGGATTTCCCACACCACTGATTTCATTGACGCGTCTTGCGAATGGGCGACCTGCCCCGTGGGTACGGCGCACAACCCAATCTATAAATTTCAAATCGAATAGCTGACATTAGTAGGCGACCGCAGTCGGACCTAAGCGCCCTTTCGACATATGGCCGCTGTCGAGCCAGAAACAGTCAGTCGCCCTCGGTTCCCATTTTCCCGGAAGCGGACGTCCACAATCCGTCCGCACTCACCGCTACCTCGCCCAGCGCTTCACTCCGGCAGTCATGCGCGCAGGGCTGGAAGCTTCTCACAATGCCACCGCTTTTCCATGCGGTGTGCGGCGGTAGGCGTCGGCCCAGGCCTCTTTGCGTGCAACCATTTCGTTTGGACTCGAGAGACCTATGGCTGTGACCAGACGTTCAAGCGCTGTCAGCCAGTGTTCGTAGTAGTGGGAGGCGTCGTCCGGGTTTCCGCGATCCGCCGCGACCTTGAGTTCATCGCCCAGCGCAGCTGTCCACTCTTTCCAGCTGAAGTAGCCTTGTCCGCAAAGCCGCACGGCGAGAGCAAAGGCTTGGGCTTGCCAGGGCTCGGCAAAGACCGGACCCCCCTCGTCGCGAGGCAGCGAGGGCAGCAATGCGAGTCGCTCGCGGTCGAATTGCAGGTCAGGCATTTTCGAGGTAGCTGTCCCACATGTCGAGATAAACAGAATCATGCGGCGAGACGTCCTGTCCCCACAACTCCTGAGCCGCAAAACGTACCGAATATAAATGCTGCGGCTGTTCGCCTAAAAAATGCGCGTTTGTATCCGGGAACACAAAGATGCCGTGGTGGCGGACGATAGTGCCCTCTTTGCTTCTCGCGTATCGAGGCAGCCGCGTGTGACCCAGCGGATTAATATTCAGCGCACGGATCTGCTGTCCGACTTTGAAACGAGCTTTTGCCCGCGCTTCCGACCGCACAAAAAAGCCGGGACGCGCGGCCATTGCAGGTACGGCGGCGGCGGCAAGAAATGGAGCTGCCTTCTGTGAATCAGGCGCGGGCTTTCCGGTTTCAATCTCCTCGCGCGTTACCAAGCCGCGCTTCACCAACAAATCGATCGCCCTCGCCAGCCACTTCTCGTAATAGCTCATCCGCAAATAGTCGGTCGGGGGTAGAACTTCGATCGCATGGCGGCGTGCGTCAATATTCCACTTGGGCCACCCGCCCAACGCTCGATTGATGGCATAAACGCGGCCTTCCCACACCTGGTGAAAGACAGGTTCGTTCTCTTCCACCAGAATCGTACCCATATCCTGCATGCCACCCATGTCGTGAATGCCGTTCATACCTTGACTCCCTGAGCAAGAGCGACCTTCGCGACTCCAATCATGGCGTCACGCGCGACCAGCGCAGCCAGTTCCTGTTCGGTCATTTTTTCTGTGCCAGGGGGCCTTTCAGGCAACACCAAGTAGCGGATCTCCGCGGTGCTATCCCACACTCGAACCTCGACGTCCGCAGGCAGCTCCAGTCCAAGCTCGCGCAAAACGCCGCGCGGATCGATTACGGCGCGCGATCGATACGGCGCCGACTTGTACCAGACGGGAGGTAAACCGAGGATCGGCCACGGGTAGCATGAACACAGTGTACACATCACGAGGTTGTGCACCTTCCGTGTGTTTTCGACCACCACTATATGCTCAACATAGCCTAGCTCGGCGATCGCTGAAGTGCCATCGAGGAGCAGCCGCTGCTTGTAGGCTGGATCGACCCACGCGCGCGCTACCACGCGGGCGCCATTGCGCGGCCCAATCCTATTTTCGAAGGCGTCCACCAGCGCATCGAGGGCGGCCACATCCACCAATCCTTTCTCAACTAGTAGCGATTCAAGTGCCTTAGTGCGGAGAGCCGGGTCGGACGGAACAACTTGGTGGTCATGGTCATGGTCGTGATTTTGTGCGTGCATAGAATATGGCACAGCCGCCGCCGCTGCCCCTGTGCCGGCGCTTTTCAAGAATCGTCTGCGGTCCGAAGACGTCTTGTCATTTTCCATGAGCACCTCTCACACCAATTCTCTGTCCGCGGTGAATCTCTGCGCTGGTAATTTGGCTGCGCACATCTTACCTTCATCCGGCCCCGACTGTGCCCGCTCGTTGAGGTTTGATGCCCGCGGCTTTTGCGATTCGCGCAGCTCGTTCACTTTCGCTCAGCACGAAGCGGGCGAACTCGGGCTGCGACAGCTTCACCGGATCGGCCCCGTGTTTTGCGAGCCAATTGCGCAATTCGGGCGTGGCCATCACCTGCGCGATGTCTCTTGCCAGTTTGTTTACCACGTCAGTAGGAGTGCCCGCTCGCACCCATACTCCATACCAAATCGGGTAGTCGAAACCGGCAACGCCGGACTCCGCGATCGTCGGAACCTCGGGTAGCAAGGAGGAGCGTTTCTTGGTCGTCACGCCCAAAGCGACGAGATTGCCGGAACGGATGTCGGCAAGGGCTAGCTCAATTGGCGCCATCATGTAAGTCCTGCGGCCTGCGACCGTGTTGGCGAGAGTGTCGGCGATCGCGTCGCCCTGCATGGCGGGGATATGTACCGCTCTGATACCCGCCGCTTGGTTCAGTTCCTCGATCCCTAAGTGCGAAGCAGTGCCAACTCCACTGGAGGCGAAAGTCAGTACACCGGGTTTTGCCCTCGCAGCCGCAATGAGCCCGCGCAGACTAGCGATACCCGCGAGCTTGCCTGCGACTATCACGTAGGGCTGGCTGGTGAGCGGAGCGACCGGGATGAAATCCTTCAACGGGTCGTAGGGCAGGCCCTTCCTGATCGCGGCGCTATAGGCTTGAGCGCTTGTGCTCACAAGCACCGTGTAACCGTCGGCAGGTGATTTTGCGACGAGCGCAGGGGCCACGGTACTTCCCGCTCCTGGATGGTTCTCGACCGTCACTAGTTCGCCCCACAACGCGGAGAGCTCTGGACTGAGAGCGCGGGCCAGCAAGTCTGGCCCGCCGCCCGCACCAAAAGGCTCGATCAGCCGTACGGCTCGGTCAGGGTAAGCCTTGGCAACTACGGTCGTGTTCGCTGCAACTGTCATGCTCTTCTCGTCGTTGCCAGAGATCATCGCGATGCCAGTCATGGGATTCGTGACTTGCATCATGCAAGCCGCAAATAGCACACCCAGGGGTGGCGAATTGAGCCGCCGACGAGTCATACCACTATTGTGCTCTCAATCCCGTACTCATTGCGACCGTCCGCTATCGCCCGCTTCAAAGGCCGCTTCGGACTTAGCTTGTCTTCCGCTTAGGGCACTCAGGCGACCTTGGCTGAGGACACAACAGCGACCATTGCGCTTGGATCATGCTGCGCTCGTCATTGAATCGATGGGAGACACCGCAATGAATCAGTCCAATGGTACTACGCCGCGGCTTGAGCCTTAATAAGGGGAAACTCGTGGTCCAGAAGGCACCCCTCAAGCTGAAGGAGATTTGGGCTATCCGCGTGCGCCTGCAGCTTGGGGGGCGCGCCCGAGCACTCGCCCTATTCAACCTCGCGATCGACAGCAAATTGCGGTCATGCGATCTCGTGACGTTGCGCGTCCGCGACATCTGCCATGGCGAGCGGGTTACGGCCCGGACCATCATCATGCAACAGAAGACACAACGCGCGGTCCGGTTCGAGATCACCGAGCAAACTCGCGAAAGTGTATTGGCTTGGATTCATCAGCCGGCCGGCCGATCAAAAGACTATTTGTTTCCGAGCCGTTTGCGTGGCTCCCCGCATTTATTTGCCCGGCAGTACTGCCGAATTATTCACGGCTGCGTTAGGGTGATCGGGATTGACGACTCTGTCTAAGGGACGCACACGATGAGGCGTACGAAGGCCGCGTTGAATTACAGGCGAACCAACAACCTCCGGGTAGTCCGGCTGCTGCTTGGGCATTCCAAACTCGAAAGCACGGTGCGATATCTTGGAGTCGAGGTTGACGACGCTCTTGAGATCGCCAGCGAACAGAGGTCTGACCAAAAGCCGGTTAATGAGCGTCGGCTAAACGGTCACTGACCGGGCTCCACCGGCGGCTATCGAGCCAACACCGGCGGCCCCGAACCGTCCCGCAAGAACAGTCAGCCCCAGCTTTAAGCCCGCACACAGCTCCTGCATGTGCCGATGCTCGGCCCTGCTTATGGCAACACACGACAACGGCATCCGCCGAAGTGTGCCCTAAAGAGACTGCGGTTGGCATCGATTGAGTCCTGATCTCAGCAGCTGCTGCACGTGCGTCAGTGCCGTGCAATGAGCCCCTGTCTGTCGTACGATGTGGCGCCATGAAAACCCCCGTTTTGAGCGGAATTATTGCCGGCGCGATGGCCTTGGGGGGGGCGGCGAGTTGCCCTGCCCAAAGTACTTCCACGGGTTTCACGAGCACCATCAAAGAAGATGCGGTCAGCGTCGGACATGCAGTCGCCCATGGCGCCCAGACCGTGGGCCACGCGGTGGCCAACGAGTCCAAGGTCGTGGCTCATAAGGTAGCTGAAAAGTCGACGGCATTCGGCCATGTTGTGGCCAAAGAATCTAAGACCGTCGGGCACACCGTTGCGGCGAAATCCACCGAGACCGGGCACGCGATCGCCGACACCTCCACGAAGGTCGATGGAGAAGTGAAATCCGCGCGGTCAAGGCTGCCATCACCAGCGATGTATCCAAGCCTAAGGATTAGGGCCCTACGAGATGACCGCGATGAACAGCGCGCAATCGTGGATCTCTCCGCGAATCTGACTATCCCAGACATCCCCACGCCGGAGCTCGCTTTGATCGAAACACATCTCGATACCCGCAGCACTCAGGGCTTCACAGATCCGCTGTGCCGCTTCCGAGTCCCGCGACGCGTAGTTTAGGAATACCGCTGTGCTCGATTCGGTCATCGGCTCACGTTTCCGGCAAGTTCATCTTCCGTAGCAGCGCCTTGTAGCGTGGGTCGCCGCGCAGGGTTCCCAGAAAGTGGTCGTAAGTCAGGTGGGTCAAGCCGCCATCGCGCTGGCGATAAGCGCGTTCGAGCCACTCGAACGCCTTGTCCTTCTCGCCCCTCCAGGCGTATACCTGAGCGACCTGGTAGGCCCAAGCATCGGCGCCGTTCTTGATTAGAAGATCGAGGGCACGCTGAGACTCCGCGTTATGGCCGAGCGTGTACTCGGCCAATGCTATCTCGCGGTTTTTTTCGAGCGCGTATTGGCTCTGGACCGCGGCCAGCGCCTCGTGCGGCCGACCGGCTAATAGGTCGATCGAGCAGGCGATGAAACTGAAATCCCCCTCGGGATAAATCTGGACCACCCGAGTGAGCGCCGCGCGCGCGGCGGGAAGTTGCCGGCTCAGCGTCAGCACATAGGCCAGCGAACTCCACGCTCTGGCCGACAGCGGATCGATCGCATTGGCCCGGTGCATCATCGCTACGCCATCTTCCATGCGGCCGAGCGTGGCGAGCAGGTTTCCCAGGTCCGTCAGCGCCAGAGCGTTGTTCGGATCGAGCACCAGCGCCTTCTCGTAGTCGGCCCGCGCTCCCCTCCAGTCGAAGAAATGGTTAGTCCGCAGCTGCCCGCGTGCCCAGTAACCTTCGGGTGAATTGGGCGCAAGCTCGATGGCCCTGGCCGCCGCGGCCGCGGCCCGCTGGTAGCCCGCCGCCTCGCCTGTGGATTGGTCGGCGATGCGCCATTCGACATTAGAGAGCCCGCTATTGGCGGCGGCGTAGGTGGGATCGAGCGCGATGGCCTTCTGGAATGCCGCCAACGCTTGTCGGTTGGAGTTCGGAGTATCGCGGATTCGATATTGGTTGCCCAGCAGATACTGGGTGTAGGCCTCGGTATTGGCGGTCTGGTGGCGGCTCGCGAGCGGTTGCGCCGGCAGCAGCTTCGCCTTCAGAGCCTCGACCACGGCGGCGGCAATGTCGTCCTGGACCTTGAAAATGTCCTTGAAATCCCGGTCGTAGGCCTTCGACCAGAGGTGATAACCATTGTCAGCGCGAATCAACTGCGCGGTCACTCGGATCGTATTGCCCGCCTTGCGCACGCTGCCCTCTAGGACATGCGACACGTGCAGTTTCTGTGCAATGGTCGCAATGTCCTCCGACTTCCCTTTGAAGTAGAACGACGAGGTGCGGGCCGGTACGCGCAAGTCCGGCACCTGTGAAAGCATGTCGAGCAGTTCCTCGGTCAGTCCATCCGAGAAGTATTCCTGGTCTTTTTTCTCGCTCATGTCCACGAACGGTAGAACGACGATGGATTTCTCCGGGATTGCGCTCGGCGCGGACGCACCGAACAGCGAGCCCGCTGAGTGCTTCGACAGCACGAACTTGTCCAGCGCGAAGTAGCCGCCCACCAGCAGGGCAACCGCCATGACCAGAAGCGGTAGGAGCTTAAACCGGCGTGATGTCGCAGCATTCGGGATGGGCGGGCGGAAGGAAGGGGTCGAGCCGATTGCAGGTCGGGCCGGTGCCGGCGCTTGGGGCTCGCTTGGGGACAGCAGATGCGAGATGCGCGTCACGAATGCCGGTGGCGTTTCCCCCGCGGGCAGTCGCGTCCACTGCACGGCCAGAAAGGCCTCCGGCACATCC
>JBBQTF010000028.1:0-45332 GCA_038234675.1 Steroidobacterales bacterium
GTGCTCGCCTCCCAGCCGTCTTATAATTCTTTGCCGGTCGCACGCTTGTATATTCCGGCAAGCCGGGCGGGTTAGCAACCGTACCGCCGACCCGCGATTGCTCTAACGGCCCCAGTTTTCAAGGCGCCGTGTTAATACCGACAGGAATCGGTTGGCGCGCTGACCGTCGACGACACGATGGTCGATTGTCAACGTAACGTAGCAGCGCGGGCGTATCGAGAGGACGTCGTGGCCGTTTTCCAGCGTCACTGCGGGACGCTTTTCCACTTTGCCGATGCCTAGAATCGCCGATTGGGGCTGATGAATGATAATAGGCGCGGCCAGCAGGCTTCCGCCCACGCCATGATTCGAGATCGTAAAGGTACCTCCGCGCACGTCCGCGGGAACCAGGCGATCCTCACGCGCCCGGGTGACGCGATCGGCAAGTTCGCGCGCAATGGCGAACAGGTCCAGGGCCGCGACGCCCCGCACGACCGGTACAACGAGCCCTCCGTTCGCCAGCGCGGTGGCTATACCAATGTCGATGTGCTCGTGCATCTCCAGCCCCTCAGGATGCCAGCGGCTATTGAGTTCGGGCACGGCCTGCAGGGCCTCGGCGCAGGCGGCTACAAAGTACGCCGTCAGCGTGAGCGCGGCGCCGCGGCTCTCAAAACCAGCTCGGGAATGTTCCCGATGTGCCAGGACGGCGCCTAGATCCACCTCGAAGACGCTCGTCACGTGCGGCGCGGTGTGCAGCAGACTGGCGACCATGCGTTCGGCAATCTGCACTCGCATGCGCGAATGCGGAACAAGGGGTGCTTTTGGGGCGCTTTGCTGTGCCGAGGCGCTCGGCGCAGGTTGCTCGATTCCCGCGGCCGGCTTGCCCACGGCGTGCCGCAAAATATCCTCGATGGTTATTTTTCCGTCCGCGCCGGTTCCTACAACGTCTGCCGGGTCCAGTTGGTGTTGAGTGAGGAGCCGTCGTACGGCGGGGCTTAATGAGGCGGAACCTACCGATGCCGCGTCTTGTCCCGGCACCGCCAGTGGTTCGTTAACCGGCGCCGCTGGGGATTGTGTACGCGCCACGTCGGGGTCGCTAGGCGGCGCCCTGCCGCTGCGATCGATGCGTGCCAGCACGGCACCCGGTTCGACTTCCCCCTGGGTCTCGATGAGGATTTCGAACAGCGTGCCCGCACAAGGAGCCGGGACTTCCACCGTCACTTTGTCGGTTTCGATTTCCAGCAACGGCTCGTTCTCGCCGACAGGGTCACCAGGTTTCTTGAGCCATGCAAGAACCTGCGAACGAGTTCCCTCGGCTTGATCGCTTGGCAACATCACATCGACCAGTTCATTCATATGTCAATAACTCGCGATCCGCCGGATCGCCTGAATTATGGACTCTACGGCCGGCAATACCGAGTTGAGCAATACCGGACTGTGAGGTACAGGGATATCGGGCAACGCCAGGCGCTCCACGGGTGCATCCAGGGCGGCGAAAGCCTTTTGTACCAGTTCGGCAGCAATCTCGGCGCCGAATCCGGCAGTCATGTTGTCCTCGTGCACAATGAGGCAGCGGTGTGTCGCGCCGACCGAGGCCAGGACGGCATCGCGATCCCAAGGAACCAGCGTGCGCAGATCGAGCAGGTCGACGTCAACGGCCGAGTCCGCTGCCGCCTGTTCGCAGCGCTCGACCATGGCGCCCCAACAGATCAGGGTCAGTTCCCGCCCGGCACGCAATCGACGGGCAATGCCGAACGGAACCACAAATTCGTCTCCGGGATAAGGTCGTCGCGCCCACGCGCCGTCCAGCATGGCACGGTGCTCAAAAAATATGGTTGGGTCGTTGCCGCGCAAAGCGCTGCGCAGGAGTCCCACCGCGTCTTCGGCATTGGAAGGCATCGCCAGTCTCCAGCCAATGGCATGAGCAAACTGCACCTCATTGCACTGGCTATGCCAGGGGTCGCCGCACTTGAAATACCCACCGGGCATGCGCACCACCATGGGCGCCGCATAGCGATTGGCGGTGCGCCAGCGGATGGTGCCGCAGTCATGGAGCTGCTCGGCCGCCGGCTCGGCGTACTTTCGGAACTGCAGTTCGGGCACCGGCATCAGACCCGCGGCGGCCATTCCTACCGCGCGGCCGATTATTCCTTCTTCGGATAGGCTGGTATCAAACACTCGCGCCGCGCCAAACCTCTGCTGCAATCCAAGGGTGGCAGCATGCACGCCGCCTTTGCGACCGACGTCTTCTCCGAATACCAGCACGCGCGGATTGATTTCCAGTTCGTGTTCGAGCGTACGGCGGATAGCCGTCATCATGTTGATACGTGCACCGTCGGAGCGCTTTCGTTCGCTCCCCTCTGGGGGTCGGTAACCGTGCGGGCGCATGCCTCCTTGCCCCGGCAGCTGCACAGTGCCGTCTGCGGCGAACTCCGAAAAGGCAAATCGCCTCGTGTTCGCAGGGTCCGGTAACGCCCTTGCTTCGACCCGCGCGAGGGCTGCGGACACGGCAGCGCGCGCGTTAGCTTCCGCGCCGGACCATTGCTCGGCCGTCAGTAAAGTCGGCACCAACATCGACTTGAGGGCCAAGAGTGGGTCACGCCGCTGCTCCCCGGCAAGTTCCTCGGAGGATTTGTACGCCTGTGTGTCCTGCCCAGAATGTCCTGAAAGACGCGGCACCACCAAGCGCAGCAACACCGGTCCCGTTCCCGATCGCGTTGTAGAAACCGCCTCGGCCAACAGCTCAGCGGCGGCACCAGGGTTCGCGCCGTCGCCATCGAGGACGCGCAACCCGCCGAATGAGGCCAGGTTTCGAGCAACATTGCCGCCCGGAGTCTGCAGCGTCGATTTGACCGATATGCCGTATCCGTTGTCTTCGATGTAAAAAAGCATCGGCAGACGCAGTGTGGTGGCGATATTAAGGGCGGCCCAAAATCCATTAGTGGCGGTCGAGGCATCGCCCCCGTGCGCGACCGCGATGCTGCCTCGGTATCGTTCGTCGCCGAGCACCTCGCTGTGATAGCGCAGCGCCTGGGCCCAGCCCACCGCCGGTGTGTACTGTGTACCAACGCCACCGCAGGCTGGCAAAACGCACGGACCGTGCAGATTCGGCAAGTTGAAGACCACACCGATGTCTCGCCCATCGCTCAGGCCTCCACTGCGCATCATGGTCGAGCCGAGCGCATCGTCGAGGGGCAACCCCAAGGCCAGCAGCAACGGGCGCGAGCGGTAGTAGGAAGCCACGCCGTCGCGTTCGCCGGTGAGCCGTTGCGCGAGCAGCGCTTGAGTTAGTTCATGGCCTCGCGCGCAGAATTGATAGAGCACTTTGCGCGCCGGTGCGAGCACGGACTCTTCCAGATCATCGAGCGCCCGGGACAACAATGCAAATTCGAGGGCCTTGCGCCAGTCGGGCGCGTCGCTGGACGATGGAAGGGGCATGGGTTGGCGGGTCGCTTCCATCGAACGTGCAGCAGTTACTCATCAGTGTGGGAACGGCCAGAGTTTATCGCCTTAATGTCGGTGACAAACGCTATAAATAGTACAATGTGCATATTGAAGTAGCGATAAGCACCAAAAAAGCTCGAAAACTCTATGAAACTAGATCGGTCCGATACCCGCATCCTGGCGGCCCTACAAGCTAACGGTCGGCTAACAGTCGTCGAGTTGGCTGAGGCAGTCGGCCTCTCGCAGACCCCCTGCACCCGACGCATTCGGGCGCTGGAGCAGGCCGAAGTCATCGAAGGATATGCCGCGATTGTCAACCCGGGGCGAGTCGGCCTGAAAGTGCAGGCCTTTGTGCAGGTCAAGCTTCAGCAACACGCGGACGATGTAGTAATGAGTTTCCAGCGGGAGCTGGCCAAGTTCGACGAAGTCATCTCCTGTTTCGCTGTGACCGGGGCTTCCGATTTTCTGCTCTATGTCACCGTGCCCGATCTGGAGGCACTCGGCGCCACCGTCTTAAAGCGGCTAATGAAAATCCCGGGAGTACGCGACGTGCACTCAAGCATCGTGCTGGCAACAGTTAAGCGCTCCGCCGCCCTGCCACTAAAGCATTTGCCAATCGCCGATTAGCGTTGACCCAAACGCTGCTGGGTGAATTGCCCGGGAACGCGCATTTCGTCGCGGAGACCGTCGTTTCCATGGCGTTCCGTCTACGCAGCCCACGAAACGATGGAGCTGTGGCTTCTAGACCGCAGGTCCTTTAAAGAGCGGACGTCGCTTAGCGCGTGCCGCATCGAGCCCTTCGCGCGCGTCGCTGAGTCTGAAGCCCATGAACTCAAGGGCCAGCGAGGCGTCGAAACTGGGGCCAGCGAGCCTCAGCCAATTGTTGAGCGCATGCTTGGTGAAATGGATCGCACTGGCGCTGCCTGCAGCGAGTTCTCGACAGGTATCCAGCGCTGTTTGCAGGACTTCGCTGTCGTTCACGCAAACGGCAATCAGGCCAATGCGTTCGGCTTCGGCACCGGACAAAGGTCGATTGGTTAGCAGGTGATAGCGTGCCTTGGCGAGGCCGCACAGCAGCGGCCAGATCATGACCGCGTGATCGCCAGCGGCTACGCCCAGGCGCGTATGACCGTCGAGAATCTTTGCGTCGGTGGCCGCGATGGACACATCGGCCAGCAGCGCGATGGCCAGACCCGCACCGACCGCGCTGCCGCGCACGGCCGCCACCACGGGTTTGGTGCAGTTTAGGAGGTTGTAGACCAGATCCGAGGCTTCCTTCCACACGCGCAGCAGCGTTGCCTCGTCCGCGATCATGCGCTCGATAAGCGCGTAGTCGCCGCCGGAGGAAAAGTTTGCACCGGCACCGCGCACCAAGACCGCGCGTGTCTGCGGGTCGCCGTCAACCTCGCGCCAGACGTAAGCCAGGTCCCGGTGCATCGCCGCATCGGCGGAGTTCTGCGTACCTGCACGGGTGATAATGATTTCGAGCACGTCCGAAGCCGGCTCCGCGAAATCAAGGCTGGGAAAGTCCTTTCGGTAGCGTGCAAGTGCGATAGTCATGGTTAACTGCCGGGCCGCGAATCGGGGATCGCGTCCACGCTAACCATAGTCAACACGTTGTAGGAGGCGACGGTTTCCTCGCTCTGGTTGCGGATTTCCGTGTCCCACGTCACCTCACCCCAACCCTTGTTCGGACGCAGCGTTTTCTCCTTGCAGGTCAGGCGCACCTTGATGGAATCACCGGGTCTTACGGGCTTTACGAAGCGCAGATTGTCGAGCCCGTAGTTGCCCAACACAGGTCCGTAGTCCGGATCCACAAATAGCCCTGCGGCGGCTGAGATCAGAAAGTAGCCGTGGGCGACCCGCCCCCCGAAGAGCGGATTGCGGGCGGCCTCGCTCTCGCTCATGTGGGCGTAATAGGTGTCGCCGGTCAGAGCCGCGAAATGTTCGATGTCTTCCACGGTGATCGAACGCTCGGCTGAATTGAACGAATCGCCGAGCTGTAACTCACCGAATGGAATGCGAAACGGATGGCGGCCGGGATTGTTCTCGCTCGCCCCGCGTACCCAGCGCTGCGTTACTGCAGTGATGGTGTCTGGTGAGCCTTGAATGGCCGTGCGCTGCATGTAGTGCATCACCCCTCGGATGCCCCCCATCTCCTCACCGCCACCGGCCCTACCCGGCCCGCCGTGCACCAGGTGCGCCAGGGGTGAACCGTGGCCGGTTGACTCCTTGGCGCAATGGCGATTTATGACGACGATGCGGCCATGAAACGGCGCGAGCCCTAGCACCAACTGCGTCGCCAATGCGTCATCTGCCGAAAACACCGAGGCCGCAAGGCTCCCTGAGCCGCGCCGGGCGAGCGCAATGGCGTCAGCGATATCGTTGTAGGGCAAAACCGTGGCGACTGGTCCGAAGGCCTCGACCTCGTGCACGGCCCGCGCATCTATCGGCGAGTTGCACAGAAGCAGCAGCGGCGGGACGAACGCACCGCGTTCCCGATCAGCGCCGGTCACGGTGAAGTCATCGAGACTGCCGACGACCAGGTTGGCTTCTTTCCGAAGTTCGGCCACGCGGGCCAGTACTTCGCGCTTCTGGTCGAGGCTGGCCAGCGGGCCCATACGCACCCCCTCGGCGCGGGGATCGCCCAGCACCACCTTGCCGATTGTGCCTTCGAGCGCGGTGACGACCTCGGATACGAGATTGCGCGGCACGAGGGCCTTGCGAATCGCCGTGCATTTCTGCCCGGCCTTAACCGTCATTTCGCGTGTTACCTCGCGGATGAATAAATCAAACTCTGCCATGTCCGGTCGCACATCCGGTGCGAGTATTGACGAGTTGAGAGAATCGGTCTCCGCCACGAAGCGCACAGCGTGGCGCAAGACCATCGGGTGCGACTTAAGCTGCTGCGCGGTGCTGGCAGAACCGGTGAAAGACACGAAGTCCTGGCAGGTGAGATGGTCGAATAAATCTCCCAGGCTCCCGCCGATAAATTGCAGCGCGCCGGAGGGCAGTGTGCCGCTTTCTATGATGCGGTGAACCACCTGCTCGGCAAGATACGTTGTAGCGGTCGCCGGTTTGACCACGACCGGCACCCCCGCCAAAATTGCCGGAGCCAGTTTTTCCAGCATGCCCCAGACCGGAAAGTTAAAGGCATTGATATGAATCGCCGCACCCTCCAGCGACACGCAGATGTGTTGACCGACGAAGGTGCCGCCCTTGGAGATTTTCTCCACCGCACCGTCGATATACACGTGACTGTTGGGCAGTTCCCGGGTGCCTTTGCTTGCGAAAACAAGCAAGGTACTTATACCCCCCTCGATGTCGATCCAGGAGTCCGCCCGGGTCGCCCCAGTTTGCAACGAAATGGGATAAAACTCTTCCTTAAGGTCGAGCAACTTCTTACCGAGGGCCTTGAGGCAATTCGCCCGCTCATGAAAGGTCAGCGCCCGGAGCGCGGGGCCGCCAGTAGTGCGGGCGAAAGTTAGAACCTCGGCAAAATTGATGCCCGCTGAACTAACCTCTGCAACGACCGCTCCGGTCGTGGCGTCGCGGACCGCGACACCAGCGTTGACGCCTTCAACCCAGTTACCCAACACGTAACTTCTCACCTTCATCTTTGTGCCTCTGACTCGCCGGGATTTTCCGGCGGCTTGCGGTCCCAATTGGCAAATGAGCTGCCGCGCTGCGCGAGCTCACTCAGGAGCGGCGCCGGAGTCCAATATTGTGCGCCCTGCTCTGTCGAAAATCTCCGAATCCCCGCCACCACCGCTGGCAGCCCAATCGTGTCGGCGTAAAACATCGGACCGCCCCGGCGACGCGGGAAGCCGTAACCATTACACCAAATGGTGTCTATGTCTGCAGCCGAGCGGGCGACGCCATCGCCGAGAATTGCCGCACCCTCGTTGATCAAGGCGTAAATGCAGCGGGTGACGATCTCAGCATCGGCAATTGCGCGGCGTGCAACTCCTAAGCGGGCGGACTCGGCCTTGATGAGTGATTCAACTTCAGGATCCGCCAGTGCCTCGCGTGATCCAGGCTCGTACCGGAAAGCTCCCCGCCCGCTTTTCTGTCCGAGCCGCCCAGCCTCCACCAGCATGTCGGCTACCCGGAAATATCGGGGATCGACAGGCCGATCGGTGCGTTCGCGCCGAACGCGGTAACCGACGTCCAGTCCCGCCAGATCGCCGACGGCGTTCGGGCCCATGGCCATGCCAAAGATCTTTAGCGCGGCGTCGATCTGTGATGGATTCGCCCCTTCGAGCAACATCATTTGGTTTTCGCGCCCATATGCGTAAAGCATTCGATTGCCGACGAAACCAAAGCAATTAGCCACCACCACGCCCAGCTTGCCCATACGGCGGGTGACGGTCATGGCGGCAGCGATGGCTTCGGGCGAGCTAGCCGCGCCGCGGATGATCTCGACGAGCCGCATGACATGCGCCGGGCTAAAAAAATGCATACCGACCACAGACTGCGGACGGGCTGTGACCGATGCAATGACATCCACGTCCAGTGTGGAGGTGTTGGTGGCGAGTATGGTCTCGTGGCGGCATAAGCGATCGAGACTCCGGAATACCTCTTGCTTGACGGCCATGCTCTCAAAAACGGCCTCAATGACGAGGTCTGCAGGCGCAACTGCGGCGAGTTCTGAGGTTGCGGTGACCCGGGCAGTCGCGGCGCTGGCCGCTTCTGATGTCATGCGACCTTTTCGATTCGCCGCCTCGATAGTTGCGTTGACGCGCTGTAGTCCAGCATCGACGGACTTCTTTTCGGAATCGACCAATACGACGTCGTAGCCGGAGGTGGCCAAGCTCACCGCAATGCCGCTGCCCATGGTTCCTGCACCGATCACGGCCACGGATTTCACCGCAACCGAACTCTTCCGAGCCTCAGTCGTTGCGGCGCGCTCGGCAAAGAACAGATGCCGCAGTGCGCGGGACTCCAGCGACTGGCGGCACTCCTCGAACCTACGGCGCGACAGCGCGAGTGCCGCCTCGAAGGGCTCCTGATACGCCGCCTCGACGCACTCAATGATATAGCCGCGCGCCAGATCTGTGACACCGCGCCGCGAGAGTTGCTCGCGCTCGGTTGCAAAAGTTGCAACATCACCGGCGCTGGGACGGAGTTTGACTTCCCGAAGTGCCCGAGGTCCCTTGTTTAGGCTAATCAGCTCTCGAAGCAACATTGCCGCCGCTCGGGCCAAATCCGGACCGGTGATCAGCCAATCAACAATTCCAAGCTCCAGTGCGCGTGCGGCAGTCACGGGCTCCCCGCCGAGCATCATGTCCAATGCAACTCGCGCGCCCACCAAACGCGGCATACGCTGTGTCCCGCCTGATCCGGGTATCAGCGCGAGTTTAATTTCCGGGAATCCAATACTGGCATCCTCCAGTGCACACCGGTAATGGCAAGCTAGGGCCAGTTCCAGGCCGCCGCCCAGCGCTGCACCGTGCAGGGCGGCAAGCACGGGCTTTCCGAGACCCTCGATTGTCAGCAACACCTCGTTGAGCAAGGGGGCACGCGCTGAAACATCGAACTCGCGCAAATCCGCACCGGCGACAAAACATCGACCGGCACCGCAAATGACGACGCCTCGCACTCCGGGATCCCTTTCCGCTTCCTGTACGGCAGCCAACAGTGCGGCCCGGACCGGTTGCGCCAGCGCATTGACAGGAGGATTCTCGATTTCAAGTATCGCGATACCGTCCTCCGTCGTTCGTTTCACCAGGATTGCCATAGCCGAGCGCGGTCGTTAGCTAAACACGTTCTAAGCACAGTGCGATGCCTTGGCCCACTCCAATGCACATGGCGCAGAGTGCACGTTTTCCGCCCGTCCGGCCAAGCTGGTACATGGCGGTCGTGGCCAACCGGGCACCGCTGGCGCCGAGGGGGTGGCCCAGCGCAATTGCTCCTCCATTTGGGTTAACGTGTGGCGCGTCATCCGGTAGCGCCAGCTCTCGTAACACCGCGAGTGCCTGGGCCGCGAAGGCTTCATTGAGCTCAAAAACATCCAGTTCGCTTAGTGACCAGTTTTGCCGAGCCAAGAGCTTTCGTATCGCGCCCACGGGGCCCATGCCCATGATACGGGGCGCAACGCCGGCAATCGCGCTGCCGACAATTCGTGCCAGTGGCGTTAAATGGTAACGCTTGATCGCCGCTTCGCCCGCAATGAGTAGCGCAGCCGCCCCATCGTTCACCCCCGATGAGTTTCCGGCGGTCACGCTACCTTCCTCGCGGAATGGGGTCGCCAGGCGGGCCAGCGAGTCCAAAGTGGTGTGGCGTGGATGCTCGTCTCGATCGACGGTCGTAAACTCGCCCCTTTTCCCGGGTATTACGACCGGTACTATTTCCGTCGCGAGGACGCCACTGTCCTGCGCAGCGAGTGCCCGCTCCTGACTGCGCAACGCAAATTTATCCTGGTCGGCGCGACTGACGTTAAATTCCGCCGCCACATTCTCGGCAGTCTCCGGCATGGAATCGATGCCGAATTTCATCTTTAGTAAGGGATTGACAAAGCGCCAACCAATTGTGGTGTCGAACATTTGCACATCGCGCGCGTAGGCAGCCGTCGACTTGCTCAATACGTAGGGAGCTCGGCTCATGCTTTCGACGCCGCCGGCTACGATTAGCTCAGCCTCGCCACTTCCGATTACGCGGGCCGCAATTGCTACGGCATCAAGGCCCGAGCCACACAACCGGTTGACAGTACCACCGGGTACTGTGTCTGGGATTCCCGCCAGGAGCAGCGCCATACGCGCTACGTTTCTATTGTCCTCACCGGCCTGGTTGGCGCAGCCGAGGATTACGTCATCGATCGCGGCCGGGTCGACCCGCGAATTCCGGCTCAGCAGAGACTTAATTGGAATCGCGGCCAAATCGTCGGGTCGGACGCCGGCGAGGGCTCCTCCATAGCGACCGAAGGGTGTGCGGACGGCGTCGCAAATATAGGCGGAAGACACGGCGGTTTTTCCTTAGGTTGTGGGCGCTGTCGATGCGCTGCCAAGTCGGTGAGAGCGGCCGCGGGCGTGGGCGATTACGGTGCCGTCGGCGCGCGTCACGCTAAGGTCATACAGACCCGTGCGGCCGCTCAACCAGCGCTCCTTCGCCACAGCAGTCAAGACGTCACCGGGTTTCGCGGGCACAAGAAAATCTATTGAGACCGCCGCAGCCACGGTGGCCGGGCCATGGCTGTTGCAGGCAAATGCGAAAGCACTGTCGGCCAGCGCAAATATGAATCCGCCATGACAAATTCCATGTCCATTGCTCATATCCGGCCGGATGGTCATCGTAACGCTGGCGATGCCAGCTGCTACCGCAATCAGGTCGATGCCCAGTTGCTGTGAGGCGCGATCGTTCGCGAACAGCGCCAATGTTGCTCGCTCCGCTGCGTTCTGACCGACTTTAGTCATTCTCCCCTCATCGAGCGCCCGGTTACCGACCTGAAAAGCGCGGTGTTCGCTTGGAGGTAAACGCGGCCACCCCTTCGGCGTAGTCTGCAGAGGCACCGAGCTCGCGCTGCGCGTCGCGCTCCGCATCGAGGGCAGCCTCAAAAGTCAGGCTCCACGCCGCATAGATCGACTGCTTCGTGCGCGCCAGTCCACGGGTGGGTCCGGCTGCAAGCTGAGCGGCAATCGCATCAACGGTTGCTGCAAAGTCAGGGTCCTCCACGCAGCGCCAGATCAGTCCCCACTGTGCAGCTTGCTCTGCAGGCAGCTTCTCGCCGAGTAGGGCGAGCCCCAGGGCGCGTGGGTTGCCCACTAGGTGCGGCAGGCTCCAGCTTCCGCCGCAGTCGGGTACCAGGCCCAGTTTGCTGAAGGACTGAATAAAGCTTGCGGATCGTGCGGCGATCACGAGGTCGCAGGCGAGCGCTATGTTCGCGCCGGCCCCGGCGGCTACGCCATTGACCGCGGCCACAACTGGCATCGGCAACCGGCGCAAGGCCAAGACCAACGGTTTGTAATGGCGCTCAATTGAATCGCCCAGATCCACGGGCGTGTCGCCCGGTGCCACTGCCCGGTCGTTGAGGTCCTGGCCGGCGCAAAACGCGCGGCCTGCGCCGGTAATCACCAAAACACGGGCGCCCTCGGCTGTTAATCGGTCCAGCGCATTGCGCACTTCGTCGTGCATCGCTGCCGTGAAACTATTGAGTCGCTCAGGCCGATTGAGTGTGAGTCGGCCAATCCCGTCGGTCACCGAAAAAAGTATGGATTGATACGACACGTGCGAGGGTTTTTCTTTAGAGGGGCTACTTTTCGTCGTAACTCAATTCAAGGTCAGGCTCGGTGGGCCGCGCCTGGCAGGCGAGTATAAAGCCCGCGGCCAGCTCCCACTCTTCGAGCGCTACGTTGTGCTGCAAGGTGACCTTGCCTTTGGTCAGTTTGACGCGACAGGTGGAGCACACACCAGCCCGACAGGAGTACGGCAGGTCGAAGCCGGCGCGCTCCGCCGCTGAGAGCACCGACTCGTCGTCGGCGGTCATTTTGAATCTTCTGCGGCGACCGTCCTGGATGACGGTCACGGTTGCGGTGTGTCCGGTCGTTGCGATGACTTCGGCGCGCTTTAGGGCGGCGCTGCTTGGGTTGGTGAAGCGCTCGAAGTGGACCGGCGCTCTTACGCCCAGTGCGCTTAAGGCGTCGCGACAGCTAGATACCATGTCTCCGGGCCCGCACACGAAGACTTCGTCCACAGCGGCGGGTTCAAATAGGCGCCCACAGAACTCGCCGAGCTTCGCGCCGTCGAGCCGACCGTTGAAGATCTCCATGTCCTGGGGCTCACGGCTCATGATGAAGTGCACGGCGAGGCGGTCCATAAATCGATTTTTGAGAGCCAGAATGTCCTCGGCAAACATGGTGTGCGCTACGGTGCGATTGCTGTAGAACAAGATGACGCGGCTGTGGGCGTCGCGCTCGAGCGTGGCAGTGATTATCGAGAGAATGGGTGTGATGCCGCTGCCCGCTGCGAGCGCCAGGCAGTAACGGTCGGGCCGGGACGATTCTGAATATATGAAGCGTCCAGTGGGCCCCAGTGCCTCGACGGTGTCTCCAACTTTTACTTCGTGGGCGAGAAAATTGGAGAGGCCGCCGCGAGGCTGTACCCGTATGCCCAAACGCAACTCACCGACGGGTGCGCCGTTCAGGATGGAATAGGTGCGACGCACCTCCTTGCCCTCGAGGACTGCCCGCAACGCGACATGCTGCCCTGGACTAAAATGGTATTCCGACAGCAGGTGGTCCGGAATTGACAGAGTGAGGCAGATCGCATCATCCGCGGCAAACACTCGGCTGCTGATCCTAAGCGGATGAAAATTCAGATGCACTTGAAGTACTCAAAAGGCTCCAGACACACCTTGCAACGATGCAGCGCCTTGCACGGTGTTGAGCCAAAGGGGCTCAGTTCTTCGGTATCCAGCGACTCGCAGCGAGGACAATGCACGGTCGGTAGGTCTCGCCAGATAGCGCGGGGCGATGCGATCGGGTGATTTGGCGGGGCGATGCCATACTGGCGAAGTTTTTCGTGCGCTTCCCTGCTCAGCCACGCGCTGGACCATGGCGGGGAAAGTAATTCGACTACGCTGGGATGGGAAAAACCTGCCGCATGCAAGGCGGCAACGACCGCGCCGCGAATCACCGCCGTGGCCGGGCAGCCTGAATAGGTAGGGGCGAGCCCTATCTCCACATGGCCATCGCCCGTGCATTTGACGTGTCGAATCAGGCCCAGATCAACGACGCTTAACACCGGGATTTCCGGATCCATTACGACACGCAGTGCGCTCCAGGCCATAGATTCCTCGGGGACCGAGGCAGCGGTAGTGATTACCATTGGGCACCTGGATGGGTGCGCTGCAGGTACTGCATGTCGGCCAGCAAATAGCCTAAATGCTCGGAATGCACGCCGCGCCGCCCGAACCACCGATAAGGCACGTCCGCGGGCCGCTGCAGAGTTGCCTCGCTTAGCACGCTGTCAATGCGCATCGACCATTCAGTCGCCACCTCGGATAACGCCGGCGCGACGCCCGATAGCGCCAGCGTGCGGTCCTCGTCTCGCTCGTCAAAAAACTCGCGCGTATAGGGCCAGTGTTGGTTCAGGGCCCGTTGGGCGCGAAGGTGGCTCTCCTCGGTGCCGTCGCCAAGGCGGATTAGCCAACCGCTGCTGTAGCGCCAGTGGTAGCGAGTCTCGTTGAGCGATTTAGCCGCGATCGCGGCCAAGCGCCCATCGCTGGACCGCTGCAGATGCTCATAGAGTGTAAGCTGGTAAGTATCGATCAGCACCTGTCGAACGATAGTCTGGGCAAAATCCCCGTTGGGTTGCTCGGCCAGCACGAGATTCCGGAATTCGCTTTCTACTCGCAGGAAGGCGAACTGGTCTTCAGTGCGGCCGCGACCTTCCAGCTCGCCGGCGTAGGTCAGCAGCAGACGCGCCTGACCAATCAAGTCCAGCGAAATATTGGCCAGACCCAAGTCTTCCTCGATCGTCGGCGCATGTCCCAGCAGTTCGCCGAGCCGCTGTCCGAGCACCAGGCTGGTGTCCGCGAGTTGCAGCACATAGTCAACGCGCGCCGGTTCTAGCCCGCCAGTTCCCGTCGCGACTGCGGTCACAGGGTCTTAACCTCGTCGGGAATTTCATAGAAGGTTGGGTGTCGGTAAATCTTGTCGCGTGCCGGCTCAAACATGGCGTCGGCGTCCCGCGGGTCAGAAGCGGTTATCTCGCTGGATCTCACCACCCAGATGCTCACGCCCTCAAGGCGGCGCGTGTACACGTCGCGAGCATGCTCGATCGCCATCCGGACATCGACCGCGTGTACGCTGCCGACGTGTTTGTGATCGAGGCCCCCGCGCGCACGAATAAATATCTCGTAAAGGGGCCATCCCTGGTCTGGTTTCATAACGCAACCTTTCGCTGGTGGGGCACTCAGGCCGCTGCGCCCGCGGCGCGCACCTGCCGTTTTTGGGCATACTTGGTCGCCGCCTCCCGCACCCAGGCACCCTGCTCGTGCGCGCGTTGGCGCGCGCCCAGTCGCTCGCGGTTGCACGGACCGTGACCCTTTAGGACTTCGTTAAATTCGTTCCAGTCTATGGCGCCAAACCGATAGCGGCCCGCGGCCGAATCCCACTGTAACTCGGGATCGGGAACCTTCAGACCAAGATAGTCGGCTTGGGGTACCGTGAAGTCCACAAACTTCTGGCGCAGTTCGTCATTCGAGAAACGCTTGATTTTCCACAGCATGGACTGTGCACTGTGCGATGACTCGGCGTCGGAGGGGCCAAACATCATCATGGAGGGCCACCACCAGCGATTTAAAGCGCCCTGGGCCATTTGCAGCTGCGCCGGCGTGCCCCGGGCGAGCTTTAGCATGATGTCGTACCCTTGCCTCTGATGGAAACTTTCTTCCCGACAGATACGCACCATCGCGCGTGCGTAAGGGCCGTAGGAGCACCGACACAGGGGTATCTGATTCATAATCGCGGCCCCGTCCACGAGCCAGCCGATCGCGCCAATGTCCGCCCAGGTGGGGGTCGGGTAATTGAATATACTCGAGTACTTGGCTTTGCCCGACAGCAGCTGAGCGACGAGCTCATCGCGGCTCACGCCCAACGTTTCTGCCGCACTATACAAGTATGCCCCATGGCCGCCCTCGTCCTGCACCTTTGCAATGAGGATGGCCTTGCGCAGCAGCGTGGGCGCGCGAGTGATCCAATTACCCTCCGGCAACATGCCGACGATTTCGGAGTGCGCATGCTGAGAAATCTGGCGGATCAGGGTCTGGCGATAGCCTACCGGCATCCAGTCCTTGGGCTCGATTTTCTCCTCGGCGTCGACGCGCGCCTGAAACCTTGCGCTATCCTCGGCGCCCTCGGCACCAAGGTCAGTCGGCCGATTCGGAGCCGCGCCATCTAGACCCTGTGTGTACATTGTCCGCCTCTCCTTAAAAGTTAAGGCAGCGCGCCCTCAGGCGCGCAGACGCTCGTTCTTCGGATCCCACGCCGGCTGCGGGATGACCCGCGCCGCCCGCCTATCACCGCGAATCGCAATTTCGATGCGTGAATTGCCACGCAGCAGGGTTGGCCGGAGATAGGCGAATGCCAGCGATTTTTGCACCGCAAACCCATAGCCACCGCTGCTGGTCAATCCCGCCAACTCACCATCGACGTAGACCGGCTCGTTCCCAAGGCAATCGGCTCTCTCGGCGTCCACTTCAAGATAGGTCAGCACAATGCGCGGCCCCTGCTGCTTGGATCTGAGTGTGCCCGCCTTGCCGATAAAATCCTTTTCGTAATTGACGAACCGTTCCATGTCGGACTCGAGCAACGTGACTTCGTTGGTCAGATCCGAACCCCATCCACGATAGGCTTTCTCCATCCTGAGCGAATTCATGGCGTAGGTCCCGAACAGTCCGATGCCATGCGCGGCGCCAGCAGCCATAAGCGCGTCGAACACCTGGGGCATGTGCACCATTGGCACATGCAGCTCCCAGCCGAGTTCGCCGACGTAATTGACGCGCAACAATCGCACTCCTTGCACCCCCGCCACTTCAGCGATCTGGCCTGTAAGCCAGCGAAAGGAGGTATTGGATATGTCGTGATTTGTAACGCTCTTGAGTACGTCACGGGCCCTCGGGCCCGCAAGCACTAGGGTCCCGTAATCATTAGTGACATCCACAATCGCGAATCGTTCGCCGGACTTGCGGCGCCCCTGAAATTGATCTAAATCATGCTGTTGCGCGACTGCCGCCGAGAGTAAGTAAAAGCGCTCGGCGGCAAAGCGTGTCACGGTAATCTCGCTTTCGATGTACCCCGCCGACGTTAGCAGGTGGCCGAGAATTATTCCGCCGTCACGTTGTGCGATACCGTTGGCGCAGATGCGTTCCAGAAAGGCCAGGGAGTCTGGTCCCTGCAGGTCATATTTAGAAAACGTCGAAAGATCCATCAGTCCGACGCGCTCGCGAACGGTAAGGCACTCCCGGCGCACGGGTTCCCACCAATTGGAGCGCTCCCATGAATAGCGCTCCCCGGTGCCGCTTGTGTCGTACCAGCGCGGCCGCTCCCAGCCGTAAATCTGCCCGAATTGGGCGCCGGCTGCGGCGAGTCGGTCGTACAGCGAAGACTTGCGCAACCCACGCCCAACCTCGTGCTGCTCGCCGGGTTTGTAGCAGTAATACATGTGGTGGTAATCCTCTATGGATACCGCCGCCGTGTATTCCTTGCTGGCCCAGGTTCCGAATCGGCGCGGATCAAACTCGCGCATATTGATTTCCGATTGACCGTGCACCATCCATTGCGCGAGGTACTTGCCGGCCCCACCGCCCTGAGCGATTCCAATTGAAGCCCCACAGTGCATCCAGTAATTTTTCGCGCCAGCAGCTGGGCCCGATAAGTAGACGCCGTCGGGGGAGTGAGTGATCGCACCTGACACGACGGTCTTGAGACCGGCTTTTGCGAACAGCGGCAGGCGTTCCGACGCCTTTTCCAGCCAGGGCATCAGCCGGTCAAGCTCCGGGGCAATCAATTCGCTCTCGAAATTCCAGTCAGGAGGCTGGCCGTCCCAGCAAACGTGTGCGGTGGCCGTTTCATAAGGACCGATCAGGATGCCATTGGTTTCCTCGCGGAGATAGGCGTGCGCAAAGGGATCGCGCACAACTGGCAACTCTTTTTCGAGATCTATAAGTTCCTGCAGCGGCTCTGTGATTACGTAATGGTGCAGCATGTTGACAAGGGGCACATTGTGTCCAGTCCACGATCCAACCAACTGGGCATAGCTCCCGGCGCTATTGACGACGTGCTCGCATGTGATGCTTCCCTGATCGGTGATTACCTGCCACTCCCCCGATGATAGGCGCCGAATATCCGTGACGCGTGTGCGGCGATAGATTTCGGCACCCAGCTTGCGCGCGCCGGCCGCCATTGCGTGTGTGATGTCACTTGGTGAGACGTGCCCGTCCGTCACGGTCAGAAACGCCGCCTTGACACCCGTGGTATCCAGGTACGGATGGTATTGGGCAATCTCATCCCGGCCAATCACATGCGCTTCGTAACCGGCCAGTCTCGAGATGCCGTGGACGTGTTTGAGCCACAGCACCTCTTCATCGGTAGTTGCGAGTCGCAGGCCCCCGCACCCATGCCAGCTCACGGCGTGGCCGGTAAGCTCCTCGAGCCGTGCATATAGCTCCGTGCCATACAGATGCACGCGTGTCATGTTTAATGAGCCATTGAAGTGCGGGCATTGGCCCGCGGCGTGCCATGTTGATCCGGAGGTGAGCTCGCCCTTCTCAACCAGCGCTAGGTCGCGCCAACCTTCGAGCGCAAGGTGATAGAGAAGTCCAACACCCATGGCGCCGCCGCCGACGACTACTACACGCGCATGCGATTTCATCATGGATCCTTGACGCTGGGCCTCACAAGAGCGTGGAAGCCCCAATGGAAATAGCCGACCCGCACTATTTCATCGTCGGCATAACAAAATCGGCGCGTACGCTCTCGGGTTCCGGCCAGCGTTGGGTGACGGTCTTGAGGCGCGTGTAGAAGCGCACTCCTTCAGGCCCGTGCATATGGTGATCGCCAAACATGGAATGCCGCCAGCCCCCGAAGCTGTGGAAAGCCATAGGCACTGGCACGGGTACGTTGACTCCGACCATACCTATTTCCACATCGCGCGCGAAAGCGTGTGCGAGTGCCCCGCTCCGGGTAAACACGGCCGCGCCATTGGCAAATTCATGGCTATTGACGAGCTTTAGCGCCGCCGCATAATCGACGACGCGGACCACTGACAACACGGGGCCAAAGATCTCTTCGCGATAAATGCTCATCTCTGGGGTCACGCAGTCGAACAAGGTCGGGCCGACAAAAAAACCCTGCTCGCGGCCGGCCACAACGACGTCGCGACCGTCAACGGTGAGCTTTGCGCCGGCGCGCACACCCGCCTCAATATAGCCGCGAACCCGATCACGAGCCTGTGCGTTGACCAATGGGCCCATCTCTGTGCCGGCCGCATCCGGCGCCCCTACATTGAGCGCCGCTATTCGCTCACGAAATCGCTCGATCAAGGCATCCGCCGTCGATTCGCCAACGGCGACGACCACAGAGACGGCCATACATCGCTCTCCGGCCGAGCCGTATGCTGCCCCGACTATTGATTCCACCGCGGCGTTAAGATCGGCATCCGGCATCACCACCGCATGGTTCTTGGCACCGCCAAGCGCCTGAACGCGTTTACCATGTGCCGTGCCGCGCCCCTGGATGTAACGCGCGATGGGTGTCGAACCAACAAAACTTACTGCGGCGATATTAGGATGCTCAAGTAACGCATCCACCGCCACTTTGTCCCCCTGTACGACACTGAAGACACCGTTGGGCAGTCCGGCCTGTTGCAACAAGGCCGCCAGCAGCAGTGACACCGAAGGATCACGTTCCGAGGGTTTGAGTATGAAGGCGTTACCGCAGGCCAACGCGATCGGAAACATCCACATGGGTACCATGGCCGGAAAATTGAAGGGCGTAATTCCAGCAACCACTCCGAGTGGCTGACGTACGCCGTAGCTGTCAACGCCGGTGCCGACGCTCTCGCTAAATTCTCCCTTGAGCAAATGCGGCGCACCGCATGCGAATTCGACGACTTCCATACCCCGAGTCAGTTCGCCTTCAGCGTCGGCGAGGGTCTTGCCGTGCTCCTCCGACAGCGTGCGAGCAATTTGCTTAGTATTCTGCAGCAGCAGTTCTTTAAACCGGAACAATACCCGGGCACGTTGCAGAGCAGTAATCTGAGCCCAGCCCGGCTGCGCCCGCATCGCGCTTTGCACCGCGGCATCGACCTGTGCGGAATCGGCGAACGCCACCTCGCGCACGGGCGCGCCCAGGGCAGGATTGAACACAGGCGCACGACGTTGCCCCGCTCCGGATGAGATCGTGCCGTCGATCCAATGGCCGACCACGCCAGACTCGGCGGCGCCAATCTTGAGTGCAGCTACCATCGGGGCGTTACCTCGCTCTCAGGCCGGCACAGCACGCAGCGCGCGGCGCAAGCCCTCGATCATTGCCACGATTTCTTCCGAAGTGCTTACGAAGGGAGGCGCTACCGCCAGGCATTCGCCGCCGAAACGAACCAGCAGCCCTTCATCCAAGGCGCGCTCGAACACGCGCACGGCCTTGAGGCCCGGCTGGCCGCTGATTGGAGCGAGTTCAACAGCAGCCGCCATTCCAAGATTGCGGATATCGGTAACGTGAGGCTCTCCCTTAAGCGAATGCACGGCTTTCTCGAGGACTGGCGCCAATTCCGCGGCGCGCTCGACAAGGTGCTCTTCGGCCAGTACATCGAGCGTCGCGTGTGCTGCCGCCACAGCCAGTGGATGTGCCGAGTAGGTATAACCATGGAAGAACTCGATTGCGTGCGCGGGGCCGGTCATAAACGCCTGATAGATCTCATCGCGGGCGATCACCCCGCCGAGCGGCACCGCCGCGTTGTTAACAGCCTTGGCAAAGGTAGTCAGGTCAGGTTCAACATTGAAAAAGTTGGCACCAAATGGTGTTCCAAGCCGCCCAAAACCGGTAATGACTTCATCGAAGATGAGCAGGATGCCATGCTTGGTGCAAATCTCCCGCAGCCGTTCGAGATAGCCGCGTGGCGGAACAATCACGCCTGTCGAGCCCTGCATCGGCTCGACGATTACCGCCGCGATAGTCGAGGCATCATGGAGTGCCACCAGCCTTTCAAGTTCCTCGGCGAGGTGCGTCCCCCAAGTGGGCTGGCCGCGGCTGTATGCCATTTCAGCCGGGTTCCAAGTATGCGGCAGATGGTCCACGCCCGGGATCATCAACGGGGCAAACATCTTGCGGTTCGCGACTATACCGCCGATGGAGATGCCACCCAGCCCCACGCCATGGTATGCGCGTTCGCGACCGATGATCCTTGTCCTTGACGCCTCACCGCGCATGCGATGGTAGGCCACGGCGATCTTAAGCGCGGTATCGACGGCCTCCGAGCCCGAGTTCACAAAAAACACCCGGTCATGCGGACGCCCAGCGAATTCGGCGATTCGTGTGGCCAGGCGGAATGCCGGCTCGTGACCCATTTGGAAGGACGGCGCGTAATCGAGGGTATCGGCTTGCCTTCTGATGGCCGCAACCACCTTGGGGTGCGAATGTCCGAGCGGCGTGCACCATAGACCCGACAGGCAGTCAAACAGGCGGCGCCCGTCCTTCAGAGTGAAATAGCAACCCTTGGCCGAGGCGATAAGGCGCGGCGCGGATTTGAAATAACGGTTATGGGTAAAAGGCATCCACCAGGCGCGCAGTTCGTCTTCGCGGGTGTCAGGATGCAGCGGATTTACGGCATTCATGGTGTGATTCCTCGCTTCAAGGTTACCACACGCTGCCCTTCGCTTAGCCGCGCGGCGCGCAGCGGCTTTCACGCCAATCCGAGGACCGCTGGTCGCGCACCTCAATTGGCTATCCGAGGTTTTAGCCTAAAATATTATATTACGTTTCAATAGCTTATAGTTATATCATGAAGTGGATTAATGGAGAGATTGTGCGTCGTGTGGCCAATGCCGCGCGGCCCGCGCCCACTTACTTGCCAGCCACAGCGCTTCAGCCGCGTGGTCCCTTGAATACTTTGCCATCCTTCATCACAAACTCAACCTTTCCCAGTACGGCGACATCGGCGAGCGGATCACCGCTGACGGCCATGAGGTCGGCACGCGCGCCTACAGCAATCACACCTATTTGTCCCGACATGCCCAACAGTTGGGCCCCCTTCACGGTCGCTGACTGAATAGCTTGCATCGGGGTCATGCCCAGTTCCACCTCGCGGCTGAATTCCTGAGCTATAGGCTCGCTCCACGGAAAGCCGCCCACGTCGGTTCCGAAGGCAATCTTGACGCCTGCTTTTAAGGCCTTGGTGAATGACACGCCGTGCAGCGCCACGCGCTTGCGGTCTCGCTGACCGCTGGCCGTAGCAGGTGGATCCCAATCCCCGTAATAGACGGCAATGGTTGGCACATACCAAGTGCCCTGCTTGATCATCTGCGCAACCTCTTCGTCGGTGATATCCAGTCCGTGTTCAATGGAGTCGCAGCCGCCGTCCAATGCGCGCTTAAGCCCGGCGCCATTGTAGGCATGACAGGCTACTTTGCGGCCCCACCCGTGCGTCTCATCGACAATGGCCTTGAGTTCCTCCACGGTCAAGGTCGGCTGCGAAATTAGATTGCCGTCGTGGTCAGTCCACGATCGATGCGTCATGTACACCTTGATCCAATCGGCGCCTTTGTCGAGTTGCTCGCGCGCGGCCTGACGTGCCTCGACGGGTCCGTCGATCAATTGCACGCCCTTGGGGAGCGTTATTTCCGGGGCGTAATCCTCCAACGGATAACCACCGGTGCTCGATATCGCCAGAGTGCATACGAACAGACGTGGCCCTGGAATGTAACCCGCCTCGATTGCCTGCTTGATGCCCACATCGCCGTACCCCGCCCCTTCCGTTCCCATGTCGCGTATGGTCGTAAATCCTTGCTCAAGAGCGCGACGTGCCGATACCACGGCACGGGCGGCACGAAAAGAAAGTGGCTGCTTGAGCAGCTGCACGTCATAGCCGCCGTCGGCCGGCACCTCGCCCTGCAGGAAGATGTGGGTGTGCGCATCAATGAGTCCCGGCAATAGCGTCGCCGTGCCCAAGTCGATGTGATGAGCGGACACGGGCACATCCGGGGAGCCGGCGTCGCGCACGGCGATGATCCGATCGTCCTGTATCACAACTGCGACGTGGGTTCGCGCTTTCGCGGCGAGGCCGTCAATCATCGCAGCTGCGGTAATGACCGTGACGGATCCGGGCGTCGGCGTTTCCGCCGTGACGGTCGACGTAACGCATACGGACAAAGCCATGACCAGTGCCGACGAAGGACTCAATAGAGCGCGCTTAGTTATATCCCAGACCATTTGCAATCTCCATGGTGCCGCCGAAACCGCCGAACGATGCCACCGACGCCATCCGCGTCGGCGTCCAGAATACGTGGTTTTGTGTCAGAATTCGACGGATGGAACAAGGCGCACATTGGCATGATCTCGGGGCCACGGAGCTGCTCAGTCAGCGGCCTCTGCAGGAATTTAATGCCGGCGGCAAAAAGATCGCGCTGAGTTTTCAAAACGGCCAGTTTGGCGCGATTAGCGGCGTGTGCAATCACGCGGGCGGACCGCTCGGACAGGGCCGGCTCGACGGCGAACTCGTCGTCTGCCCCTGGCACAACTGGAAATACAACTGCCGTGACGGGCGCGGGGAGCCCGGATACGAAGCGGAAAGCGTTCCTTGCTACGTGTTGAAGATTGAGTCCGGTCGTGTCTGGGTTGACCTTAATTCGGCGACCCGACGCCATCGGCTGCCCCACCCGCCGCACGCGCTGGCTCGACCCGTGATCGATCACGACGGTCCGGTACGCGTGCTTGGCATCTCCACCACGTCAATGAGCAAATCTTATCCTCGCTATTCCACTTCGGAGGCTCTTTTAGAAGAAGCACTTCGGCATGCCGAGGCTAAAGGTGCCACCACGCAGATGCAGCGGCTGGCCCAGCTGAAATTTCGCAACTGCGAGGGTTATTATTCTAAGGCGGCGAAAGCTTGCACATGGCCCTGCTCCATCACGCAGATGGACCCCAACGACCAGCTTGATCGGGTGTACGAGGCCTTTGTGCACTGGGCCGACGTTGTCCTGGTCGCGACACCGATACGATGGGGTGCCGCCAGTTCGCTCTACTACAAGATGGTCGCGCGGATGAATTGCATACAAAACCAGATCACGATCGCCAGTCGGGTGCTGCTACGCAACAAGGTTGTTGCTCTTATCATCACTGGCGGCCAGGATGGCATACAGGCCGTTGCGGGCCAGATGCTCGGTTTCTTCGCGGAAGTGGGTTGCGTGTTCCCGCAGTTTCCCTACATTGCGCACAGTCGAGGCTGGAGTGCCGAGGACATGGAACAAAATGTCAGGTTCGTGCAGCAAAGTGAGCCACTGCGCGTCGGGGCGCACGACATGGTGGAGCGCGCAATGGCCATGGCGGGGAAGCTCAAAGAATTCAACGGCACCCTCGGACGCGTGCATCGTGGCGGCCGTAAAGCGGACGGTCTTGGGGTTGGTGTTATGGACTCGGCCACCGTGCATGGCGCCCTGGGATCGGCCACTCAAAACGCGGGAGACAAGCAATGAGTCAGGTTAAAGACTTCAAGGCCCATCGCCTACCTGAGAGCGAACTGAAGGCGTTGCGGGTTGATCTTGCCGCGGCCTTTCGCCTGGCGGTAGAGATGCAATGGCACGAGTCGGTCGGCAATCACTTCAGTCTGGCCGTATCGGCCGATGGCAAGCAGTTCCTGATGAACCCGCGATGGGTCCACTTTTCGCTCATTCGGTCGAGCGACCTCCTGCTGCTGGACAGCAGCGATACCCAGACTATGTCGCGGCCCAATGCTCCAGACGCTTCGGCTTGGTGCATACATGGGCGTATCCACGCGAGCGTAGCGCGTGCCCGCTGTGTGCTGCACGTGCATCCACCATATGCCTCGGCGTTGGCGGCACTGGCGGATCCCACGCTTAAACCGATTGATCAGAATTCGGCGCGATTCTTCAACCGATTGGCTATCGATCGTGGCTACAGTGGTATGGCCGATCAACAAGTCGAAGGGGACCGCCTGGTGCGCGTGCTAGGCCAATACAACAGCATGATTATGGGCAATCACGGCGTGCTGGTGACGGCAGCTACAGTGGCCGAGGCCTTCGAGGAGCTGTATTTCCTGGAGCGTGCGGCCAAGACGCTGATACTCGCCTATTCTACCGGACAGCCATTAAACATCCTCAGTGACGAAGTCGCGGAGAAAACCGCCCGGTGCTGGGATGAATATCGAGAGTCTGCATTTGCGCACTTTCGGGACCTTAAGTCCCTGCTGGACGTGAAGGACGCGTCCTATCGAGACTGAGCGCTCCCGGCCCAGAATGGGAACGCGGGGGTCGTCGTCGGCGCTTGTCATAAGCCTTGTGGGGCGATCGGCCAACCTGCCCCTCGGCGGCGCACTCCTTTCTATATGGGCCGCAATCGGCTAGCCTGAACCGCTTTGACCTAACCTGGACGGGGGCCAACTTGGCGCAGCCGGCGGACGTATTTATCAGCTACTCACGCGAGGACAAAGACCGTGTCCTTGAGCTGGCCGGCAAATTGCGGGCGGCGGGGGTCAACCTTTGGATTGATCAAGGGAGTATCGACGGTGCAACCCTATGGGGCGAGGAGATCGTCAATGCCCTGGACAATGCCAAGGTTTTATTGCTCGCCGTCACGGCATCGGCGGCGCGCTCTCACAATGTCGCGAAAGAAGTCGTGCTATTTAGCGAGCGCAAGGGGCACATCCTGCCCGTGCACTTGGAACAAACCACGATCCCTCCCGCCCTTAAGTACCCCTTGGCGGGTATCCAGCACATTGAGTATTTCCACGGTGATGCGGCGGAGAATCTAAAAACGATTCTTCGTTCCTTGGAGCGAGCCGGCGCGACTATCGTACCGCCGAAGGAGCCAAATGCAGCGCCTCCTGTCGATGAACAAAGGCCACGGCCTGCTGCCGCTCGTACGGCTCACGGCGATCAAGTTATGGAGCGCGGTGCGCTGGCCGTGCTGCCCTTCGACAACATCAGCTCGGACCAGGAAACAGACTACTTCAGCGATGGTTTAACCGAGGAGCTGATTGCGCGACTGTCGCTGGTCAGCGAGATCGAACTCATCTCGCGCTGGGCTTCCATGCAGTACAAAGGCCGCAAGCAGGATATTCATGCCATCGGTGCTGAATTGGGTGCACGCTACATCATCGGCGGCAGCGTGCGACGATTTCAGGACTCGGTCCGAATCACCGTGCAACTCGTCGATGTTGGCACCAACCGGCAGCTCTGGGGCAACACCTACAAGGGGAAGCTGGACGATATATTTGATATCCAGGAGCAGGTCGCCCAACAGATCGTCGAGGCGCTCAAACTCAAGCTCAGTTTCTCCGAGAAGGTCTCGCTGACCAAACGTCAGACCGTGAATGCCCAGGCCTATGACCTGTACTTGCGTGGCCAGTCCTACCTGTACCGGCTCACTAAGCGTGGCACTGAGTACGCCATTCAGTTGTTTGAAAAGGCGATTGAACTTGACCCGCGCTACGCCGCGGCGTACGCCGGATGTTCCTGTGCTTATGGCCAAATGTTCGGGTGGTTCGCGCGCGAGGACCAGTATCGGGATAAGGCGCAGGAATTCAGTTTCAAGGCGCTGATGTACGACAACACCCTTCCCGAAGCATATACGGCGATGGGGCTGTCTTATTTTATCTGGGGCAAGTTCGACGAGGCTTCGGCATCGGTTGGCAAGGCGATCGAACTTGATCCGGACGATTTCATTGCTCACTGGACCCTTGGGCGCATTCAGTTCTCGACCGGTCGTTCCGAGCAGGCTGTCACGAGTTTCCGCCATGTGATTGAAATCCGACCGACGTTCATCACCGCACACAGTGACCTTTGCCAGACTTTGGAGGGACTCGGCCGGAGCGAAGAAGCGAAAGGCGCGGCGCAGCGGTTGATTGACATGATGCCCAATTATCTGCTCCAGAACCCGGATGATTCACGTGCCAGGATTGTTTACGCGCACATGCTCCTCACGACGGGCAAGACCCAGGTCGCAATCATTGAGGCGCAGGCGGCGATTGAGTCAGCCCCAGGCGATTCGGTGATGCTCTATAACGCCGCATGCCTTTACGGAAAGCTCGGAGAAACCCGGCGCGCATTGGATACGCTACGTCAGGCGATTAACGCTGGTGTCACGAATTTTCAGTGGATGAAACACGATCCTGACCTAAACTCACTGCGCGACGACGCAGAATTCATAGAGCTGACGGTAGGCAAATAACTGCAGCGATTATGCCCGTCACCCTAGAAATCGGTGTGCACCGTCCCTTTGGGAAGACTCTTCAGGTCAAAAGGCGTGACCTGATAAACGTAATAGTTGAGCCAGTTGGCGTATAGCAGGCTGGCGTGGCTGCGCCACTGTACCCGCGGTGGTTGCGAGGGATCATCGTCAGGATAGTAGTTTACCGGTGCCGCGAGCGGCTGCTTTTTAATTAAATCGCGTTCGTGTTCTGCTTTGAGCGTCAATGGATCGTACTCCGAATGTCCAGTGACAAAGACTCGACGTCCGTCCGCCGAACTCGCCAGGTATATTCCCGCAGTTTCAGAGTCGGCAAGAATGCGTAAATCCCGGACACTTTCGACATCGGCGCGTCGAACCTCGGTGTGACGTGAGTGAGGAGCGAAAAAACGATCGTCGAAGCCACGCAGCAGCCGCTCGGTGGGCATAACCGTGCGATGTTCAAACACACCGAAGAGTTTGCTGGCCAGCGGAAATTTGCGGATTCCGTAATAATGGTAGAGTGCGGCCTGCGCGCCCCAGCAGATGTTGAAAGTTGAAACCACGTTTGTGGAAGCCCAATCCAGGATGCGGGTGAGTTCGGGCCAGTAGTCCACTGCCTCAAACTCCAGGTGCTCGATAGGGGCGCCGGTGATTACCAGGCCATCAAAGCGCTCGCTACATACCTCATCAAAAGAGCAGTAGTGCTTGAGCAGGTGATCGATGCTCACATTTCGTGGTTCGTGGCTCGTTGTCCGCAGCAAGGTGACGTCCACTTGCAAGGCGGAATTACCAATCAGCCGCAGAATCTGAGTCTCCGTAGCGACCTTGGTTGGCATCAGGTTCAGGATCGCGACGCGCATTGCTCGGATATCCTGGTGTGCGGCACGCTCCTCACCCATCACGAATACATTTTCGCTCTCGAGCGTCGCGCGTGCGGGGAGACTCGCAGGAATCTTTACAGGCATGGGGGTAAGCTACTTGTGGTACTGGGTGATAGGAAGGGGTGGATAAGTGGCAAGTGTTGCCGCCACCCTCAGGCAACCGCAGGCCAAAGGGTCGCTGTAGATCTCGGGCTTTGCAACCCGCAGACTTATTTGGATAACAATCGCCTGACCTTCGCGGCGGAAAGTATCCCACGCAGACGCTGCGCTCCCCGCTCGTCTGTCTCTACCACGACGATGTGCGTTAGCAGCGATTCATCGAACAAGTGGGCCACCGCGGCGACCGTGTGGTGCTCAATCTGCTTAATACGGGCAACTTGCCATTCGGGCAATCGCAGCATCAAGTCCTTTACCAACACTTGCGCCCGGACGGTCGAGGTGAGCCGCATGTGGCGCATGGGCTTTTCCCCCATGATGTCGTAGGCCGTGATCAGTCCAATCACCTGGCGCTGCGCTTCATCGACCGCAAAAGCGCAGCGTACTCCGGTGTGCTTCATGTGTTCTAGGGCGGCATCGATGGTGATCGATTCCGGTACCGTCACCGAGCTGCGTTCGCGAAAATCGGTCATTACCGACAATGCGGGGTCGGTCGGATTCGCGTACCACCGGTCAGTCCCGGGTATTTGCAGAGTGGCGGCCGACAACGGAGTAAGCGTTAGTTTGAGCATCGCGACCTCAAATGCGTGGATTTTATTGTACCGTTGCTGCGCCAGGATCCGCCACCCGGGAAGATGGGGATCCCTATCGTTTGAGGCTACAATCCAGCCGCATCGTATGCCAGAAACCGATTTGCGCCAGGACCTTGACGGATGATCGCGACTGCCCGCGGGCCTACGGCGGTGCGTGTACTCCTGATAGCCCCATGCGTAGACGGGCCGACCGCCGGCCGTCCGGGCTGGGCAAAGCGGTGCGGGCGACTATTCGGCAATGAGTGAGGCCTAGAGCTCGCTTCTGTTTGCGATGACTCGGGTGGGTGTGAAGCAGGAGATCGCAGCTTGAAGGAGACTTACGGCCATGAGCACAATCCCTCTGCATAGGCTTGGCGTCGCCGCGCTGCTCCTGCTGGCGGGCGCGGTCGCCAGTGCGCAGGCAGGGAGTGCTCATCATGCTTTTTGGGAGGTCAAAGGTCGCAGCAACACCGTGTACTTGGTTGGCTCCGTGCACATGCTCAAGCCCGAGGACAGCATCCTGCCCCCGGACATGCTGCGCGCCTATGAGCGGTCCAAGGCGCTGGTTATGGAATTGGACCTGAACGACATCAACACGGATGCGGTGCTTGGATCGAGCCTAGAATTGGCCATGCTTCCCGAAGGACAAACCCTCAGTGACCTGTTGGGTGCCGATTTATATGCGAATTTGGCGACTCATGCCAAAGCCCTGGGATTCGAGCCCGAAGCCATGGACCGGTTCCAGCCCTGGTTCGCAGCGCTTGTGTTGGAGCAGATGGCCCTCGGAAAGTCTGGATTTGAGGCCGGCGCAGGCGTCGATGAGCAGTTTGCGCAGCGCGCACGTGCTGACGGCAAGCCAATCATTGCACTGGAAACCGTCGAGGAACAACTGGGTTTCTTTGCACAGCTCAGTGAGGAACAACAGCGACAGTACCTGCGGGCGACCCTTAAGGACCTGGATACCGAGGCAGGGGATGCGGCGGTAATGGTGAATGCCTGGCAGCGCGGCGACTCCGCGGAGCTTGAAAGGCTTCTGCGTAAAGAGGCGTCCGACAATCCGGTGCTGTTTCGCGCCCTTACAACTGATCGGAACCGCAGGTGGTTGCCCAAGATTGCGGCGATGCTGAGGGAAGATCAAGACTACCTAGTCGTCGTTGGCGCCTTGCACCTGGTGGGCAGCGACGGACTTGTCACACTGCTAAGAAATCAAGGGTTCAAAGTCGAACAACCCTGAGGCTGTGCAGCGCGCTGCGACGCGTTCCGGCGTCCGTTATAGAAACCCCTGAAACGGCGGGCGGTCCGGACATGAAGGGATCCAGCGCCAGCTGTCGGAATGTTGAATCAGGCCGATGTCAATCGGTGCTGCACTGTGCCAAAGCGAATCCTGGGTCCGTGGGCCGTTTATAGAGTGGGAGGCCTGCCCCGCCCTCGAAATATCATGTTGCCACGCCCGCCGTCTGCGTTCTAGCAGCAAGTCCATGCTCTAACGAATTGCTCGCATCCAAGGAATTGGGTGGGACTCCCTGAATCACCCGGCACACCGTGCCAATCGGCGATCTAGGCGGCGGGCCGTCGGTAGCACGAAAACGGAGCAAACGATGCGCTGCAAAGCTGACGGATCAGTAGTCTGTGCTCGTTGTGGCAAAGTGCCCGCCCCGCCGGGCAGTGGGCCCGTGGCTAGGCCCGTCTTTGAGCCGAACGCGAGCAGATACAAGTTATCGCTGAGATTCTGCGCGGCCGTGCCGGGCGGATTGGTTGGAGAAGAATAGATGGAAACGTCCACTGCGGAAGCCAAGAGCAAGTCGTGAGGCCTCGCGCCACTCGGCCACCGGGTAGAGCGAGTTATCGTAATGACCGTCAATGAACGGAAACGGATACTGCTGCCAGTTCGGCAGGTCACGGAACCGGCGGGGCTGTTGCGCGGTAGCATTGAAGCGGCGGCGCCACTGTGAGTCACTTTCGGTCTCTTTAGCTGCGACTCCCGGGCCGCAGGCCACCCCTCCCTGCACGAGGCGCTCGTTGACGTATGCCCCGCTACGCTCGCGACTAACTAGGTAACCCTCTGCGCTTAGTTACTCGTAGGCGAGCACCACCGTGCTACGAGCAACATTCAACTGCAATGCCAGTTGGCGCGATGAGGGTAGACAGCGACCGGGCGGCAACGATCCAGCGAGCATGGCGTCGACCAGCTTTTGGCGGAGCTGGTTCTGCAGGTTTAGATCACCATCGCGATCAATGAATGATGAGTGATGCGCTCATGTTTGGCCCGTATGGTGGCGGATCGCCAGTCCATGGCGAATGCAGTATTGTATGGCCAATCGCAGTGTGCACTGCAATTACCACAAGTTTCGAGCGCACCGAGGATCGCACCACTGCAGCCGTCCGAGAACCGCAGCCCATGTCAAGTCCTGGCGCTGGTCGCCATGCTTTTGGGGGCAACGCCAGCGGCTATTGCCGCCGCCTCGTTGAGGCAAGCGCAGGAGCCCATCGCGAACTTCGCTTTCGCCAGCCAGCTTGGCGCTGGCGTGTACTCCGTAGACGGCCGTGCCGTGCAGATTTACCGACTGCCCTTCCATTGGGAATTGCGCCCGCCCAGCGAGGATAGCGTGGGTCTGGACATCACGTTGCCCTTAACGCTGGGATTTTACGGGTACCGCGTGGAGCATGTGGTGACCGAAGGGCTCCCTAAAAGTGTAGACACTTACAGTTTCCTACCGGGCCTCGAGATTTCGCGAATGGCTGGAAGTCAATGGCGGCTGGCCGCTTTTGGCGAGGTGGGTCTGGCAACAGTGCACACCAGCTCCAGAAGGAGTCTAATTTATTCGACCGGGTTAAGGGCACGCTATGACTTTCGCATCGGAGAATTTCACACTCGATACGCCACGGAGCTCCTATATGCAGGCTCTCAGGTTCCCGATCAAGTTAAGGACTCGATGACGCGGCTGTCCAATGGCATCGACGCGCTGCGTCACGCTAAAATGTCCCTGCGAGGGGAAACCGTAGACTTCGGACCTTATGTTCTAAGCCAGTGGTATCTCAAGAGGCCCACGTCTCCAGTATCCCCTGCGGCCCCGGCTCCGGCTCCGGCCCCGGCCATGGCCGCAGTGCAGTGGGAAGTGGGACTCACGATCGGCACCGTTAACACCAGCTATATATGGAAAGTCCCCATTCCCAGGATCGGCGTCGGCTACCGGTTTGGTAGCGATCTTTCAATATTTCGATTGGTTTTTGGGGCGGCGTTTTGATTACCGCTAATGCGCAGGGAATATTTGAATTCAACATGTCGACCCCGATACTTGCGCCGTTTGAGCTGACCTGCGCCGCCTGGCTGGAAACAGCGATTGACCATCGATGGCAGATCGAAATCTTTTAAGGAGTGCGACTTTGAACGAGAAGAACGAAGTACAAAAGGGAACGCGCCTCACGTGGGCACAATTGCCGACGGGCCTGCTGGCCGCATTGATAAGCGTTTGCGCTGAGGCCACGGTGGCGGCGGCTGATCAAAGCCCAGCAAAAAGGATAGTGGGGCGCGCTGACCCGCTGCGGCAGACTTGGCCAACCCGGTAGCACGATGTTACCGGTGTTTGGCCAGCGTGCGAGAATTTGGCAATCGCTTGCGATATTGTTTGAGGCGTTGATATTGATGGGTCCGTGTTTTTCGCAAGAGTCCCCGGGCGAGCCGTCCGTTGTGCAGGGGAAGGGCTTTACGCTGTACGCGGGATATCAGTTTGGCGGCGGCTTTACGGACCAGGCGAGCGGACAGTCAATCGCCTTGCGCGAAGGCGGGAGCTATGGGGCTTCGCTGGACATTCCTCTCGACGGGTCCAGTGAACTCCAGATCTTTTACAACCATCAGACGACTGCATTTACGCCCTGGCCGTACCCAAATAGCTCCGACCAGTTGCGGCTCGACTACCTGCACATCGGTGGCACCTATTTTCCAGAGGATCTGGGCCACGGCGTCTATGTGGTAGGCGGAGTCGGCGCGACCCGCATGTCGCCAGATGCCGCTGGCCTTAATCCGGCCACAAAGCTTTCCATGAATGTCGGTGTGGGTTACCTGTTGCCGCTTTCAAAAAATGTCGGGGTGCGACTTGAGGCGCGCGGCTTTTTTACAGCGGTTGGCGGTTACACCTCAGTGTTTTGCTCCGGGGGCTGTGTCGCGTCCTTGACGGCAAGCGCCCTGTCGCAAGGAGATTTCCTGATCGGGATCTCGGCTCGTTTTTAATTAAAGGTAACTTTCAACCACAGCAAGCACGCTGTCCTGAGATTTCACTGTCTTGCCAATGGAGCCGGCTCACTTATTGACGGATCGCAGATCTACGGTGACGTCCGTGCCCGCGCCATTGGGCAAGGTCACCTTGCTGCCGATATCAGGGCATAGAAATATATCAAGCCGCCAAGCGCCAGCCGTGGCGCCGCCAAGGCTAAAGCCAGCGCGCCGGACGGAGTGAGATCGCATCATGACTGCCAATGGGCGCAGGGCACTGACGAGAAACCGGAATTGGCCGTCAGATAGGTAGGTGCAAACCTACCGTGAGGCTCTGCCCGCTCCAATAAACGCGCTAAGCTATAATCAAGCATGGCGGGGCGCGTGAAGCGCATCGGGCGTTCGCTAGTCCCTGCAAGGATATGCCCGCTGCCCGGGGGCCTCTATATAATAGCTTGATCACAGCTATAGGAATCCTGTCATGAAAAAAATTGCAATCGTCGGGGCCCTACTCACCGCCTTCGCGCTGATCAATGCTCCTGCGCGCGCCGATGACTACTCGGACACCGTCTCGGTTTTCAAAAATGCCGGAGCCAGCGGTAAGTTTTTTTCAAACAGTTACGGTTACGCCGTTTTCCCGACCATTGGTAAGGGCGGGATCGGCATTGGTGGCGCTCATGGCTCAGGCCGCGTGTATGCTCATGGCAAGTACGTGGGTGACACCAGCATGACTCAGCTGACGGTCGGTCTGCAGCTCGGCGGCCAGGCTTTCAGCGAGATTATCTTTTTCGAGGACGAACGTTCCTTCAAGGAATTTACCTCCGGGAACTTTGAATTCAGCGCGCAGGCCAGTGCCGTTGCAATTACGGCGGGAGCATCGGCTAGCGCCGGATCGGCCGGTGGAACGGCTGGGGCCAGTGGTGGCAAGAACGACGCGACAACTGCGGGCCATTACCACAAGGGGACTGTGGTTTTCACGGTTGCCAAGGGTGGCCTTATGTACGAAGCCGCGCTCGGTGGGCAGAAGTTTTCATACAAAGCCATTTAATTCATTAGCCGCTGTGAGGGCGCAGTGTCCTCGCAGCGGCCCGAGACTTGTTGTGCTCCGAGGCGATTTCCTCCGCGGTGCGGGGCGCGGTGACCAGAGTTGGAAGCGATTCACTTCGTGCGGAGTCTGCGATGTACTTCAAGCCGCTGGTGAGCGCAATATTGGCGGTGCAGCTCATCGCAAGCGGATTTCCTCTGCACTCTTGATCGATCGGGCGAGTTCAAGGAGTCGCTGGCCCTCCACCAATTCGAAGTCCTGGCATTGCAGCGCCTCGAGGCCATTCACATCGGTCCGGTCCACGGCCAACTTGTGGCGGCCCGGTCCCATCATGGACTGAACCAGCGCGTGGCTATCCGCAGCCCATCGGGGACTTACCGGAATCGCGTTCGGCAACGTCAAAGCACGTATAAATCAAGGCGCGCCTTACCGCGCCGATCGCCGGCAAGCCTTTGGCCATGGCCATGCACCCTGGCTTGGCGTATTCCAACAAGACCGCCCGACCCTCGGCGGGCATCACACAATAGCGGCCCATGTTTTGTGGAGCATCCCCACCGTTGTGTTCCGTGAATCAGTTGCGTAGCGGATGTTGATCGGATTGTAGAGCAGCGCCGCCGCGCAACGGTTGGCGCGCAGTTGCTCCTGCACGCGCGCAAAGCGGTACTCCCGCAGCGCTATGAGGCGCTCCGAGGTCTCACGCCAGGGTGGGCCTTGTTCGCCAGAGCGCTAGGCAAGGTTGGATCGGTCGTCGTGGCCATTTCGGTACCGTATGATAGGCGGTCATTCCAATTTGGGGGTTGGCGTGCGCAAGCTGAATCTTCTCGCTGGGCTTCTCGTCCTGGCGTTCCTGTCTGCGGATCCGCTGTTCGCGCAGGTCGATACCGGGCCCGATGTGGCCGAGGTCGGGTCGATCGAGGAGATAGCCAAAGCCACGACCGAGGCGCGCTTCATGTCGCCGTGGGTCAGCTACTTGCCCGCGTCGATTACGGTCCCCTCACCGCGTGCATTTTTGCACCGCATTGCCGGCGCGCCCGGCGAACTGGTCAACGTGGCGACCACCGACGCCTACTGCAGGGCGCTCGCCGCCTCCTCGCCGCGGGTGCGCATGTTCACGATCGGCCGTACCGAGGAGGGGCGCGACATTGTCATGCTCGCGATCGCCGACGAACACGGCATCGCCGATCTCGACCGGCTCCGGGCCGCCACCGCGGCCCTCGCCGATCCGCGCCTTACCGACCCAGCGGCCGCCGATCGGCTCATCGCCACCGCACGCCCGATCTATTATTTTAACGCGGGCATGCACTCGGATGAAACCGGATCGACCGAGTCAATGCTGGAACTGGCCTATCGGCTGGCGGTCTCCGAGCAGCCGATGATTCGCCGGATACGCGAGAACACAGTAGTGCTCATCAATCCCGTGCTCAATGCGGACGGACGCGACAAGGTGGTCGAGTGGTTTTACCGCTACCTCAAGGGCAAGACGGATGCCGCCACGCTGCCCCGTGGTTCCCCGCCGTACTGGTCGAAATATACATTCGTGGACAGCAATCGTGACGCTCATCAACTCACGCTTGAATCCACCAAGGCGGTAGCGCGGATGTTCTTTGATTGGCACCCGACGGTGATCCACGATCTGCACGAAAGCATAGCGCTGCTCATGACCTGGAACGGGACCGGACCGTACAATCCCAACATCGATCCGCTCACCTTCGATGAAATGCTCGAACTCAGTTTTCACGAAGTGCAGACCATGACCGGCTTTGGAATGCCCGGGGTGTGGACGTGGGATTTTGGCGAATCTTTTTCCGAACTGTACCTCGACTCTCTGGCGATGAATCACAATTCCATTGGTCGCGGGTACGAGACCTTTGGCAATGGGACGGCGGAGACCTTGACCCAGAGCGTGGAGTCGGGGAATTCCTCGCTCAGTTCGTACTCCGGCGCTGAATGGTATCGCGCACTGCCGCCTCCCTCAGAGCCATTCCAATGGTCGGCAAGGGATAATGTCAATTACAACGAGACCGGTGCGCTTGCCGCCCTGGACGCGGTGGCGACGCAGAGCAAGGCGCTGCTCACAAATTTTTACCGCAAGGGCTATCACGCCTGGCGCAAGGGTTTGGACCAGGCGCCCTACGCGATCCTGATTCCGGCGGCCCAGGGCGATCCATTACGCGTGGCGCAGCTGGTCGCGCGCTTGCAGAGCCAGCACATTGAAGTGCACCGCGCGACCGTGCCGCTGGTTCTGAAGGAAGGCACGTTCCCGGCGGGGACCTATGTGGTGCGCATGGATCAACCTTACCGCAATTACGCGGTGGATCTGCTGTTGCCCCAGCACTACCCCAAGGACAAGGGTGAGCCTTACGATGACGTGTCCTGGGAACTGCCCGCCAACTACCACCTCTCCGTCATCACGACCGCAGATCCGTCTGTGCATGAGGCCAACTTGGCGCTGCTGACACAGGCTCCGCAGCCGACCGGCTCGGTTTCCGGTAGCGGCCCGGTATTTCTGCTCAAAGACACCGGCCAGGAATCACTGCTCGAAGCGCGTTACCGGTTGGCAGCGTTCACGATCATGATCGCCGAAAATGCCTTCAGTGCCGGCGGCACGCAATACCCTGCGGGTTCGTGGATCCTCCCGGCACACGCGGGACTGGAGGCGGCCCTGCGCGCTACGAGCGATAAGTTGGCGCTCGATTTCACGGCGGTCCCAACCGTACCCGACGTGGCGCGGCACGACGCGAAAGCGCCACGACTGGGCGTGTGGGTGCCTTGGGCCGATACCGACTCGATCGGCTGGGTGCGTTACTCCCTCGATCAGCGCCATATCCCATACAGCTACGTGCGGGATGAGGATATCCGCGCTGGGCACCTGCACGATCATTACGATGTGCTCCTGTACGGGCACGTGGACCTGGAGCTTGCCGAACAGATCCATGGCATTCCAAAGTCCTGGGGTCCGATGCCTTTCAAGAAGACTCCGCAAACCCCAAGCTTTGGCACGCCAGCAGAATCCGAGGACATTACCGGGGGTATCGGCTGGCCCGGCCTGGAGGAGATTCAGAAGTTCGTCGAAGGCGGTGGATTGTTGGTCACACTGGGCAGCGGGTCCGTGCTCGCGCTCGAAGCCGGCATCGTGCGCGGTGTGCGCCGAGACGAAGGCGGACCTCCGCGCAGTGCCGCGGGTACTGGCGCGGCTGCGGCCGAAGCTTCAACGCAGGCGGAAACGCGCACCCCGGGTGCGCACGTGCGGGTGTCGTTTGTCCGGCCCGATCACCCCATAAGTTACGGTTACCCGGCGCGCACTTATGTATTTCGACAGAACTACCCGCTCTACGCGCTGCCGCGCCGCTCCCTGCAAATGGCGTACTGCCAAAACTGCCTCGACGGACCGTACGACCCGAACTCCGTGGTGCTCGAGTGGGGTGATCATGACGGTGCGCCCCTGCTCGTGAGCGGTCAGGTATGGGGCGAGGGTGGACTGATCGGCCGGCCCGCCATATTTGACCTGACCGAAGGGCGCGGCCACGTCGTGGCCTTTAACTTCAATCCCATGCATCGCGACCTGAATCGAGGCGACCAGCGCCTATTGTGGAATGCCTTGCTGAACTGGCAAGCCATTATCAAAGGCACCCCGGGTCTCCAAGGCAGCGCCGGTTCCAAGGGGCATTGACACGATCATGAGGCGAGCAGCGCGATGAGGCACGGAATGAGTTTCCATACCGCCGCCGCTACCCTGTGGTTAGTGCTGACAGTGGAGGCCGCTCTGGGGGCCGTGGCGTCGCCGATAATACGCGCGGGGCAGACACTGAAAGTAGGTACGCTCGTATTAAAAAGGTGCGCGCCAGCCGAGGCTTGGTGCGGCACTTTGGTTCGGGCCCTGGATCCTCACGGGGGCGTGCCCGGAACTGTACCGGTCTACTTCGAGTATTACCCGCACAGTGGGCCAGGCCCCGCCCGCAGTACCCTGGTGGCTACCGAAGGCGGGCCGGGTTATCCGGCTAGCGAATCGCGCGACAGTTACCTGGCACTCTACAAGCCCCTGCGCACGATAAATGACGTGTTGTTAATGGACAATCGGGGCACCGGGCGATCGGGCGCTGTGGATTGCCCCGAGTTACAGCGCGCACCGTCATTGACTTTGGGCAACGTCGCCGCTTGTGGCCGACTGTTGGGATCGCGGGCTCCGCTCTATAGCACGACGCTCGCCGTTGATGATCTGGCGGCCGTGCTTGATGCGCTCGCGATCGGGCGCATTGACCTCTATGGCGATTCGTACGGTACGTTTTTCGCTCAAGTTTTCGCGGTTCGGCACGGGGAAAAGCTCCGCTCGGTGGTATTGGACGGGGCCTATCCGCTCGGTGGTGGGAAATATGCCTGGTACCCCGACTACGCCCCCGCGATGCGCGACAAGTTTAATTTTTCCTGCCAGCGCTCCGCCGCGTGCAGCCAGTTCCCGGGCAACTCGATGAGCCACTTCCAGCCCGCGATTCAGCAGCTGCGCTCGCATCCGTTTGAGGCGCAGGCCCGGGATGTCTCCGGCAAGATGCAACGCTTTACGGCCAATGCCTCGCAATTGGCCCTGGTCATGTTTGCCGGGGTGCCGGCTCGCGCCTCGATACGCGAAGGGGACGCGGCGGCGCGCGCCTTTGTGGCCGGAGACCGGGAACCTTTGCTCCGGCTCATGGCCGAATCGCAGACGGGTATCGATTCGCGCGATGAGCAGCAATCGCCGACCGCCTACAGCGCCGGGCTCGCCGCCGCAGTGATGTGCCAGGATGCTCCGCAGATCTACGACATGAGTCTCGATATTGACGCGCGCATGGCCGACCGCGTGCGCGCGATAAAAGAACGTCAGGCGCACGCCCCGCAGACCTACGCGCCGTTTACCATCGATGAATATCGCGGTATGCCACTTGACTATGCATTTATCGACGAATGCGTGCAGTGGCCCAAGCCGCCCGCCAGTTATCCCGCCGGGCGGCTTACGCCCGGGCCCATGGTTTATCCAAAAGTGCCCGCGCTCATCGTCTCCGGAGACCTCGACAACATGACTTCGGTCGCTGACGGTGCCGCCGCGGCCGCCCACTTTCCGCACGGCCGCCAGGCCGTGTTCCGCAACAGCCTGCACGTCAACGCCCTGCCACGAGCACGCTCCGAGTGCGGGGCCACCGTGGTGCGGCATTTTCTTGAGACGCTGGAGCCAGGCGATCTGTCGTGCGCTCAAACGGTGTCCGAGATCCGGCTGGTGCCGCGCTTTGCGCGTCACTGGAAAGAGTCGGATCCGGCATCGGCAGGCACCGGCAACAGGGCGAGCGTTGAGCAGCTGCGCGCCGTAAGCACGGTACTGCTGACCGCCGGCGACGCCATGGTTCGCTCACCTGAGGTGTCTTCGGGCGCCGGGGTGGGTTTGCGCGGTGGTACCTTTCGGGTTCGCGAAATCGCGGGCGGGTATGAAATGACGCTGCATGAGTTGCGCTGGAGCGAGGATCTAATCGTGTCGGGAACCGTGGACTTCCCTCGGTATCAGGGCGCGGCGCATGCCAGTCTACATTTTAGAGGCGGTCCGGGTATGGACGGTAACCTAAAAGTGCAGTGGCAGGAGGGCGCAGCGCGCGCCCGCGCCCATGTTCAGGGCACGATCGATGGGCGCGCAGTGGCGGCCGAACTGCCGGCACCTTAAATCATTGAACGCGCTGCACCACGATATGTACCACAGTGAAGAGACACGGAGCAACGCGATCTACTGGGTTGTGGCATTTACCTTAGGCGCAAGTCTCGGCTTAAGGGCATCGGGGAGCTAAGCGAAAACAATGTCGATTGATGCGCTACATCTGGCTCGGGCGCAATTTGCATTCACGATGTCGTTCCATTTTATTTTCCCAGCCGTTTCTATAGGACTGGCAAGCTACCTGATGGTGCTCGAGGCACTGTGGCTCAGGACGGGCAACGCGCTTTATCTCGATATATTCAAGTACTGGCTAAAGATCTTCGCCGTAGTGTTTGGCATGGGGGTGGTGTCCGGCATCGTTATGTCCTACCAGTTCGGCACCAATTGGTCCGTCCTCTCGAACCGGGCCGGACCGATCATCGGGCCGCTCATGGCCTATGAGGTGCTGACGGCTTTTTTCCTGGAAGCAGGGTTTCTTGGCGTCATGCTGTTTGGAACGGAGAAAGTGGGCAAAGGCCTGCATTTCTTTGCAACCAGCATGGTCGCGTTTGGCACGCTCGTCTCGGCGACCTGGATCATCAGCGTCAACAGCTGGATGCAGACTCCTGTGGGCTTTGTGATGAATATGAAGGGCCAGTTTGTGCCCTCAGGCTCATGGTGGCCGATCATCTTAAATCCCAGCTTTCCATATCGACTGGTGCACACCGTCATCGCCTCCTACCTGACCACGGCGCTGATTGTGGGGGGCGTCGGCGCTTGGCACCTGCTTAAAGACCGGGGCAACCGCCACGCGCGAATCATGTTTTCGATGGCGATGTGGATGGCGACTGTCGTGGCGCCGATACAAATCCTCGTCGGTGACGCGCACGGCCTGAACACGCTCAGATATCAACCGATCAAGGTACTTGCTATGGAGGGGGATTTTGATCCCAGTCCACGAGGGGCACCTTTGATTCTGTTTGGCCTGCCGAGCAATAAGGATCAGCTCGTTCGCGATCGCATTGAAATCCCCAGGCTCGGCTCGCTGATCCTGGAGCACGAGGCGGGTAAGTCGCTTGCAGGCCTAAAGGACTTTCCGGTCGACAGGTGGCCCCCGGTCGCGATTGTTTTTTGGTCATTCCGTATCATGGTCGCTCTTGGATTGGCGATGTTGATTCTGGGGGCGTGTAGCCTCGTTGCGCGAGCGCGAAAGCGATTGTACGAATCTAACTGGCTCTTTCGCGCCGCGGTCCTCATGAGTCCTGCCGGGCTGGTAGCCGTTATCGCCGGCTGGGTGACGACCGAGGTGGGGCGTCAGCCCTATACCGTGTACGGTCAATTGCTTACCGCCGACTCGGTTTCTCCGCTCGCTGCGCCGGCGATAGCCACTTCGCTTGCGGCCTTTGCGTGCGTGTACTTCGGCGTCTTTGGGGCGGGCATCGCCTACTTGTTGCAGATGATGCGCCGCATACCTGCGGTGCGCGAACTTGAACCCGCGCACATTCCACAGCGAGCGGCGGGCATCACCCCCGCATCCGCAATGGGTCCTGCTGGGTCAATGGAGGGCGAGCATGGGTCACAGCACCGTCCTTGACCTTGTTTGGCTCGCCGTCATCGCATTTGCGATATTCGCCTACGTGGCGATGGACGGCTTCGATCTGGGCATCGGCATCATATTTCCAATTTTGACGGTCGGCGACGAGCGCGACCAGGCCATGAACTCAGTCGCGCCCGTATGGGACGGTAACGAAACTTGGCTGGTGCTGGGGGGCGGCGGGTTGCTTGCGGCCTTCCCGCTGGCATATTCCGTTATTCTTCCGGCCACCTACCCGCCCGTTGTCGCGATGCTGCTCGGGCTTGTCTTTCGCGGCGTGGGGTTTGAATTCCGGTGGCGCGATCCGGGTCACCGGCGTTACTGGGATGCCGCATTCATGGTGGGCTCCTCTCTTGCCGCGTTCGCCCAAGGAGTTATCCTGGGAGCGATCCTGCAGGGCATTCGTGTCACGCACGATGCCTACGCCGGAGGCTGGCTGGACTGGTTGAGCCCCTTTACGGTGCTCACCGGCGTTTCCCTGATGTTGGGCTATGCGTTGTTGGGCACCACGTGGCTGGTGTGGAAAACCGAGGGTAGCGGGCAGGCACACGCGCGAAACTTGGCGACCAAGCTCGGAGTGGCCACCTTGGTCGCAATGGCGGCGGTCAGTGCCGCCACCCCATTTCTACACTACGACTATTGGCGACGCTGGTTTGCCACCCCGAACATTGTGGTTACCGCTCAGGTGCCGCTATTGGTGGTGATTACCGCGGTGATTTTCTTCCGCAGTTTGCGGCGCGGCGCTGAACGGTTGCCTTTCCTGATGGTGCTGTCGCTGTTTCTGCTTAACTTTATCGGCCTGGGCGTCAGCATGTATCCGTACCTTGTACCGCGAAGCATCAGCCTCTGGGAGGCGGCAGCACCACCACAAAGCCAAGCGTTCTTGCTCGTGGGCGTCGCAGTGATCATGCCCGTGATCCTCGCTTACACGGGGTGGGCGTACTGGGTGTTCCGCGGCAAAGTTGGCAGCCACGGTTATCACTGATGAGGGCGGAGGTTGCGCCGATATGGAAGAGATTGCTCTGGATGTTCCTGATCTGGGCAGCAAGTGTGGTCAGCTTGGCCGCCCTAAGTTTGGTACTACGGTGGTGGCTGAAGGCGCCCTGATACGCCAGGAATCGCGTTCCCGGGATCTGAGTTCAATTAAGCGCAGAGCCGGTCACTCGCAGAAGTGCCTTTGGCTAGATGTCGTCTCCGTCGTCGCGCCGCAGCGTCGCCTGGACCTCCTCCATGCCCACTCGACGCAGGTGCGCCTCGTAAGTGGCATTGACAGTGATCCAAAGATCCGGAGCATCGTTCCACCCCTCGGCGATCGCAGGGAGCGCGTCGAAGCGCGCCAACAGTCCGCGTTGCCGCAGCGCGCGCGCAAATGACGCCAAATTTGGAGCCGGAGCGCACTGGACACGCATCGTCCCGTGCAGCGCCGTTTCGCCAATTCCCGCATCAAGAGGACCGTTCATCATTGCACCTGTCTTGCGTTCACGCGATCGAATGTCTACCTACTTGACTCATGATACCGATCCACAGTTCCTTGTGAATGTGTCGGGCCAGCGCGACATGGTCTCGGTTTCTGTGCGCATTGTGCGCGCGCGAAGTTTCATCGTGATGACAACGCGTGATGCAAGACTGCCCGGGGCGTACGAGCGAACTTTAGACCCCGCGTTCAGCCCGTTGCGGCCTGCCCACATCGAGAGGCGAACGCACACCGAGCCGCACTGTCAGTGGCGTGCCTTCGTGTTGGCATGGAGCAGTTTGGGTGCTGCAGAGGCCCCAGAGCCACCTTCGGGCACCGGATTTGGGGCCGCGTGGCGAATGGGGTTGCCCGGCGGTTCGCCGGTTTCCCGATGAGTTTAGCGAGGTGCGTTGGCGCCGCCGGTCAGATACTCGCCAATGCCTATATCTCCCTAGCGCGGGCCACGGGGTGCAGCGTGACGCCTCGATTCATGCACGGCATAGGCCAGAGCTGCCGCCGCTACAAAAATCAGAGCGGCGCCAAGCTCCAATACCGTGAGTGTCGACAACATCCAAAGAATTATGGCGCAAGCGGCAAGCGGCACGACCGGGCCGAACGGCACCCGAAACGGTGGCTCGTCACTGACGATGTTCTTTGCGCGCAGCCGCAAGACGCCCAGGCAGCACACCAGATAGACCAGCAGCGTGCCAGAGCTCGCCAGGGTGCCCAGCTGCCGGAACGTGCCCGACAACGCCAGCAATGCGCAAACGGCGGCATACACTCCGATGGCCACCGCCGGTGTACCGAAACGGGGGTGGACGGCGGCGACGCGCCGCGGGAGTTGTCCTTGCTGCGCAAAGGCGTGCAGGACCCGCGGCGTCGAGAGCATGTCGGCGGCAATGCAACCACAGGCCGAGATGGCCACCCCCACGACAATCAGGCCGCTACCCCAGGACCCAAAGACAATTTTCGCGGCGTCCACCAGTGGCGCCTTAGATGGGGCGAGCGTGGCACCGAGGGTGCCTTGGGCGACCAGCTGCAGTCCCATGTACAGACCGGCAACGATCAGCAGCCCCATCAGAATGCCACGCGGTATGGTGCGCGAAGGGCGGATGACCTCCCCGCTCATGCTCAGCGCCGATTCAACGCCGATAAATGCGAAGAACAGGACGATCGAGGCCCTGGCGATGTCGTGCAGGGACGGCATCGTGGCGGGCCAGGCAAAATTACTGAGGTCCACGGCGAAGGCACCGCCAATGACGAGCAGGGCAAGCGGCGCTATTTTGATGACAGTCAGAATCGTCGAGAGGCGCAAGCCGTAGGTGACCCCTCGAATATTGATCACCGCCACTGCCGTGAACAGTATCAGGATGATGGCGACGCGAACCCACGGGGCACCGAGCCCGGGAATCACCGCACTGAGCGTGTCCATCAAAAGGTTGACGATAGCAGCATCCGCGGCGGCCCCGGTCGTGACCCATAGGACCGTGCCGGAGACCCCCCCGACGATGGGCCCGAACGGCGCGCTGGCATAGGCATACAACCCGCCGGCACTGCCGACTCGGCTGCCCGCCTCGGCGAAGCACAGACCCACCAGCCCGAACAGCACGGCGCACAACAAATAGGCCACGATCGCTTGCGCGCCGAGGATGCCGGCAATGATGGCCGGCAACCCAAATATGCCGGCAGCAATCGTCAAGTTGACGACGTTCAGCCCGAGACTGCCGACGCCGACAACACGCCTCAAGGGGACCACTTCCGGCAAAGTGTTCAATTTAGGGCGAGGTCCGCGACGCGCTTCTAGGCGCCCTGCTGTTGCCAGTTCATGGGCGCGATCTTGGGCAGGATAAACAGCCAGCCCACCAGGCCCAGGATGTTGACTGCCGCCGCCAGCACGAAGGCGCTCACGAAGTTCCCCGACCAATCGACGAGCATGCCGGTAAGCGCAGGGGCGACGATCCCGGCGACATTTCCGCAGGTGTTTTGCACACCGACCCAGCGACCGGCGGCCTTGGGGCCCGCCAAGATCTGCGGGATGGCATAGACCCCCGGGGAGGACAGGCCGCAAACCACCTCGTATCCAAACAGACACGCGATTGAGCCACCGATGGGCAGCAGCGCCATACCCACCATGCAGCCAATCGTGGCTACATGGCTTAGCGCCATGACTCCCTTGTAGATCACATCGGGCGAGCGCCCGGCGCGGCACCAGCTATCGGTCGCCCAGCCCATCAGCAGCGCGCTGATTGCGTTGATGAGGTAGGCGGCACCGGCAAGGGCCGCCATGGACTCCATTGAGAAGCCGCGCGCCTTGACCAGGTAGACCGGCAACCAGGCCAGGATGAAGTAAAAGTTATAGTTGCTGGCAAAATGGCCGAGGGAGGCGCCCCACAGGCCGCGCTGGCGCAGGATGCGCGCGAAAGACGGAGCGTCATCGCTGGCGTCCGCCGCCTTGACGGCCGGGCCTTGCGGCGTGCGCAACCAGGGCCACAGCCACAGCAGCGAGAGGCATCCAAACAGCACGAAACCGGGGCGCCATCCGAACTTGGCCATCAACATTCCGCCAAGGAACGTGCCGACCGCGGGACCTACGAGATAACCAAAGCTCAATACGCCATTGGCCATTCCCAGCTGGCTCTGCGGGACTTCGCTCGCCAGGGCCTTGGACGCACTGGGAAACGCGGTGCTTTCGCCCAGGCCCAGCAACAAGCGCAGCAGCAGCAGCATGACCAGGCCATTGGCCAGCCCGGTGAGGAGGGTCGCCACCGACCAGATCACAACCCCACCTGCCAGCACACGGCGTGCGCCGTAGCGTTCCGCGAGCCAGCCTGCGGGTACCATCGCCGTGACATAGGTCCAGAAGAACGCCGAGAGCAGGAATCCCAACTGGGTTGCGCTGAGATGCAGTTCGTCCTGGATCAATGGCGCCGCGGTAGCGAGATTGCCTCGATCGATGTAATTGATGCCCACCGCTGCGGCGAGCAGCAATACCACTCGGACGGGGCGGTTAGGCGCGCGCACCGAACTTGCAGTGGACAACGAATTCCCGCCGGGCAGACTTGCGGTGGCTAACTAAGGGGTTGTGAGCACGTCGAGCAGCGGCTTGGCGGCCTTTGGCACCGCTGCACCGTAGTCTTCACCCAACAGCGCGGCGATCGTGGCGGCGATTTGTGACTGCGTGACGTTCGCTACGTTATGACGCTCCCCAAGCGGCGGGGTATCCGGGCCTATCACGGCGATCCAGATGTTTTCCGACCCCTTCTGATCGACCCCGTGGTCCTTCCAGTCCACCATGCCGTGGCCGCGGCCGTGGTCCGCCGAAATGATAAAGGTAGTCTGGTCTTTGTACTCGGGCAGAGACTGCATCTTTTGCCACAGCGCGGCCACGTAGCTGTCAAAGCTGTGTGCCGTCTGGAGCACCAGGTCGTAGCGTCCGGTGTGCGCCCAGCTGTC
>JBBQTF010000029.1:0-42178 GCA_038234675.1 Steroidobacterales bacterium
AGCTATCGCGGCGTCAAAGCCAAGAAACTTGCCAGCAAGAGGAAAGACAGCTAAGAATCGTCGCCTACGGCTCCGCCAGGACCCGACTCAGGTGGGTCCCAACTCGCGAAATCGCGTGGTCCCCAATCGCGAAATCCTGCAGTCGGTATAGGTCATCCCCGGTGCCGACCCTAGTCGACCAGTATTCTTCGGTCCGTTCCGGATCCCGAGGGACGGAACCATAGTCTGAAAACCCAAACGCCCTGCCCCTAACGGATGTGCACTGATCGGCGAGCGCTCCGGCATCCGGCGAGTAGGAAGTGCTTGCGGCCAAATGTTCCGCGCTTAGACTACGCGCGAATAGCGTGCTGCAAATTTCCTTCAGGTTCATTGCTCTCCCGACCGGTGGTACACGACGTGCGCGGAACATCAATTCGAGCCACCGGGCAGCGGAGCGGTGAGGTATTCATGCGAGTTGCGGCGCCAGTGGCGATCCTGGCGTTCTGGGGCGGCATGGCCGCGGCGGCGCGTGCCTACCCGGCCGGTTACGACTGGCCGTATCAGACAATCTCGGTGCTACTTTATCGTGATCAAAATCCTAACGGATATCTCTGGGCCTGGGCCGGCCTGGAGCTGTGCGGCCTCGCGGGTACAGCGTCGACCGCAATAACGAGACGCCGTGTCGAAAGTGCGGTCGCCAAGGTATCTGCTATGGGGCTCCGTTTGCTGCAATTGGGCTTTCTGTGCATGTGTTTCGCTCTGCTGCCCGACCGGTTGATGCCATTGCCAAAGGGACACGAGATTTTCGCAATACTCGCGTTTCTCGGCATCTGCATCGGAGTGACCTGCCAAATATGGGCGGTTGTCGACAGCCGCAAGTCCCACCGTGCCCGAGGCGCACTGCCGCTGATCCGGACCATACTCCGGCGAGTCATGCCGCTCGTTCCACTGGTACCGATGGTGCTCGCGGCATCGACGCAAGCCTACCTTGCCTTAGAGCGGCCGGACTTACCCTGGGTCGGTCCAAGCTGGCGGACGCGCGGTATCTCCCCATTCTTGAGCTTCGGCCTGTGGGAGTGGGTCAGCTGCGCGGTACTGTCAATGTGTTTACTAGTCCTCTGGAACCCCCGCCCGGCTGGTGTCAGTCGGCAGTGATAACTGCAGGGGCCGAAACGCATTCTTTGTGTCTTGTGTGTTTTAGAGATTGGTAGACGCACCTCGCGATTTTGCGACACAGGAAGCTGCGTACCCAGACAGGGTTTCAAACCCCGGTCCGTAAGCCAAGTGTCAGTTTATCCCCAATCGCGCGCGCCGAGAGCGCAGGTGGCTAATGGAGCTAGCTCACGGGCTTCCATGCGTCTGGTATCAGGTCGAACGTGACCGTGTCGCGATATGCGAACTCGTTGACCTCCAGTGCCTCCACCGGAGTAAGCATGTGCCAGATGCGATCATCGTCAAAGACATAACATTCGCCCAGCTCGCGCATGTTAAAGCGACTCAATTCTTGCTTATCGTTGTCGGCAATTACGACTTCGCCCCCTTGTGCTCCGCACCGCGCCAGGAGATGAGTGGCGAGGTACTTTTCACCGTCCTTGTGCAGGCCTGGAGGACTTGTATCACACGGCCGTGAAGGAGTCGCCGCGAATCGGAGCACATGCATGTTGACTGTATAAGTTGCGCCAACCATCGACAGCGGCAAGTACATGAGATGGTGGGCAATCATCTTGCGAACTCCCGCTGTGTCAGCGATCTCCTTGGACAGGGGCGTGTACTTGCGCGGCTGGCCGCCTAATGTAGTGTTGTATTTTTCAAGCTGCACGTAGGGCATAGAGTCGTCGTAGGGCCATACGCAAACTCCACCATCAGCGATTTCCGCCCTGAATCGGTTCAACGACCGATATCGATCGCCGCCCTCGTAGTACTGATCCTTGGGCAGAATCCAGGCGGCATAAGCCAGCACGCCCAGGGCGCGTGCGACGTCCACATCAATGCGCAAGGGGCGGCGCGTAAAGCCCTGCTCGAGAATCTCTTTGCGGGCCCGGCGGTCCGCTGCAACTGAAACGAAACCCTCCTCATTCATACGTCGCTCCAGTGCAGTGTACATCGCAAAATGTAGGGGTCGCCTGATAACAGTGCAAGCGCCGCTCTCGCCGTCGGTCTACCATCACAAGTTCGGCTTTCGCCTTGCGTGTGTGGACGGCGTGCGGCGAGGCTGCGCACTGTGCGGCTGGTCGAATTGGCAAGCTCCTGATTTTTGAATAAATTCTGTCCCTGCCGGTCCTCATGGCACCGCAGGCCTCCGGCCGCAAACCGTGCAGGGATGCGCATGGCTGTACCGTATGCTGTAGGCAGCGCCGATTCGGTGCAATTGGCTCGATCAGGACAATCTCATGACCAAACCCAATCTGGGGCCGCTGGCGGCGCTCATTAAACAGCAGCATCAGCTCGTGCTGTCACGATGGGGGAAGGCGGTGCGGGAGTTGCCGTCAGCCCGGTTACTCGATACGCCGACGCTAAACGACCATATGCCCGGCTTGCTCGAAGAATTGATCTCGGCGCTCGAATGCAGCCCAGAACTAACAATCGCGCAGGCGCTTGCAGGTAGTAGCCCCACTGCTCATGGCCTTCAACGGCTCGAGGATGCATTTGACCTCGAAGAAGTGGTGGCCGAGTACAATATTCTGCGTGGATGCGTCCACGATTTGGCCGATGAAAATGGCATAAGTCTGCAAGGCGCAGCCTTTCGTACCATCAATCGCGTGTTCGACCAAGCTATTGGTGTCGCTGTGCAGACGTATGCTAGCCAACGCGCGCAGGACGTGCTGCAACGCCGCGGAGAATATCTTGCGTTTGTCGCCCACGATTTGCGCACACCTTTAAACGCCATATCTCTGGCGGGCCGCGTGCTCGAACAAAGCCTGCCTGCCGGCGGAACCCAGCCTGAAGTGTTACGCATGCTCAGGGCCCTGCGCCGCAATGTGTCGCACCTTGAGAAACTTGTCGCGAAGGTGATTGAGGAAAACACCAACCTCAAGACCGAAGCCGGGATTAAGCTCGAACGGCGCTACACTGACTTGTGGCCCCTGGTAGAAGGTTTAATTCACGACCTGGACCCGGTGGCCGGCACCGCGAGCACTCGTCTCATCAACCGCGTCCCTGACGAGTTGGTCGTATATGCGGACGCGAGCCTGTTGCAGCGAATTATTCAGAACTTGATCGCGAATGCGATCAAGCACACACCACGCGGAGAAATTGTCATTGCCGCTGGCGAGCTCGACAACGGCAATATGGAATGCACGGTGCAGGACAACGGCACCGGAATAGTCGCTGAGTTTCTGGAGAAGATCTTCGAGAAAGGCGAAACAGACCGCGACGACTGCACCGGGCTAGGCTTGGGGTTAGCGATCGCCAAGACATTTGTCGAAGCGCACGGCGGCACCATCAGCGTCGAGAGCGAGCCGGGTCGTGGCTCAATTTTTAGGTTTTCGCTACCGGCGAGAAATTGAGCGGGCCGGATAAAGTTACTTCTTGTCCTACACTCCGGAAAGGGTTGCGGGACGACGCACGGTCAGGGGGGCGATATTCGCCCCCCTTTTTTTTCACTTCGGGATCTCTTTTGCAGCGTCTTTGGCGGTTGCGGCGTGGCCGTGCGCCTTAGCCTTGTGCGTTGCGGCTTTAGCTTTGTCCACTGACTTGGAGGGTTGGGACGATACCGAGGCCTTCGCGTCATCACCTAACTGCTGCGCCTTCTCTCCGGTCGCTTTCGCGCCTTCCTTAACGGTCGTGCCTACTTGGGCAAATGCAAGTCCGGATACAACGGATGCGATTGTAATGACTAGAACTTTCTTCATCGGGCGACCTCACTATGTTTGGCCTGTAATCGGTAGAACGTCGGGGTCGATTCGCGTACACCAAAAACCGACTCCTGAGAGACCTCCCTAGAGTATACGTAACTATTTGGCGAGACAAACGGGCTCAAACCGGTGCAGACCCGTTCTTCCCAGGCCGGTAGTGAATGCAAGGAAGATGCCGGCCCTGCACTGCCCGCCTGCGACCCTGCCGGGGCTCGGAATGGATTTTAGAGGCACAATTCTGTAAGAAACATCCTACATCTACCCACCTCGCCGATGCCTAGGCACAACGGAGCCGTCAAACCTTACACTTCCGGGGCCTCCCCGTAGTATGGTCTCGCGCACCAAAGCTTCTGCTTCGTCGAGAAATTGCCTGCCAGTGGAAGTCCTATAGCCACGGCCGGCGGTGGGCACCAGAGGGCGGCATTTATACCATCACTGCTGAGTTGCTGTTGTTTAACTACAATAATCACGTTTCGCCAAAGGAGTCGGACCGTGCAAAACTCTGACGAGGCTCCCGTTGCGCTCAAGAACCTGGCTGCCTATTTAGCAGCACGACGCGACGCGATCCTCGGCGCCTGGCGGTGCGCGGTCGACGCGGACCCAGAGCTCACGACCGCGTCTACGATTACCGGCGCGCAGTTCATCGATCACATTCCGGCCGTATTGGACGCTTTCGAGTGGCGTTTGTCGGCGCGGCTCAGGACCGAGCTTGCGCAAGCACGGGAAGAAGAAAAAGCGTCTGCCGCAGAGCACGGATTGCACCGATGGCAACAAGGCTACAACCAGCCTGAAACGATGCGTGAGTGGGGCCACTTGCATTTGTGTTTGCTTCAGGAGTTGGAGAACTTTCACACAGTCAATTCTGGCATCAGCCCTGACGCAATGCAGACCGCGCGCCGGGAGCTCGTTCGGCTGTGCAGTGAGGGCGTCTGCGCCAGCGCTGCGCGATACGCCGACTTACAGCAAAGCGAAGCCGCGAGTCGCGTGCGGGAACTGGAATCGGCGTTAGCCCAGTTGCAAGCGCTCGAACAAGCGCGTGCGGAATCCTGGCGGGAGGTAGCCCACGACTTGCGCGGCCGCGCGCACGTCATCGCCAATGCTACTGCGGTGCTGGTTCGGGATGACGTTCCAGATCAGCATCGAACGCGGTTCTCGGAAATGCTTCGGCGTGGCGTGCAATCGCTCAACACGCTGCTCAGCGACCTTATGGACCAGGCGCGCCTAGAAGCCGGTCAAGAGCGGCGCCACATCACCCACTTCGATGTTGCCTCGCTGCTTAAGGAGTTTTGCGATACCACCCGTCCTTTGGCCGCCGAGCACAATCTGTTTCTTGTAGCCAAGGGACCAACACCTCTCATGGTCGAGGGTGATTCGGCGAAGGTCCAGCGCATCGTGCAGAACCTTGTATTTAACGCCATCAAGGCGACCAAGCAGGGTGGGGTTCAGGTTATCTGGCAGGCTAGCGACGATGAGCGCCGGCCGAAATGGGCGCTGTGCGTGCAAGACACTGGTCCGGGTTTCAAGCAAGGAACCGCCACGCCGCTTGCACGCGTCTTGAAACTCGCTACAGACGAAGCCCGCGACGTGGAACAGCACAATGTTTCGCAAACCCACTCCTCGCCCAGTGCTGACTCGGCGCCAACACTCGCCTCACAGACAACGACGTCTCCGGCGCACGTGCCCGCCGGCGAAGGCATCGGTCTTTCCATCGTGAAGAGGCTCTGTGAAATGCTCGATGCGAGTCTCGAGCTCGAATCCTCTGATGGAGAAGGGACGACGTTTCGGATGATATTTCCACGCCGATACGGTGAGTCGACCGGTAAGTCTTAGCGTCAGAATTATCCGTACGAGCAGATAGGGCCAACACCCCCAAGAGCAGTTGACGCCCTGATTGCGTCCCCCAGGTTGATGATTTTCGGACTCCTAGCGCGTGAGGGCAAATCGGCCGCCACGTGTGGCGGTGCTCGCCGCCCCTCCGATATGGCACTTAAACTGTATCCGGATCGGTCTTCACAGGTCTTGTACCGGGCCCCCGTCCCGCCGATTCGCGGCCATATCGGCCGAAGGGGCGCCCATTGCCAAGCTGGTTGCATATTTTAGCGTACGCAAGCATTGTGCACCGCCCTTACACACAAGGAACGGGAGCGATGCAATGGCTGCGCAAGAAACAATAGGGGCCCTTATTGCGCGCCACAGGGAGCGCATTCAGGCGCAATGGCTCCGAGAACTTACCGCCCAAAAAACCGCTTCTCCTAAGGGCCGGCTTGCCAGTCAAGACATCAATGGGCAGGCAACCGAGTTTCTCGACGAATTAACATCCGCTGCAACGTCGGCCACCTCTAACGATGTCAGCAAGGCTGAATGGAGCGGCGTTCGGGGATTTCTGGAACAGCTGTCGCGAGATCGCGTGCAAGCGGGGTTTACTTCGGAAGAAACGGCGACTTTCATATTTTCTTTAAAAAGGCCTGTGTATGACGCCGCGATGTCCGACAGCGGACGCTCGTCTCAGTCAACTGTGTCTGATCTGTGGGCGATAACGGAACTGCTGGACCAGCTGGGACTGCATACAGTTAAGACGTATCAACGCAGTCGTGAGGAATTAATCAATCGCCAACAGGAAGACATGATGGAGATGTCGACGCCTGTCATCAAACTTTGGGACGGGATTCTTGCGATTCCTCTAATCGGCACTCTCGATTCGGCACGTACCCAAATTGTGATGGAGTCGCTGCTGCGTCGAATCGTTGAAACAGAGTCGCAGATAGCGATCATTGACATCACGGGTGTGCCAACGGTAGATACCCTTGTTGCACAACATCTAATTAAAACCGTGACTGCATTACGTCTCATGGGAGCTGAATGCATTGTCAGTGGAGTAAGGCCACAGATCGCTCAAACAATAGTCCATCTTGGCGTTGACCTTCAAAATATCACGACCAAGGCCAACCTGGCCGACGCGCTAGCGCTCGCTTTCAAGCGTATTGGCATTTCCCCCGCCTAATATGGACCGAATTCCAATTTTGCGGATGGGGAATTTTTTACTGGTCACAATTCAAGTGGACATGCAGGATCAACTTGCCATGCAGCTGCAAGATGACCTGACTCGCCAGATCGAAAACCACGGTTCGCGGGGCGTTCTAATCGATATCTCTGCGCTCGAAATGGTGGATTCATTCATAGGGCGAATGATTGCAGACATTTCTGGGATGGCACGAATTCTCGATGCGACTACCGTGTTAGTGGGCATGCAACCCGCGGTGGCGATCACGCTCGTCGAACTTGGTCTTTCGCTTCCAGGCGTGGCTACCGCGTTAAACGTCGATCTGGGTATGCAGTTGTTGCGCCGAGGAATTAAACGATCGGAGCGTGATGACAATTTTATCAAGCGGTGAATTACCCTTAACGAGTGATCACGATATCGTAATGGCACGCCAGGCTGTCCGTAGCATGGCTCAGCAATTGGCCTTCTCGCTGGTAGATCAGACCAAGATGGTGACGGCGGCGAGCGAACTAGCACGCAATGCATTGATCTACGGCCGAGGCGGAACGCTCACTTGGGAGATTCTGGACAGCGCTCCGAGACGGGGTCTACGCTTGATTTTCCAAGACAGCGGCCCTGGGATCCCCAATCTGGACCTTGCCTTGACGGACGGTTGGACTTCGGGCAATGGGCTCGGCATGGGACTCACGGGCGCACGTCGCTTGGTAAACGAGTTTGAGATCAGCTCAACGGTGGGCGTGGGCACCCGTGTCACGGTGACGCGCTGGAAATAGCAATGCAGGTTTTCCGCGGCGGAGCTCAATTGTCCTTCGAGGCCACTGAAATGGGGCACGTAGGGGCCTGCCGCCGGGCCGCGCAAAAGCTAGCCGAGGCGTGGAAGCTTGGCGCATCGTGCGTCGCTAAAGTGGCTGTCGTGGCCTCGGAGTTAGCCACCAACCTCGTAAAGTATGGCAGAGGCGGGAAGCTGTTAATTCAGCCAACCAGTTGCAATGGATCGGCTCAAATTGAAATGTTGGCGATCGATCAAGGTCCCGGCATGGATCGAGTTGACGAGTGCATGCGCGACGGTTACTCAACCGGGGGTACACTCGGAACTGGTCTGGGGGCGGTGCGTAGGATGGCTGCCATATTCGACATTTATTCCATGCCCGGCAAGGGAACCGTCGTGTTTGCTCGCGTGGGAGAGGGGGATGCATTGGCGAGGCTCTCGCCCACGCGATCCCTGGAGCTCGGGATGATCTGTCTGCCTATACGGGGTGAGGTCGAATGCGGAGACACGTGGAGCGTCGCCCACGATAACTCCGTTATTTCTCTGCTGGTTGTCGATGGTCTGGGCCATGGCCCTTTGGCGGCCATTGCCGCGGCAGAAGCTGCCAATGCGCATGCCGAATCCCCATTCCACCCTCCGCAAGAAATAATGCGGACTCTGCATCGCCGATTGGCGGGCACACGCGGCGCGGCGGCCGCATGCGCAGTTGTCGACGAGTCATCGTCAGCGGTTCATTATGCGGGCATTGGCAACATTTCCGGACGTATCGTATCGGCCCAGTTGCAGAAGGGGCTGCTATCGCACAACGGCACACTCGGGATGATATTGCCTCGATCTCAAGGCGTCGACTACGACTGGCCTCCTGGTTCGCTCCTGATAATGCATTCTGATGGGTTATCGGCCCGCTGGTCACTTGCGGACTATTCAGGCTTGACGCAATGCCACCCTGCGGTAATCGCTGCAGCGTTGCTCAGGGATTTTTCTCGCGGGAGCGACGATTCTACTGTGGTCGTTGTACGGCGCCGCCACAATGAACCCTGACGTAGCCACTCTCAAGAGTCAGCTATCCGAACAGGCAAAACACCTGGAATTGCTTCGTACTGAACTGGATGAAACCAATCGAGGAGTTGTCGCGCTCTACGCGGAACTGGAAGACAATGCGGTCCTATTGAAAGAGGCAGCCGACCTCAAAAGCCGATTTCTTTCGTATATGAGCCACGAATTTAGAACCCCATTAGCTTCGATTGCCAGCATTGCCGGGATTTTGATGGCCGGCATGGATGGTCCTCTCACTAATGAACAGCGAACACAGATTCACTTTGTCCAAGGAAGCGTACGCGAGTTGACTGAAATGGTTGACGACCTACTCGATCTTGCAAAAGTCGAAGCGGGTCGCGTTTCGATTTCCCCGGAATGGTTCGAGATGGTGGATTTATTTTCTGCACTCCGTGGAATGTTTAAACCCATTGTCGAAGCGGGTGCAGTCTCGTTGGTGTTCGAAGAAACAGACTCGTTGCCACGTATCTATACCGACGACAAGAAACTTTCCCAGATCCTGCGAAACTTCATATCTAATGCGCTCAAATTCACTCCACAGGGAGAAGTGCGAGTTACTGCTCGCGCGCTGGAAAATGAAAGGGTTGAATTCGCCGTTTCGGACACCGGGATTGGAATTGCGCCAGAGCACTTACCTGTCCTATTTTCCGATTTCGTGCAAATCGACACCCGAATTCAAAAGCGGCTCCGCGGAACGGGGCTGGGCCTATCCCTCGCTCGAAAGTTCGCTTCACTTTTAGGTGGCGAAGTCGGCGTACAGAGCCAGGAAGGTATCGGTTCGCGATTCTTCGTAGTTATCCCGATTCGGTATACGTAGAAGAGGACTGAGCCACATGAAGGCGCCCGCGGATCCCAAACAGCCCATCAAGATATTGGCGGTCGACGACAATCCCGCGGCGTTGTACGCGACCACCCGCATTCTCCGATCGGCAGGTTTTGAAGTTACTACCGCAACAACGGGTAATGCCGCGTTGGCCGCTGCGTCATCCACGGACCTCGTCGTGCTGGATATCAATCTCCCGGATATCGACGGATTTGAAGTCTGTCGCCGATTGCGGGCAACGTTGGAGACTTCGCGCATACCGGTTCTCCATCTTTCCGCGACATTCGTAAACGCGTCCGATTTTGAGATTGGACTAGCCGTCGGCGCCGATGGCTTTCTAACCCGCCCGGTCGAGCCAGCCGTATTAATTGCGTCGGTGCGTACACTATTGTTCGCACGACGCGCCGACAACCAACGCCTCGGCCTCGATGCCCGTTTGCGGACAATGTTTGATCTAACTCCCTCTGGTATGGCGATTCTCGATGGCGACTTGTTATATGAGACGGTAAACAGTGCATTTTGCGAGATCGTGGGATCGGCTGCTGCGGAACTGGTGGGAAAGTCCATCCAGGAAACTCCGGGCGGCGGTTGGGATTCAGTCGCCAAAACGTTGCGCCAGAAGGATCCGTGGCAGGGTGAACTAACAATTCAACGGCGCGACGGGAGCGTACGCCATCTGGAGTGGCGCGCAGCGCTCGAACCGATGGGCTCGTCTTTCATTATCACCGCGACTGACGTAACCGGGCGCGTGCAGCACGAAGTCGAGCGTGAACAACTGTTGACAAGCGAGCGGTCGGCAAGGGCGGAAGCCGAGCGTGCGAATCGATTGAAGGAAGAATTCCTTGCGACGTTATCGCACGAACTGCGCAATCCATTAAATTCCATTCTTGGATGGGCTCATGTTCTTGCGCAGATGAAGGATCTGACCCCGACAATGCTAACTGCCGTTGAGTCGATCCGGCGTAATGGGAAGCTTCAGGCTAGCATGATCAGCGATCTGCTCGATTATGCAGGCATTACCTTTGGGAAATTGCGGGTTGACCTTGCTACGATCGATCCCTGTGTTGCCGTTAGAGGCGCCATTGAGATCATGCAACCATCAGCGTCAGCGAAAGGCGTGTTACTTCAGGCATCTATTGGGGCAGAGCGCCTTTTCGTGGAGGGAGATGCTGAACGCCTCCAGCAAGTCGTGTGGAATCTGCTCAGCAACGCAATCAAGTTTTCCCCTCCGGGCGGAACGGTGTGGATTGCCGCCTCCGAACAGGACGACTTTTTCCATTTGACTGTGAAGGATGCTGGCGCTGGGATCGCTGCGGAGTTTCTGCCTAAGGTTTTCGATCGCTTTAGCCAGTGGGACGCAACTACAACGCGCCGTCAAGGAGGTTTGGGCATCGGACTTGCGATTGCCAAACAATTAGTAGAACTTCACGCCGGTTCGATCGAGGCGTTCAGTCAAGGCGAGGGCATGGGCGCTACCTTCGTACTGCGCCTTCCGCTAGTTAAGGCGACGCCGGTTAGCACTCCTAGCGATTCTCAGCTCTTGCGCACACTGGGATTATCCGGCGCGAGAATACTGCTTGTTGAAGATGATCCCGATACGAGAAATATGATCCACAGGATTCTCGCAGATGCTGGCGCCGAAGTTAGAGAGGCGCCGGACGCTAGCAGTGCGGAAGCCTACATTTCTCAGGGGGGGTTCAATTTACTTGTCAGCGATATCGGAATGCCGGACCGCGACGGCTGCGAGCTGTTACGCGGCTTACGCGCTGGCGGCTTTGATGGAGGCAAGTTGCCCGCCATCGCGTTAACCGGCTTTGCGCAAGTTGGAGATCGCGATCGCGCCTTGGCCGCGGGCTTTCAAGACTACCTGACGAAACCCATCGCGGGGGAAGTCCTGATTTCTCGTATTTCCAAATTGCTGCGCTCCCGGCGAGATAAGCCCACCGCGTAGCGGAGGCCATAAACAAGTTGGCAGCGGGTTTAGGCGGTCCTTTGCCCGATGCCCTCTGCGGCGGGGTGCCTTCTGCCGCACCCTTTCCGGGTCATTGTGCACAGGAATCGTTTCTGGATAAGCGGTGATGGCTCGCCCCGGATCGGCGGTAGCGCTTATCCCTATACAGTATCTCGGCGAATGAGAGCTCTGGGCAAGTCGGATCTCTCGCAATGGCGCCCCCCGGGTTTAAGGCTTTCCTGACGGCCAAACTAGTCGGCGCCTTGCCTGACCGAACCACACCCCTCCGCCTACGTGCCTTTAGGACTTCTGGATCTGACAGTATAAAGGAGCGGCGGGTATCGTTGGGAGCTAACCATCGCAGGAAGGAACATGATGAGGTACTTACCATCCGCGCAGCGGGGCGAGTCCGCTCGCAAGTGGGTCCTCGCGGCAAGCGCTGCAAGTGCCGCACTTGCCGGTTTGGCAACTTGGGTGGTGCACAGGACCCGAGTGGCTGAGGCCGACTCCCCGCCGGGTGGCAAGTTCCTTACTGTCGATGGGATCCGCGTGCATTATCTAGAGCTCGGCGCCGGACCTCCGGTAGTGCTCCTGCACGGCAACATGTTGCGCGCTGAAGATTTCATTGCCAGCGGGCTGTTAGGGGAGCTGGCGAAGAATCATCGCGTAATCGCTTTCGACCGTCCTGGTTACGGCTACAGCGACCGTCCATTGGCCCGGTTATGGACCGCCGAGGCGCAGGCTGCCCTCATAAAGCGGACGCTTGCGCAGCTCGGGGTGAATAAGCCGACGGTGGTGGGACATTCGTGGGGTACCCTAGTTGCACTGGAACTCGCACTCCTTCCAGAGGTGGCAGTGAAGAGGCTGGTTCTGATATCTGGCTACTACTTCCCCACGGCTCGCATGGACGTAGTACTTGCGGCACCCCCGGCGATTCCGGTGCTCGGCGACATTCTCCGCTATACGGTATCAGCGCTTGCGGCGCGCATGACATTGAACAAGACCATAAAGGCGATGTTCACCCCGGTTCCTGTCCCGACGAACTTTGTACCCGTGCTGGACCGAGAGATGCTGTTGCGACCAAAGCAGATCCAGGCGGATGCGCAAGACGCGGTATTTATGATCCCTGGTGCGGCCCGACTGCGGAAACATTATCGGGAAATTAAGGCCTCTGTTGTGATAATCGCTGGCGAGGATGACGGCGTAGTCGATGTTGACACCCAAGCTCGTAAGCTCCACGGGGAGATTAGCGGCAGCGAATTGACGGTATTGCCTGGGGTCGGCCACATGGCTCACTACGCCGCTACTGACCGAATTGTGGGGGCCATTAATCAATCGCTTCCCTCGCCTAAGTGAGGTCTGTGGCCGTCGACTATTGAGCCGGTAAGGTGCGATTCGGTCGCTCGCCGACCCGGTTGGAGTTCCCGCTTGTCGGGCGCACAGCCGGGCCGCCGCATTTGCCACTGCACTTAAAGCACTTTCTCTTGCGAACCCCCCTACTTCTGGGAGGGTTGTTCCTTCCCCGCGTCCCTTGGTGACTCGTCGGCCTCAACGTCCATCAGCCCGACCTCCTGAATGGCTGTCAGCACTTTGTTGGTGTCCGCCTTCTCTCTGAGTTCTTCAACTTGCGGGTCGTCCCTATCTACGACCATCGGAAGATCGCGCCGCAATTCCTCTAAAAGGCGAATGAGTTGGGTCACCTTTTCCTCTGTTAGCAAAGTAATTTGCAGAGCTAGGTGCGCATGCTGCCTCTCCAGTTTGCTCTGAGCGTTTTGAGCTATGAGAACCACCGTAGTAGCAATAAGTGCTGTCACCGCAACAAGGCCTTGCAAAAGTGGGAACGGGTATCGATCCACGCTGGGCAGACCGAGCCCGGAGGCAACAACGTTATATGAAACCCATGCGATCAAAAAAACGAAGATTGTCCCAAGAAACATCGGCCGGCCAAGGGCCCGGGACAGTCTCTCGACGCGTCGCTGCGAAGACGTACGCTGTTCAGATTCCCGGTCCCGTAGAGCGACAAGCGTCCGAAGGTTTTCTTCAATTTTCTCGGAAAGTCCGCTCTTTGTCCCTGCCATTTATCCCTGCTTTTTGGTCGATGAGGTGAGTCCCGAGGGTCTCATATTCGCCCCTTGGATTCGCGATGCGGCGGTAGTCGATAGTCTCGATACGCAGGCCAATGCGCCGGAGTTTTACGATCGGTTACGGCGCTTCCCCGAATGCGCTTAGACTCCACAATCATGGGCGCTGCTACGATGTTAAACTGTTAGCGAAAAGGTGTATCGCTGGCAGCGGCCGCCGATTCATTAGTAGGAATCGACTTACCCTCCACGCCGAGCGTGGCTGGCGGAGCGTGCCAGTTGCCCCGTAGGTATCAGCCACCTGTCATCGCCGGCCGGACGCAGCACGGAACTTCTGCCTCTGCTCGAAAAAACGTCTCGCCCACCGGTCTGTAGTGACGTGCCCTGGTCAAGTCGCACCCATCGCGCGCCGCGCACGGTATGCGGATCCCAGCCCGAGTCATGCAACGGTTGGAGTGGCGGTGGCAGTGCCATTCGATCGAAACGCCAACGGCGAGGTGCCGGCCACGCGAGCGAAGAAGCGGGGAAAATTTCCCGGCTCCGAGAAACCCAGGTAGTGACTGATTTCAACCAGACTCGCGTGACTGTGCACGAGTAAGCGTTGCGCCTCGAGTGCGATGCGACGATCGAGGACCGACTTTGCCGAGCGGCCCTCCATCGCGACACAGGCCCGATTCAAGGTGCTGACGGCGTAGCCGAGCGTCAGCGCGTAATTCGCGACGCGGTGCTTGCGGCGAAAGTCCGCATTTACCGCGTACTGGAACGCGCGACATTGGCGCGCCGCGCGTTCACCGCCAGGCGAACGCGCAGGCCTGGGGCGGCTCCAGCGGACGACCCGATGGAGCAGCGCAAGCAGCAGGTGACCGATGAGCGCTGCACCGCCATCGGTATGATCGAATCGCCTGATTTCGCTCTTAAGCGCATCGAGCTCATGAGCTGTCCGGGTCAGTTCGCGGTGTGGCACCCGAATTGAAGCGGGGCAACGCTGGAGATCTGGAGCATGATCGCACCAGGGCCCGCCGACCCGCATGGCAATCGGATCTATCAGCACAATCTCGGCGCGGTAGCGGTATTCCGGATGCCATTGCTGAACCTGTCCGGGGCGAACTACCACAAAGCACCCGCGTGAGATCCGCGAAGTGACTGAATCAACGGTGTGCAGGCCACGACCCGCCGTGACAAACATGATCATGTAAAAGTGCACACGCTCCGGACGTCGCAATGCGCGGGCACTCGTGCGGCCGCAAAGATAGGAAAAACTCAGTACTTCCACTCCGAGTTTGGAGAGTCGGTCGTTCTCGAATAGGGTTTCCTTGAGTGCAAGACCACCGTGACCGTTTTTGATATTGCTTTGCTTCATTTTGACCTTGCTCTTGGGTTCGAGTGCGCCAGAATATCGCGATGAAATCTACCCAACTGTTGCTCGGGCTGTGGCTGTCCTCTGCGCTGTGGCTCTTCATGACACCTCCCTCGCTAGCCGCCGAGGGGCCCGAAGGGCGTTGGCTGGCTAAGGTCGGGCCCGACGACAATCGCGCCACGGTCGGACTTGAAGTGACGCGGGATACAAACGGCTCACTATCCGCGAGCGCAATCATCGATCTGATCGGCATCTACGGACAACCACTCGGCGCGGTGACAGAAACAGGTCCTCATACCTACAGCATTCCCGGGGCGCAGCTTACCCTGGCCGTAGGGCCGGATAGCCTCGCCGTGGGGGGCTTTTTGGCCGATCCGGCCGCTATCGTTACCCTGAAAAGAGTAACCGATTTGCCCACACCCGCGACTCGCGTGGCCGCACCCCAAGGGCCGGGCCCTGCATGGCGCATTCGCCTCGGCGGTGCGATTTTCGCCGCTGCGGCAGTGCGGGACGCAGTTGCGTACGTCGGGAACACGGATGGGGTCATGAATGCCGTGTCGGTGGAGGACGGTCGGCGTGTCTGGACCTTTGCGGCGGGTCGGGCGATTTATGGCGAAGCCCTAGTTACGGCAGACGCCGTGTTTTTTGTCTGCGACAACGGGTACCTGTTCCGCCTCGATCGTGGCACTGGAAAGGAACTCTGGCGCTACGACCTTGGCGACGCCCGGGCGCGCCGAGTACTGCCGAACCCGTTTATCTATGACTACGACTACCGGTCGCCCCGCCCGGTGATGGGCGACCGTGACCTGTACGTGGGCAGCGGTGATGGCAGCCTGCACGCCGTCCGTGCCGACACGGGAGTGCGTGTGTGGCGGATTGACGGGCTCGGTCCGGTTCGTGAGACGGTGGCCCTACTCGGAGCGCAGCTCCTCGTCAGCACTCGCACCGGCATCGTCCGCTCGGTAAATCGAAGCGACGGTAAAACCCAGTGGCAATTGGACACCAAGTCGCCGGCCACAGCGCCGGCCATTGTCGGCGGCACGGTCATGGTCGGGACCCGAGACAGTACACTTTACGGAATTGATCCGCATTCCGGTAAAGTCTTGTGGTCGCAGTACTGGTGGGGTTCATGGGTCGAGTCGGCCGCCGCCCCTGGCGGTTCCGACGCCTATATTGGCGCCGGCGATCTCGATCGCGTGTCGCGCATCGACCCGGCCACTGGCCACAACCGATGGCGAAGCGATGTCGGTGGTTGGGTACTGCAACAACCGCTGGTCACGGACACCGTCGTCTACGCAGGCGTTTCGGGTGCGCGTCGGTTCGCGAAGTTTTGGCAACCCCAGGCGTCAGGACTCGCGGCGCTCGACCGCGCCACCGGTCAGCTCCTATGGCACTGGCCAGTGCCGGACGGAGACGGCGAATTTCTGCACGGCTTCGTTGCCGCACCGGTCGATGCTGGCAGCGGCGTGCTGATTGGCGGCGTAGACGGGTCGCTATACTGGTTTCGAAACCCCCTAAAGGCTGCAGCGTCCCCCCTAATTTTTAGTGCAAATATTTGGCGGCGGAGAGGGGGATCCGAACCCGAATCAGTCCCCCCTATCCAGTCAACAAGTTACTGCTTCCCGCTCTCATAGTGTCCCCTCGAATCCCTAAAGCCCCCACGGCTGCCACCCGCCTGGCAAGCTCATGACCGCGCCACGCTCGCGCCCAGGGAGACCAGCAGCTCGTCCAACTGCTCGAACGGCTCAGCCATTCCGCCCTCCATCCCGGCGATGGCAGCTTCGAGAGCTTCCTTGGAGGAATAGAGTTCGTGCAGAACCAGTAGCGTCTTGCCACGTTTCTCCTCGAAGGTCACCGTAGTGACGCTACCGTCGGCACTCTCGTCGTTAGTCCAAGCGAGGCGCGAGTGTGGTGTCACCTCGATGTACTTACCGAAGAACGCCATAGGCTTTGAGGCTTCGCGGCCGAACTCGAGACGGTATCTGCCCCCGACACGAACATCCATTTCGCAGGACAGCAGGGACACGTCACTCGACTTCGGTGACCACCACAGCCTGAACAGCTCCGGCTTGGTCCACGCCTCGAAAACGATGCGCGCCGGGCTGTTGAAGATTCGCGTGACGACGAGCTCACGCTCAGACCGTCGTTCCACCGTCGTGCCGCTCTCTACGGGGGTGGGCTCACTCTCGCTTCTTAAGTCCATCAACTTTCTCCTTCCGTGTCAATTCCTCGACGATCTTGTCCAGTTCGTCGAAACGTGCATCCCAGAGCTGGCGGTATCTCTGGATCCATGCCGACTCTTCCTCCAGTCGGCGCAGGCCGAGCTTGCACGTCCGCACGCGCCCGACCTTCTGCGTGGTGACCAGTCCCACCTGCTCCAAGATGCCGACATGCTTTTTCATGCCCGTAAGTGTCATGTGGAACTTCTCGGCAAGGTCCGTGATTGACGCGTCTCCACGCCCGAGCTGTTCCAATACGCCACGTCGGGTAACGTCCGAGAGCGCCGAGAAGGAGGCATCGAAGGCTGTATTGGTATACTGAACCATGTAGTTCAGTATTTAACATGGGTGATAGGCAGCCGCAAGGGGGTCCCGGCGGTAAGGATCCGGCCTGGGCATAGCACAAGCCGAATTGGTTGCCACGGATCGGGGCATGGAATCTGGATGGTCGACCGAATTACGCTCCAGGTTCTTCGCCGACGCCCCCATGACCAGCTCTCCGTCTCGCCTGCCCCGGGGCATTAAGCAAAATTATTCTGTTGGATGATCAAAATTCCGTGGCGGCGGTCCAACGTCCTGCACACTGTGATGGTGCAGTGCGAGCTGGGTTAGTCGGGAATCAGCTTCCATCGCTTATGTTGCGTTGTAGAGGCCTCCGCCGGGATCAAGTGGCAGAATCCGTTCGTTCAGCCTTGAGCCTGTTGCAATTAGATATCATTAGCAGGCTGAGCATCTGGATTTTGGATCCGAGCATGACCACTGGCCAGGCTTTGCAGTAAGGGCATTGGGTGTCAGACAACTTTCCAGCTGACACACATCTTAAGGAGGGACGCGCAAGTGGCATTCTCGAGGCTTAAATACAGGTTCGTTACTGCGGCCGCGGCGGTCATTGTCCTTGGCGGGCTGCTGTCGTCGTGTCGTGACGTGAAGGTGGAGGCGACACCAGTACCGACGGCAAATCCCCCTCCCCCATCGCTTCCCCCGCCTCCGCCGCCTCCGCCGCCTCCGCCGCCTCCGCCGCCTCCGCCGCCTCCTCCGTCGCCGACGGCGAGCGTGGATCACACCAGCCTTACGTTTGGCTCACAGCCCGTCACTACTACCTCCGCCGAGCAGATCGTGACGGTGTCCAATAGTGGCAAGGTGCCCGTGAACTTTAAGGGGATAGCCGCGACAGGGCCTGACGCTGCAATGTTCGCTCAGACCAGCAACTGCGCTTCGGTGCTGAACGTCGGGCAATCATGCACAGTCAGCGTCACATTTACGCCGACCAGTGTCGGGGTAAAGGCAGCAACTCTGAGTCTGTCCAGCAATGCTGCAACCAGCCCGGAGGTGGCTCTGTCCGGGACCGGTGCGATTGTCGCCCCGCCCACAGGGTTTACCGACGTAACCGATATCTCCCGCGTAGCGCATGTCAGCGAGACCTACGGCGCCTCCTGGGGCGATGTCAATGGCGACGGGTTCCCTGACCTGTTCGTGAGCAACCACCGCACGATGAAGAGCCTGTTCGTTAACCGGCGCAACGGGACCTTTGTCGATATCGCCCCGACGATCAATAACTTTGCAAATCGCCCCCAAGCGGACACGCACGGCGCATCGTGGGCGGATTTCGATAATGACGGCGACCAGGACCTGCTCGTGAGCATAGGTACCGGCAATCCGAGCGAGTGGTTTGTGAACTCACAGGGCAAGCTGACCTTTGCGACGCTCGGATCCGGCCTGGATGTTCCGAGCATCGGCGGTCGCACGCCCATTTGGCTTGACTATGACGATGACCACCGGTTGGACGTGATTGTGGCGCAGTACGCCGGTGCGGCCAAGCTGTTTCACCAGAACAGCGACCATACATTCACCGAACTGAGCAGCGCTGCCAATTTACATTGCAAGCGCTTTCATTACGCGCAACTGGTGGACGTGACTGGCGATGGGCGCCTTGACGTCCTGTGTCCGGACGAAGCGACCTTCCCACAGAAAATCTATGAAACGAAGACTTTTCCGTGGAAGAAGATATATGACAGCGCGCGTCCGGCGTCGTTTTTGCCCCTCATCCACAATGTGGCGGACTCCGCCGTAGCCGACTTTAACAATGACGGACAAATGGACATGTTCGTTTTGGGGGGGGTGCAGAACCGCCCTTCATCGGTGGTCCAGGGCGGAGCCAATAAGGTCGAAGCGCTGCTGTCCGGCGGGAGCAAGGGTTTCAAATTCGTCTCCACAGGCACCGTGACCTTCACGATTAACTGGAACAAGGCGCCTGAAGGCGGCACGACCGATATTGCCAAGATCCAGATTGGCGCGAAAGGCGCTCATCCTAACTCGTCCACATTCACTCTCGACCCGTCTCAATCTACTGTGTGGGGCACGCCCCCGGCTCCCACCTCGGTGTCGGAATTGCCGCTCATGCAGATCGGCTATGACAAGACCGCCCACCGCTGGACGCTGGCGATTGTGACCAAGCTGGGTTCGAACAGCACCGGCGGTATATTCAGCGAGGGCTATATTCAGCTCGTCACCAGCGCCCCGATCTCCGGGCTGCAGGCAACCGGACTTTGGCCAACCGATTTGCCGAGCCCACCGACGTTACTGGTGAATCGCAACGGTACATTCGTGGACGTAACCGCCGCTGCGCACCTCCATACCCCCGTGCAGTGCGGCAGCGTGACGACGGGCGACTTTGACAATGACATGTTTGTCGATCTGTATCTGGCCTGCCGCACGGGCGCGAGCAATACTGCCAATATCCTCTACCACAACAACGGCGACGGCACGTTCACCCCTGTGCCGAATGCAGGCGGAGCGGCCGGCCCCATCGGCTTGGCGATTTCAGATGGCGTAGGAACGGCGGACTCGGTGGTGACGGCGGACTACGATGAAGACGGATTCCTGGACCTGTTTGTTACCAACGGCTTCAATTTGCAGCCCAGGTACGTCGGCGGGCCCAATACGCTGTTCCACAACAACGGCAATTCCAACCACTGGATAGAACTGGACCTGGTGGGGGTCAACTCTGACCGCGATGCGACCGGGACGCGCGTCTATGCCACGGCGCTGGGCGTGACGCAATTCCGCGTCCAGGACGGGCGCTATCACCGCTGGTCTCAAGACTCAAAACGCATTCACTTCGGCCTGGCCAGTGCCACTTCCGTGTCCCTTACGGTCAAATGGCCTAGCGGTCTGGTACAGACTTTCCCGAGCGTCGCGGCCAACAAGTTGTATACGATTACCGAAGGTATGGCGCCGAAGTAGGTAAACCGCACGCTGCACCACGAGGATCGCTTCCTGGCTGGACCGCACCCTCACCGCCGCGGGTGGCTACTTGTGAGCGTCCTTGTAGCTGTCGGCGGAGGAGGTGTCTTTCACCATCTTCTTAAATTCACGTGCAGTCAGAAAGAGTCCAATTATCATTAGCAAGAAAACCACGATCGCCGAGTAAAAAATGTACTGCGTGCTCATTATCTTGGCCCCCTTTGGGCCATCAGCTTAAAATAGATTCCAAAACAGAGGATCGAGGGCACCCACACAGCCGTGAACAGCCCCTCTTCATGTTGCCCCGAAAACCACAGATAACCTGACAGCACGAACGAAATGGCCACTGCCAGTAGAATGAAGACGTCAGACTGCTTGATCATTGGTTTTTCCTTTTCTCTAGCCATCATCGGAACCGAGGGCGGAAAGCAGACAACCTGCAACCGCGATGGCTCCGATAGCCCGCAGGCCGGAGTGCCCAGCGACATTTACGAAATCCGTGGGTACCAACTTAAATAATACACCGAGCAACAAAATAGAGGCCAGACCAAGCAGCGATATGCCGAAAACCAACAATACTTTTCGGATGCTCAAGGGTGATCGGTCTTTACTCGGTTAATGCAACACGGCGTCGGCTATATCTGCGAGATTCGCAGGACTTCTCCGCAGCACACGAGTATAGCCAAAAAAGCACGATCATCGATAAAAGGATAGTGAACCCAACAGCGACCGGCCTCGGCGAGCTCGACAGGCCGAGCCACCCATGGCTCACTAGTCTGCTAAAGGATTTGATCAATAACGGCTTCGGCTTTGCCGTGGCGCAAGACCAATTGTGTGCCCAGAACCCTGAGTGCGTCACTGAGCGCCTCCAGGGAGCCGTTAAGCCACCAACGCGAAGCGCCGCCGGCAGACCAGGCGCCCGCGTCCTCGTCATCGAGAACGAACAGGGGCACGATCCCCTGGCCGCTGCGCACTGGCGCCGCCAAGGCGGGATTGTCGGCAAGCCTCAAGTCACGGCCGAACCAGAGTATCGATGTCATGTTGTGGCGTCGAAGCCCTGAGCCTAGGTTCGGCTGCTTCAATCGCTCGTACCATTCGACCGAGCGAAACCACGGCATTCGAGTCCGCGCGCCTCGCGATCGCATATGCGAAGTGTTCCTGGAAGGTGCGCGACTATTTCCCGAGCTCAGGCAGGGTCGCATTCTTCAGCGCCTCCGAAACTTTGCGGAGATTATCCTTGTGTGCTTGCTGGTAAGCCCACCAGATTGACACCCAGCCCTTCTTCACTGAATCACCCACATAGTCCTCCAGCGAACTGCTCGTATAGTCGGGGTCGTGAGAGCGGAGGATGACCTTGCGCAGGTAGTCGAGCGTGGCATCGATCAACGTTGCCTGATACCCCCCATGGGCGATGACCTCTGGGTTGCCATGGTTCGGCAGAATTCGGTCGATCTTCCAGTCCTTCAGCGTCCGCATGTTCTGGTAGTGCTCGAGGACATGTTCGGGCTCGGAGATGAAGGTCACGGTATCCTCAAGCGTATCGCCTGCCAGAAGGAGGCGTTCGTCCGGGAGATAGATCACCAATCCGTCATCGGAGTGGATCCTTACCGGTCGCAGCTCGACCCTGATAGCTCCGACGTAGCACACAGCAGTGGAGGTGATTCCAATGTTCGGGATGACGAGTGGCTTGATCGCCGGCGGCCCCCACTCAGTCCCAGCCTCGATAGCCGCCCGCTTCGCCGTCAGCAGTTGGATCGCCCCGTCGGTCGCTATCCGATCGGAATCCGCGTACACAGCGTTTCCCCCCACATGATCGAGATGCCAGTGGCTGTTAACGAGCGTGAAGTGCTTGATGCCTATCTTCGTCAAATAGCTTCTGACCCACCTCGCAGGTTCTGTTGAAGGGAAAGTGTCGTAGATAAGGGCGCTATCGCCTTGGTGGATCACGTAGGTTGCGACGCCGACGTTTATTGCGCCGTAGTCCGCCCAGTCTGACGCATCCGACGGGGTCTGTGCCTGCGCGGGTCGGCCGACGTAGAAGCTCGTGAGATGATCGTTGATCTGGAAGACCCGAATGTTCATCTCGGCGGCGGCCGTGTGGCCCATTGCTAGTGCTGCGACTGGGGCGAGCACAAAGCGGCAGCGAATTGCTTTCATTCACGATCTCTCCACAGGTGATAGATGACGATGCGCGAAGGTTGGCCGAAGCGGGCCGGAGCCGTCAAGCACCCCTCCGCCTATCGGTGGGAGCCACGTAAGGTGATCGGAGATTGGCCTTGTGCACCCGATGACCGCCTCCAGGCAGCGGATTCACCCGATCACTTGGGCTCGACTTTAGATGTTCTCCAACGCGGCCGTTGTTGATCCATCTCGTCACGGTACCTACCATCACTCATTCCGGCAGGTTCATCTAATTGGAGAACGGACCTGTGTACACGCCTGTCCACCGTGCGCGTGGGTAAGGCCTCGATACGTACGTTATGGCTCCATGGTTGACTCATTGGTTAGGCTCTTAATCGGCCTACCGCGAAGCAAACGGACAACACCGATGTGTGACTCGTGGATCGGGCGAGGTTGCGTGGCCAGAGTGGCTTTGTGGATTCGCCGAGACAGCGAGGCGATAGCCAGCTCGAGGTCTTGCTACCCGTGCTGGCCTGCGGGTTGCCGTTCGTAACCGCTGAGCCTTTCGGAGGTTAACCGTGCCTACAGCCAGGCGACAACCCAAAATCCGATCGCCAGCAGCGCACTGGCGCCGGAGACTACCAACATCCAGCGCTGCCGGGTCAGCACGGTGAGCGCAGCCAGCGCGATCGCTGCCTGCACCAACGCCAACGCCTGTGACAAATGATGATGCGGCGACATGGCAATTGCACTGGCCTTGTCGCTGCGGATGGACTCTGCGTCCAGTTTGCGCGCCTGTTGCTCAATTGCAGCTTTCTCTTGGGCATAGCGCTTCGCTTGCGAAGCATTGCCCTGACGCTCGGTCTCGCTGTTCGCCGGGGAATGCATAAGGATGACTTCCTTAATGCCCTTAGCCTGGTAGTAACCCCATTGATCTGAAGCCTCAGACTTTTTTAGGATAGCCTCATTCTTAAACTCCAGTGCCAGTGACTCACTGCTGCCATTCTGGTAGCTGATAACTGCGCCCATCGCGGCCAGCATCGCCGTGAATATAGCCACCCAGCGCCCTAGCGAGTCGACACGGGCCGCGTGCTCTAAGGCATGTTCGTGTTGACCGTGTATTTCAAATTCCTCAACCATAGTCTCTAACTATAAATCGCACTTCAATCAACGCACAAGCAGGCGACGTGACGAATCATCGCTTGTAGTGCCACCACAGCCGGAGACCCTTGTGGTTTCTCGATGGCTTGGAAAACTACGTTCCTTGCGCAGTTGACGTAACTCACTACCAGGCATCGCATCTGAAGCTCGGCAAACCCCACCGCATCGCTAAAGAGCAATTAGCAAATCGTGGGTGCTCGCGTCCGAAGTCCGTATACGTCATTGCTGCGACACTTTCATGACGAGCGTGTACATGAGTGCCCGGATAGGCTTGTAAACAAATTTACCGTTTTTTGGCGAGCTTAGCGCGGCGTCAGCAGGAAACCGTGCTGGCCGCCGTGGAACGTACCGGAGCCGACAATTTCGCCGGAATCGCTTACCGAATTGGCCTGTGTCAACACCCACCCGCTGCGGGGTGCGATCAAGCGATTCAGATCTACCGGAGCTCCCTTGTGATAGATGACTGCGTGATAGACCAAAAAGCCGGTGCTGTTGGCCACATCCGCGCTGCCAACGACCAAGCCGGAATTGTTGATGGCAAGTCCCGAGCTGTATACGTGCAGCGCACCCAAATCCCTCATTCCCCCGCCGCTGTACAAGAACGCATGCGCCTTCCCGTTACCGGCCAGGTACGCTTGGCCCGTAATCTGCTCTGCTGAATTGATCGCGTACGCCTGGCTCCACGCACCGCCCAGGGTACCTAAGTCCTGCATCGAGCCGTTTGCGTACAAGAAAGCATGAAAGTCGCCGCTGGGCAGATACGAATAGCCTGCAATTCGACCGGTTGAATTGATGCTTGCTGCGGTGGTTGACCAGCCCGGCTGATTGCCACCCAAGGTACCGAGATCTCTCATCGTCCCGCCGCTAAAAAGAAAGGCATGGGACAAGTTCCCGGCCGTGCTCGAGGACCCGACGACTTGTCCCGCATCGTTTATGGCGTAGGCGGCGCTGTAGTTCGCGCCAAGAGTGCCCAAGCTCACCATATGAGCATTTTTGTAGATCATCGCCCGGTAGGAGCCATCCGCTATCGTCGAGTACCCGGCGATGACGCCCGTCGAATTAATGCTCTGGCCCTGGCTGGTTTTGCCACCCAATGTTCCAAGATCACTCATCGCTCCTGCGCTGTACCTAAACGCGTGCGCGCCGGACACGCCGGTTATGATCCCATTGCCGTTGATGGCGCTTGCGGCGCTGGTCGGGCCTAAATCGACAATCGAATAACTCTGTGCGGCCGCGAGAAGCGGCATCGTCACAATCAAACCAGCAGACACGATGGCAAATCTGACTATGGTCATGGCGGGTGTCCTTCGCGCGGCGCAGTGCTACCCGTAAGTACCCAATGATAGGCGAGCGGGTTCATTGGCCCGGGGAGAGGACGGCAAGGTTCTGCCAGGGGGTGATATCTCGCGCAAAACCGGTCAGCTGTTCGATTGCACCAGCTGCCAACCCGCACCGACTTCGGCCAATCTATAATGCAGACCAGCCTAGGGACGCGCTGAATGACACGGGAGGCGTGGGAATGTTGGTTGCGCCTGGCATCATAGACGACCTGAGCCGCGAGCCGCCCATGGCTGCGATCGGCACCAACTGGCAGCTCTTCACCGATCAGGTCATGGGTGGCGTCTCGAAAGGGACCATGTCCCGCGACGCAATCTCCGGCCGGCCCGCTATCCGGATGCATGGTGACGTCAGCCTCAAGAACAATGGCGGCTTTGTTCAGATCGCACTCAATCTCTCGCCCGATGGTGGAATTGTCGATGCCAGCGCTTGGAGCGCCGTCGAACTCGACGTCTTCGGCAATGGTGAGGATTATGGCGTTCATCTGCGGACGGACGCCCTGATGAGGCCGTGGCAATCTTATCGCCAAATTTTCAAGGCCCATTCGGAGTGGCGGACGGTTCAGCTGCCGTTCGATGGCTTTGTTCCCAATCGTACTGATATTCCGCTCGACCCTCATCGCTTGCGGCGCATCGGTGTGGTTGCCATCGGCCGCGCTTTCTCGCCCGATCTCGCTCTCGGTGGGTTGCGGTTTATAACCTTGCCGCGGTTGGCAAAGGAGCCGTGTTTATGAAGGTAATCCCCGATCCGACCGGTCCGGGTCAGGAAAGCGTTTGGTCCTACCCGCGGCCAGCGGTGGCTGAACCCAGCCAACGGCGGCTCAAGATCGTGCATCGCGGGATCATCATCGCCGACACGCAGAAAGGCATACGCACGTTGGAAACAAGTCATCCGCCCGGCTATTACTTTCCACCGGATTCTATCGCACCGTTCGTCCTGCAGCCGTCGCACCGTCGCTCTTTCTGCGAGTGGAAGGGCGAAGCAATCTACTTCGATGTCCTCGTGCACAGCGAGGTGCTGCGCGAGGCGGCCTGGAGCTATCCTCACCCGAACCCGGCGTTCAGATCCTTGCGCGATCACGTCGCTTTCTACGCAGGCCCCTTTGACGGCTGCTTTGTCGATGACGAGCGCGCGACTCCACAACCTGGACACTTCTATGGTGGGTGGATCACCTCCGACGTCGCCGGCCCCTTCAAGGGAACACCGGGCAGCGGCTTCTGGTGACGGGCGAGTAGGTATTGGGAAAATGCTACGTATGCCGACGTCGATCCTTATCCACTTTTGATCCGCTGAAATGCCGTGATCGCCCTTTGCCTGGCGCGCGCGGCGTTCCGCCGATCTCTACAGAAGCAGGCGATCCGCCGCGCCCCGGAAAAACTCATCCGCGGAAGATCGCGGTGGCTTATCGGCTATCGCGGGATTACTAAGGGAGTGGGGCACGCTCCAGCAGGTAAATGTCGACCGCGCCGTCGTTATATAGCGCGGTATTCAAGTCCGTTTTGACCAGCGCCTCGTAAGAGCTGAAGGCCACAAAGCGCAGGTCCGAGCTCAGCACTGGGGGGGCCCAAAAATTACTCGAGTAGTTGCCATTTTGACCGAACAGCGCGGTGGTCGCACCCGTCCGTCGATCATGCAGGAAGAAGCTGCCGGACACGCTGCTCGATACTAGGTTGCTGGCGGCCGACCACAACAGCACGAACCGTCCGTCGGGACTTATTGACACCAAGCCGCTATCCGCGTCGCCGCCGGTGCCACTGGAATTCACGCTAGCGCGCTCGGTTTTGCCGGTCTGGCGATCCCTCACGAATACATCGAGGGCGTTATTCATGTCGCCCGGAACCAGATTGGCGGCGGTGGAACTAAATGCGACGTACCGGCCGTCGGCACTAATTGCGGTTCCGAAGAACTGTCCAGCGGAGTAACCCCCCAGCGCCTGCTGGCCGGCAGAATTCACGCTTACCCGCTCGGTCTTCCCCGTTTGGCGATCGTGCACGAAGGTGTCCCACTGACCATTGGAATCACCGGCCACGAGATTGGATGCGTCAGAGCTGAACGCCACGAATCGACTGGTACCGCTGATCGACGCGCCCCAGCTGTATGAATTGGCTTGCTGACCGCTAGAGCTCGTGCTGGCGAGCTTGTACGTTCCCGTGTTTCGGTCGAACACGAAGATGTCATCGCTCGCGTTGTTGTCCCCTGATACAAGGTCGGTCGCACTCGACGCGAACGCCGCGTACCGTCCATCCTGGCTCAACCCGACCAAAAGGAGGTCGAGGGGAAGCGGTTGACTCTTCCCCGTTTGCAGGTCCGCGATAAATGCACCGCCCGAACACCAACCGAACCCTGCCACCGTGCTCCCGTCGGCGCTAATGACTACGTTTTCGGGGCCGCTCTGGTCCGGCGCCAGCAACTTGGTCTTGCCTGTTTGCCGGTCGCGAAGGTACCCATGCAACTGACTGGAGCTCAGACCGGGCACCAGGTCTGGTGCCGTAGACGGGAATACAACATATCGTCCATCGCTGCTGATCGACGGGCCGCCGATCGCAGCATTGCCGTCGCAGTCGCTGTTAACACTACCCGCCGCCTTTGAGAGCACCTCGTTGGTGGATGCCACCAGGGTGGACGAAGCCTGGCGGTCGCGCACAAAAACATCGCCCGTGCCGTTGCGGTCGCCCTTGACGAGGTTGGAAGCAGACGAGTCGAAGCCCAAATACCGCCCATCAGCGCTCAACGATCCGCCGATGCTGTACGCCTGAATCGGCATACCCGCTGCACCGGTACTGCCAAGCATGGTCTGGCCAGTCAGACGGTCATGCACATAGACTTCAAGAGCAATACCGCCGCTGGGCAAATTCGCCGAGTCCGACACGAACGACACGAAGCGTCCGTCGGCACTGATAACCGCCCGGTCGGTGGCATCACGAATCCAGAGGACACCATTGGTCTGCGCACCGCTGGACGTAACGCTATCGCGCTCGGTAGTGCCAGTCGCGAGATCGCGCACGTACAGGTCGGTCGCCCCATCGGTATCACCCGCCACCAGATTGGTCGCGTCCGATTTGAATGCCACGTAACGCCCGTCCGCACTGATGGCCGGTCTGGCGCTTGTCCCGTCCGCTTGCGCTCCGCCCACCCCCAGGGTCAGGCGCTCGGTGCTGCCCGTCACGCGGTCGTGGATGAACACGTCATCCATGCCGTTGGTGTCGCCCGCCACCAGATTGGTCGCCCTCGAGATGAACGCTACGTAGCGGCCGTCGGCGCTAATGGCAGGGCCAAAACTTGCGTTGTTGGCCTGCGCTCCGCCGGACTTCACGCTAATGCGCTCTGTGCGCCCGCTCTGGCGGTCGCGCACGAACACATCATCGCTATTGTTCGTGTCTCGCGGCACCAGGTTCGCAGCCTTCGACGCAAACGCCACAAAGCGCCCATCGGCACTGATCGATGGGCTGTAACTCACCCTGTTTCCCTGCGCACCGCTGGAATTCACGCTGGCCCGCTCCGTGACATGAGTCTGGCGGTCGCGGACGAACACATCGCCGACTGCGTTGGTGTCGCCGGGCACCACGTTTGTAGCGCTGGTCGTAAAAGCCACGATGCGTCCGTCGGCACTGATGTCGAGGCCATCACAATCCGCGTTGGCGGCGTGCGCGGCCGAGTCGGCACTCACCCGCTCTATTGTGCCGGTCTGCAGATTTCGCACGTACAGCTGCACCGTCGCGTCGAGCGTGCGTGGCACCAGGTCGGGTGAGGTCGAGAAGAATGCGAGAAACCGGCCGTCGGCGCTGATGCGGGCCCCATAGCTCGCGTACATGGAGGTCACCTGGCCGGGCCAGCGGACGCTGATCAGCGAAATATCACCCGGAGCTGCACTGACGGCGCCAAGAAATATGGAAAAGGCCATCACTAGGCCGGCCACGGCCGGCGCATTCACTCTGCGCATAGTTGCGGTCCTCATAGGATGGGGCGAGCGAGTGCTCTAGGTAGACCTCTGATTGCAAGGCTTCTTATCGTTTATTGAGCCAAACACTATTCCCAAATGAATGCCGAAGATATCCAAAACATGCAGCTAACGGCAAATTTAATGTTGCGACGCATAATGAGCAGGCGAACCGCGTCACAGCGCCTTCTGATGTATATAAGAGTCCCCTAGCCCTCAGTTGGGCACCCATATCGGCCTCAGCTACTTCCTAGCCTATAATCTCCGAATAACGCAAATCGTTGCGGTTTCTTGGAGATTAGCTATGTGGCGTTTCAACAGATCTTTAATTCTAACCATCGCGTTTCCCACGTTCGGCATCGCGGCGTCTGCCATTACTCTTGCTGCCGAGCCGGCGCCACCTGCCACGACACCGACACAGGCAACCACCGCCCCGCCGAAAGCTCCGGGCCGTGATTTCCATGGAAAAGAGCTCGCCAAGGATGCCAAGCTAACAATGGACGAGGCGCGAGCGATCGCGCTAGCCGCCCACCCCGGCAAAATCACCGATGAGGAGCTCGAGCGCGAAAAAGGCGGCAGCGGCTTGCGCTACTCATTCGATATCAAGGACGCGCGTGGCACGCACGAGGTAGGCGTGGATGCGCACACCGGGAAGGTGTTGGAGAATAAACGCGAAGGCCCGGTGCACGATTGAGTGCCCCCACGGCCTTGCCCGGGAAGGTTGCTCTGTAAATACTCGCGGGCGCCAAACCGCGTCTACAGGGTCGCGGTGGTGTTTGTATTGACGTGGGGCCTGAGCATGCCGCGTATAGGCGAGAGCGCGGATGCCGAGGACTCGCGGGACAAAGACGTTGGGATCGAAGAGATTGTTGTCACCTCGACACGCTCACCGACATTGATTCGTGATGCGCCGCTGCGAGTAGAAGCTGTACCCGCCGAGGAGATCGAAGAGAACCTGACGATTGAGCCCGGGAATGTCAGCTCGCTTTTTAAGGAACTGCCGAGTGTGCGCGTGCAATCGAGCGCGCCCGGCCTGGGAGGCGCGGCGATGCAGCTGCGCGGGATGCCGGGGCGACACACGCTTGTGCTGACGGATGGACTACCTCTGCTTGGGGCCGAAGCGGATGCGTTTGGGTTGCTGCAAACACCGCCGCTCGATCTAGCGCGCGCGGAAGTGATCAAGGGTGCGGTCTCGGCGCTCTATGGGGGATCGGCGCTCGGAGGGGTGGTGAACCTCATCTCGAGTACACCCAAGGCCGAGCCCGGAATTCTCGCCAGTGTCAATTCACGGGGCGGTCGCGATCTGCTCGGCTTTTTCACGGCGCAGGGCGTCTCGCATTGGAGCGGCACCCTCACGGCCGGCGCCCATGATCAATCCCGTGAAGACGTGAACGGCGATGGGTGGGCCGATCTGGCAGGCTACCGGCGCTACACGCTGCGGCCGCGGCTATGGCGCGACGATGGCGCGGGCACTCGTTGTTTCTGACGGCCGGTCTTATCAACGAGGATCGCGAAGGTGGGACAATGCCGGGACGGGCGCTCCCTAACGGGGAAGCATTTCCCGAAGCGCTTCATACCCAACAGCTCGATGCCGGTGCGGTGAGTCAAGCTGGAGCTGGTCAACGCATCAGGTCCGCGGCGCGCCCCTGGTGCCGAAATCCTTATCGGCTATGTTGCTGGACCCCTGCAAGCGCTTGCTGCGTGGAGCTATATCAAGGCGACCGACCTGCGGCTAGCCTACGTTTCATCTGGGTTAGCGTTGATACCACTTACGCAGTTGGTTGCAAGTCAGCAGTAACCAGCAATAGTGTGGTAACGAGGGCGCCCGCGACGCTACGGGCTTTTGTTTGAGGGCTTCAATGTGGCCGTAGTCATTGATTGACAGCCGCCCAATGGCGGCGTAAACGTTAGCGCAGTCCGCGCCTCAGAGGCGATAAGCCTGACAAGCAATAACAACGTTAGGGAATTATTTTACAATGAAAATCAGAACTCAGTTGTACACAAGTCTGGCACTGCCGCTGCTGCTCACGCTGGGCGGCATCGGTACGGCGGTGGCGCAGCAGCCACCCGATGTCGTGAATAGCGACCCAAATGGCAATACTGCGATGGGGACAAGTGCGTTGCTCAACCAATCCGGTAGTGCCCAAAACACCGCCAGCGGCTTCAAAGCGCTCTTTTCGAACACGATCGGGAGTGTCAACACCGCCACCGGCTTCGACGCGCTACTAAACAACACGATCGGTTCCTCCAACACCGCCAGCGGCACGTTTGCGCTGTCTTCGAACACGACCGGGGGTAGCAACACCGCCAACGGCTTCTCGGCGCGACAGTTTAACAAGACTGGCATTAGAAATATTGCGGTCGGCGGCTATGCCCTGAACTACAACCAGACCGGCAACAACAACATAGGAATAGGTTATCAGTCCGGCTATTTCGCTAAAGGGAGCAACAATATCGAGATCGGTAATGCGGGACTTGCTGCAGACAACAATGTGATTCGAATTGGCACGCAGGGCAAACAGACATTTACCGCTATCGTCGGAATAAGCGGAGTAAACGTTACAGGGGGCGCACCGGTGGTCGTCAATTCAAAGGGTCAACTCGGTGTTGTGTCCTCGTCACGCCGTTACAAGGAAGACATTCGCTCGATGGGCACTGTGAGTGACCGGTTGTTGGCGCTGCGTCCCGTAACATTCCGCTACAAGAAGGCGGACGAGAACGGCCAGAAGCCAGAACAATATGGACTAATCGCCGAAGAGGTCGCGCAGGTCATGCCAGAACTGGTGGTTTACAACGAGAAGGGACAGCCTGAGACCGTGGCTTATCAGAGTCTCACGCCGTTGCTGTTGAACGAGCTACAGCGCGAACACAAGCGGGCCGAGCAACAGGTCAGTGGCTTACAGCGACAGCTGGCCACACAGAACCAGCAACTCAATGCTCTAAGGGCCCGAGTTGCAGGTGTGGACACCTTGCAAGCCGAAGTGGCCGAGCTTCGCCGCCTCACGACGCAGTTGGTTGCACGTCAGCAGTAACCAGGAATAGTGTGGTAACGAGGGCGCCCGCGAAGCTGCGGGCGTTTTGTTTGTGGGCTTCAATGTGGCCGTAGTCATTGATTGACAGCCACCCAATGTCGGCGTAAACGTCAAGGCAGGTCGCCCCTCAGCGTCGATAGGCCTGACAACTAATAACTAAGATAGGGAATTATGCAAATTATGAAAATCAAGGCTCAATCGCTCACACGCATAGCCCTGGTGGTGCTGCTTACGGTGGGCGGCATCGGTACGGCGGTCGCGGCTCAGCCACCCGATGTCGTGACTAGCGATGGAAGTGGAAATACTGCGATGGGGTCAGGTGCGTTGCTCCGGCTGTCCAGTGGCTCCGAAAACACCGCCAGCGGCGACGAGGCGCTCTATTCGAACACCGCTGGCAGTTACAACACCGCCAGCGGCGTGCAAGTGCTTTTTTACAACACGACCGGCACTGACAACACCGCCAGCGGCTTCAGGGCGCTGGAACGGAACACGACTGGAAATAACAACATAGGCATCGGCTATCAGTCCGGCATGTTCGCTACCGGGAGCAACAACATCGAGATTGGCAATAATGGACTTGGCGCCGACAACAACGTGATCCGAATCGGCACGCAGGGCAAACAGAAATTTACCGCTATTGCCGGAATAGGCGGCGTCAATGTGACGGGCGGGGCCCCTGTCTACGTCAACACCAAGGGTCAGTTAGGCGTGGTGCTCTCCTCGATCCGCTACAAAGAAAATGTCCATTCGATGGGCACGGCGAGTGAGCGCCTGCTGAAGCTGCGTCCTGTGACCTTCCAATATAAGCAGGCGGAGGACAACGGCACGAAGCCCGAACAATACGGACTGATCGCCGAAGAAGTGGCGAAGGTGATGCCGGAACTCGTCGTGTACAACGAGAAGGGGCAACCCGAGACAGTGGCCTACCAGACGCTCACGCCGTTGCTGTTGAATGAGCTGCAGCGCGAGCATGCGCAGATAATTAAGCTACAGCATGAGCATGCGCAGATCGTCAATATGCAGGCACAAATTGATGAGTTGCTAAAGGCACGCAAATAAGGTTACGACCCGGTTGTGAGCCGGGTCTTCTGACAGAGCGTTATTGCCGTGACGTTGCGCCTTGCAGCGATCGAATAACCAGACGACATGCGAGCTGTTTCTGTGGCGTTTCTGTGGCGACGTCGGATCCGTAACACTGGGACTCCATGGGTCCCATTGCCGGGGGGTGTTCCTATATAGGACCTCGTACCCCCAACTCGAAAAAAGATGCCCTCGTTCGTCTGGATTCAAGCGCTACGGCGGCAAATGGGACCCAGAATAAAAAAGGGGGGTACCGGATGGGTGGGTCAAGCTGGCGGATATGCCCGGTGCGGGCACTGCAGTAGCTGCGATAACAGCAAGTCCAATTGCAGAGTACGGGCGTCGGGTCGGCCTAAATCAACGCCGAAAATCTTTTGTATGTGATGGGTACGCTGATGGGTAATCCGTCCGCATGCAAAGATTGTCTTTCTAATTCAGCTCATTAAGAAAGTAATTGGCGGAGAGAGAGGGATTCGAACCCGGTTCAGACTCCTTTAAGAATCAGCAAGTTACTGATTCCGAACAATTCTGTCCCTCCAATCCCCGCAAGCCCCCATAGCTGGCACCAAAGCTGTCACCAGCTGTCCCTCTCTCTCAAAACGAACCGCACTGCCGGGCCGCCGTCACTCTCACCCGAATTGACAAGTTGACCCGCACTCCACTGTCAGATATTCACAAAGGCATAGGGTTGGGGACGGGCCGCCGCAGACAGAGTTCACTGTCCCCTCTTCACCCCTTCCTGCCGGTGGCGAACGGCCGGTTTGGAGCACCCAATCGGACTATTCCCAGCTCGACGCGGACGTCACTCAATCTGAGCGTGCCCGTTTGCCCGTGCCTTTTCGAAATTTGCATACGACGGCTCGTTAAGCTGAAAATCTTCTGGCGGCCGAAGTGGTTTTCCAGCGCGAACTACTGCGCGCTGCATGGCCTCGAATTCATCGGAGGACTCGATCCAGTCGTTGATGAATGCCATTTCCTTGTCCACGAATGGCCGCTGGGAGCCGGCATTGGGCGGGCGGATTAGATAGAATTGCAGGTGGATCCAGACCTGAACACGAGCACGCCTGACATCATCGCCCACAAAATCGTTGATCGCGCTCAGTAGCATGGAAGCGTCTTCGCGTATGCTTACCCGACGCGCCCGTGACGCAAGCAGCCTCCCGGTCTTCACGCAGGCACCCTTCCGCGCAGCGCTGCGATTCTGCTGCAGAACGCAGACACCAAACAATTCGTTCATCCCGGATTCGACATCCATGAGAAACAGATTACTAATGCCCATATCGGCCCAGGGGTAGTGGTTCTCATAGTACGGTGCCACGTCCTTGGTGAACTGGCCATTCAACTTCCAGCCGGGATCAAGTCGTGCGATCGCGGCAAAGTACTGCGGTGGGAGTGGATGACCCCGAAATAGCTCGAGCTGTGCCTTAAGCAATTCAGCGGCGTGGTCGTCGTAATACTCGGACGCCGCTAGGCCTGCCAGTGAAGCGTCCGTAGCACCTACATCGTGTTGGTTCACGGCGTTACGCAACGACATCAACCACAGTATGGCGTTTCCGGGCTCTGCTCGCTGCAGCTCCGTGAGCGCGGAGCTGTAAAGTTCCCTATATTGGAACGTGAATTCCTGCGATGAGTTATTTTCCACTGCCGGGACTGCATTGGCGTGGGTTCGAACAACGGTCATCCAGCGAATCAGTGGATCGTTTGGCGCCGCCCCGCGGGCGCGCAGTATTTGAGCCTCACCGGCTTCGTTGTTCTGCACCCACCCGGCCATTGCCCAATCGCGGGGCAACGTGCTGTTCTGAAGGTCGGAGAGAAGTTGCTTTTCGTACTGGCTTTCGATTGCAAACACGTCCTCGCGTGCAGGATCGGCAAGCAGCCGGCGAAACTCGTGCTCCTCGGCGGTCTGGAAGGTGCACTTTGAGAAGTCTGCGCTACCTGTGCGGCGCGCAATCACCGTCTGCTTGCTGGGAACGCCTGGCGCCGCGACCCCTACTCCCCAAAAGGATCCGGTACCGGCCAGTCCCGTCTTGGTTCGCTTGACTGAGACCGCGTAACCGGCGTCTGGAGAATGAAACAACGAAAAGCGATACTGGCTGCCTTGCCCTGACCACGACGTCAGACCGATGTTCTCGGTGCCAGCGCCACTTGATGGCTTGCCCGCCGATTCCAACGTAAAACACGCGTTGATAGCTTCACCGTGAAGATTACGAAAGCGGTTCTCATCGAAGCGCTGCAGGTCCACCTGTTTCAGCCTGCTCGCAAACAGAACGATTCGGCCTTTGGTAATCGCGTTCGTTTGTTTGTCGAAAGAACAGAAGTCGTTACAAATCAAGATGTCGTATGTGCCGGCAATGGGTCGGGACGGCCCTGCGGTACAAGTGGTTCGAGGTGCCACGAACGACAAGATGCAGGCGACAACCAAGATCAATTCACGCATTGGAGCACTCCGAAGCCTCTACTACGCTAAGGTTCGCAAAGGTGCGTCGTAGAGTATAGACCTTGCATGGTTGAGGAGCTGCGCTGGGATCGTCGTCGGCAGCGCGACCCTCCAAGTCGATTCACTGATCCTGCTAGCCTTGTATTGGAAACGCGTTGGCCCGCGTCGTTGCGCAGTCAACCAACACAATGTCAACGTCCTGTGGAAATAGCATCAACATCGGCCGCAGCCTGACAATGGATGTCGGGTTCTGCATGCTGCCCTCGATCGCTCGGATGCCAAATAGCTTACCCGGAGTGGAGCCCCGGCTGGCGCAGGAGTGGAAGTGGGCTTGGGGACGGAAATAACCCAGCCCGGGATGTCCGCATACCGCACCTCTTTCAGTGCCGCGTAGGCGTGGCTGGCGATGAGCAGAATAATTGCGCCGACGTAAGAAGACGTACAACAACGTCATCAGTGGGCTACGCTGCGCATTTGAATATGGCTATCGTGATTTCCCGGAGAAGCACAACCCGGCATCTGCTTTAAAAGGATTCCGAATCGCAAAGAAGGACTGGCCCACCATCGATCCATTTACCATTCAAGATGCGGAAGCTCTATTAGCGGCAATTCGCCGTGACTGGAGAGATGCCCAGGCAAATTAAGATGAGTTTCGATTCTTCACCGGCCTGCGTCCTTCTGCACACGTTAACGACCACTCTCAAAGGCCGCTATCGCGCACCATATGACGCTCGGCATTCCAGCGTGAGTTGGAACCTGCTGATTGGGTAAAACCCACTATGGGTCGCCAAGCAGCACGGACACAGCGTTCAGACGATGCTGACACTTATGCGGCGTGGTTAGAAGGAACCACCAAATCAGATTTGCTGGCAATTGAGCAGTCGTTAAACGCTACACAGACGGCCGCAATGCGAACCAAAGATACTCCAGCGGGGTCAACTATCCGGGTCCGTTCTGCGCCGTTACGTCCCCTTGCATCCCCAAGAGCGGCACTAGGCTGGCACTGAAAGAGAATGAAAAAACTCAAGTGCCTGATAACTTTTGGGAAATGATGGCGGGAGAGAGGGATTCACATCGTCTCCCAATAGCGCTGTTTTCAAAGGAGTCTTCTACACTTCCTGAATTTCAGTACCATCAAATATACCATCAAAACTAAGGGCTGCGAACCAGTCGTTGTCCGCCACAGATCCATATTCCGTAAACTTATTTTACCAATTATTGCGCTTGTTGCCACGCCAGATTGAACTCTCGGGACGTACAGGTCGCAGGTTCAAGTCCTGGGCGGCGATAAAGCGGGAATGACCGTTCCATGTCCGCGCAACTGGAACAATCTCACCCTTGATCTGGCGAGGGGGCTTCGCCGCCTGAGTCTTCACACCGTGCCGCTGCTAGAGCGCGCACGAGGAGAATGCATGGATCCCCCTGAGGCGTGAGTATGGTCGTCCTAGACCGAGCGCGAGTTACGCTGACCCTGAAATTGTACTGGGCTTGCGTCATATGCTCGCCATCTATATTTCCGCGCACGATGCGATGAGGATTGCCGACGACTTGCTTCTTAGCGTACCTAGGCCACCCCTCGAGAATAATGACCTCGTCAAACTGCTTGCCTTTCGCCTTGTGCATATTCATCACGATGACGCCAGATTCCTTTTTCACCGATGTTGAGAAATGCTCCTGAACAAAGGCCTGCCGCACGATACTCAGAGCATTGCGGTAAGCGCCATTCGTGCGCCAGTCCAGAGACAACTGGTCTCGCAGGTGTGTTCCCCTGTCCAGTAAACGAACGTTCCGTGCTTCCTCTGCCACCTCCGCCAATCTACTGCACCCGCATTCAGCGAGCAGCCTCCGGACTGCCACCCAATCCCCCTCCGGATGTCCGGTCCGTGCGAGAGCGACACACTGGGTGTGTCCGTCCCTCATAGCTCTAATGATGCTATTTGTCGGCAAGTCCTTGTCATTCCGCAAGCACTCCATTGCTTTCAGGAAAGCCTTCTCGATTGCCATGGCCTCCTTAATGTTGGTAGCTGATGGATTATCTCCGCCCCTGCCTCGGTAGAAATTTCCCAGCAGACGGGCGAACTCCTCAAAGCCCTCCGCCTCCCGGTGCGGTTGAAGCGCGAATGCAATTATCTCTGCCGCCAGAATGGCCCCTTCCATATCTATGGCCGCGCGGTGCCCTACCGGAGGCATGGTTCCCTGGGTCTCCCGAAGCGCATCGGAGACTTCTCGCATGAACTGCTTGGTGGGTACGAGAATGGCCAGCGACCAATCTTCACCCTTGGATTTCTTGAGGCGCTCTATTGACTGAAGAGTTTGGCCCTTGAGCGCCGCCATGGCTTGATTGGGGTTCCCGGCAAACTTCAAGACCTTTATGCCCTGATACTTGCCGTCAAACTTACCAGCCATGACATCGTTTCCGAAGCGGGCAATGTCCGTGCCAATGCTCCGGTAGTTTGTCGAACCGAAGTCGTACTCCTTCGGCGCGAACCTACGCCGAAAGTGATTCAGTCGTTCCGGGTCCGCGCCCGCAAAATCGTAGATACGCTGTTCTTCATCCGCTAGTGCTATCAACGTACTGCCGACGCCGAGGTTCTGCAGGACTGCCCATTGTCCGGCGCTCGTGTCCTGAAACTCATCGAGGATGATGCTCGGGTATCGGTTTGAGACCAGCTTTCGCAGCTTGTCGCTCTTGCTGACAAGAGAAACAACAAACTCTGCAAATAGGTCGAAGCACACCTTGCCTTCCCCAAAGGACAGTCGCCGCAGTTCGGCTTCTTCCTTCTCGCGCTTTTCCGTCTTCTGCGCGTCGGTTAGCTTCCGTGCACTGCCGAAAGTGTGGCGAATTGGCGTCAACGCAATAGCGCGCTCCGGCGGCGTCAAGATGTTCAGGCGACGAGGCAATCCGAGGAGGTAGCCGTGTGTTTTGAGCAATCTCCAAAAGAAGGCGTGATAGGTGTCGATGTCTATCTGACGCCGGATGTCGGCGCTCCCTTTGGTTTGTTCGGCGAGAGCTTCCAGAACACGAGAGGCCGTCGCCCGCGCAAAACTAAGAAACAGGACCTGCTGGCCAGGTGACAATGCCGAGGCGACAAGATTCGCCGCCTTCACAATGGAAATCGTGGTTTTCCCGGAACCAGGGCCGCCTCTGATAAGCAGGTGTCCGGCGTGAGCGACGATGGCTTTTCGCTCGTCAGACAGGTCCAGCACCGTCGGCCCCCGGAACAGCTGTGCCCTGTTGCGGCGGATTGGCCGCTGGTTCTTCAGGTGGATTCGCGGGCTGACACAGTGAGCGCAGATCGCTGCACATCTGCCGAATCCATTCGGGGATCTCCGGCTCTGTACATTGCGCGACAAACTCGGCCAGACCCAAGTTTCCCTTCGACCATGCAAAATACTTGCTCAACGCCTCCGGTGCGTTGTCCTTAGGAGTAGGAAAGGAGGCGGTTAAATGCTGTGGCCACTGGATGCAGTCAATGAACCGCTCCATTGCCGCCTGTGTCGTGTTGTTCAGAACGAGCTTTTCTACGTCGGACTCCCCATGCATAAACAGTTTCGTGACGGCGGCCTTGATGGCGGCCTCACTCGCTGGTTCCTGCTTATCGCATACGGCGTACACGGCCTTCCCCAAGCTGGAGTAGAGCTTGCCAAGGTCGGCGATCTGACCATCGCCGCCGGCATCTAATGTGGTGATGCCGAGGGCCTCGAAGGAGGAGTACGTAGCGGGGTCGAGCTCAGCAAGGCGGCGCGCCGCCGCCGGAATCGTCGATGCCTCGGTTGCTCCTTCCGCGACCATGACCCGCCGAGACAGCAACGCCTCGCAAAAACGCGTGCGGAATTCCTGACGATAGCGCTTTGGCTTGACGCTCGCTGGAAGTTCGATGCCAGCCTGCTTCAGTATTCCGTCTGCGCCCCGCGTTAGGACGCAGATATCCTCGATGCGGAATTCCTCCAGGATGTAGGGAGAGTGCGAACTGAAGATAGACTGCGACGAGAGCTTCTGAACCTCATGAACAATGCGCTTCTGCGCATACGGGGGAATCGCTGTTTCAGGTTCCTCCATTGCGAAAATGACGTTCTGCTTGTCCTCCGCAATCTGCGAAAGCATGGCGAGAACGAGCATATTCAAGGTTCCCGTTCCCTGCCGGTAGAATGGGGCCGCGTGTGCTCCCTCTCCTGTAGCTATGAATGCAGTTATTACTTTCCGCAGGTTCTCGCGGGTGAGGGTCGAAACCTTTAGGTGTGGGGAGACTCCCCATTCGCGCGGCACATACTTCTTCAGCGCCGCGTCGATGCTCTTGAGGACGCCGGAAATGCCGATGTCAGGGTCTGCCGCAACCGCAAACTTGTTCAGTTCCCCGATGGTCTTCTCCCACATCTGCGGCCGGATTTCCTTGATGCGCAAGATGATATCGAGAAGGCTTCCGTGCTCCAGGCTGAGTGCTCGGGAGGCGGTGCGCAGTGACCGAAGATAGAGGAAGCCGCAGAACTGCTTGTTCTTCTTCGTAAATAACATTGGTGTCTCGCCTTCTTCGAGACTTCTGGCGAAATAGGTGTCTCCGACGAAATCGTCGTCTTCCGGGTCGTAGTATCCGACGAATGTGACGCGTATGGATGCGAGTACGTCGGGGCCGTCTATGCCTTCAACGGGAGCATCCTGAAATGCCTTTGCGGCTGTATTCCACCACTCGATTTCATCGCCGAACATATTCTGCTGTTCTTCGTTGAGGTCTGTGACGACGGCCTCGATGCGGATTTCCTTCCGAGGTTGCTCTGGAGGTGAAACGTAGTCGCCGACGTGGAAGTCATGCTCATCAATTCTTGGATGTCGGTTGAGCCGGTCTGGGCCGAGAGCCAAGTCAATAGCCTCAAAGACAGTGGACTTGCCGACATTGTTATCGCCGACGAGAACAACCTGATCGTGGAGGAAGAGAGTTGCGTCCTTTACGCCTCGAAACTTCTGTATTCGCAATCTGGCAAGCTTCATCTTCTCCCCCGTCTTCCACTGTAGCGACCTATGAATCCATGCGTCCAGTAGACGCAGGTTTTTCCACCCTGACCAGTCGGGCTGCCTTCGGGTCATAGACGTAGTTCGTAATGGAACCGTCCTTGATGCGCTCAACGGCTTCGTTCACTACAAAGAGCGGAACGAGGAACCATTCGCGCGGCTTGACGGGGTTGCCGAAGCGGTCCCTGATTTCGACTTCCAGTTGCGCGGGGTCAAAGACGCGGTGAATCAGGTTCTCTAGCTTCACGCGGTTGACGTTATAGAGGACGTAAGTGGCGACGATCTCCACGTCGGCCATAAGGAACGTCGGATCAACGTTCGCGTTCGTAAGGCGAGTTTCGATCTTCGCGCCCGTAACGCCTATCTTGTGCAAAACGTCTCGGTGGGCGGCAACCACCGGATTGTCGGACTTACTGCGCAGAACGTAGATGGTTCCACTCGCGAGGTCGGCTTCCTCGGGTTCATCACTGAACAGTGGCCCCGCAGAAGGATTGGTGATGAGGCGCGCGGCGGCGTCGCGGTGGAGCGCCCGCTGAAAGGAGCGTTGCAAAACGTCGCTTTCGGTGCCGTTGTCGTAGATGACGCGTAGGCGACTGTCCTTGCGTTCGTACTGAGTCCTGATTTCGTCGCCGACCTCGGCGACATAGGCCACTTGCCCGCCGACGATGAAGAACTCGCCGCTCTGAATCTCGGACAGCCTGATTTCGTCGAGGGTATGGACGGGGAGAGTCTGACGCACGCCAGATTTCAGCTCACGCTTGACGCTTTCAAACAGCGGCCTGAACTTCTCGAAGTCCTCGCAGGTCGTGCGCTTCGCGATTTCCTCGGCGGCGCGCTTGTCGGCGCTCGTGCGAACATGGCGAAGGGAGGTGATGTCCTCAGTGACATCGGCACCCGCAAGTTCGGCCATGAGTTCGTCCTCGTCGATGCTCTCCTCCGCCAGTGGCGTGCCAGGTGCCGCCGCGAGGAGCCCCTGGCGATCGAGCGGCGCAAGCAAGGCACGGCAGTCCTCAAGTGCGCGTAGGCGGTCGAGGCGCACGGCATAGAGGCGCTCGAAGATGTCGCGGTCTTCCCCGTGGAGCGGAGCGCGGACGTGCGTATCGACGAAGCGCTGAATCTCCTCGAAGCCCGCGACGACTCGCTCCTCGCGCGGCGAGCGACCGCCCTTCTTCTCCGGCTCCGCGAACTCGGCAAGCTCCTCGGCCAGTTCGTCGAGGGTGAGATCAGTCATAGCGCCCTTCTTTCTTGAAGCGCATGAAGGCGGCGGCTCCCTCAGCCATGCGCCGCTCCCATGCGTCCTGCGAGTCAAGAGAGGGCGTGCGTTCCCGTTCCCTCTTGAACCGGACGGCGCGCACGGCAAGCTCCTTCGCGTCCTCCGGCGTCAGGCTCGTCCGCTTGGCGGAGATGGCGGCCGCAACCTGCTTCAGGCTCTCCTCGCTCATGGTCTTCGCAAGGATGGCGTAAGCCTTGCCGAACGGGTTAATGCGGTCGATAAGGTCGATATCGAGTTCGCGCACGTTTATGGCGAACCGACGCACGCCGTCGACAAGGGCGGTGTTCGCAGTTGGCTCGGCGTCGCCGTCATTTCCGCCCGATGAGAACTGCTTGGCCTGTTGCGTCAGATTGAGGGCCGCGATGGCGTGCTGGCGAACCGCTTCCTGGTCTTCCTCGTCAAGGTCTGGGTATCTGTCCTTGATGATTTTGCCCATGCGGACTTGCGTCAGTTCCTCGGGC
>JBBQTF010000030.1:0-40477 GCA_038234675.1 Steroidobacterales bacterium
CGACCAAGACTACCGACTTATTTGGTCGCGGATGAGCACGCGCTCTGCGCGTACCCTTTTGTCGCCCTGCTGGTATGTTTCTGAAATCACCAGCTTAGCGCCGTGGATCTTGAAAGGCCGCGGTTGATCCGTACCGAGGTACGCGGGGATGTTGCCGCCCGGAACGTGCGTAATCCAAATGCCCTTCTTTTCATCGACGCTATATGTTCCGAAATATGAGCAGTACCACCCGGGGATGCATGCTTCCGGATCAGGGTCCGTGGTAGCCGCCGCAATGTTTGGTGGATTGCGCATAATACTGATCGAAACGTGCCCGTCCGCCGTGAAAATCATCAGGCCCTGCGGCTCTGTTCCGAACGCCAAAATTGGTTCAGCTCCATCAGGCGTGTCCACATAACTGACAAGGCGCCAAGTTCCAACGAGCGAATTACCGGCGCGCTCCACGGCAGACGCCGATGCAACGAGTCCAACGCTGCAAAGAGCAACCGTTGCCGCTTGGAAAACGAAACGTCTGAGTAGTGTAGGCCGATTGCCACGAAAATTAAACATTCGACGATGCCTCAAGTGACTGAATGACGCACATCATAGGGTCGTACGGCGACGGGCATATCACGGATTTGCCCGACAGCGAAGGGACGGGCAACGCGGCTTTACCGCAATGACGTTCCCACGCCATGGATCGGAGCTTCCCGTACCCATGAGATACGGGACAGCCCGTAGCCACTTGCCGGCCTGATCAAGTATCGGGTGAAGGGTTGCCGCAACATCTCCCTGGCGCTGCGATGCACTACTCCCGCAGTCTTGGAGCGCGGTAGACAAGAGCTGACAAAGGACCGTGGGCTGACTGCCTCGCTCATCTCGGCCACACCGAGCAACGCAACTGGGGGTGCGCCATAACAAAGGAAATAGCGCCGGAGGCAAGCGCGGGGTTACCTCAAGGCGCAGACGCATGATCGCCGACATCGTTGTCCTCGTTCACTTAGCCGTGATGTTTTTCATCACTGCGGGCCTGCCGCTGATTTACGTAGGCCGCGCACTTCACTGGGCCTGGGTGAGAAATAGGTGGTGGCGCCTTGTGCATCTGGGTGCGATTACTTTCGTCGCGGCTGAATCCCTGGCCGGTGTCGTGTGTCCGCTCACCCTCTGGGAGGATGTATTGCGAGGCCGACAATCGAGCCAGGGATTCATCGAGCGGTGGGTCGACTGGATCTTGTTTTACGATTTTCCCACTTGGATGTTTACACTCGCTTATGCGGTGTTTGCAGCGCTCGTCGCGCTGACCTGGTTCCTGGTGCCGCCAGCGAAGCGGAGCGGCAGTTCATGATCGACCCAAATCCCCAACATCCAAGAAAACGCGATGCCCTGCGCTATGCCCGCTTCGTGCCCTGCGCGGCCCTTGACCAATGACCGCTTCATGGACAATCGCAAGAGTGGCAACTCTCGCGTTTGGACTAGTCAGCAACTCTGCGCCAGCCGAAGGCTAGGCCCTTTTCCACCTCCATGCCGACTCCGCTAGCGCTGACTTTGCCATCGGTGATCCACGACGCGTTATAGAAGGCCCCGTCCTTTTCGATGACCAGATCATATTCATCCGAAAACTTACCCTGCTCGTCGTAGTAGCGAACGTGATAGTGCCCGGCAAAGCCTTCCTTGGGTCCTCCCGTCGCCAAGCCTTTTCCGCTGTAGACGTTCTGGTATGTCCACCTCGCGTTTAGCGTTCCTGGCACATCGCCCTTGGTATACATAACGAAGCCGATATTCAATGCCTGCCGGGCCTCTGAAGCCGTAGCAACTGACGCGCTGCCGGAGGCCAACACAAAACCTGTCAGCAATGTCGTAACGAACAACGACCTAAGCATAAAACACCCCACTTTCGTGCGTGCGAAACGAGTTTCCCCAAGGCCCTGCTGTAGACCACCGTTCGGGATGATATCGGAGCCGTCGACCCACCCGGTACTGTTGACCCGGCGGCCGGACGTGAGCGTGAGCTTTGTGAGCCTTGCGCCCCTTCAGTAAACCGAATAACCACCGTCGACCGGCAGCGTGGTGCCCGTGATGAAGTCAGCTCCGCGAGAGGCGAGGAAAACGGTCGCTCCGATGATTTCGTCGGCTTTTCCCCAGCGCTTGGCGGGCGTGCGCGCGATGATTTCGTCATTCATCGGCGAGCTACGCACCGCCGCCGTCATGTCCGTTTCGATCCAGCCGGGCGCGATGGCATTAACCTGGATGTTGTGTGGCGCTAGTTCAATCGCAAGTGATTTGGTGAGCTGAACGATAGCTCCCTTCGCCGCGCTATAGGAAGGCACAAGCCCCGATCCAAAGATCGAGTACATGCTCGCGAGATTGATGATCTTGCCGCCGCTCTTGCGCTTGACCATTGATTTTGCAACCAACTGCGACAGAAGAAAGGAAGCGTTCAAATGGGTTTCTATAGTCTTATCCCAGACATCGGCGGTTTCGTTCAGCACCCCACCCGTTAGCGCAACGATCCCAGCATTGTTGACCAATATGTCGATGCCACCAAGCGTACGCTCTACTTCAGCCAGCGCAGTGGGTAATGCAGCCCGATCCGTCACATCGAGAGGTACCACCAGTGCGGGCTTGCCGATGGTCTTCAACTCCGCCAGTACCAATTCATTCTGTGCCACATTACGCGCTAATACAGCCACGGATGCACCAGCGCGAGCCAAGCCCAGTGCCATTGCGCGGCCTATTCCTCGATTACCACCGGTCACCACGGCAACACGGCCACTCAGGTCAAAAAGCGAACCATTGCCAGTCACTGTGCCTCCCGGAATTAACGATCAGAAAAAACAACAAAGCCGCGTCTGTTACGAGCATCGCGAACCGCCCGACGAGACTACCGGAGGACCCGGATGTCCGCTTAGGAGAATCCCATTCGAGGATGCCACCGTCTCAAAATGGCTCGTTAGCGGTCGTATGCCGGCGGGACACAATTCGGAGCGATTCAGCGGGGCAAACAATTTGCTCCAATCTGACGCTCTCTGATCATGGTCGAGTTATTGCCGCTTACGGGAACCGTCGTTGCTAATTCGCAATGGCGGCCAAGCCATCAGGCGTCACTTAATAATTTCGGTCATCCGCCTGTTGCCCCCGCTTGGACGGCAAATTAGCAAAAAACCCTCATTTCTGCGGGTTCTTTGTAGCGCCCTGGACGGCGCAGGAGCATCAAGTGGTGGAGGCGGGGGGAATTGAACCCCCGTCCGCAAGCCCTAGACTTCAGGATCTACGCGCGTAGCTGGCTCTTTTTTTCTCATCCAGCGCTACCCGAGCAGCAGGGAAGACGCCAGACCAGCGACGGTGTCTCTTAACGGTGTCACCCCGTAGCACGGTGAACCGCGATCCTATGAGCGCGTCCCCAGGTGTAGCCGCATAGGCACGAACTAGCCTGAGGTCAGCCGTGTTTAGGCGGCTAGAGCGTAGTTGTCGTCGTTGGCAACTAAGTTTTGCAGCAGTTATTAACGAGGGCCACTGCGCCTCGGCACGCCCCTGAAGGTTCGTAACCCACGTCGAAACCGGTCGCCCCCTTCAGGAAACAAGCCAACTATAGCACTCTGGCGGCCCTTTCGCGACGGGGGCCGCAGAGCGCTAACCGCGTCTCAGCAGGCGCGCCTTGTCACGCACCCAGTCGCGGTCCTTTTCTGTCGCCCGCTTGTCGTGCTGTTTTTTGCCCTTGGCGAGCCCGAGCTGCAGTTTGGCGCGGCCATGCTTCCAGTACAGCTCCAACGGCACCAGAGTAAAGCCGCGCCGCTCGACCGCACCGACCAGATGGTCAAGTTCGCTGCGATTGAGCAGGAGTTTTCGGGTGCGCACGGGATCGGCGATCTTATGAGTCGAGGCGGTGTTGAGCGGCGCGATATGGGCGCCGATCAAAAAGGCCTCTGCATTGCGTATATAGACGTAGGCCTCGGCCAATTGGGCGCGCCCGGCGCGCATCGCCTTGACCTCCCAGCCTTCCAGGGCCAATCCGGCCTCCAGCCGTTCCTCAATGAAATAGTCGAAGCGCGCGCGTCGGTTTTCCGCGATCAGCCTTTGCGGGGTTTCGGGTTTCGCCATGGGGACATTGTACCGGTGATATTGAGTCGGCCCGCGCGATACTCCAGACTCTCGTCCATGAAACACCTGACTCGCTCGGCGCTGATTGCCCGCCCCCCCGCCCAGGTGTTTGCGCTGGTCAACGACATCGGCAGCTACCCGCAGTTCGTGCCCGGCTGTTCAAGTGCGGAGATATTGTTGCGATCAGAGACCGAGATTGTCGCGCGGCTCAGGGTGCATCGCGGGCCACTGAGCACCCAACTGACCACGCGCAACCGACCCCGACCACCCACCGAAATCCGCTTGGAACTGGTGGCCGGGCCGCTGCGCGCGCTGGATGGGGTCTGGACCTTTACTCCGGCCGGAAGCAACGGCTGTCGAATCGAACTGCAGTTACAGTTCGAATTTTCAAATCCATTCAAGGCCGCGTTGCTCGAGCCGCTCATTGAAGGCGTGGCGACCTCCATGGTGCAGGCCTTCGTGGGCCGGGCGCAGCAGAACCTTGCCTGAAGTCGCGCACAAGCATTGTTTGCTGGCCCTTGATGCTGCGCAAGGCCCGATCCTTCTGCCACTCACCTTGGCCGCCGAAGCTACAATTGCCGTAGCGCTGGCGCAGGCGCAATGTCAATTGTTAGAGATGGGGATGGATGCCGGGATCGATTGGGAGGCCGCCGCGACGGGTGTGTGGGGCGTTCGATGCGAGCGCAGCATCGTGCCCCGCGAGGGTGATCGAATCGAACTGTACCGCTCCTTGACCGCTGATCCGCGCCAACGGCGTCGTCAGCGGGTGCGCGTTGCCCGCCGTACCTAAGAAGAAGGCGGAGTGGGGGCAGAGCTCGGTGGAGCGGGCGGTGCTGGACTGGCCGGTACGACAATCGGGTTATTGGCGGGGCTGGCCGGCTGATCGCTTGGTGGGGCAGTGATCGGCGCTGTGGCCGATGGGCTCGACGGTGCGATGGTCGGCGGACTCACCGAAGTGTCTCCGGGTGCGCCATTGGCAAAATCACTGGCCACCGGCATCACGTCGCTGTCGACGTGATCAACTTGGTCGTTCTTGAAATACACGGCGGCCCGCGCTCGGCGCGGGTGCTTAAATTGCCTCAACTTCAAGTAGTAGTCGTAGTCCCAACGGTCGTTATCAAAGCCACCGGGTACGATCGGCGTCCCGAGCAGGTAGCGGACCTGAGCTCGGGTCATGCCCTTCTTGACCTGCACCAGAGCGGTCGCGTCCAGATAGTTGCCCTGCTGGATGGGAATCTCGTACACGCAGCCGGAAACGGCCAGAAGGCAGATTGCAAGCGAAAGCGTGGAACGGATACCCAGTGTGGTAATTTGCATGGATCCAATCATACCGTTCAGGCACCTGTATGGAAGGGAAAGATCTCCGCAAGGTCGGACTCAAAGTCACGCTACCGCGCCTGAAGATATTGGAAATTCTCGAGCGCAGCGCCACACGTCATCTGTCCGCCGAAGAGATCTACAAAAGCCTGATTGTCTCGGCCGAGGACATCGGGCTGGCCACGGTCTATCGGGTGTTGACGCAGTTCGAAGCCGCCGGGCTCGTCACGCGCCATCATTTCGAGGATGGCATGGCGGTCTTCGAACTCAATCAGGGCGCGCATCATGACCATATCGTGTGTATGGACTGTGGCCACGTGGAAGAGTTCGTCGACACTGACATCGAATCTCGCCAGGACGAGATCGCCAAGACGCACGGCTTTACGATCAGCGCACACTCGCTGATTCTCTACGGACGATGCGAGCGCACCGATTGCCCGCGGCGTAACGCGTCCGTGGCGAGTCGTTACTAGGTTTGCGTGCCGCGGCGCCGGCGAGTAGCGGCCACCGGTGCGGGACGTGGTGCAGCGCTCGTGGCCCGCTCCAGCATCTCCACGGCGTGCGAGCGCGCGCGCGCCGTGATCTCCAGCCCCCCGAGCATGCGCGCAATCTCCTCGATGCGTGCATCGGCCGTTAATGCGGTGACTGCAATGCGAGTGCTGCGCCCATCGGTGAGCTTGGCTACGCGCAGATGCTGATGTCCCTGGCAAGCCACCTGCGCAAGGTGCGTCACGCATAAGGCCTGAGCCCCGGTCCCCAGGCCTCGCAACTCGCGACCGACGATCTCGGCCACGGCACCGCCGATACCGGCGTCCACTTCATCGAAGACCATGCACGGGGCAGCCGTGCGCGCGCAGCAAACCTGCACCGCGAGTGAGAGGCGCGCGAGTTCGCCGCCCGATGCGATCTTGGCGACAGCTCGCGGCGGTTGGCCAGGGTTGGTGCTGACCCTAAATTCCACGCGGTCGGCGCCGTGCGTCGCCGGCTCTGCGCTCTCCAGGGGTGTGACGTCAACGACGAAGCTGCCCCCCGCCATGCCCAGTTCCTGCATGCGCCGAGCGATGGCCGTGGCGAGCGTGCGTGCGGCGCCGACGCGCGCAACTGTCAGCTTTCGGGCCTGCTGCTGGTAGGCGGCCATGGCGCTTGCCGCCTGAGTGCGCAGCGACCCTAAGTCCGCGGCAGCGCTTTCCATGCTGGTGAGTTCTCGCTGCAGAGCCCCATGCCAGGGGAGCAAATCGGCAGGCTCGACCCGATGCTTGCGGGCCAGCTCCTCCACGGTCGCAAGCCGTCGCTCCACGGTCTCCTGGCGCGCCGGATCAAATTCTAATGACTCAAGATAGCGCGAAAGTTCATGCGCCACCTCCTGCACCTGGGTCGCCGCATCACCGATGGCCGGCTCAAGGGCCGCAAGCCGCGCGTCGATGGCCCCAGCGGTGCGCAACGCCGTGCCCGCGCGGGCCAGCAGCTGATGGGCGTTGCCGTGCTCCGATTCGAACAGTCCATCAAGGGCCGCGCGGGCGGTTTGCGCGAGCTTATCGCTATGCCCCATGCGCGTGCGCTCCTCGTGCAACGCGGCAATCTCGCCTTCGCCCAGACGCAACGCCTCGAGCTCCTGCACCTGGTAGCGCAGCAGATCGAGCCTGGCGTGCCGATCGCTGGCGGCCGCCTCGGCCGTCACGCTGCGGTTCATGAGGGCCAGCCAGGAGGCGTGCGTAGCGCGCACCTGACCGACCTGGGCTTCGAGCTGACCGAATTCATCCAACAATTCACGCTGTGCATTGGCGCGCATCAACGACTGAAATTCGTGCTGACCGTGGATATCGAACAGCAGTTCGCCGACCCGGCGCAGCACCGTCACCGGCACGCTCTGGCCGTTGATCCAGGCGCGGCTGCGCCCGTCCGTGCCGATCACCCGGCGCAACAACAACTCGCCCTCGTGCGGAATCGACTGTTCCTCGAGCACGTGCCGTAACTCGCCGCCGACGCGCGTAATGTCCACGGTCGCACTCAAGTCGGCCCGTTCCGCGCCGGCCCGCACCGCTTCGGCGCCGGCGCGCCCGCCGCCCAGAAGTTCCAACGCATCGACCAGTATCGATTTGCCCGCGCCAGTCTCGCCGGTGAGCACGGTGAGGCCGGCGGCAAAGTCGATCTCGACTGCATCGATAATGGCAAGGTCACGGATCTGCAGATTGCGCAGCATGCTTTGGTCCCTATCGTTCCCGGGGCTCGCTGCCACGGCCCCAGCGCAGCTTCGAGCGCAGCAAGCTGAAAAAATCGTAACCCGGCGGATGCAGCAACGTAATGGAACGACCGGCCGCCGCGATTTCCAGGCGATCGCCCGGCTGCAGGTCCCCAAGTCGCGCCCCATCGCAGGTCACTTCGGCCAGCCCGGTGCCCCGGCCCATCGAACGGATTTCAATCTGGGCATTGCCCGGCACCACGATCGGCCGATCCGAAAGTGTATGCGGGCATATGGGCGCCATCACCAACAGGTCCAGGCGCGGATCCACGATCGGCCCCCCGCAGGACAACGCATACGCGGTTGAGCCGGTGGCGGTGGCGACCACGATGCCATCGCCGCGGTGCGTGTTCAGATAGCGCCCATCGACCAGCGTCTGGAAATCGAGCATGCGACCGGCTTCGCGGCGCAGCAGCACGACATCATTGAGGGCCAGATGCTGCGTGATCCCGGCACCCTGCACCCGCTGCAGCCGCGCTTCGAGCAGCGGACGCGGATCGCTCGCGCATCGCCCATCCAGCATGGCCTCAATGCTCGCCTCAACATCGAGCGGCAGCACATCGGTCAGGAACCCCAGGCGGCCACGATTGATACCCAGCAGCGGGACGTCCCGGCCCACGACCAGTCGGGCGGCCTGCAGCAATGTGCCATCGCCTCCCACTGCCACCATGTAGTTCGCCTGTTCCGCCAATTCGGCGCGGGGCACCGAGCGGATCTCGGAACCGAACTGTCCGGGCTCGTCGTCGGCCACCAGAGCCTGCACGCCGCGTCGGGCCAGCACGGCCAGAACCGCCGCGGCGCTGTCGGCGATACGCGGCTCTGCAAAATGTCCAATCAGGGCGCAGCTCTGCGGCTTCGGATTCATGCCCGCCGTTGTAACATGCCTAGGCAGGGCGGCCAACGGCGTGTGACGGATCAATGCTGTAGGCTGCGACCTGCGACAACCTTTTAGGGTGCCATGAGCGGCGAATCGACTCTGCCGGAATCGTTAAATGAACGCGCCCAGCATCTGCTGCGGGTGCTGGTGCAAACCTATATCCGCGATGGGCAGCCGGTCGGATCACGGGCTCTGTCGCGCGATTCGGGTCTGTCGCTAAGCTCGGCAACGATCCGCAACGTCATGGCGGACCTCGAAGAGCTCGGCTTTGTCAGCTCTCCGCACACCTCGGCCGGGCGTGTGCCCACCGATCGGGGTTATCGTTTCTTCGTCGACGCGCTGCTGCGTGCGGAGCCGCCGTCGGCTGAATCCGCGGAACTTAAAGACCTGCGCGAACAGCTCGCAGCGACGCGCGAGGGGCCCAAAGAGCTGGTGGCTGCCGCTTCGCAGCTGCTCTCGCGTATCACGCACCTGGCAGGCGTGGTCACCTTGCCACTGGCTCCCGCCGCCACGTTGACTCAGATTGAGTTCGTCGGGCTCACTGAGAACCGGGTCCTGGTCATCCTCGTTTTCAACGACCGCGAGGTGCAAAACCGCATCATCCAGCTCGAGCGCCGCTACGCGCCCGAAGAACTGCGGCGCGCCGCCAATCACCTGAACGAGCACTGCCGCAGTCGCTCGCTGAGCCAAATGCACGTGGAACTGCTGCGCCAATTGAAAGAGACGCAAGCGTCCATCAATCAAGTGATGCTCGATGCCATCGCCATCGCCCAACAGGTGTCTGCGCAGGCCGGATCGCAGGAGGGCATCGAGTACGTTATCGCCGGTGAGACGAACCTGATGGGCCTCGGTGATCTTTCCAGTGTCGACAAGCTCAAGCGCTTATTCGAAGCGTTTACTGAAAAGCGTGACATCCTGCACCTGCTCGATCAGAGCCTGCGCGCCGAAGGGGTGCAGATCTTTATCGGCCACGAATCGGGCTACCAGATTCTCGATGACTGCAGCATCATCACCGCCCCCTACAGTACCGGTGAGGGTGTGGCGGGCGTTCTGGGTGTGATCGGTCCTACGCGGATGGCGTACGAACGCATCATTCCCATCGTCGATATCACCGCGAAACTTCTGGGTACCGCCTTGAATTCGCGCCGCTGACCCCAATGCATCGGTAGTCCAGCCGTGCGGATGTTAAGTTTGGAACTTAATATTATTCTATAAAATATTGATTCAAAAGATATATAAGTGAATTCCGAATCGCCAGTCGACCCGCCGGAAAGCGAAGAAGGGGAAGTGTCCGCTCTCAAGGACGCGCTCGCATCCGCCGAGCAGGCCAGTGCCACCGCACGCGACGCGCAACTGCGCGCACTCGCCGAACTCGACAACGTTCGCAAGCGCGCGCAGCGAGACATCGAGAGCGCGCAGCGCTTTGCGCTCGAGCGTTTTGCGGCCGAGCTGCTGGGCGTGCGCGACAGCCTTGAACTGGCGGCCCAGAATGCCGCGACCGCCGATGCTCCGAGTCTGGCCGCGGGCCAACAGGCCACGTTGCAGCTGCTCGCCAAGGCGTTTGAGAAATTTTCCATTCAGCGTCTCGACCCGGTGGGTGTGCCCTTTGACCCCACGCTGCACGAGGCGGTGATGGTCCAGGAGTCGGACAGCGCGCCAGCGGACAGCGTGCTGCAGGTGCTGCAGTCGGGCTACCAGCTCAATGGGCGCTTGCTGCGCCCGGCACGCGTGGTGGTCGCCCGCGCGCCCCAAGGTGCTTGAATTTAGGGGCCGCAGGCCCCAGCTATGGCGGTTAAGAATTTGATATTTCGGAGTAAGTCATGAGCAAGGTTATCGGCATCGATCTGGGAACCACAAATTCGTGCGTGGCGGTCATGGACGGCGGCAAGCCGCGCGTCATCGAGAACAGCGAAGGGGACCGAACCACGCCCTCGATCGTGGCCTTTACCAAGGACGATGAGGTGCTGGTCGGCCAGTCTGCAAAACGCCAGGCGGTCACCAATTCGCAAAACACCCTGTTCGCGGTCAAGCGGCTTATCGGCCGCAAGTTTTCCGATGAGGTCGTGCAAAAAGACATCGGCATGGTCTCTTACAAAGTGGTGAAGGCCGAGAATGGCGACGCATGGGTCGAAGCCCAGGGCAAGAAAATGGCGCCCCCGGAAGTTTCGGCGCGTGTGCTGATGAAAATGAAGAAGACCGCCGAGGACTACCTCGGCGAACCGGTCACGGAGGCCGTCATCACGGTTCCGGCTTATTTCAACGACTCGCAGCGCCAGGCCACCAAGGACGCCGGCCGCATTGCCGGACTGAACGTCAAGCGCATCATCAATGAGCCGACCGCGGCGGCGCTGGCCTATGGCCTGGACAAACAGGGCGGGGATCGCAAGATTGCGGTTTATGACCTGGGCGGCGGCACCTTTGACGTATCAATTATCGAGATCGCCGCGGTCGATGGCGAGCGCCAGTTCGAAGTGCTCTCGACCAACGGCGACACCTTTTTGGGTGGCGAAGATTTCGACATGAAGATCATCCATTACCTGGCGGACGAATTTCAGAAGGAGTCGGGCGTCGACGTGCGCCGCGATCCTCTGGCCATGCAGCGCCTCAAGGAAACCGCGGAGAAAGCGAAGATCGAGCTGTCCTCCAGTCAGCAGACCGACGTGAACCTGCCCTATATCACCGCGGATGCGAGCGGTCCGAAACATTTGAGCGTGAAGCTGACCCGCGCCAAGCTCGAGTCGCTGGTTGAGGATCTGGTCAAGCGCACAATGGAGCCATGCCGAACGGCTCTTAAGGACGCCGGGCTCGACGCCTCGGGCGTGGCCGAGGTCATCCTTGTGGGGGGCCAGACCCGCATGCCCCTGGTGCAGAAGTACGTCAAGGATATTTTCGGTAAAGAGCCGCGCAAGGACGTCAACCCGGATGAGGCGGTCGCGGTGGGCGCGGCGGTGCAGGCCGGCGTGCTCTCGGGCGAGGTCAAGGACGTGCTGTTGCTGGACGTCACGCCGTTGTCGCTCGGCATTGAAACCCTGGGTGGAGTGATGACCAAACTCATCACCAAGAACACCACCATTCCAACCAAGGCCGCCAATGTATTCTCGACGGCCGACGACAATCAGACCGCGGTCACCATTCACGTGCTGCAGGGCGAGCGCGATCGCGCCCAGGACAATAAGTCGCTGGGCAAGTTCGATCTGGCCGATATCCCTCCGGCCCCGCGCGGCATGCCGCAGGTCGAGGTGACTTTCGACATCGACGCCAACGGCATCCTGCACGTCTCGGCCAAGGACAAGGCCACCGGCAAGGAACAGCGCATCATCATCAAGGCTTCCAGCGGTCTGAGCGAGGATGAGATCAAGCGCATGGTCGGTGACGCCGAGGCGCACGCCGAAGAAGACAAGAAATTCCGCGAACTGGTCGAGGTGCGCAATCGCGCCGATGGTTTGCTCCATTCGGTCGAAAAGTCGCTCAAGGATCTGGGCGAGAAGGTCAGCGGCCCGGATCGTGCCACGGCCGAATCGGCTCTGGCTGATCTGCGCGCGGTGTTGAAGTCCGATGATGGCGAGGTGATCGCCAAGAAGACCGAAGCGCTGGCGACGGCCGCGGCGGGCATTGCGCAACAGGCGTACGCCGCCGGTCAGGGCGAAGCGGGCGCAGCCGGCGGAGCGGGGGGTGGCGGCGGGGAAACTCCGTCCCCCGGAGGCAAGGACGATGTCGTCGATGCGGAATTCGAGGAAGTAAAGGATAAGGACAGTGGCAAAGACCAGCGCGCGGGCTAGGCCCCTCTAGGGCCCGCGCATGGCCCGGACCGACTACTACAAGCTACTTGAGGTACCTCGCAACAGCAGCGAAGCGGACATCAAGAAGGCCTATCGCCGTCTCGCGATGAAATTTCACCCGGACCGAAACCCCGGGGATAAGGCTGCGGAAGACAAGTTTAAGGAAGCAAAGGAAGCGTACGAAGTGCTTTCTGACGCCTCCAAGCGCGCCATTTACGACCAGCACGGACACGCCGGCATCGACGCGGCTCGCCAGGGCGGGGGCGGCGGTGCCGAGCATTTCAGCGACATCTTTGGTGACGTGTTTGGCGATATTTTCGGGGGCGCGCGCCGTGGCGGCGGACGCTCGCAGGTCTACCGTGGTGCGGATCTGCGCTATGCCGCGGAGCTGGATCTGAACGAAGCCGTGTTTGGCCGGACGCTGGAGGTTGATCTCACCAAACTGGTGGAGTGCGAGGTGTGCCACGGCAGTGGCGCCGCTAAGGGCAGCACTCCGGTGACCTGCGAGACCTGCGCAGGCTCGGGGCAAGTTCGCGTCTCCCAGGGATTCTTTACCTTGCAGCAAACCTGCCCGCATTGCCGCGGCTCCGGGCGCATTGTGCGCAATCCCTGCGACAGTTGCCTCGGGCAGGGCCGGGTACGCAAGCACAAGAAACTCGCGGTCAAGATCCCGCCGGGTGTGGACACCGGGGATCGGGTGCGGCTTGCCGGCGAGGGCGAGGCGGGGCGCAACGGGGGCCCTGCCGGGGACCTGTACGTGGAGGTGCAGGTGCGCGAGCATGCGATCTTCGAACGCGACGGGCCGCACCTCAGCTGCGAGGTGCCGCTGTCGTTTGCCACCGCTGCACTCGGTGGAACGATCGAGGTGCCCACACTCGAGGGTGAAGTGAGTTTGAAGGTCCCGCCTGAGTCCCAGTCCGGTCGCGTGTTCCGGCTGCGAGGCAAGGGCATCAAGCCGGCGCGCGGCGGCGAGCAGGGGGATCTGTTTTGCCGCGTCACGGTCGAAACCCCGGTCAAGCTCTCAGCGGAGCAGCGAGAGTTACTGCAGCGCCTGGACGAGTCGCTGCGCAACGACGGCAATCGCCACGCGCCACGTCAGAAAACCTTCCTCGACGGGGTCAAGGGCTTCTTCAAGAGCGCCCCGTGACCGTCCCGATGGGAGCTGTTCCCGTCGTGATCATCGGCGCGAGCGGACGCATGGGCCTGAGCCTGTTGCGCGTGCTGCTGCAGTTTCCCCGGCTGCGTGTGCAAGCGGCGGTGGTGGGGCCTAAGAGTCCCTCCCTGGGCCGGGACACCGGGGAGCTGGCCGGACTGGGGCGGTCGCGGGATCCCCATGAGCGCCGATTTGGAAGGTGCCCTGCAGGGGGCCGCGCTCGCCCTGGCTTTCTCCACGGCCTCCGCTGCGCCCCGGCAGGTGGACTTATGCGCCGCCGCCAGGGTCCCATTGCTGCTGGGCACCACCGGTCTGGGCACCGAGATGGGGCCAATCGCCGCGCAGGCCGCTGAGCGCATCCCACTGCTCATGGCGGCCAACACGAGTCTTGGGGCGACTGTGCTGCAGGAACTGGTGCGGCGCGCCGCCGCGGCGTTGGGGGCCGGGTTCGACCTTCGGGTCCAGGACAGCCATCACCGCGACAAGACCGATACCCCCTCGGGCACGGCCCTGGCGCTGGGCCGGGTGGCCGGCGAGGCACGCGGGGTCCCGGGGGACGCGGTCCAATACAGCTCGGTCCGGGCGGGGACGTGGGGGGCGAGCACGTGGTCGAGTTTCTGGGCCCGGGTGAACGCTTGCGACTCAGCCACACGGCGACCGATCGGGGGATTTTCGCCCACGGGGCGCTCCGGGCGGGACTTTGGCTTACTCGCCAGAAGCCCGGAATTCATCACATGGCGGATATATTGATCGAAAAATAAATTCCTGCGCAATGGCGCGTGTTTTTCACTAACTTCATATTTATAAAGGGATTTTATGGCTCGTTTTTGCCTCAACGAAGTCAATTCCCGCATGGACACGGGCAGGCGCGATCCTTAGAATTTCTCGCGTAATCCGATTGTCGGGTTAGTCCGCACAAGGCGGGGGGCGTTCCAAAAGAACTCCTCCCGCTTTGTGCATATGCGCATCGGAAATCGGAGTCACTGAAGAGGATGGCTTAAGTGATCTCACCAGCGGTGCTGGCGCTCGCGGATGGCAGCATTTTCCGGGGCCAGTCGATCGGTGCGAGCGGCAACACCACCGGCGAAGTCGTTTTCAATACCGCCATAACCGGTTATCAGGAAATTCTCACCGACCCGTCGTACGCGCGACAGCTGATCACCTTTACCACGCCGCATATCGGCAACACCGGCACGACGCCCGAAGACATGGAGTCCGGGCAGGTCTACGCTGCGGGGCTCATCGTTCGCGCAGACTCTCCGATCACCAGCAGCTGGCGCGCGGAAGGATCCTTGAGCGATTTTCTCAAGCGCTCTCGCGTGGTCGCGATCGCGGGCGTCGACACCCGGCGGCTCACTCGGCTGTTACGCGAGCGTGGTGCGCAGGCCGGTTGCATCATGACCGGCAACAAAATCGATGAGGCGGCCGCGGTGCGTGCCGCGACGCGCTTTCCCGGGCTCAAGGGCATGGATCTGGCAAAGGTCGTCTCGACCAAGGAAATCTATCAATGGAACGATGGCGTCATTGCCCGCGGCCTCGATCGGCCCAGCTTGCGTGCGCAGCAGCGCCTGCATGTAGTGGCCTACGACTACGGCATCAAACGCAATATTCTGCGACTGCTCGCCGATCAGGGCTGCCGCATCACGGTGGTGCCGGCGCAAACAAGCGCTGCGGACGTGCTAGCACTGAAGCCCGACGGTGTTTTTCTGTCCAACGGCCCGGGCGATCCCGAGCCGTGCGACTACGCGATACGCGCCATTGAGGAACTTACGCACACCGACGTGCCGTTGTTCGGGATCTGCCTCGGTCACCAGCTGCTGGCCCTGGCCAGCGGCGCGCGCACGCTCAAGATGAAGTTCGGCCACCACGGCGCCAATCATCCGGTGCAGGAGCTCTCGAGCGGGCGGGTCTTTATCAGCAGTCAGAACCATGGCTTTGCGGTCGATGAATCGAGCCTGCCTGAACGACTCAAGGCGACGCATCGTTCGCTATTCGATGGGAGTCTGCAGGGCGTGGCGCGCACGGATTGCGCCGCATTTAGTTTCCAGGGGCATCCCGAGGCGAGCCCAGGCCCGCACGATGCGAGGCCGCAGTTCGAGGCCTTTACCCAGGCCATGTTGCAGCGATTGCAGTCGCAACTGCGCGCGCTGCGCGCCGCCTCGCGCAAGCAGGCCGCCGAGGGCTAGCGCCCCCGGTGCCATCATGCCCAAGCGCACCGACATCAAGAGCATCCTCATCATCGGGGCGGGCCCGATCGTGATCGGGCAGGCCTGCGAGTTTGATTATTCAGGCGCTCAGGCCTGCAAGGCCCTGCGTGAGGAGGGATATCGGGTCATCCTGGTCAATTCGAACCCGGCGACGATCATGACCGATCCGGAAATGGCGGATGCCATCTATATCGAGCCGATCAACTGGCGCACCATCGCCAGCGTTATCGAAAAGGAACGCCCCGACGCGCTGCTGCCCACGATGGGCGGCCAGACCGCGCTCAACACGGCGCTGGACCTGGCGCGCGAGGGTGTGCTGGAGAAATTCGGCGTCGAAATGATCGCGGCCTCGCGCGCTGCGATCGACATGGCCGAGGACCGCGAGCAATTTCGCGACGCGATGCGCGAAATCGGCTTGGCGACCCCACTGTCGCAGATCGCTCGCAGCATGGAGGAAGCCATCGGTGTGCAGGCAAACTTTGGCTTCCCCGTGGTGTTGCGGCCTTCCTTCACCATGGGGGGCAGTGGCGGGGGCATCGCTTACAACCGCGAGGAATTCGAGACCATCGTGGCCCGCGGACTGGAAGCCTCCCCCACGCACGAGGTGCTGATAGAGGAGTCGGTGATCGGTTGGAAAGAATTCGAGATGGAGGTGGTGCGCGACAAGGCCGATAACTGCATCATCGTGTGCTCAATCGAGAACCTCGATCCGATGGGTGTGCACACGGGCGATTCGATCACCGTGGCACCGGCCCTCACGCTGACCGACAAGGAGTACCAGCGGATGCGGGATGCTTCGATCGCGGTGCTGCGCAAGATCGGCGTGGACACCGGCGGTTCCAACGTGCAGTTTGCGGTCAACCCGCGTGACGGGCGGCTGCTGGTAATCGAGATGAACCCGCGCGTGTCGCGCTCCTCGGCCCTGGCTTCCAAGGCCACCGGTTTTCCGATCGCGAAGATCGCTGCCAAGCTCGCCGTGGGTTATACCCTCGATGAGCTGCGGAACGAAATCACCGGTGGCGCAACGCCGGCTTCATTCGAGCCGAGCATCGATTACGTGGTGACCAAGGTGCCGCGCTTTACGTTTGAAAAGTTCCCGGCGGCCAACAGCCGTCTGACCACGCAGATGAAGTCGGTCGGTGAAGTGATGGCCATCGGTCGGACGTTCCAGGAATCGCTCCACAAGGCGCTGCGCGGGCTGGAGACGGGACTTGACGGCTTTGATCCGCTGATGACCCTTCCGCTGAGCGAGGAAAGCGCCACCCAGTTGGCCTACGAACTGCGCGCGCCGGGCGCCGACCGGCTGCTGTACGTGGCGGACGCGATGCGCGCGGGCTGGAGCCAGGAGCGCATCAACGAGCTGACCGGAATCGATCCGTGGTTTCTGGCGCAGATCGAAAACTTGATCGCCGAGGAAGCTCAGGTTCGCCGCGACGGGGAAAAGACTTTCACCGCTGGGCGCTTGCGCGAGCTCAAACGCAAAGGTTTCTCGGACCGTCGCCTGGCCACGCTCGCCCGCAGCAGCGAGCACCAGGTGCGCTCGCGGCGGCGTGAACTGGCTGTTACACCGGTCTACAAGCGCGTCGATACCTGCGCGGCGGAATTCGCCACGGCCACCGCCTACCTGTACTCGACCTACGAGGAGGAGTGCGAGGCGGAGCCCAGCCGCCGTCGCAAAATCATGATCCTGGGCGGCGGCCCTAATCGCATCGGGCAGGGCATCGAATTTGATTATTGCTGCGTGCACGCGGCGCTGGCACTGCGCGAGGACGGGTTCGAGACCATCATGGTCAACTGCAATCCGGAGACCGTCTCCACGGACTTTGATACCTCCGACCGCCTGTACTTCGAGCCCCTGACGCTCGAAGACGTGCTCGAGATTATTCAGAAGGAGAAACCCGAAGGGGTGATCGTGCAGTTTGGTGGGCAGACACCTCTTAAGCTGGCGCGCGCGCTCGAAGCGGCCGGCGCGCCGATCATCGGCACCACGCCCGATTCGATTGACATCGCCGAAGACCGCGAGCGTTTCCAGCAACTGGTCAAGCGCCTCGGGTTGCGCCAGCCGGCCAATGCCACGGCGCGCAACGAGGAGCAAGCCGTGGTGCTGGCGCGCGAAGTGGGTTACCCGCTGGTGGTGCGTCCCTCCTACGTGCTCGGCGGGCGGGCGATGGAGATTGTGTTCAACGAGGAGGACCTGCGAAGCTACGTCAATACCGCGGTGACGGTTTCCAACGACAGTCCGGTGCTGCTCGATCGCTTTCTGGACGTGGCCGTTGAGGTCGACGTGGACGCGGTGTGCGATGGGATCGACGTCCTCATTGGCGGAATCATGGAACACGTCGAGCAGGCGGGGGTCCATTCGGGCGATTCAAGTTGCTCGCTGCCGCCGATCAGCCTCTCGCCGCAGATCCAGGATGAACTGCGCGAACAGACCCGGAAACTGGCGCACGGCCTTCAGGTCGTGGGGTTGATGAACATTCAGTTTGCGATCCAAAACGGCACGATCTACCTGCTCGAGGTCAACCCGCGAGCCTCGCGCACCGTGCCCTTTGTCGGCAAGGCCACCGGAGTGCAGATCGCCAAGATAGCCGCGCGGGTGATGACCGGTCGGACGCTCAAGGAGCTCGGGGTGCTCGAAGAGCGCGTGCCACCGTATTATTCGGTCAAGGCGGCGGTGTTCCCGTTCAGCAAGTTCCCGGAGGCCGATCCGATACTGGGGCCGGAAATGAAATCGACCGGCGAGGTGATGGGCACCGGGCGTACCTTCGGGGAAGCCTACGCCAAGAGCCAAACCGCCTCGGGTGTGATCCTGCCGCGCACCGGTGTGTGCCTGCTGAGCGTCCGCGATCGTGACAAGTCCGGGCTCGTGGCACTGGCCCAACGACTGCGGGCACGGGGCTTCGAGCTGGTCGCCACCAGCGGAACCGAAGCGGCGTTGACCAGAGCGGGCATCGAATGCCGTCGCGCCAATAAGGTGCGCGAGGGCCGGCCGCACATCGTGGACATGATTAAAAACGACGAATTCGATCTGATTGTGAACACCACCGAAGGCAAGCAGGCGATCCTGGACTCCAACTCAATCCGCCGCGAGGCGGTGCATCGGGGCGTGACCTACTACACGACACTGGCGGCAGCGGTGGCGGCCTGCGAGGCGCTGGACCATATCGATGAGGTCGCCGTCAACAGCCTGCAAGACCTTCATGACGAGATGCGCGCATGAAGCGCTCCCCGATGACGCTGCGGGGTGCCGATCTGCTGCGTACAGAACTGAAGCGCCTCAAGAGCGATGAGCGCCCCCGGGTTATCAAGGCGATCGCCGAGGCGCGTGCCCATGGCGACCTGTCGGAGAACGCCGAATACCACGCGGCCCGCGAGCAACAGGGCTTTATCGAGGGGCGGATCAACGAGATCGAGGCCCGCCTGGCGACCGCTGAGGTGATCGACGTGGCCCAACTCGCGCCCAGCGGCCGGGTCGTGTTTGGCGCCACCGTGGATCTGGAGGACCAGGACAACGGGAGCGCGGTGAGCTACCAGATTGTCGGTGAGGACGAAGCGGACATTCGCGCCGGGCGCATCTCGATTGCATCGCCGATCGCCCGCGCGCTGATTGCCAAAAATGTCGGGGATGTGGTCGAAGTGGCCGCCCCCGGCCGTACCTGCAGCTACGAAATCATCGCGGTGCGCTACACCTGAGCATCCGGCAGCACCAATCGAGGAATGGGACTGGCGGCGCGATACAGCACCGCCACGTGCCCGATGCGCGCCACGAGGACGCAGGAACATTGGCTGACCAACTCGCTGATCCAGCTCTCGCGCTGAGTACGGTTCGTGGTGCGCACTCTGATCTTGATCAGCTCATGATCGCGCAGCGCCTGGGTGGTTTCGGCCACGACGTTCTCGGTCAACCCTTTTTGGCCGAGCATCACCACGGGTTTGAGCGCGTGGGCTTTGCCACGGAGGAATCGGAGCTGTTTTTCACTCAGCCTCATGGGGGGCATTATCCATGACCCGCCGGTCGCAGAGCAGCCACCGCTGGTTGCAGGAGCACCACAGCGATCCGTACGTTCGCAGGGCGCAGGCCGAAGGCTGGCGGTCTCGAGCCGTATACAAGCTGGAAGAAGTGGATAAGAAGGAGCAATTGTTGCGTCGCGGGGGCATCGTGCTCGATCTGGGCGCCGCCCCGGGGGCCTGGAGCCAATACGCGAAGCTCAAGGTTGGCCCCAAGGGACGGGTGGTGGCCACTGATATCCTGCCCATGGACGCGCTGGCCGGGGTGGAATTCGTGCAGGGGGACTTTCGGGAGGAGCCTATCTGCGCCCAGCTCACCGGGCTGACGGGCGTTCGGGCGGTCGATGCGGTCCTGTCGGACATGGCCCCCGATTTGAGCGGGATGGACGTGATTGACCAGCCGCGCGCCATGTACCTCTCCGAGCTGGCCCTGGACATGGCCGGACGGGTGTTGAAACCTGGGGGGGGCGCCCTAATCAAAGTCTTCCAGGGTAGCGGCTTCCAGGAGCTGGTATTGGCCGCCCGGCGCCAGTTCAAAACTGTGCGATTCATCAAGCCCGCCGCCTCCCGGGCGCGCAGCGCGGAGATCTACTTGCTGGCGAGTGGCCTGCGATTGGTGTAGCGTGAACCGAATGGAGCTTAATTCTTGAACGATACGGTAAAAAACATACTCTTATGGGCGGTTATCGCCCTGGTCCTGGTGGCGGTGTTGACCAAGTACATGCCGACCACCGGCAAACCCGAGGAGGTGCGTTATTCGACCTTCCTGAACGAGGTCCGTGACGGACACGTGGACAGCGTCGTTCTACAGGGCGATACGATCTACGGGGTCCGCAAGGACAAGAGCAAGTTTGAGACCTTCAACCCTGAGACCAACTACACCGCGCTGATCGGGGACCTTAGCAAGTCCAACGTGGGCATCGAGGGCAGGGCCCCGCCCCAGCCGAGCTTTTTCGCCCAACTGCTGTTGCAGATGGCCCCGGCGCTGGTGCTGATCCTGGTGTTCGTCTACATGCTGCGCCAGATGCAAGGGGCTGGAGGTGGCCGCGGAGCGATGAGCTTCGGAAAGAGCCGCGCCCGGTTGCTGGGTGAAGACCAGGTCAACGTCACCTTCGCAGACGTGGCCGGCGTGGACGAGGCGAAACAGGAAGTCGGGGAAATCGTGGATTTCCTCAAGGACCCGGGCAAGTTTCAGAAACTGGGTGGAAAGATCCCCAAGGGCGTGCTGATGGTCGGCAGTCCGGGCACCGGCAAGACCCTGCTGGCGCGTGCGATTGCCGGTGAAGCTAAGGTGCCCTTCTATACGATTTCCGGCTCTGACTTCGTGGAAATGTTCGTCGGGGTCGGCGCCTCGCGGGTGCGCGACATGTTCGAGCAGGCCAAGAAGCACGCGCCGTGCATCATCTTTATCGACGAAATCGACGCGGTCGGTCGCCATCGGGGTGCCGGCCTGGGCGGCGGGCACGACGAGCGCGAACAGACGCTCAACCAGCTGCTGGTCGAGATGGACGGTTTTGAAGGGAACGAGGGCATCATCGTCATCGCCGCCACCAACCGGTCCGACGTACTCGATCCCGCGCTCCTGCGGCCCGGTCGTTTTGACCGGCAGGTCGTAGTGCCATTGCCCGACGTGCGCGGCCGCGAGCAGATCCTGCGCGTGCACATGCGCCGCGTGCCGCTGGGCGATGACGTGCGCCCCGCACTGATCGCGCGCGGTACGCCGGGGTTTTCGGGCGCCGACCTGTCCAACCTGGTCAACGAGGCCGCGCTGTTTGCGGCGCGTTCCAACCATAAGCTCGTGAACATGGATCAATTCGATCGCGCCAAGGACAAGATCATGATGGGTGCCGAGCGGCGCTCCATGGTGATGACCGACGCCGAAAAGCGCATGACCGCTTTCCACGAAGCCGGCCACGCCATCGTGGGCGTGACGGTTCCGGAGCACGATCCGGTTTATAAAGTTACCATCATCCCGCGCGGCCGGGCGCTCGGTGTCACGCAGTTTCTACCCGAGCAGGATCGTTATTCGCTCAGCAAGCGGCGCCTGGAAAGCTCGATTGCCACCTTGTTTGGCGGCCGGATCGCCGAGGAACTGGTGTTTGGGGCCGACGCTGTGACCACCGGCGCCTCCAACGACATCGAGCGGGCGACCGACCTGGCACGCAGCATGGTGACCAAGTGGGGTCTGTCCGACCGGCTGGGGCCCCTGGCCTATGCCGAGGAAGACGGCGAGGTGTTCCTGGGCCGCAGCATCACGCAGCACAAAAAAGTCTCCGACACCACCGCGCACGAGATCGAGGAAGAAGTGCGGCGGGTGATTACCACCAACTACAAGCATGCGCGCGAAATCCTGCAGACCAATCTCGATAAACTGCACTCGATGGCGGAAGCGTTGATCAAGTACGAGACGATCGACGAATCGCAGATCAAAGACATCATGGCCGGGCTCGAGGCCAAACCTCCCGAGGGCTGGGACGATACCGGCGGGGGTGGCCCGGGTGGGAAGCCGGTGCCCGTTGACTCGGGCGAGCGGGCCAAGCCACCCATCGGCACCCCAGCGGGTCAGCACTGATCAGCGGCGCGGCTCCCCAGCGCCTGCAGCTCAAGCATGCGCGCGGCACCCTGGATCTGCTTGAGCCGGCCGTCATGGGCGTCCTCAACGTCACACCCGACTCTTTCAGCGATGGCGGGCGCTACCTTGAACCTGCGCGGGCGCTTGAGCGGGCGCAGGCGATGGCCGAGGAAGGCGCGCAGATTATTGACATCGGGGGTGAGTCCACGCGTCCTGGGGCGCTGCGAGTGCCTTTGGAGGAGGAACGGCGCCGCGTGATTCCTGTGGTGCGTGCCCTGGCCCGGGACACCGAGCTGCTCATCTCGGTCGATACCAGCCGGCCCGAGCTGATCGCGCAGGCGATGGGCGAGGGCGCCGCCATGATCAATGACGTGCGCGCACTGCGCTCGCCCGGTGCGCTCGAAGCCGTGGCCAGCACCGGCGCGGCGGCCTGCCTGATGCACATGCGCGGGGAGCCCGCAACGATGCAAACCGACATCCACTACACTGACCTGCTGGCCGAAGTGCGTTCGATGCTCTCAGCGCGGCTGGAGGCGTGCCGGGCGGCGGGCGTTGCCGCCGAGCGTTTGTGCCTCGATCCGGGGTTTGGTTTCGGCAAGCTCGCAAACCATAACCTGCAGCTGCTGCGGGAGCTGCGCCACCTGGTGTCTCTCGGGCGACCCCTGCTGGTGGGCCTGTCACGAAAGTCGCTTGTTAAGGAACTGACCGGGCACGGGAAAGATGAGCGTCTGGCAGGTAGTATTGCCTTGGCGACCGCGGCGGTGCTTAACGGGGCGTCCATCGTGCGCGCCCACGACGTGGCGGCCACGGTGGACGCGGTACGCGTCGCGGCGGCCTTGAGGAACTGAAGGACACGACTGTGGCCAGAGTTTACTTTGGGACCGATGGAATTCGCGGGCGCGTCGGGGAACACCCGATGACGGTGGACTTCGCGCTCCGTCTGGCGAGCGCGGCGGCCCGAGTGCTGGCGCCGCAAGGTGGCGCCGTACTGATCGGCAAGGACACGCGACTTTCCGGCTACATGTTCGAATCGGCGCTGGAGGCCGGCTTCGTTGCCGCGGGAGTCAACGTCATGATGATGGGCCCGCTTCCCACGCCGGGCATTGCCTACATGACACGGCAGCTGAACTGCAATTTTGGCGTCGTCATCAGCGCATCGCACAATCTGTTTGAAGACAACGGCATCAAGTTCTTCGATGGCAGTGGCGGAAAACTTTCCGACCAACTCGAGGAACAAATTGAGGCGCAACTGGCCGGCGAGCCGCTGACGCGCTCCTCGGGCGAACTGGGCCGGGCGCGGCGCGTGGACACCACGCGCGCCATGTACCAGGAATTTTGTCGCAGCACCCTTCCGGCGGGCGTCACCCTGGCGGGGCTTAAGATCGTGGTCGATTGCGCCAATGGAGCCGCTTACAAAGTCGCGCCCCGGGTGCTCGCCGACTTGGGCGCCGATATCGTGCCCATCGGCTGCTCGCCCAACGGGCGCAATATCAACGTGGGTTGCGGATCGACCGCACCGGAGCTGCTGCAATTGACGGTGCCGGGCGTGCACGCGCAGGTTGGTATCGCGCTGGACGGTGACGGGGACCGGTTGCTGATGGTCGATCATCTGGGTCGGATAGTCGATGGCGATCAGCTGTTGTTCATCATCGCTTGCGCCCGCCACCAGCAGGGCGCCTTGCCCGGTCCGGTGGTGGGCACACAGATGAGCAATCTGGGTCTGGAGCTCGCGTTGCGCAAGCGCGGCATCTCCTTCGAGCGGGCCGCGGTGGGCGATCGATACGTGCTCGCGCGCCTGCGCGAGACCGGTGGCGTTCTGGGTGGGGAGACCTCCGGGCACATCCTGTGCCTTGATCGAACTACCACCGGCGATGGGCTGGTCAGCGCCTTGCAGGTGCTGGCCGTCATGCAGCAGAGCCGCAAATCCTTGGCCGAGCTCGCCTCGGGTATGACCCGCCTGCCGCAGGTGATGCTCAATGTGGAGGTCGCCGAGCGTTTTGATCCGCTGGCCATGCCACAGATCAAGACGCTGCTGGACTCGATCGAGAAGCAGCTGGGGGACCGCGGCCGGGTGGTGTTGCGGGCCTCGGGAACCGAGCCCCTGATCCGGGTCATGGTGGAGGCCCAGGAGGAGTCGCTGGCGCGCCGTTGCGCCGAGGAATTGAGCGCGGCCGTCCGCGCGGTGGTCGCCTGAGCCCGGGGACCGCCGTACCCGGTAATGCGCATTGCGCGGACCGGGGCGCATAGCTATGATCGCGCGCCCCAAATGGGCCCTTGACCCTGACAGGAAGATCCCAAAGGCCGCCCATGGCCATTCCCATGCGACAAAAGATTGTAGTTGGCAACTGGAAAATGCATGGATCACGCGCCGAAAACAACGCGCTGATTGAGGCGCTCACCGGGACCGTCACCGATGATCGGGTGACCTGCGTGATCTGCCCGCCCTTCGTCTATTTGCACGACGCCTGGCGGTTGCTGCGGAGCAGTGCCGTGGCGCTCGGCGCGCAGGACGTGTGCGCGGAAGCGGTGGGCGCCTACACGGGCGAAGTGTCGGCCGCGATGTTGCATGACGTGGGCTGCCGTTACACTCTGGTGGGGCATTCCGAGCGCCGGACCCTGTACGGGGATACCAACGCGCTGGTGGCGCGCAAATTCGTCGCTGCGCAAAGCCGCGAGTTAATCCCGATCCTGTGCGTGGGCGAACAGCTGGCCGAGCGCGAGGCCGCACACACCCAGGATATCGTGGGCGCACAGCTCGATGCGGTGTTGCAGCTTTCCGGGGTCCGGTCCCTTAGCGCAGCCGTGGTGGCCTACGAGCCGGTCTGGGCCATAGGCACCGCGCGTACGGCGACCCCAGAGCAGGCCCAGCAAGTCCATGAATTCATACGCCAGCGGGTAGCCAAAGAGGATGCTAAAATTGCCGCCGGACTGCGCATTCTTTACGGCGGGAGCGTCAAGGCCGGCAACGCGCGGGACATCTTTACGATGCCCGATGTCGACGGCGGACTGATCGGCGGCGCATCGCTAAAGGCCGAAGAGTTTCTGGCTATCGTCGCCGCCGCCCGAGTTCCCCAGAAAGGTTAGTTACGCTCATGTTGCACACGGTATTGATGATCATCCATTTTTTCTCGGCCGCAGGGATCATCGCCCTGGTGCTCCTGCAGCGCGGTAAGGGCGCCGAGGCCGGCGCAGGATTTGGGGCCGGTGCCTCTGGCACCGTGTTCGGGGCGCGCGGTGCCGGTACGGCGCTCTCGCGCGCGACCGCCATCCTCGCGGGCATTTTCATGATGACCAGCCTTTCGCTGACCTACGTGGGATCACACACCGCCTCGGCGCCCACCACGGTGCTCGATCGGTTGTCGCAGCCCGCTTCCGGCGCCCCAACGCCGGCCAGCCCGCCGCCCGCAACCCCAGCGCCCGCCAGTCCGGCGCATTGATTTTTCTTCGCCGACGTGGTGGAACTGGTAGACACACTAGCTTGAGGGGCTAGCGCCGCAAGGTGTGGGAGTTCGAATCTCCCCGTCGGCACCAATTCTCTCGTAGAATTGACGTGGCAATCGGGGGCGGATAGGCAACTGTCCGCCCTTTTTGACATCAGATGGTGACAGATGCTCGAAAATTACCTGCCGGTGCTGATTTTCCTGGCCGTGTCGGCGCTCTTGGCCGCGGTGTTGCTGGGACTGGGCGCCATACTCGGGCGCCTGGGCGTCCGGCACCGCAAGGACGCCGCGAAGCTCTCCTCCTATGAGTGCGGATTTGAAGCCTTCGAGGACAATCGCGGACGCTTCGACGTGCGTTATTACTTGGTGGCCATCCTGTTTATCGTCTTTGACCTCGAGATCGCTTTTCTGTTTCCGTGGGCCGTGTCGTTGGGGTCCACCGGGCGCTTCGGGCTGGCCGTCATGGGGATCTTTCTAGGCATTCTGGTGGTCGGGTTTATCTACGAATGGAAGAAGGGAGCCCTGGAATGGGACTAGCCGCCGAAGCGCAGGCAGGCCTGGACGGGGGTGCGGAGGCGGCAACTTTTGCGCAGCGCGGTTTCCTCACCACGCAGGTCGATAGCCTGGTGAGCTGGGCGCGCACCGGGTCGCTGTGGCCGATGACTTTTGGCCTGGCCTGTTGTGCGGTGGAAATGATGCACGCGGGCGCCTCGCGCTATGACCTGGATCGTTTTGGCGTGGTGTTCCGGCCTAGCCCGCGTCAGTCGGACGTGATGATCGTGGCGGGCACGCTGGTGAACAAGATGGCACCGGCGCTGCGCAAGGTCTATGACCAGATGCCCGAACCGCGCTGGGTGATTTCGATGGGCTCGTGCGCCAACGGCGGCGGGTACTACCACTATTCCTATGCGGTGGTGCGCGGGTGCGATCGCATTGTTCCGGTCGATGTCTACGTGCCCGGCTGTCCGCCGACGGCCGAGGCTCTGCTGTACGGTATTATCCAGTTGCAGCGCAAGATCGATCGTCACCGCGGCGCTGAGACTTGAGCGCGGCCGATGACACGCTGGTGGCCGAACTGGGCGCGGCATGCGGGGAGCGCCTCGTGCTGCACAGGCCCGCGGACGGTGAAATGGGGGCGGAAGTGGCGAGCGCGGACTTGCTGTCGGTGGCAAGGATTCTGCGCGATGCGCCGGCATTGCAGTTTGCGATGCTCATCGATGTGGCCGGCGTCGATTACCTGGATTACGGTCGCAGCGAGTGGCGGACCGAACAGGCGACATCGAGCGGCTTTAGCCGCGGTGTCAACCGGGCGGCCGGGCATACGCTGCGCGGTGAGCGGCGTTACGCCGTCGCCTACCAACTGCTTTCCCTGACCCACAATCGTCGGCTGCGGCTTCGGGTGTGGTGCGAGGGTGAGGAAGATCCCACCGTGGATTCCCTGACCGATGTGTGGGCCAGCGCCAACTGGTTCGAGCGCGAAGCCTTTGACCTTTACGGCATCCTGTTTCGCGGGCATCCGGATCTGCGCCGGCTTCTGACCGACTACGGGTTTATCGGCCACCCGTTTCGCAAGGACTTCCCACTGATCGGCAACGTGGAAGTGCGCTACGATTCGGAGCTCAAACGCGTGATCTACGAACCGGTCACGATTGAATCGCGCACCCTGGTGCCGCGCGTGATTCGCCATGACAATCGCTACGACCCCGCGCTTAACAGTGCTGCGCCGGCACCTGCCCCCGGGGGCGCCGGTGGCTGAGATCCGTAACCTGACGATGAATTTTGGCCCGCAGCATCCGGCCGCGCACGGCGTATTGCGGCTGGTATTGGAAATGGACGGGGAAGTCATACAAAAGGCCGACCCACACATTGGTCTGTTGCATCGAGGCACCGAGAAGCTGGCCGAGTCCAAGCCGTTCAACCAATCGATCGGCTACATGGACCGCCTCGATTACGTGTCGATGATGTGCAACGAGCACGCCTACGTGCTGGCGATCGAGAGATTGATGGGTGTGCGTCCACCGCTGCGCGCCCAGTACATCCGCGTCATGTTCGATGAAATTACCCGCATCCTCAATCACCTGATGTGGCTGGGTGCGCACGGCCTGGACATTGGCGCAATGACCGTGTTCCTGTTTTGTTTTCGTGAGCGTGAAGACCTGATGGACTGCTACGAGGCCGTGTCCGGCACGCGCATGCACGCCACCTATTACCGCCCCGGCGGCGTGTACCGTGATTTGCCCGAGGCCATGCCGCGCTACCAGGCCTCGCGTTGGCGTTCCCAGTCGGACGCGGACCGGCTGAACCAGGCGCGCGCCGGTTCGCTGCTGGATTTTATCGCGGATTTTACCCGGCGCTTCCCGGCCTGCGTCGATGAGTACGAGACCTTACTGACCGATAACAGGATCTGGAAGCAGCGCACCGTCAATATCGGGGTGGTCCCGGCCGAGCGCGCAGTGCAGCTGGGTTTTACCGGACCCATGCTGCGCGGCTCGGGCGTGGCCTGGGACCTGCGCAAGCAGCAGCCCTACGAAGTGTACGAGGCGATGGACTTCGACATTCCGGTGGGGCGGAATGGCGATTGTTACGACCGGTATCTGGTGCGTGTGGCGGAAATGCGCCAATCCAATCGCATCGTGCAACAGTGCGTGGAATGGCTGCGTTCCCATCCAGGCCCGGTCATGGTTGACGACCGGAAAGTGCGCCCGCCCAGTCGCGAGGAAATGAAGGGCGACATGGAATCGCTGATCCATCACTTCAAGTTCATGACCGAGGGTTACTGCGTGTCCGAAGGGGAATGCTACGCTGCCGTCGAGGCGCCCAAGGGCGAGTTTGGCGTCTACCTGGTGTCCGACGGCGCCAACAAGCCCTATCGTCTCAAGTGTCGCGCGCCCGGATTCGCTCATCTGGCCGCCCTTAGTGAGATGGTGTGTGGCCACATGCTCGCCGACGTGGTGGCCGTGATCGGATCGCAGGACATCGTCTTTGGGGAGATCGACCGATGAGCGTCGCCGCGGACCCGCCATCCACGCTTTCTGCCCACACGCGCGAGGAGATCGATCGCTGGGTGGCGCGTTTCCCGCCCGGCCGGCAGCGCTCGGCGGTGATTTCGGCGCTGCGGGCCGCCCAGGATCAGAACCAGGGCCACCTGACGGTTCCGCTGATGGACGCGGTGGCCGCCTATCTGCAACTGCCGCCGATCCAGGTGTACGAGGTCGCGAGTTTCTACTCGATGTTCGAGACCCATCCTTGCGGGCGGCACCACGTGAGCATCTGCACCAACATCTCCTGCATGCTGCGCGGTGCGGAGGATTTAGTCGCGCACGTGGAGCGACGCTTCGGGATCCGACTGGGTGAGAGCACGGCGGACGGGCGCATTTTCTTCAAGCAGGAAGAGGAGTGCCTGGCTGCGTGCACCGGGGCGCCCATGATGATGGTCGATCATGCCTACCATGAAAATCTCACGGTGGCTCAGGTCGATCGCATTCTTGATGAACTTCGCTAGGGGCACGGCGCGCATGGCTGCATGGGACGACAAGATGAACCTGGTGTGCTTCGAGCCGCTCAAATTTGAGCGTTCGTGGACGCTCGAGACCTACCGGCGCATTGGCGGGTATGAAGCCTGGAATAAAATTCTTGCCGAGCATACGCCGCGGGAACAGATCATCGATGCCGTCAAGGCCTCGGGTCTGCGCGGCCGGGGAGGGGCGGCCTTTCCGATGGGCGTGAAATGGAGTTTCATGCCGCGGGCCGCGCCGATGCAAAAATACCTGGTCTGCAACTCGGACGAGAGCGAGCCGGGCACCTGCCACGACCGGGATATCCTGCGCTACAACCCACACGCGCTGATTGAGGGCATGGCGATTGGCGCCTACGCCATGAACGCGACGGTCGGCTACAACTACATCCGCGGCGAGTTTCTCGGCGAGCCGGTGCCGCGCTTTGAGGAAGCGTTGCTCGAGGCTTACGGCGCGGGGCTTCTGGGCAAGAACATCAAGAGTTCGGGGATTGATGTCGACCTGTACACCTTTGTCGGCGCTGGGGCGTACATCTGCGGCGAGGAGACGGCGCTGCTCGATTCGCTCGAGGGCAAACAGGGCAAGCCGCGCTTCAAGCCACCTTTTCCGGCCGCCTTTGGCCTGTACGGGGCGCCGACCACGATCAACAACTGCCAGAGTATCGCGTCGGTTCCGACCATCATGCGCAAGGGTGCACAGTGGTTCGCCGCGCTGGGACCCCAGAACTCAGGCGGCACCAACATTTTTTCGGTCTCAGGGCACGTGGAGCGCCCGGGGAATTTTGAAGTGCCGCTGGGCATCCCGTTCGTTGACCTGCTGGCCCTGGCGGGCGGTATCTGGAAGGGCCGAAAGCTCAAGGCCGTGATTCCGGGTGGTTCCTCGGTACCGGTGGTGCCGGGGGAAACCATGATGAAGGTCAACATGGACTACGACTCGCTCAAGGCCATCGGGTCGAGTGTGGGCTCGGCGGCCGTGATCGTCATGGACGAGACCACCTGCATGGTGGGCATGCTCGAGCGCTTGTCGAGATTTTACATGTCCGAATCCTGCGGCCAGTGCACGCCGTGCCGCGAGGGTACTGGTTGGCTGACGCGCACGCTCAGGCGGATTATCGCCGGGCAGGCCACGCGCGAGCATGTCGGGCTGTTGCTGGATGTGGCCAATCGCATAGAGGGCCACACGATTTGCGCGCTCGGGGATGCGGCCGCCTGGCCGGTGCAGAGTTTCCTAAAGCACTACCGTCACGAATTCGAATTCATGGTCGATCATGGGGGACGCAGCATCGTCGCTCCGGACTCCAGGGTGGCGGCGTGAGCGCCGAGTTTGTCAACGTAGAGGTGAATGGGGTTCCCGTCAAGGCGCCCAAGGGCGAGATGATCATCCGCGTGACAGACCAGAATGGCGCCTACATTCCGCGCTTTTGTTACCACGACAAACTGGCGATCGCGGCCAACTGCCGCATGTGCCTGATCGAGGTCGAGAAGGCCCCAAAACCACTGCCGGCCTGCGCCACGCCGGTCGCCGAAGGGATGAAAATCTATACGCGCTCGCCCAAGGCGATCGCGGCGCAGAAAGCGACGATGGAGTTTTTGCTGATCAACCACCCGCTGGATTGCCCGATCTGCGACCAGGGCGGCGAGTGCGAGTTGCAGGATCTGGCCGTGGGCTTCGGCCGTGATATTTCACGCTACAACGAACGCAAGCGCGTGATAAAGGATCTGAGCCTCGGACCGCTCGTGTCTACTGACATGACCCGATGCATCCACTGCACGCGCTGCGTGCGCTTTGGCCAGGACATCGCGGGCATCCAGGAGCTCGGCACCACCGGACGCGGCGAGAATATGCAGATTGGCACGTTCATCGAGCACAGCGTCGATCATGAACTGTCGGGCAACATCATTGATCTGTGCCCGGTGGGCGCGCTGAACAGCAAGCCGTTTCGTTTTCACGCCCGCGCCTGGGAGATGACCCAGCATCCGCTCATCTCGCCGCATGATGGCTTCGGCACCCGCCTGTACGGTCACGTGTTGCGCGGCCAGTTGATGCGCGTCGTGCCCCAGCCGTGCGAGGAAATTAACGAAACCTGGATCTGTGATCGCGACCGTTACAGCTACCAGGGACTGGGAGCGCCGGATCGCTTGATCACGCCGCGCATCCGCGCCAGCAATGGCAGCTGGCTGGATACGGACTGGGATACCGCCCTGGGTGCTGCGGCCAAGGGCCTACAGGCCGCGGCCGCGGCCGCGGCGGAAAATGCTAAAGATCTGGGGTTCCTGGCTCATCCCTCGAGCACGCTCGAGGAACTGTACCTTCTGGTCCGCGTGGCGCAGGGTTTAGGTTCGGCCAACATCGATCACCGCTTGCGGCAACGCGACTTCCGCGACCAGAGCAGCGACGCCGGGGCACCGGGATTGGGAATGGCTCTGGCCGAGGTGGACAGCCTCGATGCGCTGTTCATTATCGGGGCGAACTTACGGGCCGAGGTTCCGATGTTGGCGCACCGAGTGCGCAAGGCGGCCGTTCGAGGCGCACGCGTGAGTTTGCTGCAGCCAACGCCCTTCAAATACCTTTTCCCCGTCGCTCAGGCATTGACGGCATCACCGTCACAAATGGTTGGGCAACTGGCCGGTGTGTTGCAGGCAGCACTGTCCGCAAGCGGCGCGGGGCCATCCAGTGCCCTCGCGCCGCTACTGGCCGGGGTAACGGCCAACGATTCGCAGCGCGCTATTGCCAGTTCGCTGGGCACGGGGCAGCGAGCCATTTGGCTCGGTGCGCTGGCGCTGCGCCATTCGGCATATTCGCAATTGCGCCTGCTGGCACGCGAGCTGGCGAGAGTCACCGGCGCGAGGCTCGGAGAGCTGCGCGAAGGCGCCAATGCCGCCGGCGCCTATATGGCGGGGTGCCTGCCGCATCGCGCTGCCGCCGGCCAGGTCCGGACCAGGAGCGGCATGAATGCGCGGGAAATGCTGGAACGAGCCATGGCCGGCTACGTGCTGCTGAACACCGAACCTTGGGCGGACAGCGCGCAGCCCCAGGCGCTGGTGACGCTGGAAAATTCGCCTTGTGTGGTGGCGATCACCGCGTTTGCCTCACCGGCCATGCTCGAGGTCGCGCAGGTGCTGTTGCCCGCCGCAGCATTCGCCGAAAGCTCAGGCACCTACGTGAGCCTTGAGGGACGCTGGCAGAGTTTTGTAGGCGCCGCGCGAGCACCGGGCACGGCCCGGCCGGCGTGGAAAATCCTGCGGGTATTGGGCAATCTCCTGGCCCTTCCAAACTTCGAGTACCAGTCCTCCGAGCAGGTGCGGGACGAGCTGCGCGGCGCGGTGGCTCAGGCGCCAGTGCACGACTATTCGGCGGACTTTGTTCCGCAACCCGACACTAAGTTCGAGAGGTTGCGCGACGTGCCGATGTATCAGGTGGACCCGATACTGCGTCGCGCCACCGCTTTACAGCTGACGCGTACCGCGCTTGAACCGGCGGCGGAGTTCGGGCCGTGAGCGGAGCCACGAACTGGATATCGGGCAAGTGGCTAGCGTTGCCGGCGTTTGCGCACTCGACCGCGTTCATTCTGGCCCTCACGGTCGTGCTGATCATCAGCGTGGCTTACCTGACGCTGTGGGAGCGCAAGCTGATTGGCTGGATGCAGATGCGCCGCGGACCTAATCGCGTGCGCCTGTTCGGCATTCCGCACACCGAGTACATCGGTCAGCCCTTCGCCGACGTGGTGAAGCTCCTGATCAAGGAAGTCGTCACTCCGGATCGCTCGAATAAGGTGTTGTTTCGGCTGGCGCCGGCGATTACCTTGATCCCCGCCTTCGCCACCTGGGCGGTGATTCCGATCGCCCCACGTTTTGCCATTGCCAACGTCGATGCCGGTCTCCTTTATGTGCTGTCGCTGACTTCGGTAGGGGTGTATGGCGTGATCCTCGCTGGCTGGGCGTCAAATTCCAAGTACGCATTCCTGGGCGCCATGCGCTCGGCCGCCCAGATCGTGGCCTATGAAATCGCGATGGGCTTTGCGCTGGTGGGCGTGCTGATGGTGGCGGGGTCCTTGAATCTGGGAACCATCGTCGCGCGCCAGCACGGCGGCGCGCTGACCTGGAACTGGTTCTGGCTATTCCCGTTATTAATGGTGTATTTCATTTCGGGCATCGCCGAAACTAACCGGGCGCCTTTTGACGTCGCGGAAGGCGAATCCGAGATCGTCGCGGGCTTTCACGTCGAGTACTCGGGCATCGGGTTTGCGCTGTTCTTCCTGGCCGAGTACGCCAACATGATCCTGGTCGCGGCGCTGACCTCCGTTTTCTTCTTTGGCGGGTGGCTCAGCCCCCTCGATGGGTATCTGCCGGCTGTGAACCCTATCCGCACGGTCCCTGTGCTCGGAGCCTTACTCGGCGATGGGACCCATTGGCTGTTGCTGAAGATTTTCCTTCTGCTGTGCGTTTTCCTGTGGATACGCGCCACGTTTCCGCGCTATCGCTACGATCAGATCATGCGGCTGGGCTGGAAGGTGCTGATTCCGATCACGATCCTATGGATTGGCGTCGAGGGCGTGTTGGCCTGGTATCACATCGGTCCGTGGCGCGCCTGAGGGCATCGGTATGGGCATCTCAAAAACGATCAAGACCTTCACGCTCTGGGAGCTGCTCAAGGGGCTATCGGTGACGTTGCGGTCGCTGTTCCGTCGAAAAATCACCATTAACTACCCCGAAGAGAAAACTCCCCAATCGGTGCGTTACCGGGGACTGCATGCCTTGCGCCGCTACCCCAACGGCGAAGAGCGCTGCATAGCCTGCAAGCTTTGCGAGGCGGTGTGCCCGGCGCTCGCCATCACGATTGATTCCGACATTGGCTCGGACGGCACGCGGCGCACAACACGCTACGACATTGACCTGTTCAAGTGCATTTACTGCGGGTTTTGCGAGGAGGCGTGCCCCGTGGACGCGATCGTGGAGACACGCATCCACGAGTATCACATGGAGCACCGCGGCGAGAACATCATGACCAAGGATAAACTCCTCGCAGTGGGCGAGCGCTATGAGGCCATGATCAGCGCCGACAAGGCGGCCGATGCGCGTTATCGCTAGGCTGTAGGGGGGAGCTAGGCACATGTTGGTTTCGGTATTGTTCTACAGCTTCGCCACCATTCTGGTGGCCGCCGGGGTGGGCGTCATCACCACGCGCAATCCGGTGCATGCCGCATTGAGTCTGGTGTTGTGTTTTTTCACCAGTGCCGTGTTGTGGATGCTGATCGAGGCCGAGTTCCTGGCGATCGTGCTGGTGCTGGTATACGTGGGCGCCGTGATGGTGCTGTTTCTGTTCGTCGTCATGATGCTCGACATCAATGTCGAGGAGCTCAAGGGTGGATTTACGCGTTACGCGTGGCTCGGTTGGATCGTCACGGTGATGGTTATCGCCGAGATCGTGGGCGTCATCGTGCAGCGGCGCCTGGGTCTGGATGTCACGCGTGGCGCGGTGCCCTTGCCGGCGGGCTACAGCAATGCCACCGCGCTCGGGACGGCGCTCTTTACCCGTTACGCCTATGCGATCGAGATCGCCGCCTTGTTGTTGCTGGTGGCCATCATCGCCGCCATCTCCCTGACCCTGCGGCCCCGCCGCGGTCTCAAGGTGCAGGATGTCAGTGCACAGGTGGCGGTGCGCGCCGCGGACCGTTTGCGCATGGTCAAGATGAAGTCCGGAGGGGCGCCGCCATGATTACCCTCGGGCACATGCTGACGCTCTCGGCCGTGCTGTTTGCGCTGTCGGTGGCGGGGATATTCATCAACCGCAAGAACGTGCTGCTGCTGTTGATGTGCATCGAACTGCTGTTGCTTTCGGCGAATTTCAATTTCATCGCCTTCTCGCGGTTCCTCGGTCAGCTCGATGGCCAGGTGTTTGTGTTTTTCATACTCACGGTGGCGGCCGCGGAATCGGCGATTGGCCTGGCCATCCTGGTGGTGCTGTTTCGCGAACGCCGCAGCATCAACGTCGAAGATCTCAACACGTTGCGCGGTTGATCTTGAATCTGCACCTGCTATTGGCCATTCCCATGCTGCCCCTGGCGGCGGCGATCATTGCGGGGCTGGGCGGCAAGCTGGTCGGCCGCGCGGCTTCGGCGGCCGTGACCATTGGGGCGGTGGGGGTATCGTGCCTCCTGTCGCTGCAGGTGCTGTATGCATTGCTGCACGGCTCGTCCGGTTTTGACGGCACCGTATACACCTGGCTGGTGAGCGACGGGGTAGCGATGCGCGTGGGCTTCCTCATCGACAGACTCTCCGCCCTGATGATGGCGGTGGTCACTTTCGTTTCTCTGTGCGTGCACGTCTACACGATCGGTTACATGCACGATGACGGGGGATATCAGCGATTCTTTGCGTACATATCCCTTTTCACATTCGCGATGTTGATGCTGGTGATGGCGAACAACTTCCTGCAGCTGTTCTTTGGCTGGGAGGCGGTGGGCGTGGTGTCGTACCTGTTGATCGGCTTCTGGTACACCCGACCGAGCGCCATATTTGCCAACCTCAAGGCGTTCCTGGTCAACCGGGTCGGGGACTTCGGCTTCCTTCTAGGCATCGCCGGGGTATTGTACTACACCGGTTCGCTCGATTATCAGGCCGCCTTTATCCAGGCCCCGCAGATTGCAGCACACACCCTGCACGTCCCAGGGACCGCGGGCTGGCCGGCAATGACCACCATTTGCGTGTGCCTTTTCATTGGCGCCATGGGCAAGTCGGCGCAAGTGCCACTGCACGTTTGGTTGCCTGACTCGATGGAAGGACCGACGCCCATTTCTGCCCTGATCCACGCCGCCACCATGGTGACCGCCGGAATATTCATGGTCGCGCGCATGTCGCCGCTGTTTGAACAATCTGAGACCGCGTTGTCGTTCGTGATGATTATCGGCGCGACGACCGCGCTGTTCATGGGGTTCCTAGGGATTGTTAACAATGACATTAAACGCGTGGTGGCCTATTCCACTCTCTCGCAGCTCGGCTATATGACCGTGGCGCTGGGCGCGTCGGCGTACAGCGTTGCCATTTTCCATCTGATGACGCATGCGTTTTTCAAAGCGCTGCTGTTCCTGGCCGCCGGGGCCGTCATTATCGCCATGCACCACGAGCAGGACATGCGCAAAATGGGCGGCCTGCGCCTGCGCATGCCCGTGACGTACTGGACTTGCCTCATCGGAGCTTTGGCTCTGATCGGCACGCCATTCTTTTCCGGCTTTTATTCCAAGGACACCTTGATTGAAGCCGTGCATGATTCCCACCGCGTCGGCGCCGCCTACGCCTACTTCTGTGTCACGGCAGGCGTGTTCGTTACCGCTTTTTACACCTTTCGAATGTTCTTTATGACCTTTCACGGAGCCCCGCGACTGGACCACCATGCGCAGGAGCACTTTCACGACGTCGGCTGGTCGATGAAAGGGCCGTTGATTGCGTTGGCGATCCCTTCGCTCATTGCCGGCTACTACACCATTGGGCCTGAGCTGTTCGGAGGTTTCTTCGGCGGATCAATCAAAGTTCTGCCGGCTCACGACGTGGTCTCAGAGATCGCCCGTGACTACCACGGCGCCGCAAATTTCGCCGAACGCTCGGTGCTGGGATTGCCGCTGTGGCTCGCAATGGCAGGGGTGCTCAGTGCGTGGCATTTTGTATTGCGCCGTCCAGATCAGGCGGACATGATCCAGAAACGGGCGGCGTGGCTGTATCGCCTGCTCGTCAATAAATACTATTTCGACTGGTTCAATGAAAACGTCCTAGCACGGGCCAGCCGGGGGCTGGGTCTGGCGCTGTGGCGCGGTGGCGACCAGGCGGTGATCGACAATACACTGGTCAATGGCTCGGCCGGGGCGGTCGCCTGGCTGGCCGGGCGCGCCCGGCTGATGCAAAGCGGATTCCTGTATTCCTACGCGTTCTGGATGATCGTCGGCTTGGTGCTGTTGTTGGGCTGGTTCCTGGTTCGGGTCTAGAGGAACCACTAACGCATGCGCGGCCCCGCCCTGCTTTCCTGGATTATCTGGTTGCCGATCGGCGGCGGCCTCCTCGTGCTGGCGCTGGGCGATGCGCGCGTACGGCTGGCACGCTGGGTCGCGGTGGCCGTGGCGCTCGCCACATTGCTGTTGTGCCTGCCGGTCTGGCACGGCTATGACCACACGACCGCCGCGTATCAGTTCGTAGAGCGCTTGAGCTGGATCCGCCAGTTGCATGCCGAATATTACCTTGGAATCGACGGCATCTCGCTGCCGCTGATTGCACTTACGGCGTTCATGACGGTGCCGGTGGTAATCGCCGGGTGGAGAGTCATCGAAAAGCGCGTGACCCAGTATTTCGCTGCCTTTTTGATTCTCGAGGGCTTAATGATCGGCGTGTTCTGCGCCCTCGATGCACTGCTGTTTTATTTTTTTTGGGAAGCAATGCTGATACCGATGTTCCTCATCATCGGGATATGGGGCGGCCCGCGACGCGTGTACGCGTCCCTGAAATTCTTCCTGTACACGTTCTTGGGATCGGTGCTGATGTTGGTGGCACTGATTTACCTGTACCTGCAATCGGGCGACTACACCATCGCGGGTTTTCAGTCACTCCCGCTCGGACTGAGTGAGCAGCGCTGGATCTTCCTGGCGTTCCTGATGGCCTTCGCCGTTAAAGTGCCGATGTGGCCGGTCCATACGTGGCTTCCGGATGCACACGTGGAAGCGCCCACTGGAGGATCGGTGATACTGGCGGCGATCATGCTCAAGATGGGCGGGTACGGTCTGCTGCGCTTCAGCCTACCGATCACGCCGGATGCTAGCCGTGAGCTCGACTGGCTGATTATCGGACTGTCCCTGATTGCCGTCGTCTACATTGGCTTCGTAGCCCTCATGCAGACCGACATGAAGAAGCTGATCGCCTACTCCTCGGTGGCGCATATGGGATTTGTGACGCTCGGCGCCTTTCTGGCTTTTGATATTCAAGGGGCCACAGGCACGCTCAGCGGTGCGGTCAACGGCTTGGACGGCGCGATGGTGCAGATGGTCTCGCACGGTTTAATCTCGGGGGCGCTTTTCCTGTGTATCGGCGTCATGTACGACCGCGTGCACAGCCGGGAAATCAGCGCCTACGGCGGCGTCATCAACGTGATGCCGAAGTTTGGCGCCTTCATGGTTTTGTTCGCGCTGGCCAATGCCGGGGTGCCGGGTACCTCAGGATTTGTCGGCGAATTTTTGGTCATTCTTGCCGCTTATAAGGCGAATTTCTGGTATGCCTTCCTGGCAGCCACAACTTTGATTTTAGGGGCGGCCTACACCCTGTGGCTCATCAAGCGCGTGATCTTCGGTCCGGTGGCCAACGAGCAGGTGGCGGCGATGAAGGACCTTGATGGGCGCGAGTCTGTGGTGCTGGCGACGCTGGCCGTAGCCGTGCTTTTGGTGGGTCTGTGGCCCGCGCCGCTGCTGCGCACGATGGAGGTGTCGGTCCAGCATCTGCTGCAGCAACTCTCCATCAGCAAGATACCGGCGGGCTAGAAAATGAACCCAACGGCCATAACCTTCGAAGCGCTGCGTCCGGCAATTGCGGAGATGTCACTCGGGATCTCCATCTGCATCGTATTGCTCGTCGATGTGTTCGCGGGCGCCGCGCGTCGCCAGCTAACTCCGGTCCTGACCCTAGTGTTGCTGGCGGTCTGCGCCTGGCTTACGGTGGAAATGGGATTTGTGCCGGAGCGCACCGTGTTGTTCGATGGTCTATACGTGGCCGATCGGCTTGGCATGTTCCTCAAGCTGGCGGCGTTTGTTAGCGTCGGACTGGCATTGTTTTATTCGCAGGCGTTTCTGGCGCGCCGCGGAATACTCGGGGGCGAGTACCAAGTGCTCGCGCTTACTGCGCTTCTGGGCATCTGTATCCTGGTTTCGGCCAACAATTTGCTTACCGTCTATCTGGGCATAGAACTGCTGGCCTTATCGCTCTATGCGCTGGTGGCGTTTGATCGGGATTCGGGCGTGTCCGCCGAGGCGGCAATAAAGTTTTTCGTGCTCGGTGCCATTGCCTCGGGCACGCTGCTCTACGGTATGTCGATGCTGTATGGCCTCACCGGAACCTTGAGCCTGGATAAGCTCGCCACCGTCAATGCCGCTCACGGCGCCGGATTCGTAATCGCTGTGACCTTTATCGTCGTGGCTGTTGCCTTCAAGTTCGGGGCGGTCCCGTTCCACATGTGGGTGCCCGACGTGTACCAGGGCGCCCCGAGCAGTGTCGCGCTGCTGGTTTCTACCGCGCCAAAGTTCGCATCATTTGCCTTGGTGATGCGACTTCTGACCTACGGCTTGGGCGCGGATCCGACGCTTTGGGTCCAGATCCTGACCGCTCTGGCAGTGCTGTCGATCCTGGCCGGTAACCTGATCGCACTCGCACAGGGAAGTATCCGCCGCATGCTTGCGTATTCGGCGATTGCGAATGTTGGGTTTATATTGCTGGGTTTTATTTCGGCTGATGCGGGCGGGTACCGTGCGGCGCTTGCCTATACGCTGATCTACGTGTTGACGACACTCGGATCCTTTGCTGTCGTGTTGCTGGCGGCGCGGAACGATGGCGAAGCCGAGGAACTTGACGACTACAAGGGTCTGGGTGCGCGCGATCCGATGCTTGCATTATTGATGCTTGTATTGATGTTCTCCACGGCCGGAATCCCGCCGTTTGCAGGTTTCTGGGCCAAACTTTGGATTATCCAGGCACTGCTCCACACACATCACACATGGCTCGCCACACTTGCTGTTTTGGCTTCGGTCGTAGGTGCCTATTACTACCTGCGAATCGTATGGTTTATGTATTTCGACGCTGGGCGCTCTCAGAGCGCCATTCCACGGCAATTCGTGATCCGCAGTGCAGTGGCGTTGAACACACTGGCGGTATTTGCCTTGGGCATCATGCCCAACGCCTTGCTGGCGCTATGCACGAGTCTAATTGGGTGACACGACAGGGCGGTTGTGCTGGCTGACCGTTTGCAGCTTCCGTCAACCTAGCGACCATATCCACCGGCTTTGCATTCGGTAAGATTGGTGTAGAATGCGCGGCCCTTCAGGTGCGGGGTGGAGCAGTCTGGCAGCTCGTCGGGCTCATAACCCGAAGGTCGTAGGTTCAAATCCTACCCCCGCTACCACTTTCGAGACGGTCCTTTCCGGGGACATCGCTGACGGTTTATACCGGAGACATGATTGACACTTTAGCAGTAAAGGGATTTGGAGCACATTCGACACGCCCGGACTGGTGATCGAAGAAGCCCAGATCGTAGTGCATGAAGGTGATCATCC
>JBBQTF010000031.1:0-39756 GCA_038234675.1 Steroidobacterales bacterium
CATCTGTTTGATGACATAAAGGATCCTGATCGCTCACGAAGCTCAGTTCCGGATGCACGCAAGTAGATTTTTGCAAACAAAACGCAATCGGGGCGCAGTCGGAAAAACGGCGCTTCGGCAAGTGCAGCGCGATGCACTGGCGGGTGGGGCGCTAAGGAGAATGCCCAGGCCATAGCACTCCCACCCCGGTGTGGCTGCGCGCCATAGCGCTTCCTCGTTCCTATATGGGGTCTTGTACGTATTGCATTTCGTCGTGACTTAGCGCAGCGTCCGTCAGATCTCGCCCGAGGACGAGCGCATTCCCATACGAAGGAATTCTCGCCAAGCTGCGCCTGGGAGGACTGAAATGACCCGCTTCCAATTGTTGCCGAGCGCCACATGCAGCCTGCTTTTGGCCGGTCCAATAGGATTGGCGTACGGTGCCCCGGGCGACACGGAACTCATCAGCGTCAATGCCGCTGACAACCAGGCCGCGGGCTACAGTGGATCTTTCGTCGTTGCAGTGAGCTCCGATGCGCGTTTCGTCGGATTCATGTCAACGGCCACCACCTTGATTCCCAATGATACGGACTCGACGCAGTACGTTTATGTTCGCGACCGCCTGACTGGCCAAACCGAGCGGACGATCCAGAGCTACGACGACTTCGCGATGAGCGCCGATGGGCGGTTTATCGTTGTGGCTAATGCGGGCATCGTCGTGTACGACCGGCAGACGGCTAAGAGCGAGCGGGTCGATGTTTCATCTACCGGTACCGTGGCGAACAAATTGAGCCTATTGCCCGCTATCAATGCTAATGGGCGCTACGTGGCCTTCCTATCGGAGGCCACCAACCTGGTCCCGAACAGCAATAATACGGTCGGTGTGTTTGTTCATGACCGTCAAACCGGAATAACAACAAAAGTCAGTGTCAGCTCCAGCGGGGAGCAAGCGAACGGCGCGAGCTTCACTCGCCCTTCGATCAACGCCGACGGTCGCTTCGTGGCTTTTGGCTCGGAGGCGACGAACCTGGTGGCGAACGATACCAATGGCAGCGTTCCCGATGTGTTCGTGCGCGATCGCCAGTTGGCCCACACCGAGATCGTCAGCGTTGATTCGAACGGCCAGCAGCTGGGGGCCAGCAACACCCCTGCGATCAGCGCGGACGGGCAGCACGTCTGCTTCGGGGGGGTGATTATTTACGTTCACGACCGCGGCACGGGTCAGACCGAACTCGCGAGTGTGGCCTCAGACGGAACCCCGGCCAATGGGGGAAGCGAGGAATGCGCGATCAGCGCCGACGGACGATATATTGCCTTTTTCTCCGGCGCGACGAATCTAGCGGCAAGGGACAGTAATGGGCTTGAGGATATCTTTTGGCATGACATGCTGACGGGCAAGACTGAACGAGTGAGCGTCGCTAGCAACGGAGCGCAGTCCAACGGTGCGAGCCTTTATCCTGCCATCAGCGCCGATGGACTATTCGTTGCGTTCTGGTCGGCGGCCAGCAATCTGACCGCCAATGACCCCAATAAGACCGACGATATTTACTTGCACGAACCGGGTGGACCGAGCGTGGGCCCGGAGACGGTCGGTTACACCCTCCGGCCGACCGCGATGGACTTCGGAACCCATCCTGTTTCGAGCTCGTCGATTCGTAACTTCTTCCTGAAGAACACCGGTAATGTCCCGCTGCCGGTTAGCAGCGTGGCATTGCTGGGGACCAATAGCGACCAATTCGCCATGGTGTCCTTTTGCGGGTCGTCCGTAGCAGTGAGCGTCACTTGCCGCATTCGAATCTACTTCCGACCTACTTCGGTCGGACACAAGGTCGCGCAACTGAAGGTTGTTGCTGGAAACAAGCCTCCCCGGTTTCGGACGGTGACGGCCACAGGGCAATAACTGCGTCGAATACTCCTGCCCGCATGGTGACAGGGGGTGCTGTGGCGAAGCCATTCGCTGGCGCCGCCCGGGTGATACGGGGGAAGGTTGCAAGCACGAAGACGTTGCGCCTTAGAGAGACAGCAGGGGAACGACCTTAAGGTGGCCTAACGAAAGTAAGGGACTTCCCCGTCCCAAGAGGGCACGGGGCGCGTGCCCAGCGGCTACATTCCGCGCCGAGCGTCGTGCCCAGAACACCCTATATCTACATCGCGTGCGTGGACTTTATTTTAAATCAAGTACCTACGGGCCGTACGTACCCATATGTAACCCCCTGCCCATTTTTCTCGATAAGCCACGCCACATATACGGACAACCCTGTCCCCAACGATTGCGGCACGCAACATGTCAAGGTAGTAGGCTTCGGAAGCCATTGCATTAGCCCATGACTTGCTGAGGGCTTGCGGCACCGCTTACCAGCTTCAACCATGCTTTACGACTACGCGCGACTCAGGTGATGCGGCATTTGTGCGTCAGGTTGGGGATGCGCATCTCGCGTTACGCGTAGTATTTTCCCCGTAGCACCTGGACCGGCTTCTCTGCTCTGCGCCGCTGTACATTACTCGGTGCCGCTGTACATTACTCGGCGCTGGTTATGCTTAGGATGTGAACCGGCCGTTGTGGCCGACACGGGTAATCCTGGTGGTGTCGTCGCCTTGAATAGCTTGGTAGCGGGCCTTTTTTTGGGGGCAGTTGTGGCCCTAGTGGTGCCTTTTTTTTATAACTGGCGCAAGAGAAACACTGAGCGATACGGCGAGCTCGTCGCGACTTTGCGCGAATTGAACATATCACGTGGGGCTATCGATGCACTTAGCATCGAGAAGGCCGCGACGCCACTTTATAGAATGCCGACAACCATATCTGACGTCGCGCTGCCAAAACTAATTGGCGAGGGAATGCTGTCAGACTTAGAGGCCATTGCGATCATTGACTATTTGGCAAGAGTTCATGAGTTGAACAATTGCCTTCAGCGGGCGAGTGTCGCGCAAGCTGCATGTGAATACGCCGCAGTTAGCGATGAATTTAAGCGGACTGTTACAAAGGCTCGCGAGATTGTGGACTCCAGCACCGGATACTCTTGTCACGACAAAGCTCATATGACAATTTCAGGCGTCTTGAATAGGCTTTCAATGTTGCGAGTTCCGGTACTTTGGCGTCCGAAACGTGGTCAGCCCCTGACAAAATCTCGCGCGACCTGGGGCGTGTAAGAAGAAAGAGTTCCCCATTGACTAACGAACAACTCGCGGGAGGCCCACTTGCTGGCTATCGTCCCGATCGATTGTTTCCGCGGCCAGCCTTGATCTACATCGTGTGAGTGGCTTTGTCCCCGGAGAGGGCTCCGGCCAGGTAATTTTCAATCTTGTGGCGCGTCTGCCCACGATCCTGTTCGCTAAACTGCACGCCGATACCGGTGGTGCGCTTACCTTGTGCGCCCTTCGGGGTCACCCAGATCACGCGCCCGGCGACCGGGAGCTTCTCGTCCTCGCCCATCAGGTTGAGGAGCATGAATACTTCATCGCCGATGCGATAGTTGCTGTTGGTAGGAATGAACAGCCCGCCGTTGCCCACGAATGGCATATAGGCGAGGTACAGGGCGCTCTTGTCCTTGATGGTGAGCGTCAGCAACCCAGGCTTGGAGGCCGCGGGCCGCCCGATATCCGTCCGGCCCGGGCCGTCGCCGGGAGATTCTGCATTTCGCGCGTGGCTGTCTTTGATCATCGGTGCTCAGCTCTTGCGCGCCGGGCGCAACTGCCAGAGCAGTTGTTCCACCGCGAGCGCCTTGTTGATCGTTGTCGTCGCCAACCGCCGAAGCTCGTAGAGAGCATCCATCAGCCGGATCAGACCTCGTATATTCATAGAGGAATTCCCCGCTGGCAAGTGCGTTGCAGTGTGCAGTTCTTTCACGTCCCCGGCGCCCGCCAGCTGGGCGTGGATGCGTCGTGTGACCCAGTTCTCAGCGCAGTGTACCCGCAGCTCAAACCCGTCTCGATCAGCCCAGCGCTCCGCCGCCGGCGCCACATCCAGTGTGCCGGCCAGTGCGCCCTCCAGCTGGGCCTCGGTTTCCTCGCACAAGGCCAGAAGCTGTGCCGGTGCGGACCCCAGTGCTCGGAGTGGCCCACCGCCCACAATATCCAGCACCGCCTCCCAGTCCGCCTCACCGCGTTGCCGCCGCAACCAGGCGGCTGCCTCGGTACGCGAGGGGAGCCGTACGGGCATGCGAAGACACCGGCTCAGGACTGTGGCAGGCAACCGCGCACTCACCGCAGCGACCAGAACGATCAGCACCCCGGAGCGCGGTTCCTCCAGGGTCTTGAGCAGTGCGTTGGCCGAATTGGCATTCAACAGGTCCGCCGGATGGATGATCGCCACGCTCGCCGATGACCCATGCGCAGTGAGCGCCAGGGCTTCATTCAACGCACGAATCTGCTCGATCTTGATTTGGGACGCATCCTCTTCGAGTGAGATCCACCACAGGTCCGGATGGGACTGCGCCAAAACACGTTGGCACTCGCGGCAGCGACCGCAGGGAAAATCTTTGTCGGTGCATAGCGCCACCTGCGCGGCCTTCTGCGCCAGCTGCACCCCGCCTCCGCCCGGTACATCCTGGATCAAGAGCGCATGGGGGAAGCGCCCCAGCGCGCGTGCCTGGCGCAGCGCTTCCACCTGCGGCTCGAGCCAGAACAACTCCAAGTCAGGCTCGCGCGATGCGCCCTGGTTCATTTTTTCTCCCTCCCGGGCCACAGGTCTTGGAGCGCGGCCACCGCAGCGTCGGCGACCTGTGCGACCGGGAGCGTGGCATCGATCACCCTGAAACGCTCGGGAGCACCGGCGGCCCGCCGCAGATACGCCTCGCGCACACGCTCAAAAAACTGCACCTCTTCGGTTTCGAAGCGATCGGGGCTCCCGGCGCGGGCACGGGCACGGGCCAAGCCGGTCGCGACCGGCAAATCCAGCAACAGTGTCCGCGCCGGCCACAGTTCAGCATGGACCGAGACGGCCAGCTGCTCGAGCAGTCTTTCATCTACGCCCCGGCCCGCGCCCTGGTAGGCAAAGCTGGCGTCGGTAAATCGATCGCAGATCACCCACCGCCCGGCCGCGAGAGCCGGCCGAATCGCATTGTCCATATGCACGGCGCGCGCTGCGAACATCAACAACGTCTCCGCCGCCGGGCTGATGCGCTCTCGGCCGCGCTCCAGCAGTACCGCGCGTAACGCTTCGGCCACCGGTGTGCCACCAGGCTCGCGCGTGAGCAGGACCGGCACTCCGCGCCGCTCCAGCTCGGTCTGCAACACGCGCGCGATGGTGCTCTTGCCCGCCCCTTCGATTCCCTCCAGGGTGATGAACCGAGCCTCGCTCATCATCCGCCCCCACCGACGGCACTGTCCGGCGTGGCGCCGATGCGCTGCAGAAAGCGCCTCAATGCCGCGTTATGCTCAGCGTAGGTCGCAGAAAACTGGTGGCTCCCGTCGCCGATGCCGGTGGCCACAAAAAACAACGCATCGATGGGCGCGGGGTGCAACGCAGAGTGAAGCGAGGCGGCTCCCGGCAAAGCAATTGGAGTTGGAGGGAGCCCCAGGCGGGTATAGGAATTAAACGGGCCATCCGTGTCCAAATCCTTACGACGCAAGTTCCCGTCGTAGCGCGCGCCCAAGCCGTAAATCACGGTCGGATCCGATTGCAGTCGCATCCCGGCGCGCAGCCGGTTGACGAATACCGCGGCCACTTTGGCGCGCTCGTCCTCCCGGCCGGTTTCCTTTTCAATGATCGAGGCGAGGATCAGCGCCTCCTGCGGATTACGGACCGGCAGGTCCGCCGCGCGCTCGGTCCACTCCTGCTGGAGCCGTTCGGTCATGGCTTGCTGTGCGAGTTCATAGATATGGCGGTCCGCCGTCCCGGCCGCGAAGCGGTAGGTGTCGGGGAAGAACCGGCCTTGCGCGGCGACACCCTGGAGTCCGAGCTCACTCATCAACGCGGCATCGTCCAAGTGGCGCCACTCGTGCACCAGATCGGGACTGGCATCCAGCGCCTGGCGCATCTGCGCAAGCGTCCACCCCTCAACGATGGTCACCTGCGATAACACCACCCGCCCGGCGCGCAGCTGTTCGAGGAGCTGACGGGTCGTCGCGCCGCGGGCCAACTCGTAGATCCCCGCCTGGGCTCGCACCGGCTCGTGGTGCAATCGCAAATACCACTCAACCAGCCGCGGGTTGCGCAACGCGTGCACGCGCGCCAATTCGCCCAGCACCACACGCAAGCTGGCGCCGACATACACCTGAACGCGGGTCCCGTCCGCAGCGAGCGAGCGTTGCTCCATGCTCTTGTCGAGCTGCCGCCAGGCCAGCACCACGGCGATCATCGCTCCCAGCGCGAGCATACCCATAGTTTTTAAGACGCTAGCCGAGCGTGCCATCGATCAGCTCCTGCAATTCAGCGCCCCGTTTATCCACCGCGAGTTCCTGGCCCTCGTACCAGTGTACGGGCTGCAGCCCCAGGCGCACGTTCGTAACGAACAATGCGCCGGCGGCCTTTAGATCGCCCTCCGCAATGGGGGCGATCCGCACCTTGATCCCCTGCCGCGGAGCAAGTTCCAGCACCAGCGCGCGCATGATTCCCCCCACACCGCAATGCGTGACCGGTGCGGTCAGCCACTCGTCTTGATGACACACAAACAGGTTGCTCATGCTGCCGCACACCACCTCACCGGCGCTGGAGCGCAGCACTGCCTCGTGCCATCCGTGCTCCGCCGCCTGGCGCTGCGCCAAGACCTGCTCGAGGCGGTTGAGGTGCTTGATGCCGGCCAGCTGCGCGTTGATCCCCAGCATTACGGAGCTGAGCCCTAATCGAAAGGCCGCAGATCTGCCCGTCGTCCATTCATACGCACTGACGATGCGCGTCGGAAGCTCATCGCCGGCCGGCCGGTAGCCCCGTGCGGTCGCGATGCCGCGGGTCACAATGATCTTCACGAGGGCGCGCGGCGCGCCGCTGAGGAGCGAGCGCACCTCGGCGAGCAGCAAATCACCTTCGGGCGCGCGGATTCCGAGCCGCTCGCAACCCAGTGCCAACCGCGCCAGATGGCGCTCGAACCATCGCGGCTCCCCGCCGAGGCACGAAATCGTCTCGAACAGGCCATCCCCGTACTGGAATCCCCGGTCATGTACCGACCAGAAGGCCTGTCTCTGGCCGTTGATCAGGGTGGCGGGCGCGGCGTTCACGGCCGCGCTCCAAACGCGCGCAGCATGCCTTCGGCCTTGGTGCGCGTCTCGGCCAGCTCGCGCGACCAGTCCGAGTCGGCGACAATCCCGGCGCCGGTGCGAAAGTGCAATTCGCGGCCGCTCAGTGTGGCGGTACGTATCAATATGTTGAAGTCCATCTCACCGTCGACGTTCAGATAACCCATCGAGCCGGTGTACGCGCCCCGCGCCTCGCCTTCAAGCTCGCCGATCAATTGCATGCAGCGGTACTTCGGACAACCGGTGATGGTGCCCCCGGGAAATACCGCGCGCAGCGTCTGGCCCGGAGTGACGCCGGCGCGCAGCTTCCCGCGCACGTTCGAGACGATGTGGTGCAGGTGCGGATAACTCTCGGTCACCATGAATTCATTGACTTCCACGGTTCCTGCGACACAAATCCGACCTAGGTCATTGCGCTCAAGGTCGATGAGCATCACGTGCTCAGCGCGCTCCTTCGCATTGGCGAGCAGTTCCTCGCGCTCGGAGGCATCGCTGGCCGGGGTGCCGCGCCGGGCACGCGTGCCGGCGATCGGACGGGTCTCAACCAGTCCCCCGTGCACTCGCACCAGCCGCTCGGGAGAGGAGCTCAGCAGCGTCATGTCAGGGAGCGTAGCGTAGGCTGCAAATGGCGCCGGATTGGCGCGCCGCAGACTCTCATACAGGGCCACCGGATCGGCAGCACCAGACAGTTGCACCTCCCAACTGCGCGACAGGTTGGCCTGGTAAATATCCCCGCAGGCGATGTGGTCTTGGGCCCGCAACACCGCGCTTTGGAAGGCGGCGGGATCTTGCTCGAGTATCGCACCCAAACCTAGAGCGCTCGCCAGGTGTTGCTCGCCGGCGGCGCGCTGTGTCGCCAGCGCGTGCTCGATCTTTTCTCCGGCCGCATCGGCGCCCGCTTCCAGCGTTAGGTAGCAGCGCGCCGCACCGTGGTCATAGATCAGCGCTGCGGGGACACGGATGGCCATGGCACACACCGCGTGGGCCGCCAGGCGAGGCAGCCGCAAACCAGGCTCGATGCGATCGACGGTTTCGTAGGCGAGATAAACAATCCAGCCGCCTCGAAACGGCAATGCGGTGTCGCTCGAGTCGCTCGGCGCTGCCGGGCGCTGGCTGAGCCACCACTCATCGAGTGCATTCAGGAAGTCGGGGGCTGCGAGACTTACGCCCTGGCATTCCAGGCGCCCGTCGCCGCGCAACAGGAGCGAGGCGTGTGGCGCGGCCGCCAGCACCGAATAGCGGCCGAGCGGGCCGAGCGCGGTACTGTCGAAGAGCGCCGGAAACAGTCCGGGCTGGCGGGCCGCGAGCGCGCGCAATTGCTGAGGAGTGGCTGCGATTTCGCGCACCTGCGGGCTGCGCGAGTTCATGCGCGCAATCCCAGCTCGTCAGCCCGGCAGGCGGCGCATGATGAGCGTTCCGTTGGTGCCGCCAAAGCCAAAGGAATTGGACACCGCAACGTCGATGCGCATGGGGCGGGCCGTGTTGGGCACGAAATCAAGGTCACAGGTAGGATCCGGATTCTCGTAGTTCGTGGTGGGCGGGGCGACCTGATCGCGCAGCGCCAGCACGCAGAAAATCGCTTCGACCACGCCTGCGGCCCCGAGCAGATGGCCGGTCATCGACTTGGTCGCGCTCACCGCCATCTTATAGGCGTGCTCGCCAAAGGTGCTCTTGATCGCCGCCACCTCGGCCCGATCGCCCAGCGGCGTCGAGGTGGCATGAGCGTTCAGGTATTGCACCGCGCTTGGCTCTATAGCCGCATCGCGCAGCGCACTTTGCATGGCAAGGCGCGCTCCGGCCCCGTCTTCGGGGGGCGCGGTAATGTGAAAGGCGTCCCCGCTCATGCCAAAGCCGAGCAGCTCGGCGTAGATACGCGCGCCGCGACCGCGTGCGTGTTCGTATTCCTCGAGCATCATCGCACCGCCGCCATCCCCGAGCACGAAGCCGTCGCGATCCCGATCCCAGGGGCGACTTGCCGTGGTCGGCGAATCGTTGCGCGTCGAGAGCGCCTTAGCCTGTGCAAAGCCTCCAATGGCTGTGGGCGTGGTGCCCATCTCGGCTCCTCCGGAGAGCACCAGGTCGGCATCCCCGTATTGGATGCAACGCGCCGCCAGACCCAGCGCGTGCGTCGAGGTGGTGCACGCCGTGACCACGCCCAGATTTGGCCCGCGCAGTCCGAAGCGGATCGACAGGTGGCCAGCCAGCATGTTGATGATGGAGCCGGGAATGTAGAAGGGAGAAATCTTGCGTACACCGCCGGCCAGATACGCGTCGTGCTCGGACTCGATGGTGCTGAGTCCCCCGATGCCCGCGCCCATGACCACCCCGCAGCGATCACGATCAATGCGTTCCAGATCGATGCCCGAGTCGCCCATCGCCTGTACGCCGGCGGCGATGCCATAGTGCATGAACGGGTCGATGCGGCGCGCTTCCTTGGGCGGCAGGTAAACGGACAGATCAAAGCCGCGCACCGCGCCGGCGAAGCGCACCGGAAAGGCGCTGGCGTCAAAACGCGTGATCGGGCCGATGCCGCTCTCGCCTCGCAGCAGTGCTGTCCAGGCGTCGGCCACGGTGCTGCCGAGCGGGCAGACCAGCCCGAGGCCCGTGATGACGACGCGACGTTTACTCAACTTCAGGAACCCAAGCGGTCCGCGAAATGCTCAGGTCTTATTGCGGCGCTCGTTGATGTAGTCGATAGCCTGCTGGACGGTGGTTATTTTTTCGGCATCTTCGTCCGGGATCTCGATCTCGAATTCTTCCTCAAGAGCCATGACCAGCTCGACCGTGTCGAGTGAATCGGCCCCAAGATCGTCAACGAAGGAGGCGGCGCTCGTGACCTGCTCGGCCTTGACGCCCAACTGCTCGGCAACGATCGCCTTCACTTGTTGTTCAACGTTGCTCATCGTGTTCTAACCCTCTGTTCGATTGACGGCGGCGTATTGTAGGGGAACGCCCCGCCCGCCGCCACCCAGTTATTTTGCGAGTTCTTGATTTATTTGATTATTTGCACGTGCCGGCGCCCGTATTTCCGCGCTTAGCCCATGTACAGGCCGCCGTTGATGTGCAGTGTCTGGCCGGTCAGGTAATTGGCTTGGCTTCCGGCAAGAAAAGCCACCGCGCTGGCCACATCTTCAACCGCCCCAAAGCGCCCCAGTGGAATTTGTCCCTGATAGGCCACTCGCACTTGCTCGGGCAATGCGCGAGTCATGTCGGTTTCGATAAAGCCCGGCGCGACCGCGTTGACGGTCACGTTTCGCGAAGCCAGTTCGCGAGCCAGTGAACGCGTGAAGCCGATCAGCCCGGCCTTCGCGGCCGCGTAGTGCGCCTGCCCCGGATTGCCGATCGCGCCGATGACCGAGCTGATGTTGATGATGCGCCCGTGTCGCTCCTTGAGCATGCGCCTGAGGCACAACTTAGTCAGACGAAACACCGAGGACAGATTGATGTTGATAGTCTGGTCCCACTCCTCATTCTTCATTCTCAAAAGCAACCCGTCGCGAGCGATGCCCGCATTATTGACCAGAATGGTCGGTAGGCCTTCATGAGCTTCCAGGTCCGCGACCAGGCTCTCGGCACCCTTCGGATCCAGAGCGTTGTACTGAGCGCCGCGGCCCTGCAAATTCCGCTCCTTGAACCACGCGGTGATGGCCGCGGCGCCCTCGGCGCTCGTGGCCGTGCCGATGACGCTCGTGCCCGGGCCGGCGAGCGCCGCGGCGATGGCTTGACCGATCCCTCGCGATGCGCCGGTGACCAACACCACATTCTCAGCTGGCATGGGCAAAGCCTCCTAGAGCTGTGCGGCGCCCAGCGCCGCCTGCAATGAAGCGGTATCCTCGATGGCTACGCAGCTTACGTCCGATCCGCGCTCGATGCGCCGGTTGAGCGCGGTGAGCACCTTCCCCGGCCCGCATTCGGCCAGCAGGCTGGCACCGGCAGCAATCAGCGCCTGTACGGTCCTCGTCCAGCGCACCGGACTGGCGAGCTGGCGTCCGAGAATCGCGCGTATCGAGTCCGGGGTGCCGTGTTCGGCCGCGTCGACCGCACTGACGTAGCGAAGCTTGGGTTGTGCAATGATCGTATCGGCGAGCCGTTCTTGAAATTGCGCGGCCGCTCCTCGCAGCAGCGAGGAGTGCGCGGGCACGCTCACCGGCAGCAGCACGGCGCGCTTGGCGCCTCGTGCCTTGGCCGCCGCAATGGCCCGCTCCACGGCGCGCACCTGACCGGCTATGACAATCTGGCCCGGAGCATTGTAATTCACGGCCTCCACCACCTCACCTTGCGCGCCATCGATGCAGGCCCCCTCGGCCGCCACGTCATCGAGTCCCAGGATGGCCGCCATCGCCCCGCTCCCCTCCGGTACAGCCGCCTGCATCAACCGGGCGCGCTCACGCACTAACTTTACGGTCGCCGCAAACTCCAGCGCACCGGCACACACCAGCGCGCTAAACTCGCCCAGGCTGTGTCCGGCCACCAGTTCGGGCGCCTCGCCACCTTGCTCCTGCCAAAGCCGCCAGGTCGCCACCCCTGCCACCAGCATGGCCGGCTGCGTGCATTCGGTCTTGTTGAGTTGTTCGGCAGGCCCGGACGCGCACAGTTGCCACAAGTTGTAGCCCAGGACGGCAGATGCTTCTTCGTAGGTGCGACGCACGATGTCATGCAGGCCGGCAAACTCACCGAGCATCCCCACCGATTGCGACCCCTGACCGGGAAACACCAGCGCCAGCGACATCAGTGGCCTGTCCTTGAAAAAAAAGCGCGGCGGATTATAGCGGTTTGCGCGCCCACGCCAATGCCGCGTAGCTGCCGAAGCCCCCGAGGGCGCCGTACACATGCGCGATGCTTACCACTGGGAAGTTCGTCACCAGCAGGCTCCCTCCTGCACGTTGCTCAAGCGTCAGTTTCAGCGCCAGTACCGCCAACATCAGCCACCCCCAGCGGCCCTGGCGCCAACCGACCGCGGCCGCCCCCGCGGCCCACGCGCCGTGCAATAGTCCGGACAGGCCCACGTACCAATGCACCTGAGGTTGTGCCCACCAAAGGCCAGCATCGATGGTGGCGGTGGCACCGATCAATACCGCCAGCCAATCCCAGGCCCGCAGATCGCGCGCGTACAAAACCCACAGGAGCACCAGGCCCGCACTGTCGAGCAACAAATGCTCAACGCCCAGATGTACCCAGTGAGCGCTGACCAACCGCCACCATTCGCCGCTGTGCACAGCCGCCCGCTCGTAGCGCAGCGCCTCGGTCCACCGAGGTCCGCCGGCGAATAGTAGCCAGGGCACCGCCAGAGTGGCCAGCAAGGCCGTTCCCAGGCGTCCGTCGCAGTTGAGCGACTTTAAGAGGTCTTGGCGCGGCATATTCATGGGTCGCAACACGCATTTGCTATCATCGAGCATCGCCATGCTAATGCCATGGTCGGCACGGAAACACCTATGCCTAAGTTCAATGAGTTATACGCCAGAGCCTCACGCAGCACGCGGGCCACGCAGGCCGGATTTACGCTGATCGAAATCATGGTGGTCGTCATCATCATCGGCCTGCTCGCCGCGGTGGTGGTCCCGCAATTCCTGAACCGGGTCGACGATGCACGTCAGGCCAAGGCCAAGCAGGACATCCAAGCGATGGAAACCGCGCTGACGATGTTTAAGCTGGACAACTACACCTACCCGACGCCGGAAATGGGTTTGAAGGCTCTGGCCCAGAAACCCGATTCCACCACGATCAAGAACTGGCGGCCGGGCGGTTACCTCCAACACCTTAACAAGGATCCTTGGGGGAACGATTATCTGTACCAGATTCCGGGCACCCACGGCCGCGAATACGACTTGTACTCGCTGGGCGCGGACGGACAGCCCGGAGGCGATCATTACAACTCCGACGTCGGTAACTGGAATCTCGACCAGAATCTCAATCAATAGTTGCGCCGTGCCGCGCCCGCAACGGCGTACTCATTTGTGAACAGCTCAGAGCGAAGTCAGCGGCCCGCCGCGGGCTTCACCCTGATCGAACTTATGGTAGTGGTCGTGATCATCGGTGTGGTGATCTCGGCCACCCTGTTGTCACTCGGTGGCAGCGGGCGGGATAGTCAGCTCGAGCAGGAACGCGACCGGCTGGCCGCCCTGATTGAATACGTGCGCGAACGCGCGGCATTGCAGACGGTCGAATACGGACTGCGCTGCGAAATCGGCGATTATCGGTTTTCAATGTACGACTCACGCACCGGCAAATGGATCGAGGATCCGCTCGACGAGACACTGCGAGTGCGCACGCTCCCGGCCGGCCTCGAGCTGGCGCTTCGCATTGAAGATCAGGCCATCGTGCTGCCGGTGCGCACCGATGCGAAACGGAGCGACGCCCCGAGGGACCTGACCCCGCAGGTCATGCTTTATTCAAGCGGCGAACTCACAACCTTTAAATTGACGTTGCTGCGCACCGGCATCGGGCGCAGCGCTCTGCTCACCGGTACGGCCGATGGCCAGTTGCAGGTGGGCGAGGTCACGGAAAAGCGCCCATGATTCCGGTGCATATGAAGCGACGAACCCAGGGCTTCACGCTGGTGGAAGTACTGGTTGCACTAGTCATCGTGGCCTTTGGGATGGGTGCTGTGCTCACGGCCCTGACCTCATCGGCCGACAACCTCACCTACATGCGCGAGAAAACCTTTGCGGAGTGGGTGGGCCTGAATCAACTCGCGCTCGCGCGCCTGCAGGGAACGATCCCACCCACCGGCGCCACCGAGGGGGACATCGATTTCGCCACGAAACGCTGGCATTGGCAGCAGACCGTCGAGAATATCGAAGTGCCCGGCATCCGGCGACTCACCATTCGGGTGCGCGCGCTTGCTTCCACCCCGGGCCAGTCCTCGGGCAGCAAACCGACCGCCGATAAGGTCTCCTGGCTCGCGACGGTCATTGGATTTCGGGGCGATGCGGTTCAGTCGCCGCTCGACGAGCTCTCGGAGTGGGACGGTTCAACGCCTGAGCCGGGGCCGAGTGGTGGGGGCGGCTCGCCTGGCCCGGGCAGCCCGCCGGGCCCCGGCAGCGCACCTGGCCCGGGCCACTGAGATCGCCATGAACACGCGCCCTTCAAGTGGATTCACGCTGCTGGAGCTGCTGGTGGCGCTGTTCATAACGGCCATTCTCTTTGCGATGGGGTACGGAGCGCTGTCGCAGGCGCTCACCAGCCGCAAGGAGGTGGAGGAGCAAAGCGCGCGCCTTTCGGCAATTCAGCAGGCGATGCGCGTGATGGAACAAGACTTCGAACTCATGCAGCCGCGACCGGCGCGCGATCCTCTGGGCAACGGCTACGAGGCGGCCCTGGTGGTGAGCCAAAACGCCGCCTCGGACAACTCCGCGAGCAGCACCAACAGTGCCCCACAAGGCGTGCCGCTGCTGACCTTTACCCGCGGCGGCTGGGCCAATCCGGCCGGCCTCCCGCGCAGTGAACTTCAGCGCGTCAGCTACCTGTTGCGCGACGGGAAGTTGATCCGCCAGCACCTGCCGGTAATGGACACTACCGCCGCCACGGGTGTGGTGGAGCGCGAATTGCTCAATCAGGTGGACACGCTCACTTTTGAATACATGGATGAGGGCTTTGCTTGGTCCCACACCTGGCCCACGCCGGGCATGATGTTGTCGACGCCTCAGCAGCTTTGGCGCGCACGGCCGATCGCAATCAGAATCGTGCTCTCCTTAAAGGACGCCGGGGTGCTCACACGCATTATTGAGGTGGTGGAATGAGCGCGCGTCAGCGCGGCATTGCCTTGCTCACGGCCATCATCCTGGTCGCCGTGGCGGCGATTGTTGCCACCTCCATCGCCTGGCAGAGCCAACTTGCGGCGCGCCGCAGCATTGCGGTCTTGACGGTGGCACAAAGCCTCGCCTTCGCCAAAGGGGCCGAAGCGATCGCCGCGTACGCACTGCGGGACAAACTTCAGAAAGGTCTGAAGACCACGGCACCGAACCAGCTGTGGGCCAAGCCCTACGGGCCCGTGCAGATGGACAGCGGCGTGTTGCTCGAAGCATCGCTCGAAGATCAGTCGGGAAAATTCAACCTCAACAGTGTGGTCATGGCCGCCGGGAACGGGACTCCACTGCCAAACGGCACATCGCCACTGCCAACCGGGATCCCGGCGCAAGGGCCAAGCGGCGGGGCGCTGGTGGAAAACAAGAACGCGCTTGCCATATTCAGCGCGCTGCTGAGCGACCTGAAAATCAACACCGACTTCGCGGCGCGCCTGGTCGACTGGATCGATGCCGACGATCAGCCGACCTTTCCCGGAGGAGCCGAAGACAGTTTTTATCTGACGCAGCAACCACCGCATCGCACGCTCAACATGCCCCTGAGCAGTCCCTCTGAATTACTCGCGATGGGCATGGACCGCGCGAGCTACGAGAGGTTGGCGCCGCTGGTCACCGCGCTCCCGGTGGACACCGTGCTCAACATTTGCACCGCACCGGGGGAAGTTTTGGACGCCTTCGCCGGAGTGCACACCTACGCACTGGACGTGAAGGAACTGAACTCGCAGCGCCAGCAGAGCAACTGCTACCCGGGCACCGCCGCTTACCTCAGTGGTGTAACGGGTGCGCAGAAAGCCTACGTGCAGACGCACATCGGTACGGACTCGAAGTATTTTCGATTGCGCACCTGGATCACTATTGGCACCACGCGCTTCACCTTGTACAGTCTCATCAATCAGCAGGGCGGGCAGATACGCCCCATCCTCAGAACTTTCGGCACGGAATAAGCATGGCGGAATGGCTCATATTGCGCATGCCGCGCGCCGCCGATGCCGCGGCCGGCTGGCTGGTCACCGACAGTGAAGGCCGCCCGCTCGCGCCCGTTGAAACCGGCCCGGTCGAACTCGCTGGCAGCGCGGCGGCCGGCCGACGCGTGGCGGTGCTGGTGCCGGCCGCAGAAGTGCTGTGTCTGGACGTGGAGTTGCCGAGCGGCTCCGGAGCTCGCGCCTCGCGTCTGGTCGCATTCGCACTCGAAGAGCAGCTGGCGAGCGACGTCGAGACCCAGCACTTTGCCATTGGTCGGAGCAGCGTTCCGGGCCGTACTGCCGTGGCCGTGGTCACGCGCGCATTGCTCGAGGAGTGGCTGGCCAGACTGAGCGCCGCGGGCATCACGCCCGAACTGATCTGCGCCGATGCGGCGCTTATCCCTCGACTTCCCGGCCACGCGGTGGCGCTGCTGGAAAACGACACGCTTATCTTTGCCGATGCCGAGGACGACGCGCAGCTGACGCTGTCTGCTCCGTCGGGCGGGTTCGCCGGCGCTCTGAGCATTGCCTTCGGTGAAGAACTCCCCAATACCCACCTGCTGTTTCACGCCAATCCGCTCGACTGGCAACGCCGCTCCACGGAGATCGAAGCGGCGCGATCGTCGCTGGCGAGTCTCACGGTGCAACTGCTGGGCACCGGCGCCCTGCCCTGGCTGGCCGCCCAGCTGCCGAATGCCAAGCCGATCAACCTACTGCAAGGCCAATACGCGCCGCGCACGTCGATGTTCTCCAGCTGGGCGCGCTGGCGACTGGCGGCGGTACTGGCCGCAGTAGCGCTGGTGCTGCACCTCGCTACGCAAAGCTACTCACTATGGCGCCTCACTCGCAGCGACAAGGAGCTGGATCAGGCGATCAGTGCGATCGCCGGTCCGGAGCTAACCGGCGCGGGCGGATCGATCCGCAAGAACCTTGAGCCCAGACTTCTCGCGGCGCAATCGCAGGGAGGCCGGTCAGGATTACTGCCCGCGCTGCAGGGTCTCGCACATGCGATGAGCGGCGTGCCCGGAGCGCGCGTGCGAGCGCTGAATTATCAGGACGGCGCCTTGCAGTTAAAACTCAGAGCCAGTGACGCGCAGAGCCTCGATCGGATCAATCAGAGTCTGCGTGCGGCCGGATGGCAGGCCGAGCTGGTCTCAGGCGGCGCGGACGGCGACGCTTTCGAGGGTAATATCCAATTGCACGGTGGGGCGTCCTGATGGACGAGCTGTTGGCAAGGGTTAAGAACTGGTTTCGGGGCCTCGCCCGGCGCGAGCAATACGCCGTGCTGGCCGGATCCGGTGCTTGCGTGGCGCTCCTGGCGTTCGCCGTCTGGATACCAATCGAGCGGCGCGTCTCGCGTCTCGAGGAAAGCGTGCGCACCAAGCAGACCGATTTGGTTTGGCTGCGCTCGGTGGCCCCGCAGCTCGGCGCGCTGCGCAACGTCGCATCCAACGCCGGAGGCCCCTCGTTAGTGGTTCTCGTCGATGGTGTGGCGCGCGAGACCGGTATCGCCCGCTCGGTGGCGGGAAGCCAGCCCGGTGATGATGGCACCTTGAGCGTGCGGCTGGAACAGGTGCCCTTTGATTCGCTCATCAACTGGGCCGGGCAACTCGTGCAGCATCACGGCGTTCGGGTGGTGTCGGCCAACATCGATGGCGGTGCGGCCGTGGGCTCCGTCAGTGCAAGCTTTGTGCTGCGCGGACCGTAGCGCGGCTGAGTGGCGCTTTCGGACCTGCTCACGTGACCAATCGCACCTTCCTGGTTATTGCAGGCGCGCTGTTTGCGCTCACCGTGTTGCTGCGAGCGCCGGCCAGCTGGCTGGGCGGCGCCTTACCCAAATCGGTTGAATGCGAGCAGCCGGGAGGCTCGGTGTGGCGCGGCGCGTGCAGTCAGTTGCGAGTCGCGGGCGCCGCGCTCAGCGATGTACGTTGGCAACTCCATCCGGGGGCGCTGCTGCGCGGGCATCTGGAGCTTGCCCTTCAAAGCGCGGACCCTCGCGCGCCCGCGACCGCGACTCTCGTGCTCGGAATGGGTGCTCATCACCACGTACGCGATCTGCATGCGGATGTGCCGATTGATACCGGCTTCCTGCCGCTTTTCCCGAGTGGCTGGAGCGGGCGGTTACAACTCGCACTCAGTGATTTGGAATTTAGCGCGGGCCGGCTTGCCGCCATCCACGGCACGGTCACCGCACGCTCGCTGGCGCAGATTCGGCCTCCGATGGCCTTTGGCAGCTACGAACTGCATTTTCCCGAGGCGGCGCGCACCGACGGGGCGATCAGCGGGGAGCTTCGTGACCTGGGCGGACCGCTGGCGGTAAGCGGCACGCTCGTGGTCCGCCATGGGAGCGACTACGTATTGTCCGGAACCGCGTCCGCGCGCGCCGAGGCGAACGCCGAACTCGCCAAGGACGTGGAGTTTTTGGGCCCGGCCGATGCGCAGGGACGCCGTCAGTACTCCCTGGCCGGCTCGTTCTAGGCCGCACCATCGATCGGGGGCCCGATCACCAGTTCGCGAAACTTGCTGAGCAGCGGAAAATAAAGAGCGATGCGCACCGGGCCGGGCGAGGCCTGCGATACCAGCGCCGCGTAGCGGTGCAGCTGCGGGCCGTATCGCTCCGCCTGCAGCGCCAGAAACCCCTCAAGGTCGCTGCCCTCGTGGCTGCTGGTTTTGTAATCCACGAGCCAGCGCTCCCCGTTCGTATCGACCAGCATCCGATCAATGATGACGTTGACGACCCGCCCGGCGTACCGGCCCGTCAGACGCCATTCGCTGTAGGTCTCGCGGTGCTCGTGACCCAGCAGCCAGCGACCGCGCGGATCGCGCAACGTGCCGGCAAGCGCCTGGTGTATTCGCTTACCGGCCAGGTCGCGCTCGGTGGGCACGACCCCCAGTTCGGCCAGCCACCCGTCGTAATCCTGCGGCGCGAGGTCGGGGAGTGAGGGCAGCGGCGGGAGCTGCGCCAGGCGCTGCAACTCCGCGTGCACGATGGTGCCCACGGAGCGCGCGGTGAGGCCCACCCAAAGGTATTCGGGCTCCACGCCGATCTCGCGCAATGACAGATCAAGTCTGGAGGCGACCACGGCCGCCGGAAGATCACCCGGTGCCCAGTGCGCTGGCAGGCGCCACTGGACCGGCGCGGTCGGCGGTGACACCGGCGCTACCGGCTCCACGAGACCTGCCTGTGTGGCCGCCTCCGCGTGGGCCCGGATAAAGTGGCCCCCGACCGAGGGCCAGAGAATGTTGAGCAGCGTGTCCGCGCGCGGGACCAGTTCGCCGTCGCGACGAACCGGTAGCGCACCAAACCAATGCAGCTCCTGGCGAGCGCGCGTGGCGGCCACGTACAGCAGGCGCGCTCTTTCAAGGCGCGCACGCTGCTTGCGCAATCGCTGGATGTATTGCGCCAACGTACGCTCCGCGCCCGCGCCCGGCGCACTGATGGGCGAGAGCAGCAACTCGGATTCTCCGCCCGCGCCAGGAAGATCGAGCCAGTGCAGCAGCGGTTCGCGATCACTGCGCTGGGCGCGGCCGAGGCCCGGGACGATCACGACGTCCCACTCCAGGCCCTTGGCGCCGTGGAGGGTAAGCACATCAACGGTGCCCAGGGCGGCGGCCGAGGCTGGGGCGGCGTAGAGCTCGGCCGTAAATTCGTCGAAGGCGTCGCCCGCCAGCCGCTGCGGTTGCGGCTCATTGGCTAATGCGCGAATAAATTCCTGCGCGTCCAGCAAATCTCGCTCCTCGCCATAGGCGGCCGGTCCCCCTAAACGCAACCAGGCGCGATGGAGGCGCTGCCACAGGGGCAAGGCACGCTCGGAGCCGAGCAGTGCGGGCGAAAGGGCTGCGTGCACCCGTGCTAGACGCTCGCGAGCGTCCGCATCGATCGCTGGTCTACTCAGCGCATCGCTCACCAGTTCCCACAGCGTGAGGCCCTGCGTCTCGGCAAGAGTCTGCAGCTGCGCGAGAGTGAGGCCGCAATAGGGTGCGTGGAGCAGGGCGAGCCAGGCGGTGCGATCCCCCAGATGCTGTAAGGCCCTGCCCAGTGCACACAGGTCCCGCACCACGGGCCGCTCACGGAGCGCCTCAAGCCGCACGCCTCGAATGGGCACTCCCTGCGCCTGCAGCGCCCCAACAATGGGCGCGGCGTGCTGCCGGGAGTTGACCAGCACCGCGATCGTCGCCGCAGGATCGCGCGTGCGGCACTCTCGGATCAGGTCGCTGATCTGCCGGGCTTCGGCCGCCGCATCCCCAATGAGTAGGGGATGCACGCTCACTCCGCCCTCGATCGGCGCCCGCGCTGCGTGCGCGGGAAGGTAGCGGATGGCCGCCAAGCGCGCGTCGTCCTGGGCCGGAAATGAAGTCATTCCATAGCGATTGACCCAATCAATCAGTGTCGGCGCGGACCGAAAATTCCGCCGCAGTTGCAGCGCGTTCAGGCTAAGTGCGCCCACGCCCCGATCGCGGGCGCGCAGGAACAAGCCCACTTCCGCCTCGCGGAACTGATAGATCGACTGCATCGGGTCCCCAACCGCGAAAAGCGTCCGCCCGTCGCCGGCTTCCCAACCGGCGGTGAGCGCACTGAGCAGTTCGAACTGCTCGAGCGAAGTGTCCTGAAATTCATCAATGAGGATGTGGCGAATGGCGCTACCACATCGCAATGCCAAATCGGTGGGATCACCCTCTTCGGTCAGGGCGGCTCGTGCCGCCGCGGCGATCGCCGCGAAGTCCACCTGGCCCTGAGCGGCGAATTCGAGCTGCAGTTCGGCGGCCGCGAAGCGCAGCAGTTGCGACAACGCGGCCAACGCCGCGGCATCCTCGGGCGATATTCGAACGTCCGGCAGCGCCAGTACTTCGGTGATCAACGTTTTCGCTTCCGGCACTGCGGCGAGCGCTGCGACCCAGACGGAGAGCTCCTGCTTTTGGACGCGGTGCTCCGGAAGCAAGCCCTGATTCTTGTTCCAGGCCCTGCGCCACTCATCCTGTGTGGTCATCGACAGCGCACACAGGGCGCGCCAGCGCGGCAGATCTTCAGCCTCCGCCCGGAGCGGCCCGCCCGCTTCAAGCCACGCGGTGGTGTCGGTGTCAGGCGGGGCCCCGGCCGCCTGCAGGGTGCGTGCCGCGTGCACCGCGAGGCGCGCCCCTTGTTCGCGCAATTCACGCGGCACACGGTCATGGATCGCCGCCAAGCGGTCGTTGATGACCGAGCGCAGACTCGCTCCAACGCGCTCCTCCAGGCTCAGCGCCGCGTCACCGGGCAATACGTGCCGCAACCAATGGGCGCGTTGTTCGAGCATCAGGATCAGCAATTCCTCGAGACGCCCCCAGTCATTGTCCAGCCGCGCGAACAGCAGCTGCGCGGCGCCGACCCGTTGTGCATCGCTTAGTGCATGCTCGAGGGTGCGCCGGGCCGCGGCCGCGTACATCGGGCGCGGGGATGAGGCCACCTCCAGACGCAGTCCATTTCGCGAGGCGATCGGCAACTGCGCGCACACCGTCTGGCAGTAGGCGTCGATGGTCATCACTCGCAGGCGCGCGGGTGCGGCCAGCAACTGCCACCGGCGTGTTTGGTCGCGCCGTGCGGCGGCGGCGGCGAAAGGCGCCTCCGGCTCGTCCGTGCTGCGCCCGTCCACCGCCGCCTGGAGCGCCGCGAAAACGCGCTCGCGCATCTCGGCGGCGGCCTTGCGCGTAAAGGTGATCGCCAATACTTCTTCGGGCTCGTCCACGCAAGACAGCAAGGCCAGCAAGCGACACGTCAGCACGGTGGTTTTGCCAGATCCCGCGGGCGCCTGCAGCAAGAAGGAACGGCCGGTATCCACGGCCGCGATGCGCGCCTGCGCGTCGGCCAGCAGCATTTGTTGCACTTCCGGGTTATCCGACTCAGCGCCCATTGGGCTCACTTTCATTCGCGCCCGGCTCCTCTGCATCCGGGTTGAGCTCATATGTGCGGTTGGGCTCGACCCGACAAAACGCCGGCAGCGCGCAGAACTGGCACGCGCCTGGCAGCGGGTCCACGGCGCTCGCTCCACCAACAAAGTCAGTTAGCAGCTTCTCCACCACTGCCTGCCAGTGGGCCAGCAATTGCGGCCAGGGTGCCGTGGGCGCGCGGGGCCGCGCCAGCTCCGGCAGGACCGATGGCTCGGCGGCGACACCACGCCAGCGCACCCCCGCAGCCCCTATGTGAACCGACGCGACCCCTGCGACGGCCCCCCCGGTCAACACGGCGTAGGCCAGGAGCTGGGGTTGGCGCGGACGCTCATCGAGCGGATGAAACGCCTGTGCGGCGCCGCTCTTGTAATCGAGAATGATCACGCGCCCGTCATCGAGCCGGTCGAGCCGATCCATGCGCACGCGTATCGGGAACCCGCCAAGCTGCACATCCTGCGTGACTTCGAGCGCGGCGATCGAAAACTCGGTCGACGCGGCGCGAGCCAATTCCTGGCGCAGGAACGCGGTGATCAGGCTCGTCAGTCGCATGCTCTCGTTGGCGGCAAGTGCGGCCGGCAGCGGCTCGATGCGCAAGGCGAGTCCCTCGCGCAACGCCCGCTCGCACGCCGCACGCACCAGCGCCCGTAACGCAGCTTCGTCGCTGGCGCGGCGCCTTAATTCGCGCGAGTCCCCAAGCTGCGCAAATACCAATTCAAGCGCTCGATGCAATAGCCGTCCGCGATCGAGCCGGTTCAGGCCCGGCACGGGCACCAGCACCGCATGGGCGCCGAGCCGTAATTCAGCCACGGCCTTGAACGGACACAGGGACTGCAGTTGCAACACCTTGGTGCCACCCCGCAGTCTCTGGCCGGCCGGCCAGGCCAGCGCGTGGTCCGGCGGTCGCCGCTCGCGCCGCGCGTTCTGGCGAAGCGAGGTCAGCAGGCGGTCGGGACTGGCCGGTGCGAGCGGCTCGCCGTGCGCGCGCGGCTTCGCGCCTAATAGCTGGCTCGGCTGCAGGGGCACATCACCGTCCGCCCACGGCCAGCTCAACACCAGCTGCGGGGTGCAACGCTGCCAAGCGACCATCGCCTGGCGCGCGGCTATCAACTGCCCCTGCGCGCTGGCAGGTTCGTATCCGGCGGCACGTTGTGCAGCAATGGGCAAGAAAGGATCCGCTCGCGGCGGGGCGGGCCAGTTCTCCGCGCTTAAGCCCGCCACCCAGATGCCATCGTATTCGATCAGTGGATCGTCGATCGACTCGGTCAAGGTCACGGGCACGTCAGGTGTGGCCGCTTCAAAGGAGGTACGCATCGCCAGCGCGCGCAGCAGATCCAGGGCCTGTCGGAAATTGAGCAGCCGGCCACTGCCCGCAAGCGTCGAGAGTTCAGCGAGCAGTTCGCGAAAGCGTTCGCACTGCTGGAGCTCTTCACTGCCCAGGGAGGCCTCCCCCGGCCAGCCGCCCGCTTCAAGCCGCGTCGCGAATTCCCCGGCCCACCCGGCCCCATGGTTGGGCCGCACCAGCTCGCCCGCCCATCGGGGAGCGATGGCAAGCAGCGTCTCCCCCAACGTCGCGTCGCCACCGCCGCGATGCTCGCGGGCCAGCATGCACAGGCGCGCAAAGTCCGCTTCGGTCACATTGCGCTCGCGCAGCTCAAGTTCCAAGGCCGCGCGCTGCGCGCGGCTGCCACAGCCGATGTACGGGGAACGCAGCAACGCTGCGAGTGGTTGAAAGTCCAGCGTCCCGCCACTCAACTGAAGTAAATCGAGTGCAGCCCGGACGAGCGGGTAGTCGGAAAGTGGCTGCCCACCCTCGATGCCATAGAGCGCGTCTCCGAGCGGACTAAGCAGATCGCTCCCGTGCAGCTCGTGCTCGAAGGCCTGCACGGCGTGTGCACGCCGCAATCTGAGGTTCGTGTCCACGACCAGCAGGCGCGCGGCGGGGTTACGCTCCAGCTCCTCCCGGCACCAGCGCGCCGCACAGCGCAGTTCGTCGGTAGGGTCCGCACAACCCAAAGCCCGCCAGGAAGCATCACGCGCCGCGTCCTTCTGTGAAGGCCAAACTTCCCCGCCCAATGCGTAGAGCCGCCCCAGCAGCGAGGCGCCCCGAGCAGCGAATCCTGCAAACAGGAGCGGTGCCGGGCCGGCACGGAAATCGCGCAGCACCCGCGTCCAGTCGCTCACTGAATAGGCCCGCAACTGCAGGGACCGGTCCGAAAAGGTTCGCCACGCCTGTTGCAGGACCGCCGATTCGGGGGTCACGGTCTCGCTCCAGCGAATGTCCCAGTCTCGAGCCCTGGCTGCCGATCGGCGGAGCGAGTCGGCCAGGCTTTCGGGCATCAACAGCTCAAGGCCCGCGCAGGCTTCCGCTGCGGCCTCGCGCCAATGTAGCCACTCCTCGGTCGCGCCCAGGCGGCGCAGCCCCTGTAGCGGTCCGTAGCGTGCCTGAGTCGCACAACGTTCCAGCCATGCAGCCCACGGAATGACATCGCAGGAATTCCAGGCGGTACGCCCCTCGCGCAACTGCACGCGCGTGTGCGCGAGGCGCACGGCGAGCGCGCGCTGCCGGGTGGGCGTGACGATCGTCCCGCCGTGGGCCAAAGCCGAAAAAATATTTGTATTTTCTATAGATTTTTCAGGTAGTTAAAAGATCAGTCTCATCTTTTACCTGAACCTGGGCCGCTCAAATAAAGCTGACCCGCGCGCCGCCTGGGCAGAGGGCCGGGCCTCTTGCGGCTTAAAGTTCGCCCAACACGTGCTCGGCAGAGGAGAGCTTAAATTCGCCGGGCGCTTCGATCAGCACTTTGGAGGCCACACCGTTATCGACGATGATGGCAAAGCGTTGCCCGCGCTGTCCCATGCCATAACCGCGCGCGTCAAGTTCAAGACCCAGCGCCTTAGCGTAGTCGCCGTTGCCGTCTGCCAGCATCCGCACTTTGTCGCCCGCGTTGGCACTCTTGCCCCAGGCGTTCATGACGAACACATCGTTGACCGCCATGCACGCAATCGTGTCGATACCCTTGGCCTGGAGCGCCGCGGCCTGCTGCAGGAAGCCGGGAAGATGCTTCGCGTTGCAGGTCGGTGTGAAGGCGCCGGGCACGGAAAACAGCACCACGCGTTTGCCATCGAAGAGCTGCGCCGTGCTCAGGTCCTGGGGGCCGCTGTCCCCCATGACTTTGAATTTGCCCGCAGGCATCCGGTCGCCGGCTTTGATGCTCATGAATTTAGCCTCAGCTGCGCGCTTCGAGCGCCCAGAGTTTTGCCAGTTGCGTATACAACGGATCGGCGCTCGCCCGATTGAAGGCGCGCACCGATTCAGCACTGTTCTTGCTGCGATCATAGGCGATGCCCAAGAGCATGTACGCCTCACCGGTGCGCTTCAGGTTGCCCTTGGAAATCCCGGAGGTGATGGCCGCAACCGCCTTGTCTGGCTGGCCATAGCCCAGGTAGGCCCCGCCGACCTGCACCAACGCATCGCCCGAGGCGGCCGCGCCGGCGTCCCTCTCCTGCTTGGCCATGGTTGCCCGATCGTCGGTGGCAGTGCGCCGCACCTTGTCCAGCAGGCGCTGACTGCGCTCCTTATCGTGCTGGTCGGTATAAACATTCTTCGCAAACGCTTGCTCGAGCACGGTCTGCGCTTCGCCAGGGTTGCCCTGGTCCAGAGCGATCTGCGCCATCTCGGTGTAATGTTCGGCGCGCTTGAGAATGCCAACCTGGAGCATCAACCGGTAGGTCATCAGGCGGACTCGGTCATCGGTGGACTTGGTATTCAGAAAACTGGCCATCGCGTTTGACCAGTAATCGGGCTTCGGGTAGTGAAGAATCAACTTCTCAATAGCCTTGGCCGCTGCGGCCTCATCCTTGCTCTTAACTGCGCAGCTCCAGATCAGGTTTAACGCCTTCTCGGACGGCTTGCGGCCCGCCTGCTCGTCGCGCGCGACGATGCTTTCCATTTCCGTCTGCGCTTCCTTGAACTTATTACTGAGGAAGTAGGCCTGCGCGACGGTAAGCGAAGTATCCGGGCTGGTGTCACCGGCCGCGCGGGCGCGCTCGCCGTAAGTCACCGCCTTGGCGTAATCCTTCTGTTGGTAGTAAATGCTCATCAGCGTGCGCAGCAGCTGCGGCTTGGAAGAAGCCGGGAGGTACTGAGAGTCGATCACGCTCTCGATCGCCTCCGCGGTGGCTGGGTAATTGCTGGTCGCGCCATAAGCGGCCATCTGCATCGAATGGATGACGTAGTCGTCGTAGGCGCTGCGCGGGGTCATGGCCGAGGCTTCGCGTGTCTTGTTGAGCACCTCGGTCCAGTTCTTTGCCTGCAGCGCATCGTTGGCGGCCTTGAGCGTCTTGGCCAGACCCGCGCTTACGTGAGGCTCATCGGCGGCACTGGAGACTACGCTCACGGCCGTAAAGCTCAGGACCAATGCTGCGATAAATGCGAATCGACTCATGCTAAACCTCTGGTTTGGGGCCGAATCAAAAAGCCATCGTTACGTATTGGACGCGCGTGGCGCGCCTAAGGTTCCCGCAGGCCCAGGGGCGCGCAGCACCGGGCCTGCAAAGTGTTATTCGGAAAACTCAGTTGTATTCACAAAGCCGATCTTGGTCATGCCGTGGCGCTGCGCTGAGGCCAGCACTTTGGCGGTGGTATCGTAATGAGAGCGCTTGTCGGGTCGCAGGTGGATTTCGGGCTGGGGATCCTTCTTGCTCTCGACTCGAAAGTACCCCTCAAGCGCCGTCAGGTCTACCTTGTTGCCGTCCCAGTACACGGTGTCGTCGAAATCGACGTCCAGATTGATGACCTCAGGCAGCACCGGAGGTGGGGGCTGGTCTGTTGGAGGGGGCATGTCGAGTTTGATCGCGTGCGTCTGGATGGGCAGCGTCATGATCAATGTCACGATCAGCACCAGCATGACGTCGATCAGCGGCGTCATGTTGACCTCGCACATCACGCCCGACTTGTCGCCCGCCACATTCATTGACATGAGAGCTAACTCCGATCGCTAATTATTTGCGCACACACCGCAATCGATTGATCGATACCGCCGCATCAGCGGCCGAGCACCCGGTCCGGTTCCGTAATGAAGCCCACCTTGGTCAGGCCACCTCGCTGGATGCTATAGAGGGTGCGGCCGATGGCCTCATAGCGCACGCCGCGGTCACCGCGAATGTGCACTTCGGGCTGTGGCACCTTCACGGCCTCCACGACGACTCGCTTGATCAGCGCATCGCGGTCCGCCATCAACAACCCGTTCCACCAGATGCCGCCGTTGACGTCCACCGAAATAACGATGTTCTCCGGTTTGGTCTTGGTCGCGATGTTGACCGCCTTAGGCAGCTTCACCGGGACCGTCTTGGTGATAATCGGAATCGTGATCAGGAAGATGATCAACAACACCAGCATGATGTCCACCAGCGGAGTCGTATTGATCTCCGCCATCACCTGCTGCTCTTCCTGACCCGACAACTCAATTTTCATTGCCATGACGTTGCCACCTTAAAATACCATCACGCGCTCGTCGACACCTTTAGGCTACCTTGCACCGGGCGCGTTACTTACGATGCACCGCCGCTGCGTGGTCTGAGGCTGCCGTCGTCATGCGTGCGCCACCGACCAGGTAGGCGTGCAGGTCGCCCGAGAAATTCCGCAGGCTGTCCTGCAGCCCCTTGTTACGGCGCAACAACCAGTTGTAGCCCAGTACGGCCGGCACCGCGACGAACAGACCCAGCGCGGTCATGATCAGCGCCTCGCCGACCGGGCCGGCGACCTTGTCGATGCTCGCCTGGCCGGCAATGCCGATGGCAATGAGCGCGTTGAGGATGCCCATGACCGTGCCGAAAAGGCCGACGAACGGGGCCGTCGATCCGACCGTAGCCAGGAACGACAGGCCGCTGCTCAGGTTGCCGTTGACCTCTTCGGTCGCGCGCTGCAGCGCGAGGGTGATCCACTCATGCAGGTCAATGCGATCGGTCAGCCGCCCTTCATGATGCGAGGCGGCGCGCAGGCCGTCCTCGGCGATGTAGCGAAAGTCGTTGCCAATTGGCAGGTGCTCGACGCCTTCCTTGATGGAATCGGCGGTCCAGAAATCCCGCTCGACGATCTTGGCCGATTTCTTAAGGGTGCGCTGGTCCCACACCTTCGTGAAGATGATGAACCATGAGCCCAGCGACATGATGACCAGCACGATCAGCGTGGCGCGGGAAACGATATTGCCGTTGACCCATAGCGGTATGAGTCCATAAACCTGTTGCTCAGGAGCGGCGACGGGGGTATCCATATTTATTCCTCTTGCTAATCCGGCCTGCAGACCGTGTTAAATCAGTAAACAAAACTAAAACGATAAAAAAAACAAAACCAATCACTCGCAGCCGATGCTGGGGGCGCTCAACGCTCCAGCGGCTTGAAGGTCACCTTCATATCTTTACAGGCTCTGGCCGCTTTGCCCTCGACCGTTCCAGCCTTATAACTTCCGGCGGCCAGGCACTTTCCGGCTGCCTCATCGAGCGACGGGAACCCGGAGCTGGTGACCAATTCGATCGGACCGTCGATCTTGTTATTGGCACCGACGCAGATCCGCACGACCGCGCTGCCCTGCTGATTGAGGCGCAGGGCCTGCGGCGGGTAGTAGTCTTCGCCGCAGTTGGGCTGCCGTACCGTCTTGACGGGCGTCGCGGCCACTGTCATCACCGCCTTCGGTGGCGGCGCGGCTTTGGAAACCACCATCGCCGGCACGTCGACCGGAACGTTCACGTTGATAATGGGGATCGGCACGGACGGGGGCGGCGGACGCTCGAGCTCGGGCTTCGGTGGCGGCGGCGGGACGTCCTTGGCCTCGTCCTGCTTGATCATCGTGGTTTCCAGTATCTGCTGCGCCTGGTGAAGCACCTGCTGTCCAAAGCCGGTAATGAAGGCCCAGGCGATCAACGCGTGCACGGCGATGATCGCTGCGAAAGCGACCATGCGCCGCTGTTTGTGACCGGAATCGTAAGTTCGCGATGTCATAAATTCTCGTTCAACCCTGCAGTCGTTAGCCCGCCTGGCCGCCCCTGATCGTTACTATCGTCGTAGTAATTCCACGAGGCCAACCCATCGGGCCACCTCAGGTCTCGCGACTTTAGCTGCAACGTTCAAACCTTACAACCTCACTTTGACAGCCCGGCGATAATTTATGCCGGCCTATCCCGCCGAGGTGCTTGCGTCAATCGGTCACCGCGCCTAAAGATGCGCTGCTTACGACGCGCGCGTACTTGGCAAGTACGCCGCGAACCGCGTAGGGCTTGCGCACCTTGAGTGCCCGGGATCGTCGGCGCAGTTCCGACACGGATAATTTCACGTCGATTCGGCGCTTGGTGGCGTCTATTGTCACCTGATCGCCATTCCGCAGCAGCGCAAGGGGGCCTCCTACAGCCGCCTCAGGCGACACGTGGCCGACCACGAAACCGTGGCTCCCGCCCGAGAAACGCCCGTCAGTGATGAGTGCGACCTGGGCCCCCAGGCCGCGCCCGATAATCGCCGCGGTGGGGCTGAGCATCTCTCGCATCCCGGGACCGCCTTTGGGGCCCTCGTAGCGGATGACTACGACATCACCGGCCCGAACGCGACCCTTCAGAATCGCCGCCGTAGCGAGTTCCTCACCGTCAAAAACGCGCGCTCGGCCAGCGAAAATCAGGCCTTCCTTACCGGTGATCTTGGCTACCGCCCCCTCGGGCGCAAGATTGCCGTAGAGAATTACAATATGACTACTTTTCTTGATCGGATCGGCGAGCGGACGGATCAGGTCCTGGCCCGCCGGGTAGACCTTTGCGACCGCAAGATTTTCCGCCAGGCTGCGCCCTGTGACCGTCAGACATTCACCGTGCAGCAGACCGGCCTCGAGCAGCGTCTTCATCAGGGGCTGGATGCCACCGATCGCGATGAGTTCGGACATGGCATAGCGTCCGCTCGGGCGCAGGTCGGCAAGCACGGGTACGCGCCGACCGACGCGCGTGAAATCATCGAGATGTAACTTAACGCGGGCCGCCTGGGCGATAGCCAGCAGGTGCAATACCGCATTGGTTGATCCGCCCAGTGCAACGGTCACGGTGATGGCATTTTCAAATGATTTTCGACTCAGCATGTCGGAGGGCCGCAACCCGGCGCGGAGCAAACTCACCACGGCCTCGCCGGCACGACGGCAATCGTGACGCTTCGCCTCGCTCACGGCTTCCTGTGAGGAGCTTCCGGGTAGACTCAGTCCGAGTGCTTCGATCGCGGCGGCCATGGTGTTGGCGGTGTACATGCCACCGCAACTGCCCGGACCCGGAATCGCGCTGCGCTCAACCTCCTCTACTTGCTCGGCGCTGATTTTCCCGGCCGCCCGCGCGCCCACCGCTTCGAACACCGAGACGATATCGCGCCGCCCCTTGCCGAGGCGAATCGTACCGCCGTATACGAAAACCGCAGGACGGTTCAAGCGCGCGATCGCGATGGCACAGCCGGGCATGTTCTTGTCACAACCGCCGATGGCCACGAAGCCATCGAAGCCCTCAGCGCCCACGACCGTTTCGATCGAATCGGCAATCACCTCGCGCGAGACCAGCGAGTAGCGCATGCCCGGGGAACCCATGGAGATTCCATCCGACACGGTGATGGTGTTGAATGGCACGCTCTTGCCACCGGCCTGGTCCGCACCTGCACCGGCCTCGCGCGCCAGGTCGGCAATGTGCATATTGCAAGGAGTCAGGTTCGACCAGGTCGAGGCGATGCCCACCTGCGGCTTGGAGAAATCGGCGTCACCAAAGCCGACGGCCCGCAACATCGCGCGCGCCGGGGTCTGCTTGAGCCCATCCACGACGAGGCTCGAATAGTGCCGGATATTAATGGGTTGCTTTTGTTTCCTCATCGAACTGTCAGGTCCTGTCGCGAGCCATGTCACGCATCTTCACAAAGCCGATGGCCCCGGCCGTCACCAGCCCCAGCGGTAGCAGCAGCGCCGCACTGCCCCACCCGGTCCGCGCGCGCTCCAGCAATTCGTAACAGGCTATACCGAGCGGCGGAGCGATCAGGCCGCGCACGCCCGTCAAGGTTACGTGCACGCCCATGTAGTGCTGTGCCCGGCCCGGCGTCGCAAAATCATTATGACCCAGATTCCAACCAAGATTGGCGCCCGCGTAACTCACGCCGATGAGCGCCGCGCCCGGCCACAGCAACCAGTTCTGGCGAAACACCACACCCAGGGTGAGCAGCAAGATGGCCCCGACCAGCGCCCAACATTGACGCGAGCGGTATTCGATGATGTGACCGCGATCAAACAGGCGCGCCCACCATGGCAGGACGAGTGGTATCAGTAACATCGGCAGCACGGTCAGAATCAATATCTGCGTGAGACTGGCAAGGTGCAATCGATCGCTAAACAGCACCACCAGTTGCGCGTTCATCATCAGGTTGCCCGATCCGTACAGACTCATCCAGAACATGTACCGCCGAAACGACGCGTCTTCGCGCAGGATCTCGCGCAACATCGACAGACTGAATGTGCTCGAGAGCGGGCTGCTGCCGATCTCAGCCGCGAGCAGTTGATACTGGCGCCGCACCCGCACGGCACGGTAAAGGAACGCAGCCACTACACCGCAGAGCGCGGCGAACAGGTATAACCAGCGGGCCGCGGGCGCGTGCAGGTCGAGAATTCTTCCCACCATCAACGCGCCGCTGGCCACCCCCAGCGAACTGACCATGACGATGCGCCCCGTGATGCGGGCCATCACGTGGCGCGGATAGTTGGCGCTCCACACGGCCGCGCGCACGGTCAGCACGCCCGCCCACAAGATCCGGGCCACCAGCACCGCGAAGATCGTCATCAGCAAACCGCCCGCGGCGATCGGCGCGAGCGCCACTAGGCCCACCGCAATAGCGAAACTCGCCTGGAGCGTGACCAGCACCCCGACGCGCGCACGGCCGTGAGCGAGATTGGCCCAGGCGAAGCTGAAGATATTGGCCAGGGCCGGCGCGCCGCTTACGAGCGCGACCGCGAAATTCACCCAATGCGGCTCGACCAGACCTGAGTAGCCCTTCTTGACCAGCACCGCAACGGTTCCGCCCTCGACCAGACCGCTGGCGATGCCAAGCAGGGCCCAGGGCCATACCTCGCGAGCATACATGGCCTCGACCACCGGGCTGGGGCTGGCGGGAGGGTCAGCCAAACTTCTCGCGGATCAACGCATACAGGGCGCGCAGCCCCTGCGCTTCGCCGCCTTGGGGCCGTCCCGGGCGATCCTTGGGGTTCCAGGCGTACAAATCCACGTGCAACCAGTCCTGGGTCGCCGTCACAAAGCGCCGGAGAAAAAGTGCGGCAATGATCGCGCCGGCAAAGGATCCGGCCGCGACGTTGTTCAGATCGGCGACACGGCTGGCAAGCTCATCCTCGTAGCCCGCCCATATCGGCATAGGCCAGAGCGGATCGCAGACCGACTCCCCTGCCGCGCGGGCCGCTTCGGCGAGGGCCGTATGACTCGCGAAGAGGGCCGGCAGATCCGGGCCCAACGCCGTGCGCGCAGCACCGGTGAGTGTAGCCAGGTCGATGAGCAAATCCGGCCGCTCGGCGTCGGCATCGCTCAGTGCATCAGCCAGCACCAGTCGGCCCTCGGCGTCGGTGTTGCCGATCTCAACCGTAAGACCCTTGCGCGAGGTCCAGACATCGCCGGGTCGGTAGGCCGCCTCGCCCACGCTGTTCTCGACCGCGGGGATGATCACCCGCAATTGCACCGGCGCCTGCATCGCCAGAAGCAGGCGCGCGAGCCCCAGCGCGCAGGCGGCACCTCCCATGTCTTTCTTCATGAGCAACATGCCTGCGGAGGGCTTCAGATCCAGACCTCCCGAGTCAAAGCACACGCCCTTGCCGACCAGGGTAACGCGCGGCGCTCCGGCGCGCGCCCAGCGGCAATCGATCAGGCGCGCAGCCCGCACGCTTCCCTGCCCGACGGCGTGCACCAAGGGATATTCGCGTCGCAGCGCCTCGCCTTCGGTGAGCGTGCACTCTCCGCCAAATTCCCGGGCCAGCTGCGCGGCGGCCGCGGCGAGTTCGGCAGGGCCAAGCTCGTTGGCCGGGGTGTTGACCAGGTCGCGTGCCCATCCGATGGCACCGGCGGCCGCCTGCGCGTAATTTGCATCGCACCCGGCAGGCGTCACCAGGCTCACGGCGTGGACGGCTCTGGGCTGGCTGCGGTAACGAGTGAACCGATAACAGCCCAGCAGCCACCCGAGCGCGAACTGCGTGGCGGCTTTTGCGGGCAACTCCTGGGCCAGGACATAGCGGCCCGCTGGCAGGCGCTCGGCGCAAGCCGCCGCATCCCACAACGAGGGCGCCGCCTCGCTCGCCGGACCGAGGCCGGCGATGGTCGCCATGATTGCGCCCTGGGAGTCCGGGATGCTGATAACGCGCGCGCGCTCGGCCTGAAACGAATGAGCCGAGAGCCAGGCGACAGCCTGTGGCTCGAGCCGGCTCAGGAAGCCCGCCAACTGCGACTCGCTCACCAGCCACAGGGGAGTGGCATCCTTGAATTCACCGGGCCGGTGCAGCATGGCAATAGCTTAACCAATCGCCGCCACGACGGAAGCCTTTGCGCGATGTGGTGCACCGTGAGACAGCGTTGACAAGCACTTGATGCCGTGGTGTTATTCGTAGACCTTTACAGGTATTTTTAATTTTAGCTTCATGCAGAATTTTGTCCTCCTGCTTGCTCTTGACCTGCCGCCCCTGCGGGGCCACAGGTGCGGGTGCTGCATGTTGAGCTAAAGTCCCACGGACACAACATCACCAGAACCCCGCACCGGGCACCGCTGCGGGGTTTTTTTTCGATTTCAGGGAGGAGTCGCTTATGGAGCTGTACACGAAAAAAGACGTCGACAAGAAGGCGTTGAAGGGCGCGCGAGTGGCGGTACTTGGCTATGGTAGCCAGGGCCGCGCGCAGGCGCTGAATCTCAAAGACAGCGGCTTTAAGGTGGAGGTCGGGGTGCGCAAGGGCGGCGCGGGATGGAAACAGGCCAAGCGCGACGGCTTAAGCGTGGCGCCGCCGGTTGAGGCCGTCGAACGCGCTGACCTGGTGGCCATGCTGGTGCCCGACATGGCTCAGAAGAGCCTTTACCAGGAGATCCGCTCAAAGCTGCGCAAGAATGCCACTTTGTTATTCGCGCACGGATTCAACATCCACTTTAAGCAGATCAAGCCCCGCAAGGATCTCGACGTGGTGCTTATTGCGCCCAAGGGTCCGGGCGGCCTGGTGCGCCGCCAATACCAGCAAGGTTACGGAGTGCCGTGCCTGATTGCTGTGGCGCAGGATGCCACCGGCAAGGCGCACCGGCGTGCGCTCGCTTACGCGCACGGCATCGGGGGAACGCGCGCCGGCGTGCTTGAAACCACCTTCTCCGAGGAGACTGAAACCGACTTGTTCGGCGAACAAGTCGTGTTGTGCGGCGGCGCCACCGAACTTGTCATCAAGGGCTTTGAGACCCTGGTGGCGGCTGGCTACCAGCCCGAAGTGGCCTACTACGAGTGCCTGCACGAACTGAAGTTGATCGTCGACCTGCTGCACGAGGGTGGCCTCACCAAAATGCACAAGTACATCAGCGATACCGCCAAATTCGGCGACCTGACGCGCGGGCCGCGCGTGGTCAACGAACGCAGCCACGACGAAATGCGCAAGATTCTGAAGGAAATCCAGAGCGGCAAGTTCGCGCGCGAATGGATACGCGAAAGCGAATCCGGCGGGCACAATTTCCAACGTCTGCTGCAGGCGGACCTGAAACAGCCGATCGAAAAAGTCGGCGCAAAACTGCGCGCACGCATGCCCTGGCTGCAGGGGACGCGTTAACGACATCTATAGCGGCCATATACGCCGGAGTACAGCATGACTACCGATCCCGACCGAGTCCTGATTTTCGACACCACTTTGCGCGACGGCGAGCAATCGCCCGGGTGCAGCATGACGCAGCCGGAAAAACTCCGCGTGGCGCGAGCCCTGGCGGACCTGGGCGTAGACGTGATCGAAGCCGGGTTCCCCGCCGCCTCGCGCGGGGACTGGGAGTCGGTCCACGCCGTGGCTCGCGAGGTGCAAGGCCCGATCATCGCTGGCCTAGCGCGCTGCACCCGCGCGGACATCGAACAGGCGGCCAGGGCGCTGGCGCCGGCCCCGCGCCATCGGCTGCACGTATTTCTAGCCACCAGCGCCATCCATCGCAAATACAAGCTCAACATGGCGCAGGATGAGATCGTGCGCAGCGCCGTTGAGGCGGTGAAAATCGCCCGCGAGTACTGCGACGATGTGGAGTTCTCTCCAGAGGACGCCTCGCGAACCGAACTGGACTTCCTCGCCCGCGTGGTCGAGGCCACCATCGAGGCGGGTGCAACGACTATCAACATCCCCGACACCGTTGGCTACACCGTGCCTGACGAATTTGGTGAACTTTTCCGGTACTTGCGGCAAAACGTGCGCGGCATCGACAAGGTGCGCTTATCGGTGCATTGCCACGACGATCTGGGCATGGCGGTGGCCAACAGCCTGACTGCGGTAGTCGCCGGGGTGCGCCAGATCGAGTGCACGATCAACGGTATCGGTGAACGTGCCGGCAACTGCTCGTTGGAAGAAGTGGTCATGGCGCTGGCCACGCGCTCGCAGTTTTTTAATCTGCAGACCGGCATCCAGACCAACCGCCTCTATCCGGTGAGCCGCCTGATTTCGAGCATCACCGGACAGCCGATTCCGCGCAATAAAGCCGTGATCGGTGAAAACGCGTTCGCGCACGAGGCCGGCATACACCAGCACGGCATGCTGCAAAACCGCATGACCTACGAGATCATGCGCCCCGAGGACGTCGGACTGACGCACAGCAATCTTGTGCTCGGCAAGCACAGCGGCCGGCACGCGTTTCGCGATCGGGTGCGCGAGCTGGGCTTCGAGCTGGATGAACTGGAACTCAATCGCGTGTTTGAGGAATTCAAAACGCTCGCGGATCGCAAGAAGGAGCTGTTTGACGGGGACATCGAAGCGCTCGTGCTGCGTGCCGAGGGCTCCGCACATGGCCCATGGTCTCTGGCGCGCCTGGAAGTCAATTCGCAGTTGGGAGCGCCGGCGAGCGCGATCGTAAGGCTAATGCACGCCGACGGGCGCTCCCCGACCGGCAAAGCCGCCGGCGATGGTCCCGTGGATGCCGCTTACAAGGCGATCGAGCAGGCGACCGGAATGGCCGTCAAGGTGCGCAAGTTCGAGGTGCACGCGGTGACGGTCGGCGAAGACGCACAAGGCGAGACCGTCGTGTACGTGGACTACAATGGGCGCAGCTACCGCGGCTCGAGCGTCTCGACCGACATCATCGAGGCCAGTTGCAAGGCGTTGCTCGAAGTCGTTAACCGGATCGAGCACTCGCAGCAAGGAGGCGCACGCGCGGCTGCGATGCGCGAGGCGGCCGTGACTGCAAAGAGCGCGCCGTAAGGCCAGGACCTGACTTACCCTTCCAGCGAATCGAGGAACTTATGCCTATCCCCGCCACCCCCTACATCTGGTTTAACGGCAAGCTCGTACCCTGGGAAAAAGCCACGGTGCATGTGCTTGCCCACGCCCTGCACTACGGGTCTTCCGTATTTGAAGGGATCCGTGCGTATTCCACGCCGCAAGGTGTGGTCATATTCAGGCTTTCCGACCACACCCGGCGCCTGTTCGAATCTGCGAAGATCTATCGAATCCATATTCCCTATACGCCCGATCAAATCAACGCCGCCTGCCACCAGGCGATTGCCGCCAACGAACTGCGCCAGGGAGCCTATCTGCGCCCGGTGGCGTTCCGCGGCTACGGCGAGATCGGCGTGGTGCCCAAGAATGAGCCGCCGGTCGAAGTCGCGGTAGCCGCCTGGGAGTGGGGCAAATACTTAGGACACGGGAGCGAGGCGGAGGGCGTCGATGTGTGCGTATCCTCCTGGCAACGCATGGCGCCCAACACGCTCCCGGCGATGGCCAAGGCCGCAGGCAACTACCTGTCCAGCCAGCTCATCACCATGGAAGCTAAACGCCTGGGTTTCGCCGAGGGCATCGCGCTCACCACCAACGGAATGGTCAGCGAGGGGGGCGGTGAAAATCTGTTCCTGGTCAAAGACGGGGTATTGCTTACCCCCGCCATCGCCCACTCAGTGCTCGGCGGCATCACTCGCGACACGGTCACGCACCTGGCACGGGATCTTGGAGTGGAAGTGCGCGAAACCGCAGTGCCGCGCGAACTGCTGTACCTTGCCGATGAGCTGTTTTTCACGGGAACCGCCGTCGAGGTGACCCCGATCCGCTCCGTGGACCGGATTGCGGTGGGCGCCGGCAAGCGCGGACCGATCACCGAGAAAATCCAGCAAGCTTTTTTTGGCCTGTTCGACGGGGGCACCAAGGACCGTTGGGGCTGGCTTGATCATGTCGACATGGCGGGCACATCGCGAGTCGCCACTGCCCGCTGATATGAAGACGATGTTTCAGAAGATCTGGGAACGACACGAGGTCGTCCCGGAGACCACCGATACACCCGCAGTACTTTATGTGGATCTGCACCTTGTGCATGAAGTAACCACACCACAGGCCTTCACGATGCTGCGAGACTTGGGCATTGGCGTGCGGCGCCCGGACTTGACGCTGGCCACAATGGATCACTCGACCCCGACCCGAACCGCGCAGGTGTTTGGTGGCGCGCCGATCACGTTGGCCTCCGCCGCGGAGCAAATCGCCGAATTGGCGCGCAATTGCTCAAAATTCGGCATCGAGCTCTTCGACCTCCAGCATGCCTTGCGCGGCATCGTGCACATCGTTGGACCGGAATTGGGCCTCACGCAACCGGGTAAGACCGTCGTGTGCGGCGACAGTCACACCAGTACACACGGAGCTTTTGGCGCCCTCGCCTTCGGCATCGGCACCACGCAGGTCGCCCACGTACTGGCCACCCAATGCCTGCTGCAGCGGCGGCCGAAGACCTTCGCCGTCACCGTCGACGGCTCTCTGCGAAGCGGTGTGACCGCCAAGGACCTGATCCTCGCGTTGATTGGTCGGATCGGGCATGCCGGCGGCACGGGACACGTGTTCGAGTACCGCGGCAGCGCGGTGCGCGCACTGAACATGGAAGAGCGCATGACGGTGTGCAACATGTCGATCGAAGCTGGTGCGCGCGCCGGCATGATCGCTCCGGATCAAACCACCTTCGAATACCTTTCCGGGTGCCCGCGGGCGCCCAAGGGCGCGAAGTTGGAACAGGCTCTGAGCGACTGGCGTGCACTGCCGAGCGATGAGGGCGCGAGCTTCGATCGCGAGATCCGTCTGGACGCCATTGAGGTTGAGCCGATGATCACATTCGGGACCCACCCGGGGATGGTCATACCGATCAGTGGCTCGATCCCCACCCACGACGATGATCCGGTATATGACAGGGCACTGGCCTACATGGGCTTTAACGCCGGTGCGCCGATTCGCGACCAGGCGGTCGATGTGGTTTTTATCGGCAGTTGCACCAACGGCCGGCTTTCGGATCTGCGCGGCGCCGCCGAGCTGTTGCGCGGGCAAAAAGTGGCCAAAGGCGTGCATTTGCTGGTCGTACCCGGCTCTCAGCAGGTCAAGCGCGCGGCCGAGGCCGAAGGGCTGGACCGCGTATTCATCGAGGCCGGTGGGGACTGGCGCGAGTCCGGCTGCTCGATGTGTATCGGTATGAATGGCGATAACGTCGGCGACGGCCAGGTGTCGGTGAGCACCAGCAATCGAAATTTTGAGGGCCGCCAGGGCCGGGGGGCACGCACCTTGCTGGCCAGTCCGCTCACCGCAGCGGCCAGCGCCGTGCGCGGCCGAGTCACCGATCCTCGAGAGCTGCTCGTCGGTTAGCGCGACATGGATGCCCTCAAGAAATTCATCTCACGCACCGTCGTATTGCCGTTCCCGAACATCGACACCGACCAGATCATTCCGGCGCGCTTCCTGCGCACCACCGGGCGTGCCGGACTGGGCAAGCAATTGTTCCACGACTGGCGTTACGACTCCGCCGGCGCGCCGCGAGCGGATTTCGCATTGAACCGCCCGGAGGCGGAAAATTGCGGCGTCCTGGTCGCGGGCCGGAATTTTGGCTGCGGCTCATCGCGCGAGCACGCGCCTTGGGCGCTGCTCGATTACGGGTTTCGGGCCGTTGTCAGCACCGAGATCGCGGACATATTCACCGGCAATGCGCTGAAGAACGGGCTGCTCCCCATCGTCGTCGATAAAGCACACGTGGACTGGCTGCTGGCCCATCCGGGGGCGGAGCTGCAGATTGACCTCGAGCACAACACGCTCACCTTGCCCAACGGCGATGCCGCTAATTTCCAAATTGAGCGCTTCGCACGCCACTGCCTTCTCAACGGCGTCGACGAAATGGGTTTTTTGCGCTCCCAGGATTCATCGATCGCCCGCTTTGAGCGCGCGGAAGCGTGAAGGCCAGCCTCGCCGTGATCGCCGGCGATGGCGTCGGGCCGGAAGTCACAGCCGAGGCGGTGCGCGTGCTGCAGGCCGTGGGCAGGCGCTTCAAACATGAATTCACGCTGCGCGAGGCGCATTTTGGAGGCGTCGCCATCGACCACTGCGGCGATCCGCTTCCGGCGGCCACCCTGCAGCTGTGTGAGGCGGCCGATGCGGTACTGCTGGGCGCCATCGGTGGGCCCGAATGGTCCTCGCCCCAGGCGATCGTTCGTCCGGAACAAGGATTACTGCGCCTGCGCAAAGCCCTCGGCGTGTACGCCAATTTGCGCCCGATCAGCGTGCATCCGGCACTGCGCGAGGTCGGAACGCTCAAGGGCGAGGTGCTCGAGGGCGTCGATCTGGTATTCGTGCGCGAACTGACCGGGGGCATTTACTTTGGCGCCAAGACTCGCACGGCCGAGTCTGCGAGTGATCTGTGCAGCTACTCGGTC
>JBBQTF010000032.1:0-38884 GCA_038234675.1 Steroidobacterales bacterium
GAGAAGCCTTAGGGAAAGTGTGCATCATTTGATCTCTGCGAAGATCGATGCACTCGCCGTCGGTGCCTACTTTCACATCACCGATCGCTCAATCACTTGCACAGCCACCGGCTCAGAGGTCATCTTTACCGGCCTCTTCGCAAACATTAATCAATTGAAGTCGGTCGAAGACATCGGGTTGTGTTGGATCGAGGAAGGCGAATCTGTCTCTTTGGAGTCTTTGAGGATTTTGACGCCTACTGTGCGCGCCCACGGAAGTGAGCTGTGGTTCACCCTGAATCCAGACGCTGCGGACGCCCCTGTAATGACCTACATCGACGGCACACGCCTTGACACACGGCACACGCACGTTACCTTCGCCGACAATCCGTGGTTCCCGCCATCGCTGGAAGGCGAGCGCGCGCACTTACAGCGCGTGGATCCAGACAGCTACCAACACGTTTGGGAAGGAGTCTGCCGCACACACTCAGACGCGCAAATTTTCAAAGGTAAGTACACGATAGAAGACTTCACGCCCGGTACTGCCTGGGCCGACCCGCTCTATGGCGCGGACTGGGGCTTCTCAGTGGACCCATCGACTCTCGTGAAGTGTTGGGTTCACGAGAACTGTCTCTACATCGAATACGAAGCGTGGCAGGTCGGGTGCGAAACTGTAGATCTCGCGCGCCTTTTCAAGACAGTGCCGGGAGCAGAGCGGGCAACAATTCGTGCCGACTGCTCAAGGCCGGAAACTATCTCTCACATGCGGCAGCATGGTTTTCCGGGGATGCGTGCGGCTGACAAATGGTCCGGCAGCATTGAAGATGGTGTGACGTTCCTACTGCATTTCGAGAAGATCGTGGTTCACACGAGATGCGTGAAGACGGCGGCGGAGCTGCGGTTGTACCGCTACAAGACCCACAGACTTACAAACGATGTGTTGACCGACATTGTCGACGCGGACAATCACTGCATCGACGCCCTGCGCTACGCTTTATCGCCCCTGATCAAAAAGCCTGCGGGCTGGGTTGTTTTTGAATTTTACCGGGAGGAAGCCGAGAAGCGCGCGGGCGGCCAGACGGGTAGCAGCGCCCAGCCCACACAGTGATTGACATGTTAAAGACATGTCTCCGATAATCCGGCCTATGACACCTGCCATCAAGCGAACGCTGCACATGCAGTCGATTTACCTGAAGCCCCAGAAAGCCGAGCTGCTCGATGCGCTGGCGGCCCGGCTTGAGATCCCGAAAGCCATGCTGCTTCGCGAGGCGGTCGACGATCTGCTGGTGAAACACCGGGCGATGAAGGCACCGAAGCGGAAGCCTTGAATAAGCGGCGCGCGCCAGTGCGATAACACCGGCGAGCGCCTGACCACAGTCAACAACGAAGGAGATGACGATGGCTACGTCGAAGTGTAACGCAGTGGCAGTGAGCGAACTTGCTCAGGAAAATCAATTCGACCTCGCGGGCGAGATCTACCAGGTGATGAACCTCGCAGAATCCCTCGCCGATGCGATGGGCTATGCGGGCAATCGCGATGTGTGCACGAATCCGCTGTCACCGGAGAAAATCGAAGGCGTAGCGCGTGTCATAGCGCGCGAACTTCTGCGCATCGGATGCGCGATCACTGACCATGGATGAGACTACACACGAGAGGCCGAGTGACCGTATTACGCTGCCTGACTTTCCCGAGATCACCGTAATGTTCACCGGCCACTGCGATATCAGCCAGGTCGATTACTACGGCTGGGCTGAGGACCTGATTGCCGCAGGTATCGCTACCGCCGAGATGCTCGCGCCTCGAGTGTGGAAGCGTCGCGATGCGGACGGCGACAAATTCCGCCTTTCTCGCTACTACCGCCTCAAAGACGGGCAGCCGCACCCTTGCTACCGCATCACGCGCATCAAGCCCGATGCCCGAATCGAGTGTTTACCGGGCGCACGCGCTGCCATGGCCGCTTATGAGCGGCGGAAGTCCTGGGATGCGCAACGGTGGGAAAATATAGGTGCGCGACGACGCCTGGAGCAAGTGCCTATGGCCAGACCGTCGCTCAGGCTTGTCGTCGACAATACCCGACAGAGGCCGGCGGCGGATCCACTGACACAATAGTCGCCCGCCGTTGCTGGACATCGGCGCCGCTAACTAAATAGCGAGGGGCCATAGCGATGAGTGCGGCCTGGGCAGGGGTGCTAATCACGCGGTAGTATCTCACCCTTGAACGCCGGCAATCCTAAGGACTGGCTGGTCCCGATGCTCCGGGTATGGCGTGTGCAGTACCTGCGGATCCATCGCGGATACAAAGTCCTAGCCGATGGTGCGCTGCATTGGGATGGGTGGCCCACGGTCACGGTCATGGGCAAGATCCGCACCGACGGGGAGGGCGCAGGCCAGCAGGGAGCGCACACCCAGCACTTCCCTGAGGTGTACTCCAAGGACGGACTACTGATCTGGCGTGCGCTCGAAGGCATGCCGATTGCGCCACGCGAAGTGCTGTATGCGAAGTGGCTCTCGAGCGAACCGGTGAGGGTGCAAGCGCGGTTCCTGGAGCTGCCGATCTCAAGATACTGGGTGCTTTTGGATAACGCCTATTACTACGTGGCCGGTCGGATCGAAAGGTTTGATCAGGAGGCCACGGAGCGGGAGTCAAAACGGGCGGCGTGAGTGCGCCACGCGCCTGTTTTAAATTCGAATTGATACGTGCACCGACGGCCCATAAGTCGGCGCGCCAGGCGGCACGACCTGCAGACCGACCTCGATGCGCTCGGCGGCCATTTCAGTGCAGGCGCATAGGGCGAGCGACGCCACGATGATCGCAACGGCCGGCGGTGTGCCTTTCAAGGCATGCCTTCCATGGGACCCCTGACAACCCAGCCGTGGTGTGGGCTGAATAGAATCTGCGGTGAGTGGCCACGCTCCCGAATCGCCTGATACTTTTCGAGCGCCTGCAGCGCATCCGCCTGCATAAGGTCCGCCGCGTGATAGAGCAGATCATTGTATAAGCGCGGCCGAAGCTCGTCTTTTCTTCTGGTCACGACGTACCTTCCCAAGTTGCACTCAAGTTGCACTGAGCGGCCATTAGCCGAAAAACGCTGCTCAAAAGGTCGAAAAATAGTATCGCACAATTATATACTTACGCACTTGTACGTACCTAATACGCACCGGCCATGCGTCTTGAAAACCGGCAGTCCTTTACGGGGACTCGTGAGTTCGAATCCCACCCTCTCCGCCACATGCTGTAGCGGTCATCGGACGGCACAGTTCAACATGATTACCGCAACCGGCACCTTAGACCGCCACAACATGGATGCTCACGCCCCCATCCCGGCTGTTGTCGTTTCGGACTGCGCCGAATGCCGCTCCATTCGAGCCACGGACCTCGCGCGCTAATCACGAACGTAAAACTTGTTGAGTAGAAAAGCCCTGCGCGAGGCGTCGCTTTAAGCCAAGCCATTCTTCAAGTTAAAAGAACGTGTATTTCAGGTTGATATAGAAGTTGCGCAATAGGGGGTCGGTATTGAGTGTGTTGTAGCCCGCCGCAAAGTTGCCTTGCGACGCGTTGGTGAATGGCGGATTCTTGTCAAGCAGGTTTTTTATTCCAAATAACACGGTCAGCTTATCGATCGCCTTGACGCTCACGTAAGCATCAAAGAGCGTATAGCTGCCCACTCTCCGTTGATTGCCGTTGCCATCGGGGAATTGGTCGATGTAAGTCGAGTAGAAGCGGTTGCTCAGTCCGGCACCCCACATGCTTCCCGGGCTCATCCAGTCGACCCTTATGTTGTGCTGCCACCGGTATGCAGGCGGAAGGTTGTTGAACCACCCCACCAGGTTGCGCTGCGGCCCGCCGTTGTACTGCTGCTGCAGAAACTGGGTGACTACGGTTCCTTCCAGGTCCTCACTGAATTTTCCGATCGCCGTGTGTTGCGAGTATTGAACGCTGAGGTCGACACCGCTGGTCGTTATCCGCCCCGTATTTTGATTGGTCAGCAGAATGTATCCACAGGTCGGTTGAGTGTAGGGATTGCAAGAGGTGGCTTCCTGAATCGAGGGCGTGAGCCCCCCAACATTGTTCAATACGTACGAGCTCGTGAATGCGCCGGGATCCGCGTAAATTGCCGAGGCTGGGATGTTTCCGATGGCGTTCTTGAGGAGGATTCGGTAGTAGTCCAGCGTAATGCCCATATTAGCGATCGGCGAGATGATGACACCGAGATCAAAGTTTTCGGATGTTTCCGGCGTCAGATGGCTGTTTCCGCCAGTTAAGCCCAGCCCTTGCGTAGCGCAGGTTGCCGCCGTAAACGGCGGAATGGGCGTGCCCGCGCAGTTCGGGTTCCCGTCTCCCATGCTGCCGCTAGTCGCTGCTGCTAGGACATTGGGCACATACAGGTCGTTGAGCGTGGGCGCCCGAAAGCCGGTAGAGGCGGTTGCCCTGAGGGTCAGGAAACTTGCGGGCTGATAGCGCAGGGATAACTTCGCGTTGTTGGTCCTGCCAAAATCGCTGTATCGGTCCTCACGATCCGAAACATCGAAATCCAGGTTGCTGGCGATCGGCACGTCCACTTCAAGGAAGAGCGCCTGTGTCTGGCGGCTTTTTGCGATCGCACTGTCGGTAAGTCCCGTTGCGGCGCTAGTGAGGTCGTTGTAAGGGGTAGTGGCGCTCTGGAAGGACTCACCTCCCACGCTGGCGCCGAGCGCCACGGTCGCCGGAGTGCCCGCGTCGAAGGCATCACCCAGCGAGTGGCTGGCATGGCCGTCGACGCTCCACCGTTTGTCTTCGCCTTGCAGATAGGTGCCGGAGATGTATGACTGATTGATCAAAGTCTGCCCTGCGGCGCTCTGGGAACCGAAGGGATTGATCAGATTGCTCAGCACGCCGCCGGGAGCAAGCGCGGCCTCATTGGGATAACCAGATACGTTGCGGTTGTCGTTTCTGTTCTTGCTGTAATTGACTGCCGCGGCGTAGTCCCAGCCCGCGTTAGTGCCGGAGAACGTCAACAGAGCCCGCTGCTCGGTGTTGACGCTGCCGGAGTAGCGGTTGTTGTTGGGATCGGACCAGATCGCAAAGAGAGGGCCGCCCGTCAGAGTCAGCGGGCCGCAGGTTCCCTGGCAGGTCAGCCGGGACGCGCTCGGGATGTAGGGGCTGTTTGGGTCCAACTGGAAGAAATAGAACATGGGACCGGCCCAGGCGCGCACTTCGGTGCGGGCGTAGAAGTACTGCAGCTGCACGGTGTTGTTGGCCGGCAGTGCCTTGGTGAGGGACACCAATCCCGACGTCACCTCGGACTGCGGAACCAGATCCGTCGCAGCGGAATACCGATAGGCGCAGGTGTTGCCCTGATTGGTGGGATCTATGATCAGGTACGAATTGCCCGGACAGGTCGGGTAGTCCGGCTGCCAATTGTTACCAGCGGCATCTACGAAAGTCCCGGGCCACGTTCCCGGATTGTTTGTGTTAGTGACGCCGCGCGCTGGGTCGTAGCCCGCTGAAGAAAACCCACGCTGCGACGCCTGGAGCTCGTTTTGCTTACCGTAACTTCCCGTGATCATGAAGTTGTAGCCGTCGCTCGCCAGGTCCCCGTGCCCAAAGGTTACTTCCACCTCGCCCGAGCTGCCGCCTTGTCTTTGCGGGTGGTCGAGATTGCCCTGGATTTCGGCGCCCTGGTAATTTTTCTTGGTCTTGAAGTTGATCACCCCCGCAATCGCGTCCGAGCCGTACAGCGCCGAGGCGCCTTCCCGAAGCACCTCGACGGATTCGATGGCCGAGAACGGAACACCGCTCAGATCGACCGCATCGCCGCTGAAGGCATTGGGGGCCAGCCGCTGGCCATCGAGAAGCACTAAGGTGCGGCCGTTGCCCAGGTTGCGCAGGTTGGCGTAAGTACCGCCTCCACTAAAGGTCCCTATGGATTGCGCGACGTTTAGCGACGGGGTGTTGGAGGTAAGCGTATTCAGCGCCTGCTCCACACTTGTGATTCCCTGTTCCTTAAGAGCGTCGGCCTTGAGGACCGTGATGGCCTCGGCGGTTTCGGCGGCGGGCCGCTTGATCATAGTGCCGGTGACTATGACCTCTTCCAATGGGGGGGTCTTGGATGAGTCAGCTACTTTGGCCTGCTCTTGCGCTTGCACCGCAGCGACGCCACTGGCCCCATACGCTACCAGCATTGTCGCAGGCAGGATTCTGAATAATCGGAATCGAATCATAAGCATCTCCCCAGTGATTATTCTGTTGTGCAAGCGCGTTGCTTCAGTAGCCTCAAGTGCGAGAAAACTATAGATCGGAATCGCATTATACGTTTCATCAGCCTCATGCGTACCACCCCAGCTTGTGTGAAGCGTCCGGGCTGAAGCGTTAACCTAGATGTATTGTCGCGACTGTCGCGGTAGTTAAAAAACTCACGCAATAGATGCAGCGCTTTTATAGATGCGAGGGGTATACGTGACCTAATAAAAGCGGAGGATGTGACGTTAGACGCTAAGGCGGTAATGTCACCTGTCGTCAAACTGGACCCCTGCAAAGATCAGGGCGGCAGGCCCGGACCTTGACACTACGTAAGGGGCGATCTACAGGCGAGCGAACGTGAGCCTCGAAAGCGGCTCGGCCCCGGGTTTTTTTCCAGCATCAAATGGCCGCGAACCATTCGCGCACTGCCACTGGGAGCCAATTGGCCCTCGAACATTCCCCTGCGCGCTAAGTTCAGGAGCGCGATGCCCGTAATGGCGGCTGGCATTTTTCATTGGGGATGACCGCTGTGGGCCAACTGTCTCTGCAATCAATCGCAGTTGTTAATGATTAAGCATCTCGTGAGATCGCACATTACCGGACCCGCCTCTAGGTGCGCGTCGCGCCACAGCTGTCCATCACCGTGACGCGACGCGCCGATCTCCTGCCGGTTTGCCGAGATTTACACCTCAGTTGGCGTTCGGGACCTCAATGCGCAGGATCTCCCCGAAAGGCGGCCCAAATCCCATGTTCGACACATACAGAGCGCCGTCAGGTCCAAAGGTCATGGCCGTGGGGAAGAACAAGCTGCCGCCCGTGTCGATCACAACTTTCTTCGACCCGTCGCGCGAGAAGCGCACGAGGCGTCCGGTGGAGGGTAGCGGGCCTGGGTCGGTTTTTGACCACGAGGTTTCCAGCGCATACATCCGGCCGTGGGAATCGAAGGCCAAACCGAGCACCTTGCTCAGCCCGCCGGCAACCACCTGAAACTGCCCGTTCCGTGAAATTCGAAATACCTTTTGCTTGTTGAGTTGTTCGGGATCAAATGTGCCCAGGTTGCTGACATAGAACGCACCGTTTTGATAGTCGATCGCCGTGGGCACGATGTGTCCTTGCGATGCTGAAATATCGAGCACGCGACTAATCTGTCCGCCGGTTGTGACTTTTACCAACTCCCCATGGTTTGGCTCAACGGCGTACATATCGCCGCCCACAGCCACCATGCCCCACCACGTTCCGTCCGGCTCGAAGTCCCCTGGATAGGGGTGCTGGACAGGATGGCTTTTCTGATACGCACTGAGGTTGGCGATCATGTGCCAGGAGCCATTGGGGGAAACCCGAACTATTCCGTTGGGTATGTGGCGCACGCCGTGGGAGCATCCGGCACCGGCAAGCAGCGCATACAATTTACCGTTAACGAATGCGACATCGGCGACTCCACTGATGAGAGGGGAGGGAATTGGAGCGGTCTGACTCGAAGGCAGCGCGTCGGTGACGGTCGTCCGATGCCCTGAAGCATCAACGCGCGAAATCCGCCCGCCAGTTTGGCTCCCGAGGTACGGGCCCACCGCCGGAACTTCTGCGCATCCAACGACGTGATTCACACCGCCCGTACCGCCTTCCGCAACATAGAGCTTCCCGTCCGGACCAAATTTAAGTCCGCGAGGGTTTTCCAGTCCGGTAGCAAAAACCGTCACGCTCGCGACCGGGCGTGATGTGGCCGTCGTGGGCGCGGCGAAAGAGCCCGCTGTCGCGAGCGGCAGTGCAGCAGCACTCATATATAGAACGGCAAGGCCCGAAGTTTTACGCGAAACTTTCATGGAGTACCTCATTCTTGTTTTAGCGAGTTTGTTCTCTGGGATTCTTAAGCGGCGCTGTGGACAGATACCAGCCGAGTACGATAGATGAGGCAGCGCGGCTTCCGAGTATATGGTTGGATGTTGTCAACGCAAGAGCCCCGGTTGCAGGAAAACCTGAATTAACCGCGCTCGCATATGCCCACCGTGTCGGACAACACCTACAAAACTGGCATTATTATGGGTTCCGAGCCTGTACGCGTCGCGCGTTCGCCGGCACAGGAGTACCCCTGAAAATTCTCACTGCAACGTGATCGAGGTTGGCTGCGCTGAAATGATCGCTAGCGGTCAGAAAAACAGTCAGGATCAACGAAGAGCGAAACCGCGATGGGGCTATTGGGATTGCGAACCGGATAAACAAGCGTGGAGGCATCAGACCTCCGTCGGACCTCCGTCCTGTCCTTGTGCGCCGCCCGAATATTAAAGTTCCGCGTGTGCGCAAGTTATGTGGGTGAACATTGGGGGGCCTGGCATTCGGTTGTCACCGCATGCTCCCTGGCCAGCTCGTTAAAGATTTGCCCCGAGAAGGCTTTAGCGAGTTCCGTATCGGGAAAATTCTTTTGTCCGTGGCGAGCGCCATCCTCGGTCCGGTGTGCTACCACATCCCGCCAAGTGCCACGGTAATCGCCTCGCCATTTATGCCCGCTGCCGCATCGCTGCATAGGAACGCGATAACTTGGGCGACTTCACGCGGCTCCAAGACGCGGTTTCGCGGATAAATACTGGCACGCTCGGTCCAAACCTGTTCGACGCTGATATCGCGCCGTTCAGCCTCAGCCTTTGCGGAACGCTCGGCCATTGCGGTACGTACCCAGCCAGGGAGCACGGCGTTGGAAGTGACACCAAAGGCGCCCGCATCTTGGGCCACTGCGCGCGCGAGTCCGATAACCCCATGTTTGGAGGCGGTATATGCGCTGCCGGAACGCTCCGCTTTTTCCCCGGCGGTGGAACTTGTAAAGACCACCCGCCCATAGCCACGTTTGCACATTCCGCCAACCGTCAGACGGGCGAGTTCAAACGGCCCATCAAGGTTGATGCGCATGGTCTCGCGCCAGACCTCTGGACTCTGCTCCCACACCACTCGCTCGTGCGCGGACCCGATACCATGGTTCACGACCAGCAGATCGATCGGCCCCAGACGTTGCTCGGTGGTAGCTACGGCCGATGCGCACCCTTCGGCCGTGCCGAGGTCCGCCACAACATATTCGGCCCCCACTTCCGCCAGCTCGCTCGCGCTGCGCGATACAACCATCACGCGCGCCCCCGCCGCCGTCAGTAGCAGGGCGACCTCCCGGCCGATCCCCCGGCCCCCGCCCGTCACTAAAGCCACGCGTCCTTTCATAGCTCGTTCCCCACAATAGCGTGGGTACAATCGTCCCATGCGCGCCGCATGCGTACAATCCCTCCGGCGCTCTGCCACGCGGGAGAGCGCACAGCAATGGGGTTAGGGTCGATCGTGATGACCAGAGACCCCATAAAAAGCGCCTCCGCGAGCTAACTTCAGGCTTTCTCCGCCGATATGGGCGGTTTAAGCTGCGCTAGCAATGGCTCTTTCAGATTCCTTGGCCGAACAAATTCAGCGCGCTGTGTCGGCGCTCAGTCATAGGGCGTGGGGCGAGGCCGCTGAAATTGCACACGCGGTATTGCGGCGTTTTGGCCCCGAGGCCAACGCGCTGATGATACTGGCGAGCATTTGCGTCGAGTCTGGCGACAGCGAAGGTGCTATTCGTTTGTACGAGCAGGCGCGTGCGGTCATGCCGACCCACATTCACGTACTAGTAAATCTGGCTTCCCTCTATCGCGCCAGCGGACGCTTGGAGGAAGCGCGCCAATCGCTTGATGTAGCGTTGCGCGTGGACCCACGCTTCGCCGTTGCCCACCACAATCTTGGCAACCTGCTCCTCGATTTGGGAGATCGCTCGCAGGCCCTGCGTTCCTATGAACGCGCGTGCTCGCTCGATCCGCGCTATTCGGATCCGATTTCCGGCTTGGCTGCGATTGCCGAGGAAGAGCACCGGTTGGACGATGCACGAAGCCTCGCCGAACGCGCGCTGCAACTGGCACCGCAGAATACTCTTGCGGCCTTGACGCTCGCGCGCGTGAGGGTGCGTCAGGATGACGCCCTAGGGGCGATCCATATCCTCGAGCCGCTGCTACGCGGACCAGAACTTTCGGTGACTAATCGCATTCTCGCGCAGGGGAGGCTGGGCGATGCGTACGATAAACTGGCGCGTTACGGCGAGGCGTACGCCGCATTTACCGAGGCCAATACGCTCCAGCACGAGCAGTGTGCAGTGACAATCGAGTGCGAGCACGGACCGCTGACTCCCGCCAGCGTGGCGAGGCTGACAACGTACGTGGCCGGAGTTAATCTTTCTGATTGGAGCCCCGCACCGCCCGCGAATCCTACGCCGGTGTTTCTGGTCGGGTTTCCGCGCTCGGGCACAACGCTGCTTGATCAAATACTGGCGTCTCACGCGGAAGTCACGACCCTTGAAGAACGTGACACGTTGTTCGAGGCCGCTAATGAATTAATGGGCGCTGAAGAGCAATACGGGCGTTGGGCAACGCTGCGAGTTGCCGAGATTGAAGGATTGCGCTTTCGTTATTGGCAGCGGGTGCGAGCCGGCGGCTCGGGAGCATCGCAAACTCGTGTACTCATCGATAAGCAGCCTCTCAACGCGGTGCTCCTTCCGCTGATCTATCGATTGTTTCCTGCCGCCCGCATCATTCTTGCGATCCGCGATCCGCGCGATGTCTTAATTAGCTGCTATCAGCAGCGATTTGGCATGAACGCGGCGATGTACCAGTTGTTACGCCTGGACACCGCGACGGCGTATTACGATGCGGTGATGCGTCTAATTGACATCTGCCGCGCCAAGTTGCCACTTCGGATTCATGTCGTAAAATACGAGGACGTGATCGCCAATTTCGAGGTGACGTTGAGGTGTGCGCTTTCATTCCTCGAACTCGATTGGGATGAAGGCGTGCGGCGCCATACGGAGACGGCCAAGAAACGGACTATCAACACACCGAGCGCGGCGCAGGTGGTGCGTCCCATCTACGGCAGCGCCCGTGGCAGGTGGCGGAACTACGCCGAATATCTCAAGCCTTATTTTCCCGTGCTCATGCCGTGGGTACAGGCGCTAGGTTACGAGTCCCACTGACCGCTGCGTTACAAGTCCGAGTGTGATGGCGCAACCAGAGGGGGCCATTCCTGCGACACGCCTTCGTACAGGCTCACGGTCTTTTCGAGTCGCGCTGTGCCATCATGCACAGCGATTGCGTGTGGCTTACCAGGTTCGTAGCCTGTCCACAGGGAGACACCAGCGTAGGCCCCATCCTTGCGCAGAATGTAGTAGGTCATGTCGACGTATTTGAGGCGCTTCATGTCTCCGCCGTAGTTTCGAACCACGCGTTTGAGCGCATCCATGCCGGCCTCGAACGGCGTCATGCCGCGACGCATGTTCTCGATGATTGTATGAGCGCCGCAGACCTTAATGTTTTCCTCCCCGCTCCCGGTCGCCCCCGCCGAGCCGACGTCCTGGTCGGTGTAGCATCCAGCGCCGATAATCGGTGAATCGCCAAGCCGACCGGGCAGTTTCCACGCCAGGCCGCTGGTCGTCGTGCAACCCGACATCTCGCCACGGGCATTGAGCGCGGAGCAATGTATCGTGCCAGTGGGCGGAAACAGCACCTTATGGACCGCGGCAGTGCGAGCAGCCGGATCTACGCCGAGCTCGGCAGCCCGCGCTAGGAGTCGCTGGTAGTGGCGGTCGGCTTCGCCGGCGCCCACGCGTTCGTGCAGGCGTTCTTGCCATTTGGGGTCCGCCAGCCCCGGACCCCACCAGTCGGCGTGCGACTCCTTCCACAGCAGCCACACCTTGCGGGACGCTTCGGTGAGCAGATCTTCTCGTTTAAAGCCACGCGCGACGGCGAAGCGTTCCGCACCTTCGCCCACGAGCATCACGTGACCGGTGTGAAGCATGACTTCTCTGGCGAGCTGGGCGACACTGCGTATGTTGTGCACGCCGCCGACCGCGCCGGCCCGGCGCGAAGGTCCGTGCATGCAGCTGGCATCGAGTTCGACCACTCCTTCTTCGTTCGGCAACCCACCTAGCCCCACGCTATCGTCGTTAGGGTCGTCTTCCGGACCGCGCACGACGCTGATTACCGCCTCGAGCGTATCGGCACCTGTGCTTAGTTGTTGGTAGCCTCTGTCAATGTAGGGAAACCCGTTGCCGGCGGAGATAATAACGGGCAGTTTTGCCGCGCGCTGTTGCTGTTGTGCACTGATTGCCGTCGCCGCGGCCGCACCGGCACGGCTTGTGACGCTCAGCGTACCGAGCGCGGCGGCCGAAACGAAGTCGCGTCTGCTAAACATGGTGTGGACCCCCCAAAGCACAACATCCTGTGCACGACTATAAACGATTGGACGTCAGGGCCGTACCAGTTATGCGTACTGGCGCTCACGGGCGGCGAGCATGCACGTCGCCTGTTGGCCACAGGAATCGCGCACACGCGGAAATGATCAGCCCCACTACAAATATGTGCACCAAGATGGTCGCGTATAGCATCCAGTGGTCGTGATTTTGCCGTCACGTCCACGCGGTCCGTCTGGTAATGCGCCGCTACCGTGGGCGCCCGATAATGGCAACACGACTGTGTACGACCATCACGACGATGCCGTAGCACGGACCGAGCAGCCACCAGTATATGAGCAAATCTGTAATGCGACTTGCTGCGATGACATAGACACCTGCCATGATCAAGGTGAGCGCAAACTCAAGCACAATTCCAAGGCTGGCCGAGACCCAACCCACCCTACATTGCCGCCGGACCGATTACGCCGCGCGCGATGGATTGGAAAATCTGCATCGGCGCCATGTGGTAATAGCCACCGATGTATACCGCGGGGTAGAGCAGATCAATGGTTGCAATGATCAGCGCCCGATGACAATCGGCTTCCAGAGTAACTTATTGCCAGAAATCGCAGTCTCACTTGCGCGTTTTTAACCCGCGCGCTTCGCAATAATTTTAGGCCACCGCAATAGGATGCAGATCAACACCGGTGCGGGGATTGCTGGCTGCTACTTTGACGAGGGTGCCGGTCGCCGCAAACTTTGAACGCGACGATCACACACCACCCTCACGTCCGATCGCCTACATGACAGGCAACCACAACAATGATAGGTTTGCGCGGTCAGGGCAGATTGAACGTGGCTATGTCACTCGACCAAGTCGCTGCAATCGCGCAAATAGCCGGCTCGGTGGGCATTGTCCTGTCGCTGGTCTTCGTGGGCGTACAGGTCAGGCAAAACACCGCGGCGCTTTACCGCAACGAACACAACTCGACCATGGCGCAGTGGACTGTGATTCGCATGGGTATTGCGCAAAACCGCGACATTGCCGAACTAATGACCACCGGGTTAAGCACAGAGAACGCCATCGATCCGGCCAATCAGCTGCGTCTGGAGCAGTTGCTGCAAGAGCAGTTGTGGGCATCCTTTCACATCTGGGATCGAGAGCAACGGGGGGTGTTCGCAAAGGGGACCTACGAATCGGCCGTGGGTGCCTATGTAACTTCCCTGCTGGCGACTGCGCGGCAGTATCTGGTGGAGAAATGCCAAGTGCGTGGGCTTTTATCCTCCGTACGTTGCGGTCGTGGATGCGCGGCTTGAGAGGAAACTGGCCGGGCGCAGTTCAGTTCCCGAGGCAGGATTATTGGCGAGGGCCGGTGCCGATACCTTGGGGTTTTAGATCGAACCACGAGCTCCATCGACTTTGCGTTTCCTTGCGCAAAACTGTGGCCTCGACACCATTGTTGGAATTGAAGCTCGCGAGAGCGGCATCCGGTCAACCGGCTCAGCCCGCCCGGTGCTGCCCGCTGCGTTAAATAAAGGCAGGAGGGTCCATGAGTGCTGGATTTTGTCATAGCGCGCTTCTCAACCTGGTAACCGTGGCCTTGGCAGCCTGCGGCTCACCTAAGCAACCATCGGTGCCTGCGTCAATGCCAGCGAGTGGGGCTGTACTCGCCGGCTCGCGTATGGATCCTGGAAAAGTGCGGTGAGTGACCGCGTGTAAGCTTGGGTACGGCATGTCGGCAATCAATCGTTGCTTGGTAGCCAGCGAAGGATATATGCCGCGGTCGTTATAGACGGCAATGGAATGGGGCGATGTGGTGATGTTTGACCTCACTCGTGCCATTGGCATTGGCCACGACGAGTTCAGAATTGCGCCTGGCTTCGGACAGGTCCCAGTTTAGTCCCGGTGTGTTGATCACCTTATGGCAAACAATTTTTTTCATATCCGGGGAGTAATGCGCGTAGGTGCAGATGGTGCCACAATGGGTGAGCTTCTTTAGATCCGAAGCGTCCAGTTTCATGCTGAAAATGTCGTCTCGCTCCTTGGCCGAATCGTTGCGATCCCCGATCGGTGTGGTGCGCGAAGAATTAAAGATGATGCGCGAGCCGTCTGCCGACCAGTGCGGATGAGAGTTATCAATCCCGTGGCAGCGCTCGGATAGGAATTGACGACGGCGGTGATGCGCACCGGGTTCGTCGCACTCGAAACCGTAGGGGGGCGAGCGCAAGCCCAGTGCACAGCGCCCGCTGCGCTATGCAATGTAGTGTCACCGGTCACCTCTTAGTAGGGTGGAATCAAGCGCTGGACCCTTGCGCGGCCGGCGACAGCCCGTCACCAGCCAACGACTGCTCCGTCCTTACGATGGTCCGATCCGCCTCGATACACCCGCACCTGACTGGCGCCGCCCAGTGATCCGGGCTGCACCATGATCGCCTGAAAGCCGCCCATGTCGGCACCGTCGACCGATTGGACTTTGTGCCCCATCCGTGTGAGCGTGGCACCGACCAAATCGTATAGGCCTGATTCCATAGTAAGCACGTCGGGAATCTGCAGGTGTCGGGTGCGAGCCATATCGCTCGCCGCCTGTACGTTCGCGCCCAGATCGACAATGTTGACAATCGCTTGCGCGTGACCCTGCGCCTGCATATCCCCGCCCATGAGCGTTAGGGTCATGAACGGAACGCCCTCGCGCATCACGAACCCCGCCGATAAGGTATTGAACGGACGTTTATGGGGCGCAAGGGCATTCGGGCTCTTGGGGTCCAGAGAGAACAGTGCACCGCGGTTATGGAGGATGAAGCCATAACCGGGTACCGTGATGCCCGAACCGAACTCGTAATAATTGCTGCTCACCCATGACACCATGTTGCCTTCGCGATCTGCCGTGGCCAGTACTGTCGTGTCGCCTTTCCCGGGCGCGTTGCCGCTGCGCCCGGAATGCGACGCCGCCTTCGGGTCGACACGTTCGCACTGCGCCTTGGCATAGGACGGGGAAAGTAGCCGCTCGAGCGGTACCGGGGAAAAATCAGGATCGGCGTTGTGCTCGAAAAGGTCAGAGTAGGCAATCTTCTTGGCTTCGACGAGCAGGTGCCAAAATAGGGGAGAGCGGGGTCCAAGCGACGCCAGGGTCTGGCCGGCGGCCCACTGCGGCAGGCAGACCTGAAGGACGTTGAGCATTTCCAGCGTTGCCCAGTCCTGGGAGGGAGGCGGAAGCTCGTAGACGTCGTAGCCGTGGTAGCGCGTCTGGGAGGGTTCGCCCCATTCGCCCCGATAGGAGGCAAGATCGGCGCTCGTCATGGTTCCGCCCATCGCGGTGGATTTGGCGATGATCGCGCCCGCCATTTCGCCCCGATAAAAGACTTCCGCACCGTGCTGCTGCAGTAACTCGAAGCTATGCGCGAGGTCTGGATTTCGGAAGACCGTGCCGGCCGCCGGCGGCTTGCCCGCCACATACCAAGCGCGCACGGAATCGGGGTCCGGTCCGGTCGGTGTGCTGCCTACAGCCGCCACGTCCGGCAGCCGCCAGTCGCTGGCAATGCGCTCGGAAATCGGCACTCCGTCCCGCGCATAGCGAATCGCAGGTTCGAGCAAATCCTTGAAGCTGCGCGTGCCGAAGCGCCTGAGGATTTCCTGCCACCCCCACACCGCCCCGGGCACAGTGACGGGCAGGATCCCAACCAGTGGCATCCCCGACCCCGCGCCCCAGTTTTTGGGATCCCGGTCGTAGCCCAGAGTGTGCAGCCGCTCGATTGTGGCCCCGGTAGGCGCCACGCCGCTCGCATTCAAGGCATAAAGCTTTCTCTCCTTCGCGATGTAGACGATCGCGAAGAAATCTCCGCCGATCCCGGTACTCATCGGCTCCACGACATTGAGTACCGCTGCGGTGGCCACCGCCGCGTCGATGGCATTTCCGCCGCGCATCAAGACCTGCAGTCCCGCCTGCGCGGCGAGCGGCTGGCTGGTGGCCACCATGCCGTTCTGCGCGATGACTTCCGAGCGGCTCTGGGGCCGCCATCCCTCTGAACGATCACCGCGCACCGCCTGGCAAAACGGGGCCGGTGTGGCGATATCGCAGACGGTGGGTACGGAGGGCGGCTCTGCCGCGGGAAGGCCCATGGCCAAGAGCGATGCGGGGATCAAGACGCAGGCCGCGCGGCGTGCGGCCCATCCTGGCGGCGAGCGCAAATCCGAGGTCGGGACTTTCCGCATCACACTGTCCGCCTCCAACACCCGGTTCGCGGTTGGCATCATGTCAGCGGTGGGTTCCTCAGGTTGTCCGCGCGCCTTTGGGGCGTGCTCAGTTTGTCACGTGCGTACGGTGAATGAAATCTGCGACGTTATCGTGCAAGGCAAGGCGCGAGGCCTGGTGCAGGTAGACCATGTGGCCGGACTCGTAGCGTTTGAACTCCAGGTTTTTTGCGATATCCGGGGGCACCTGGAGGTGCCTGAGTTCGAACTCGGCGGCGAAATAAATCGTCGCCAGGTCGAAATAACCACTGTTCAGCTGAACTTTGAGGTTGGGGTTTGCCTTCATCGCATAGGCCAGGTCCGGCATCACGTTCGTGGAGATCGAAATTTTCTCAGGGGAACCGGGTGGCTTGTGGCGAAAGTCCCAATTCTCGCCGATGCCTGCGTAGTTGTTGGGCTTGAAGGATTTGCCCTGTCCAAATCTGAGGTCGCGGCGCACATAGTCGTTGAAGGCCGAGACGTAGGCGGAGCTGATCGCGGCCGCCTGAGGATCGTAGATGGACTCCTTAGCGAGTAAATCGATCGTCGGACCCGAAAAGCGCGTGTCGATGCGGCCGGTGGTGCGATCGTCGAGCAAGTGCTGCCCGAACACTCCACCGCTGATCCTGAGGTTCGCGCGCGAAATGTAGTCCGCGGGCAATCCGGTGTACGCATGCAATTTTTCCACGATCGCGGCGCGTCGTTCGGGCGAAAGCGCAGTACCCTGGGCCAGGGCGCTTAAATACTCGCCGAGAGCGAAATCTTCGACTTCCTTGATGAAGGGCTCGAGCGCTTCGGGCCGATGGGGAAGACGTTTGTGATACCAGGCGGTCGCGGCATAGGTCGGCAAGGCCAGCGCATAAGGTTGGTCGATGCTCGGGTTGAACCCCGGATCATCGGCACTGTCATCGAAAGAAAGAATCTGCGATAGCAGGATCACACCGTTAAGATCTATCGCCTTCTCTTCCTGAAGGATGCTGGCGAGCACTGCCGACCGGGTCGTGCCGTAACTCTCGCCAAACAGATACTTGGGTGAGTTCCAGCGTCCGTGACGCGACAGGAATTGTTCGATGAAGTTTGCGAACGCGTGCGCGTCCTGGTCTATACCCCAGAACGCCTTTTCCTTGTCGGCACCGCGCAGGTGCCCGAATCCAGTACTCGGTGCATCTATAAAAACCAGGTCCGACTCGGGCAGCAGTGAAGCGTCGTTATCGACCAGTCGGTACGGCGCCGCCGGCGTGTGCGAGTCCTCTTGTGTAACTACGCGCTTGGGGCCAAAAGCGCCCATGTGCAGCCAGATCGTCGAGCTGCCCGGACCCCCGTTGTAGATAAACGTGATCGGCCGCGCTGGATTGGGTTCCTTGCCGAGGAAGTACGCGTAATACGACATCCCGGCCTCGGGTTCCACCGGGGCCGCCTTCTCGCTATGCGTGGCGGTCGAGTCACCGCCGGGTGGAGGTTTGTCGCCGGGCGGAGGGTCGCTGTCCATCGGATCCCTGACATAGACGACGAGAATCCCGGCTTCGGCGCCATAACTCAGTGATTTGCCGCCAATCTTCAGAGTGCCCGTGCTGAGGGAGACTTCGTCCTTAAGATGGCGCGGGTCGGGCGGCCCGGAGTCAGCCGCGCTACTTTCCGCTGGGTCCGCGGCGAAGACCGCCGCGGGCAGGCACGTCAAGAGCACAATAAGGGCACCGGCGATGCGAGTCATGTCTTCGGACCTCGGAAATAAATTATTGCCGTCCGCAGTCTCACACCGGCGCAAGAGTTCGGCAAGCGGTTGACCCCTGCACGACTCGAGGCCGGACCTCCATCAGGCGCGCGCGGATCATCATTAACTGGACACTGGCGGCCATTTTTTTGACAATGCGGGTCAGAAAGCTGGGGGGACTCGTATGACAATGCATTCTCAAGGCTCGGGTACTCACCGATCCATCGCCGCGCTGCTCATCGCAGTATCGGGGCTGATCAGCGCTTCCATGCTGGCCGCGCCTGCGCCACCGCCCGCGCTGCTCACCGCGGAGCAGATCGCCAAGCTCCTGCAGGAGGGCACAGACGTGCTCAAGCAGGGCAATGCCGAGCTGGCCGTCAAGAATTACTTCGAACCGGTCAACCAAAGCTTTATGCGTCAGACGGCCAAGGCGGGCGCAGATGACGAGATCTATTCGACGCACAGCGCCACGGAGACCGCGGCCTACACGGCAAAGGTGGCCAAGGAGAACGAAGGGGCCGCAAAACCACTGCGTTTGGTCACCGTGGATGGCACCTGGACCGACGCGCTTGTGCTCAAGGCGCGCGCCTTGGCTCAGCTCAACCGTGCCCCCGAGGCGCTGTCCGCCCTGAACCAGGCGGTCACCCTTTCGCCCGCCTATCCGCCCGTATGGCTTGAAATGGGCTCCGTGTACAAGAGTCAGAAGGCCTGGGAGAACTCTTTCAAAGCCTATAAGACGGCCGAAAACGACGCCGGCGCGATCGAAGACAAACCCGCGCAGAACCAAGCGCTGGCCACTGCGCTGCGCGGTCAGGCGGCGGCGATGATAGAACTTGGAAGGCTGGATGATGCCGAGACCCTGTACAAGCGCTGCCTGAAGATGGATCCGGCCGACAGTTCCGCGACCGAGGGGCTGGCGCAAGTCCAGGCCCGGCGGGCGACTAGTGCCCCGGCGGCTGGAGCCGCCGCGCCGCCGCCCACCGCAGCGCCCGCCGCGCCGAGCTCACGCTAGGGACCTGACCCTCAAGGTGACATTCAGGTGAACGCCGGCCGAAGCGGGCTGCGTTCCCACGCACCGGTGTGGCTTACCGGGCTGACCAACGCCGTGTTCGGAATGTACGGCGGGATCGTCGTCATTTCCGTGCCGCAATTGCTCAGCGCGCGACGCGTGCCGGAGACCACCATAGCGGCAATGACGGCGGTCATGCTATCGCCGGGTTTCTGGACCTTCCTGGTGAGTCCGGTGCTGGACGTGCATTTCAGCCGGCGCTGGTACTGCCTTGTCACGGCGTCGTTGGCGGCCGCGCTGCTGATGCTGGCCTTGCTCAATCTGGACAATCTTGCCCTGGTCGAGGGCCTCATCGTGGCGGGCTTTTTCTTTGCCAACCTTTATCAAAGCGCCCTCGGGGGCTGGCTGGCGAGCATTACGACCGCCGATGCTGAAAAAAAACTCAGCGTTTGGGTCACGATAGGCAACATTGGCGCCGGAGGCGCCATGGCGGCTCTGACCGGTCAGCTGATGCGCAATCTGCGCCCGACGTGGGCAGCGTTGCTGATCGGTGGCGCGGTATTGCTCCCGACGGCAATTTTCCCCTGGATGAAGTCGCCCGGACCGGATCGACGCCTGGCCGGTGAGAGTTTTCGGCAGTTCTTCGGCGAGATCTTTGCGCTGTGCAGGCAGCGCGAGGTGCTGGTGGCGATCGTGCTATTCATCACTCCCACGGCGACATTTTCGCTGACCAACTTCCTGAGCGGAGTAGGGCGTGAGTACGGTGCGTCGCCCGGTTTCGTCAGCTGGATAGGCGGAGTAGGGGTACTGACCGGGGGCATCGCAGGGTGCCTGTGTTTCCGGTTGATCGACCACCTCCTGCCACTGCGCCTCCTGTACCTGGCGATCGCGGCCGTGGGCGCCGTGTTCACGCTCGCGCTGCTGCTGGTCGCGCGCACGCCCGGGACCTTTGCGATCGCCCTGATGGGAGAGAACGTGTTTCAGGCGCTTGGCATCACGGCAGGGGTTGCAATCGCGTTCGAGACCATCGGTCGCGGCAACCCGCTCGCTGCCACGACCTACTGCCTGATGATCTCGGCGGCCAATGTCCCCATCTTCTACATGCTGCTCGTGGATGGCTGGGGATACGGACGGGCCGGTATCACCGGGAGCTTTGCCGTGGACGCCGGATGCAGCTTGATCTCGGCGGTGCTGCTCGGAGCGCTGGTCGTAGGTTTTGGCGGGCGAGCCGCTCCAAGCGAGCGGCCCATTGAGCTTGGTTCGGGCGCTGAGCGGCGCCCGGATGGCTGAAGCGGCGAGCAACGCTGCGGCGCGGATTTCAGGGCGGGTCTGGGCACCCGGCACGGCGGCCGATGCGCGAGCACGCCCTTTGCGTGCCCCCGGGTTACTGCGGCTATTCGGCGGTGAGTTTTTTCAGCTTCTCGGTGCGGCTAAGTTCGGTATGCGTAGCCACGCGCCGCAGCAGGGCTTCGGTGTCGGCAATCGCGAGCGGTCGGCTGAACAGGTAGCCCTGCGCGGTCTCGCACTGCTGCTCCTGCAGATAGAGCATTTGATTGAAGGTTTCGACCCCCTCGGCGACCACGGTAATGCCCAGGGTGCGCGACATCTTGATGATGGCGCTGGCGATCGAACGGTCGCGCACGCCGGTCTCGAGGTTACTGACGAATGAGCGATCGACCTTGAGCCGATCGACAGCGAGATTGCGCAAACGCCCCAGACTTGAGTATCCGATGCCGAAGTCGTCGATGGCGAGCGTTACGCCGACCGCACGCAGGCTCGACAGCGCCTTTTCCGACCAGGCCTCATCCCGCATCACGACCGTCTCGGTGATCTCAAGCTCGATAAACTGCGGTTCGATCCCCGCTTCTTTGATCGCCTGGGCGACGGTCTCAGGGAAGTCCCGACGCAGGAACTGCACGCCCGACACGTTGACCGATATGTGGCCGAACGGCAGGCCCTGCGCCCGCCATTGCCGTGCCTGGACGCAGGCGTTGCGCAGCACCCAATCGCCGATCGGAACGATCAGGCCAGTGTCTTCGGCGACCTCAATAAACTCCAGCACCGGCACCGAGCCCAGCTCCGGATTGGTCCAGCGTAACAGAGCCTCCAGCCCCGAAAGCTCGCCGGTGGCCAGTTCGAACTGGGGCTGGTAGTGCAGGCTCAATTCGTTGCGTTCCAAAGCGCCGCGTAACTTACCCTCGACGGTCATCCGGCGCAGCGCGCCGTCACTCATCGACCCATCGAAGAACGCATGGTTGCCGTGCGCCCGGCGCTTGGAGAAATACATCGCCAGATCGGCGTTATGCAGAAGTGTCCCGGCGTCGGTGCCATCCTCAGGGCTGAACGCGATGCCGATGCTCGGGGTCATGACAATTTCATGATCGCCGATTCGGATTGGATCTTGTAGCACGGAAATGATGGTATCCGCGGTGGCGGCCGCGGCGGCACGCGAACACACCTGCGGCAGGATGACCACGAATTCATCGCCCCCCAATCGCCCCAGATCCCCGACCCCTGGGCGTTGCGCGTTCGCGTCGGTGATTTTCTGGCTGAGGTTGCGTAAGCGCGCGGAACACTGGGTGAGCAGTTCATCGCCGGCGCTGTGGCCCAACGTGTCATTGATGCGCTTGAAGTTATCAAGATCGATATACAGCACCGCCGTCGCATGGCCTCCTGCGGTCGCATGCTCGAGGGCACCGGCGAGGCGCTGCATCGTGTGCTCGCGGTTGGGCAAACCGGTCAATGAATCAAAATACGCCAGGCGCGCAATGTGTCGTTCGGCGCGCCACTTGCTGTGCAGCGCGATGGCCATCTGCCTGACTTCGTGAGGGTGAAATGGCTTCTGCAGGAAGGAGATTTTGTCCTGCGGCGGCACCTGGCCGCCGATGTTGGCCGGATCGACGTCGGAATACGCCGTGCAAATAGCGATCTCGATGTCAGCGTCGAGCTCGCGAATCCGCGCCGCCGCCCACGCGCCGTCTTCACCGGGGGGCATGCGCATGTCAAGAAACACGACCGGGAAAGGGGTGCCGTCGCCAATCGCCCTGGTGACTGCGGCAACCGCTTCGCGTGCACCCGTGCACAGGGTCACTTCGAACGTGGTGCGCCGCGCGGAAGCTGCCGCGGGGGTACGGTTGAACAGGCGAGCGCGCAGATCCTGGATCGCATTAAGGTCCTCACGCAGGTCGGCTTCGCCGAACACCTGGCTGTAGGCTTCGCGGATGGCAGGCTCGTCATCAGCCACCAGTATGCGAATCGGGTTATCAGCTTTTTGCGAATTCATGCCGCTCGTTCCTCGGTTTGCTGAATCTGCTCGCGCAGCGGGACCAGGATCTCGAATCGGGTGCCGCGCCCCAGCCCGTCGCTGTGGACGCTGATGCCTCCTCCGAGCGCGCGCAGCGTATTGGCGCACCAATGCAGGCCGAGGCCTGAATTGGTGGCCTGCGACTTGGTCGAGTAACCCTTCTGGAATAGTTTGGGCAGATCTTCGGGGGAGACGCCAACCGCATCGTCGCTGATCTCAACCCGCAGCGTTGGCTGGCCCTCGGCTTCAAGGACTTCCGCCCCGATCTGCAATCGCGCGTGTGCCATGCCGGCGCTGGCGGCCGCTTCGGCCGCGTTCTGGATCAGATTCTGCAGCACCATACCGAGCGTCGTGCAGGGGAGGGATAATGTGCCCAAGGCGGCGAGCTTCGGAGATACCTCGAGTTGGAGCCGCTCGCGGTGCACGGGTGCCACTTGCTGGAGGCTGCGGGCAAGCAGCTCAGCGGGTGTCATGGGCAGGAGCACCGGGCCACTGCGCTGGTGCTGACGCTGTTCTGCCAGCACCGCCTGTATCACCCCCGCCTGCGCAGTGATGTCGCGCAGTCGATCGCTGCCGCGGCCCAGGGTGTAGGCCATCTCGGCAGCGGACAATTGCACGAACTGCTGCAGATCGCGTTGGCGCTCGGCGTCCGGCGTGCCGTGCTGCAATTCATCCAGGGCGGCGCGCAAGTCGGTGGTGCTTATGGCGCCTAACTGCTGCTGCAGCTTCACGACATTGACCGCGAGCGGTGTCATTGCGTTGCCCAGGTTGTGCAGCACGCCGCTGGCATTTTCGGCCGCGCCGGATTCGAAGGAGCGGTCGATCAGTTCGCGTTGCGTCTTAGCCAGACGTTCGACCATGTTGTCGAAAGCATTGGCAAGCGTGCCCAGCTCATCGCTGCGCACGTAGGCCAGGCGAGCCGACAAATCATCGGCCGCGGCGATGCGCTGCGCATGGTCGGTTACGCGCGCGAGCGGACTCAGCACAATGCGGCCCAGCAACACCAGCAGCGTCGCCAGCACGAGGGCGGCCGCGGCGCCGAGTAGCAAAGTCGAGTAGCGGACCGCCACTTCGCCATGATGGGTGATCGTGCGCGGCACGGCGATGCCAAGGGTCAGAAGTGGCTGGCCGGACAGGTTCGTAAAGACTTGCTCGATGCGTGTCACCGTTTCGGCTTCTGTCAGGCGCGCGCTGCGGGCGCTGGGTTTGCCGGGGAATTGCGCATCTAGTGTCGGGTTCTGGCCCCAGGGGCGCATGTCCAGGCGCACCTGCGCCTGCGTGCTTAAGCGCAGCAACTCCGGACCGTTCAGGAGCCGCCCCATGATCACCATCCCGCGTGCCGGCCCGTGTCCCATACCGTCCAGGATCGGTGCGCCCGAGGCGACCAGCACCCCAGCATCCGTGCTGATCAACCCGCTGATGGGTAGCCCTTGGGCAAGGGCCTGCGCCCAGGCCGGCTCGAGCGTATTGATCCGGTTAAGGTGTATGGCGAGGGGCTTTTTGGAGTCAGCGCTCAAACCATCGTTCCAGGTAAAGCTGCCACTGCTGGCGATGACCGCCATGTAGTCGATCTTGGCCGTCCGGAAGGAGATGTCGGTAAGACTGGCGTCGGCGAAGGCACGGTTGTGATCGCGCATATAGCGCCACAGTTCGCGCCAGTTCCCCCAGTCGGCGGCCTGTGCGCCCAGCGCCTGTTGCTCTCGTTCCACGGCGAAAGCGACGCGCTGCATGTCGGTATGGGCGCTCGCACGTTCGAGCTCGACGAACTTAGGCAGCATAAGCCGTTGCTCAACAGCCCACTGTGCGGCGATCAGCGCAACGAAAAGCAGCGCGAGCACGATGGTGACTTTGGCGCGAACACGCATAGGCAAAGGGTTCCAATAGGCAAAGTGCGAACTGCGTAAGCCTACCGGCGGGCGTGGTTCACAAATGCTATGGAAGTCACATAATCACGGGGCGGGCAGCGGCTTGCTTGGCAGGCTGGAGAAAAAACCGCCTGTCCGACGGCGAACGACGGCCAAAGACGGGCAGAACCGACCTCCGATGTAGGCGATCAGTACCGCGCAGCGCCCAGACTGCCGTGATACAGTCCTCAGATACAGTGAATACCATGTCCGAAAATATCCCCGATGGCTCGCGCTCGCGGGCCGCGCGCATCAAATCCGTAATCGAACGGTTTCGACAGCCTTCGCACGCTCGAGCCATCTGGCAGCTGACCAATACGGTGCTGCCGTATCTTTTCATCTGGTTTCTCATGGCCAGAGTCATCACGGTCTCGTACTGGTTGATTCTGCCGCTGGCCCTGCTTGCCGCGGGCCTACGGGTGCGGGTGTTTATTTTCATGCACGACTGCGGCCACGGATCCTTTACGCGTTCCAAGCGCGCTAACGCCCTGGTCGGGTGGATTACGGGCCTGCTGACGTTTACGCCCTACCACCACTGGACGTGGGAGCACGCGATCCACCATCGCACCTCCGGAAATCTGCAGCGCCGGGGGAAAGGCGATATCTGGACCATGACGGTGGACGAGTACCTGGCGGCCTCGCTTTGGCGCCGCTTCGCCTACAGGCTATTGCGCAATCCCGCGGTGTTATTCGCGATTGCGCCCATGGTGCTGTTTGTGGTGCTCGAAAGATTTCCTTCCTCCCAGGCCGGACGCCGGGAACGGAACTCAGTGTGGATCACCAACGTGGCGTTGCTCCTGATGGCCGGGGGTCTGAGTGCGCTGATCGGGTTTAAGGCCTGGTGCCAGATCGAGTTGACGCTGATGCTGCTGGCCGGCGGGGCCGGGGTCTGGCTGTTTTACGTACAGCACCAATTCGCCGATGCCTATTGGACCAGCCACGAAGATTGGGACTACACCGAGGCCGCGCTGCAGGGCAGCTCCTTTTACAAGCTGCCCGCCATTCTGCGCTGGTTTTCCGGAAATATCGGCTTTCACCACATCCATCACCTAAGCCCGCAGATCCCTAACTACCACCTGCAGCGCTGTCACAATGCCGAGCCTTTGTTCGGGAAGGCACCGACCCTTACTTTGGGGGCGAGCCTCAGGTCGGCGACACTGCGGCTATGGGACGAACAGCGCCAGCGCCTGATTGGATTTCGTCTGCTCAGGTCGCACCGCGCCAGCTAGGGTGCGCTGCGGGACGCGCGCTCCTGCGTCTATAATGACTCTGTACGCCACCCAGCTGGGGCACAGGGGGACTTCTGCCAATGCTACGCACCGTATCTCTTGCCGGCGCCCTTGCGGGCATCGCCGCTATCGCGTGCTCCGCTGCTGTCGAGCCTGGGGCCGCCGAGCGCGTACTGCACGGGTCATGGATGGATAAAAGTATCGATCCTCAGCACGATTTCTACATGTACGTGAATGGGAACTTCATTCGCGAAAATCCTATTCCGGCCGCTTATTCGAGCTGGGGCCAGGTACAGATCCTCAACGACCGCAACCAGGATTTCATCCACGGTTTATTGCAAGCCGCGGCGGCTAACCCTGGCGCGGCGCCCGGGAGCGAGGAGCGCAAAATCGGGGATTTCTACGCCAGCGGAATGGACGAGGCCACGGTGGAAAAGGCGGGCATCAGCCCACTCAAAGAAGAATTTGCGCGCATTGAAGCTCTGCGGCGCCCGGCCGACTTGAGCGCGGAGCTTGCCCACCTGCAACTCATCGGTGTGGATGCGGTGTTTTCCCTGGGTGAGATGCAGGACTTCGCGGACAGCACCAAGGTGATCGGCACAATTGCGCAAGGAGGCCTTGGGCTTCCTGACCGCGATTATTACCTCAAGGACGACCCGAAGTTTGCCGCCATTCGAAAGGCTTACGAGGAGCACGTCACGCGGATGCTCCAATTGCTAGGGGATGCCCGGCCGGCGGCTATCGCCGCTGCTCACGAGGTCATAGCGCTCGAAACGCGCCTCGCCGCAGCGTCCATGCCGCTTGAAGACCAACGCGATCCGCACGCGATCTACAACATGCGCGACCTGCCGGCGTTGGCTAAGGGTGCCGCAGCCATCGACTGGCCGCTATTTCTTGCCACCAGCGGCGCGCCGCACGTAACGCAGCTGAACATGCAGATGCCCAAATTCTTCGCGGCCGTGTCGCACGAGATTGAGAGCACGCCCATACCCGTGTGGCGCAACTACCTGCGTTGGCAGCTCGTGCACGCTTTCGCCCCTTATTTGTCCAGTCCCTACGTGGCCGAGAACTTTAAGTTCGTGCAGGCCGTCAGAGGCACCAAGGAACTACTCCCGCGCTGGCGGCGGGTGTTGAATACCGAGAATGGCGCGCTCGGATTCGCCGTCGGTCATGAGTACGTAAAGCGCCGCTTTCCGCCCGAAGCCAAGGCCCAGGTGCTCGACATACTGCACGGGATTCGCGCGGCGCTGCGCGAGGACCTGCAGACCTTAAGATGGATGAGCGATGCCACCCGCACCAAAGCGCTCGAAAAGCTGGGCTTGATCGAGGAGCGGATCGGCTACCCCGACGTATGGCGCGACTACAGCAGTCTGAGCATCGACCGCGGTCCCTATGTCTTGAACGTGATGCGCGCCAACGCCTTCGAAGCCGGGCGCGAGCTGGCCAAGATTGGCCGCCCGCTCGATCGTACGGAATGGGCCTACGCTCCCCAGGTCATCAATGCTTATTATGACCCGTCGATGAACAACATCAATTTCCTCGCTGGGATCCTGCAGCCACCATTCTTCGATCCTAGTGCGCCGGCGGCCTTCAATTACGGGGCCGTAGGGGCGGTGATCGGCCATGAAATTACTCACGGCTTCGACGATGAGGGGAGCCAGTTCGATGGACACGGCAATCTGGTCAACTGGTGGACAAAGCAAGACAACGACAAATTCCAGATAGGGGTCGAGTGCATTGCCAACCAATTTTCCGGTTACACAGTGGACGGGGATTTGCATATCAAGGGCAAGCTGGTGGCAGGGGAGTCGATCGCCGACCTCGGCGGCGTGCTGCTCGCCTTCAGAGCGTTCCGGGCCTTACCGGACTACGCGACCGCTGCCAATGTGGGTGGCTACACGCCGGACCAGCAATTTTTCATCGCTTACGCGCGTATGTATGGCGAGGACGTGCGTCCGGAGCAAGCGCGCGCTTGGGCCGCCTCTGACCCCCACCCACCGGGAAATTATCGTGTGAATGGCACGTTGGCGAACGTGCCGCAGTTTGCCGAGGCATTTGGCGGAGCCGGGGCGGACGCTAAACACTGCGAGATCTGGTAGCGTTTAGCCCGCGAGTGTCCTTGACGGTGGCACTGATCATTCTGCTGGCTGCGGCCGCCGTGCTCATGATCGATCTGGTCGGCATCTACAACAGCTTCGTGGCAGTGCGCGAGCGCGTCAAGCCGTGCTGGGCCAATATCGGTGTGTTGCTCAAGCAACGTCACGACGAGCTGCCAAAACTCATCGAAATCCGCAAGCCGTACATGCAATTCGAGCAGTAAACTCTCGAGAAGGTCATGCTCGCGGATACGGCGGTCTAGGCCGCCAGCAGCGCCGGCAGCATTGCGGCGCTGGGCACCGCCGAGCAGCACTTGCGTGGCGACCTCGGTCGCCTGTTTGCTGTCGGAGCGAATTATCCGTAGCTTAAAGCCAAAAGAGTCGTTCCGCCCGCTGCAGCAGCGCATCACTGGCCTTGAGGAAGCCATTGCCGATCGTCGTGAGCTCTACAATGACGAAGTGAAGATCAATAACACGCGCATCGATCAGTTTCCCGATGCGTTGATTGCGCGTCGGTACGGCATCCCGACGTCCGGCACGGCAGTACCATCAGCTGGCGCGGCTCCTTGCCGTGGCCAATTCCCCCGGGCGCGGGCCATCGCATTGCGGGCCTATCCGGCGCGATTATCGTTACTCAGGACAACGCCTCGACGAGCAGGCACGCGTCAAGGTCATCGGCGCGTCAAGGTCATCGGTGAGTTTCGCACCTTGGGCGGCGTCGATCCCGGCGACGTGACCGGGGAGATGATGCGCCTGCTTTTAGACTGAAAACAGGACCAGCAGTCGCTGCTGCGACAATTTGACGCCAACCGCAATGGGATCTTGAGCCTGTCGGAGTGGAAGCAGCCGCGTTTGATGGCGCGTGCACAGATCGAGCAACGCCCATTGGTCTGCGCTAAGCCAGCGGCGAACGTGGTGATTCACCCGCAGGACCACCGATCGTTTTTAGTCGCTGCGTGCGACCTCACATCGCTGACCCGGCGCTGTCGCTGGGCGGCTGGCGGTCTTTTTGGCCGCGTTTGTGATCGCAGCGGCCTGTTAAGCGTTCCTGGTATCGGATCGGGCTGACCCGGCGTACTGGGTATCTTATTTGCGGCGCACGGCGGCCTGCACTAGAATCGCGCGCCTTGAATGGGGCGGTAGCTCAGTTGGGAGAGCGTCGCGTTCGCAATGCGAAGGTCGAGGGTTCGATCCCCTTCCGCTCCACCATTTCGCCTCGGGTCCGTTCGGACCAACGCGGTTGTCCGCGAAGGGCTCGCGTTGAAGGTGTGACGGAGGCGTTTGCAGGACCACGCGAGCCATGCGGTCGTCCAAAACAATCCCGGGTGTTGCCGCGATCTCGTCCGCCCTGGCCGGGGGTACAGCCGGCAGGACGGCCACCAATTCAAGGATCGTAAGTATGGCTCCTACCCGTGGGGAATGGAGGACCGATACACGATGAGCACAGACGATTTCAGTGATTCTGTCATCGCCAGCCCTCACCCCCGGCGACTAGCTGATTTTACCTGCCAAGAGCTTTGCCAGGACGTGCCGGTGACAGCGCGTTTCGGCTTCGTCACAGTGGCACATTACAGTTACGTTTCCGCGTTTTGCCAAAAGTTGGAGCAGCCGCAACGTAAATTTTTGGCCGTGGTTTTTTATGTTCGAGTTGTGTCGGTCGAATGTCGGACTGAACCTAAGTTCAGCCTTATATCGTTTTGAGAATTCTGCCCAAGTCAGATGCCTCGTTTTGTACTTCTTAAGAAGCTCTTCACTTGGCCCAAGATTGGCCATCCATAAGTGGTATTTATTCTTTTTGAGGCCGCGACCTCGCAATCTGGTCGCAAGTATCCGTAAGCCATCCTTCCTGGCGTCGATTGCGGAATGGACAGACTTGGTTTTTACCCTCCGCACTGAGCGGCCTCCTCTCCAATGTTCCCACTTCCGGAAGGTAAACATAGGGTGCGAACGGGTGGCAACGTGATCATTCTGAAAATGGCTGTTTTCCCCGCGGTACAACTGCCGACCTGGTCATAGCACACAGACGCCCTCCGAGTGGGATTTTCTCCCCCCAAAACGTAGGGAGAATCCCACACACATATGCGGTGCCAAACGCTTCTGGGAGGGGCAAGGCACGCGTAGCTTGCGTGCATACCGTCTGCCCGCAACGAACCGGAGGAACATAGAATGGCCAGCAAGGGGAAATCCGTACGTCAGTCCAGCGATGCGATCGCAATTTTGACCGCCGACCACAAGAAGGTGAAGGCGCTTTTTAAACAGTTTGCCAAGCTCAAGGATAATGACGGCGGTGAGGCCGAGAAACGCGAAATCGTTGAGCAGATATGCCAGGAGCTGACGGTGCATGCGAGCATCGAAGAGGAAATTTTTTACCCCGCCGTCCGTGAAGAACTCGAAGAGCCGGATCTCATGGACGAAGCGTTAGTGGAGCACGCCGGAGCGAAAGACCTAATTGCTCAGCTCAAGGAAATGAGCCCGGACGATGATTTGTATGATGCGAAAGTGACGGTCTTGGGCGAGCAGATCGATCACCACGTTGAAGAAGAAGAAGGCGAGATGTTCCCGAAGGCCAAGAAGGCAAAGGTAGATATGGAAGAGCTCGGCGCCCAGCTGTCAGAGCGCAAAAAAGAACTGGAGAGCGACTCACAGCTGAGCCAGGGCGTGCGGAAACCCGCAGGAGGGAATTCGAGCAAGGCACGCGCCGGGGCAGGCGCGCGCCGTTAATCCTCCTGATAAGTCAGTAGCGCAGCGCGTTCGTATGATCGACTGCGCTGCATTGACTGCGTTTCAGGCGAGCGCGTAGGCTCGACAGTGCTCCAGGTAACTTGCTTCGTGAATCGAGGCAAGTTCCACCACGCTTTTCCACAGCCAGGCCGGCGCATCGAGTCGTGATGAACGACGGGCCTTAAGCGATCTTGCGAATTCGCGCCGAGTGACCGCATCTATCTGCCTGGAGTGAGCCTTTCCCACCACCTCCGCCAAGTAGCGTGCGGCTTCGACGGCCTCGTCACGAGAGAGCTGATCGATCTCGAGTTTCAGATCCTGAGGCATGAGCTCCCGCACTACCACAGAGCGGCCCAGCAACGTTGAAGCCATCATGCGATTCCCCAAGGCGGGGGACAGGTGCTGTGCCCCTTGCACCACCCGCTCAGCGTTGTCGCGGGGCATGGGCGCGTTGGCCGTCCGCGGCGCGGCAGCTGACACAGCCTCCTTAATATCTATCAGGCAGTACTCGTTTTTCTTGGCATTCCCTTTGTTGCCTACATCCAGGAGTACCGCATAACGCGCGCGCCCAAGTGAACTGCAGCCCTTCATCCAATATGCGGCATCGAGGACCTCCACCTCGGCGTCGTCTGGGCGCGACTTCAGGGACATAACGAGCTTCCGCACTTCCTCGCGCTTGAACAAGTTCTCCAGCGCGGTGTGCTCCCGCTTTAAGAGTGACCAGAATCGAGTGCTCCTCGGAATATTAGGCTTCAAATCCTGGAGGCGTTCCTTCGCGAGATGTTTCCACGTCCGTGAGGTCGCCCGACGCACAACAACCCGCACGCAATCGGGCTTTGTACTCTCGATTCCCTTGCTCGAGGCGGGTCGGGCGAGCGCGCGCCGATAGCCGATCATCATTTGCTCCAGCATATGTGCTGTTGTGACCCCCGGGAGGTCCGATCCCCGGGCGGCAGAGGCTAAAGAGAGCGCTAGTCGAATCAGGTCATGATTCGGGTTTCCTATCACGGTCTGGTCGAGGTCGCGTATTTGGACGTGGACGCGACCATCAGCGTCAGCGAGGGGACCCAGATTACCTACGTGACAATCGCCGCATATCCATACCGGTGGCCCCTTAGGGACGGTTTGTTCGCTTCGCTCCTGTAGCCACTTGTAAAATTCCACTGTGCTGCCGCGTACATAGGCATGAGCGGAACTGACCATCTTAAGCTTGCGCCGCTCGATGAGTATGGACCGCCGATGGCGCGGATGAGGAACTGCTTTGGATCCCATGAACTATCAAGCCCTATTGGTTCGAATATCTCGCACCGTACAGTCATACAGTGGTGCAGGACTAACCCAAATGCACTTGTCTCGCTCCCTCGATCTGCGGAGCCGGGGGATAAGGGCGGCAAGTGGCCGAGTTGGCACGAAGTCAAGGCATTTGCAAGACAGGCGACTTCGAGCACTGGACGCGCTGCCTGCACCTACCAGATCGGATATTTCAACGAGCCTGCTCGAGTGACGCATTAAGCGCGACCGCCATAGCGGCCTCTCCGCTTACAAGCGCAGCCCATGCGAGTTCTTGACCCTTGCGGCGGCCCTTCACGGTCAACTTCAACCCTTCCGGGGCCAGTGTGACGATGTAAGGCTTCCCACTGACGTTGATTTCGCGCTTTAAACTTCTGTCGAGTTTGGTGATCATTGTTAGCGCCAAGGCTGCGCGATCATCGCGCGCTCGTATTTTAAGAAAGCAATGTGTGCTGTCAGTGCCAGGCCGCGTAATCAGTCGGCCGTCGCTGACATAGGCTGTGCCGGTGATACGCCAAGATGGAGGCGTGGTCTGAGCACCGTGCAAAAGAACACGCAAAAGAATGATTCGAGCCTCCATGGATTGGCGCCCGCCCGGTCCAGCAGTGTAATTTTGATTGTGGATTTGATATCCGGTTTCAGATTTTCGTGCGGCCGGCAGCTATCTCGTGCCGGGTGCCGGGTGCCGGTGGCGGGCGGATTGCTCGATTGAAACAGCGGGCCAAGGGCGTCGGGGTTCCGGTCATTTACGTGCACGACAACTTTGGCGGTCGCGTTTGGATTTGTCCGGGATCCTCAGGCAGTGCTCGCGCGGTGACGGTCTCGGATCGGGCATCGTGAGTTTATTGATGCTGGATGAGCGCGATTATTGCGTTTTGAAACCCAAGCCGCCGACGCCCCTGGACACCCTCCTGTCATACATTGGCGCCAAAGAGCTTATGCTCACGGGCATTTCCGGCACTCAGTGTGTTCCGTTTACCGCCAACGACGCGTATGTGCGGGATTTAGGGCTGCACATTCCTAGCGATTGCATCGCTTTGCCCACGCAGCTTGAGACTCAACAGGCGCTTCAGCACTTTGAAAAAGTGATAGGCGCAAACGTAAGCAAATCCACTCAAATCCGGCTCCACCGGCACTAAACAGAGGCCGGTCACTGGCTCGATTGGTTTGATAGCAGACCGGGCTTTACGTTGACTCGGAGCTGTCGCCGAGTTTCGGCTCGGTTTGAAGCTCAGGTCCAGACGATGTGCCCACGCCGTTACGTGCGGGCTTCTTCTGCAAATCTATTTTTTCGGGATTAAGCTCAATGGCTGTCGAGGCGGGGTCATTCTCGTCGACCGAGGGAGCGTCGCGCTTGTCCATGCCTATTCCTTACTCTGGGCCAGAGTGGCTGCCTGACGACCCTACTACTTTGAGGGGTTAGAAAATGTCGGACGCGGGCGCACAAATCCGGTAGGTGCGTCCCATGGTGTCGGGGTAGTAAGTTTCTTGGCCCATTCGGGAGATATGGCGCGAACGGGCAGTCGCAGCGGATCGACAATGATTGGCGATGGGCCCTAAATCAAGAACGCGGTGGCCGATCCTCACGCCAGACCACCGCTAATAATTCCTAACGAGGTTTCCTCCAATGTCGTTGGATGGCATCAGGATCCTTGCGGTACTATTCTGGGCATGAAATACCGCATGGCTGCTGCAGCTGCTTTTTTGGCTCTCGGCTCCACAGCCGGCCTGGCCACTGACCTACCGTCAGCACCTCTCGTAAGCCCAGACATGACCGATACGCTGGCACGCCTGCGAAATGCTGCGATGTCCAGCGGCTGGGCATGGCAGCAGCTGGAAGCACTAACTGACCGAGTGGGCCCGCGCCCCGCCGGATCCGCGGGCCAGGCCGCCGCGGTTGCGCAGTTGGCCACCGCAATGCGCGCGCTCGGCGCGCAAGTCACATTGCAGCCGACCAAAGTGCCCCACTGGGTGCGCGGGGATGAATACGCGGATCTGACCGAGTATCCAGGCCGGCCTTCCGGATTGAAGCAACACCTGCACCTGACCGCCTTGGGGGGCTCGGCGGCGACGCCAGCGGCCGGTCTTGAGGCGCCGGTCCTCGTAATTCATGACTTCGACGATCTGCGCGCACGCGGGGCACAGGTACGCGGCAAGATCGTACTGTTCGAGTCACGCTTCGACCAGCGGCTCGCCGACAACGGCCAGGCCGGGGCGGCCTATATGCAATCAGGTCAATACCGAGTTAAGGGGCCTGGCGAAGCCGCGGCGCTCGGAGCGGTCGCGGCGCTGGTCCGCTCAATCGGCGGGGCTAGCTACCGACTGCCCCACACCGGCGTGACCCGTTGGGAGGATCACCAAGCGCCAATACCAGCAGCAGCGCTGGCAGCGGAAGATGCGGACCTGATATTCCGGCTCGCTGCCCACGGTACCGTGACCATGAAATTGTGGCTCACTCCTATTACGCTCCCTGATGCCGACAGTTTTAATGTCATCGCCGATTGGCCGGGCACGGACCGACCCAACGAGTACGTGATCGTTTCGGGCCATCTTGATTCGTGGGACCTTGGGACTGGTGCTACAGACGACGGTATAGGGGTAATCGCGGCCGCGGGAGTAGTCCGGGTGCTGCAGGAGCTGCAGCTGCATGCCCGCCGCTCGATACGATTCGTCGGCTGGGCTGACGAAGAAAATGGCGGCCATGGGCCGGTGGCGTACATGAAATCCGCCGACGGAGTAATCGCGAACCAATGTGCCGCAATTGAAAGCGATATGGGTGCGGGCCGCGCAATCGGCATTGAGGCGTCCGTCGCCAAAGGTTCTCTTGCGACCCTGCGGCCGGTGATCGGCGCGCTCGCGCCATTGGGCGCTAGCGTGCTCCAGCCACAAGAGGGCGAAGTCGGGTCCGATATAGGGCCGCTCCAGGAGGCCGGTGTGCCGGGCTTCGCGCCGATGGTTGATACCCGACACTATTTTGACTACCACCATACGGCCGCCGATACCTTGGACAAGGTCGATCCGTACAACCTTCAGACACAGGTGGCCGTCATGGCCGCGTTGGCGTACTTTCTCGCGGAGTCCGAGAGCTGCTTGCCGAGGGTACCCAGCGCCAACAAATGACAGTTGGCCGTTGGGCAAGAATCTTCCAGGCTATTTGCTCCGACCGAATCGTGGTTGCGCCCGCGGCGCGGAAATACACCGAACAATCGGATAGCCACTGCAGACTCTGTTTAGCTGTCGCATCGGAGTACGATTGCCAAGGAAGGCTTACGCGCTGTATGCGGTGATCGAGGCGCCTTCGCCGATTTTACCCGGAGTAACGAGAGTGATCGAGACATGGCATTTGGCGCAATTCAATTGTCCAGCACGGAGGGAAAACTTATGCACGCGCGCTCAATAAATCGACGCCAATTCAATCTACGCTGCGCCGCCTTCGGTCTATCGTTTTCTGCCCTAGGTTCAGTGATGGCGGCGCAGGCACCCGAACCAGACTCCGCCGGCAGCACCCCTCTAAAGTCCACCGCCGGTGCCGTGAAACTTCCGGACGGCACCGTTGTTCCGCCTCTTGGCCAGGGTTGCTGGCACCTCGGTCAGGGGCGGCATCCGATAGCGATTGAGGAGCAAGCGTTGCGTAACGGCATCTCGCATGGGATGAGGCTCATCGACACGTCGGGAAACTACGGCGGCGGACGCTCCGAGCGATTCTTAAGCCACGTAATTGCAGGTCAGCGCGAGCGAATATTCCTGGTTTCCAAGGTTGAGGGCAACGAAGTCACCGGCGATGGTATTGCGCGTGCATGCGCGGCGAGCCTCGCGCGCCTCGGTACCGATTACTTGGATCTGTATTTGCTGCATTGGCCGGTTCCTAGTGCGCAGTTCTCCGGCGTAGTGGAGGCATTCGAAAAACTACGTGCGGCGGGCAAGATTCGATCTTGGGGCGTTTCCAACTTCAATGTCAGCCAAATGGAGGACCTCTTTAAGGTCCCGAACGGAAATCACTGCGCCACTAACCAAGTCCCCTACAGTCTCAACAACCGTGATGTTGAGCGCGATGTCTTGCCGTGGTGCAAGCGGCACAATCTACCCATCATGGCGTATTCTCCGCTCGGCGGTGATGGGAACCTCGTCGTAGGCAACCGCACGCTGACGCAAGTTGGCACTGCGCATGGTTGCTCGGCAGCCGCGGTGGCGCTCGCGTGGGTAATCCGCAGCGGCAGTGTTATCGCAATCCCAGAGTCCGGCTCTCCTGCTCACGTCATCGAAAACTCTCAGGCGCTTTCAGTAGCGCTCACGCCGGGCGACCTCCAGATTTTAAATTCGGCGTTTACCGGGCCCGCTGGCGCAACCTAGTGACTACAGTAGCTACTATTGCCGGGGCAGTACTGCGTCACAGCCGGCCTCGAAGGCGGTGCACGTTAAACGCGGCTGACGCTGCGAAACAGGCGTGCGAAGCAACACCCTGGCCTAATTTGCGCTATCGTTGCGCATATACGACGTGCAGGCGAGCGGCGCTTAAAAAGGCGCTAGAATTTACCAACGTCGTGAAGGGGCGGTGAGAGGTGTCATGCCCGGGAAAACCGCGCCCAGTTGTCCATATCCACTGAGGAAGACACTATGAAAGTCCTGCTATCCCTATCAATCGTTGTCTCCTTGGCGGCGGCACCTTCATTTGCCAAATGCGTTGCGCCGCTCAACGACGTTAGGATCCCCAATGGTAACAAGGCGACCATCGAGGAGATACTCGCTGCCAATTACGCGATTCAGGAAAACACCACCGAAGTCGATGCGTACACGCGCTGCCTGAAAGCCGAACAGGGGGCCAAGATTGCCGCTATCGGTCCCGACATAACCGACGAACAGAAATCCAGGATCGCCTTCGAGTATGTTAATCGCCTGAAGGTGGAAGCTGAAAAGCTCCAGAATGTGGCCGACCAATATGATCTCGCCGTGCGTAGCTTCAGGGCCAAGCAGGCGGCTGCGAAGTCCAGCGAACAGACCAATGAGGAAGCCACCGCTGTGAGTGCAGCGGAGCAGGACGCCGCCGAGAAGGCGCGTCACGAAGCGACCGCTAAGAAAGCCGAGGAGGGGGCCGACACCCGGGCTATGCCCAGGGGCAATTAGCTGCTGAGCTTTGCGGGCGCGATAGAGCGACCGCCTCCTGTGGCCCCCGCCGCTCTTAACAGCGCTTACTGGTCCAATTGCGCCTTGTTTCCTTGCCGCGGTGCAGTAACGCCAACTACAACATTGGAGCATGTATGGCTCCGTTCAAAATTGGAGCAGTCTGCGTGGAAATCCGGAGTCTGTGTGAGAGCTGTTTTGACGCGGCTAGCCATCAGGTCATCGATCTGATGCGGCGGCTCAACGGTTGCGGCCTACCATCTCGAGGGGGCTATCGATCGTTGGCCCCGGGTAAAGATTAGCTGTTGCGCCGAAGGCCATGACGCTCCCCAAGAAGTCGCCCGGATACTACGACCGGCCCGAATTACCCCGCAACCAAGCCCCGAGTTGCTCGCCATCCAGAGCCGGCGAGAAAAGATAGCCCTGCGCATAGTCGCAACCCAAGCGCGCCAGCATTTCTAGTGTCAGCTGGTCCTCAACGCCCTCGGCCACGACGTCCAGCCTGAACTGGCGCGCGAGCCTGATAATCGTTTCTACTAACAGCTGGTCTGTTTTCTGATCGAGCATTCGCAGGACGAAAGACTTGTCGATCTTAATCTCGTCCGCCGAGATCTTCTTGAAGTAGCTTAGCGAGGAGTAACCGGTGCCGAAGTCGTCGATCGAGACTCGCACGCCGAGTTCGCGCAACTTTGTGAGTCGCTTGTTAGCCTCCTCGAAGTCGGCGATCAGCGCTCCCTCGGTGATCTCCAGGGTCAGTCCACCACTACTGACGCTCCAGGTAGACATCGCCGAACTTATCATTTCCATAAAGTCGTGGTGATGAAGCGTGCCCGGAGTGATGTTCACTGCCACGGGCAGGTTGCCGTATGCGGCCGCCTGCCGCAATGAGTTGCTCAATGCATACCAAGTTGTTTCCTGCATCAGACCCGTTTCCTCCGCCAGAGGAATGAATACATCCGGGCTCGCGATTAGCCGACCATCGCGCATCCAGCGCATCAGCGCCTCCACACCGGCGGCGCGGCCATCAGCGACGCGCACCTTGGGCTGATAGCGGACTTCCAGACCGCCCGATCGTAGTGCCTCGGCGAAGGCATCGCGCAGGTCCCACGGTGTGAGCACTTGTTCGGCGCAGCTCTCGTCGAAGATCTGGAAGCGCGCAGTGCGCTTGCGCGCCGCCGCCGCGGCCAGTTGCGCGTTCCGCAGCAGGGTCGCAGCGTTTGTGGCATGACGCGGGTACAGCGCAATGCCGACGTTGACGCTTGGCGTGGCTGTCAATGCGGCTTCAGCCATTGCTTCCTCAATCACATTGGCGAGTTTCTCGGCGGCAAGAATCGCGTGACCGCCGTTGCGAATTGCGTGAATCAACACGCAGAAGCTGGCGTCCCCGACTCTTAACGCCGAGCCGCGCTCGCCCAGAGCCAGGCCAAAGCGTTCTGTCAGCCGCTGAAAGAACGTAGCGCTCACCTCAAAACCCAGTCTCGTTTGCAGTTCAAAAGGATCAGCGATATTGATAAACAGCAGCGCGAGCGGTCTTACTGGCGACAGCGTGGCGCTACCCAGCGCGGCCAGCAATTCACGGTGAGAAAGGGCGCGAGCCTCGGTCGAGGTCGTGGCCTCTACCGCGGCGCTCAGAGGAAATACTCCGTAGGATCTATTCCGTATGCCCCACGTTCAAGGCCAGCCGTGATCCACAAGGTGGGCTCTCTCTTGCCCATGTTCTCATCGCAGGTCAGCAGATCGACCGTGGTGAATTCGTCACGGACCTTCTTGTGGGCATCGAGGATAAGCATGACTTCCGGACGCAAGCGCCTGAAGCGGTTCTGACCGATCACGACGCCGACTTCACCCGTATTA
>JBBQTF010000033.1:0-36220 GCA_038234675.1 Steroidobacterales bacterium
CTGCAGCCTGGAAGTCGCCTGCCACGGCCAACGTTGGATCGACTACCAGAACATCTCAGAAGCGACCGAGCGCGCCGACATCCGGCGCAACCTCGAGGTGATCACGCAACTCACCGGTCGCCGGCCGGTTGGCTGGTACACTGGCCGGCCGGGGCCAAACACGCGCCGGCTGGTCGTTGAGGCCGGGGGGTTTCTTTACGACAGTGACGCCTACAACGACGACCTCCCCATTTGGACGAGCGTTGGGCAAACGAACCATCTGATCATTCCGTACAGTTTTGACACCAACGACAGCCGTCTACAGCGCGGCGGCGATTTCGCCACCGGTGAGGATTTCTTCATCTACTGCCGCGATGCATTTGATTGGTTGTACAAGTCGGGCTGTGAAGGTCGCCCGCGGATGATGAGCGTGGGCCTGCATGGCCGCATTATTGGCCGCCCAGGGCGTATAGGCGCACTGGCGCGGTTGCTGGATCATATACAAGGCCACGCCGGCGTATGGCTTTGCAGCCGCGAGCAGATTGCGCGCCATTGGATCGCGCACCATCCGCCGGCGCAGTCATGAACACAACGCCTCATCGACGAGGCACGGAGCAAATCCGCAAATGACGCAGAATGCCCCGCGAAAAGTGGCCCTGGTGGCCAACTGTCTGTTGAATCAAAACGCCAAAGTCTGCGAGGGAGCCCGTTACCCGGGTCTGGTCAGCCCCGTTGTGGAAGCGCTCCGTAGTCGCGGATATGAGTTGCTGCAGCTGCCTTGCCCTGAGTTGTCTTTTGCGGGTGTGCGCCGGTGGTGGGCCGTCTATGAGCAATACGACACCCCGGCGTACCGGAGTCACTGCCGCCGCTTGGCACAGGCGATCGCCCCTTTGATCGAGCGTCATCTGCGCCGGGGGGATGAGGTAATCCTGATCGGGCTGGACGGCAGCCCCTCTAGCGGTGTGCGCTTCACCTCCAGTAAACCTGACTGGGGCGGCCGGCCAAACCGGCCCGAGGATGACTGGGAGATTGTGCCTGGACGGGGCATTTGGATCGAAGAGCTGGAGGCTGAACTGACGCGTCGCGGCCTTCCGTCTGTACCTGCCACGGGTTGGGCACTGGACATGGGACGCTTCGATGAGCCGGGTTCGCGCCGCGATCTGGAGCAGTTTCTGGATAGCCGCGGACAGTCTGCGCGCCCGCGGGACGAGGACTCGGGCGCGCAATGAGCCGGGATGCCCGCGGATGGCGCATCGCGCTGGTCCCTGACGTGCTCGTCAATCCGCCGGCGCATATCCGCGCGCTGCTGCCCGAGGTGCTGGGAGTACTGGAGTCCAGTGGCTATGGCATGCTGCAGCTGCCGCCACCCGGCGAGCATCGCTTGTTGCTTGCTGTAATTGCCGATCAGTTGGCGGAATACTCGCACCACGGCTATGCGGTCATTGCCATTGGCATGCGCCAGGAGCAGGGCTACGGACTCCATTGGCGGCGCCTCGCTCCACTGCTCCGACATCGGGGCGCGGAGCTTCCACGTCGACATATCGTTGACTCAAACGTCGACGCTGCTCTGGAAGCGCGGCGGCTTGCGGCTCAGTTGGCGATTTATGATCTTCCGCAAAGCGAACAGCTGCGCTGGCGCGTCTAAAGGCTGTTCAGGGCTGCCATCGATATACGGTTCCGGCATAGGGCGCTTTCCACTCATCGAAGACACCGGTAACGAAAACTGTTCCTCCAGGCCCGAATGCCAAGTTGGTGACGAACGGGGTGGGGACATTGATCGTGCGAAAAAGTCTCTTCCCCTCGCTCACCACCAGAACGCGCCCGGAACCGTTTTGAGCAATGTAGTAGTTGGCATCGGGTCCGAGCTTCAGGCCGTCAGGACCATTGTAGGCGTCCTCCGAAGGCTTCGGAGGCGCGAGATCCCGCAGCCGGGCCCACACTGTTCGTGCGCCCAGCGTCCCGTCAGTGCCTACGGTAAAGCTGAGAATGCGGCCCGCGAGCATCTCCGCAACCAGCAGATGTACGCCGTCCCGGGACAATGTGAGCCCGTTCGGATAGTGCAGGGTTTCAGCAACCTTGGTGATGACTTTGCCGTCTGCGGCGACGTGTAGTACGGCGCCGCCGATCGGCGCCTTTATGTCGTAAACGCCCGATGCCGAAAAATAGACCCCACCGCGCCCGTCGGCAGCAAAATCATTCGGACCAAAAAAAGGCGCGCCTTGGCTATCCGCGCGAGTCACGTGTACCTGCTTGCCGGTTGCATCAATTTCCACGATTGAATTTTCGTCATAGCAGGCGACCAGCCAGTGGTCGTGGAAGCCGATCAGTCCACTGGGGCCACAGCCGTTGCGGTGCCAGAAAATTCTCGCGTTTGTGCCGTCCCACTGCTTGATATTGCCGGCCGAATACTCCGCATAGTAGAGCCGGCCGTCGCGCCAGGCGGGACCCTCCGGGTAGTGCGCCTTAGCATCAATGGCGATGACCGATCCCGCGTGCGCACCGGCGATCCAGAGTAAGCCGAGCAGCGTGGCGATGTGCTGTATTCGCCGGAACCCCAGAATGAGCGCTGCCGATTTTCGCGCGTTAGCAAGCAGGCCCACGGTGTACTCCCCGATAAGAAAGTCAGTCCATTATATGGACGTTTTGAGCGCGCTCGCACCTGACGGTACAGTCAATTAAATCGGTTATGCTTAGTGCCCAGGGGCCGACGGACTCGGTGCTGGGTAAATCGTCGCGGCTTCAAGCCTCGCGGCACAGTGAGTTTCACATGGAATACGTCCCGTTCGGGCGGACAAGCCTTAAGGTGTCGCAACTGTGCCTCGGCACGATGTCAATGGGCAGCTCCGCTTGGAAGGGCTGGGTACTCGACGAGAACGAGTCAATCCCCATTCTGGAGCGGGCCCTGGAATTGGGTATCACCTTCTTCGATATGGCGGACTGTTATTCCCTTGGACGCAATGAAGAGGTCGTGGGCAAGAATTTGCTCAGAATGAGCGCACGCGAGCGGCTGGTACTGGCGACCAAAGTCTATTACCCGATGAGCGAGGACCCGCGCGATCGCGGGCTGTCGCGCCAGCACATTTTGACCTCCATCGAGCGCTCGCTCGCGCGGATAGGAACCGACTATATCGACCTCTATGTCGTCCACGCCTTCGATGCGGATACGCCCGTGGAAGAGACTATGGAAGCGCTGCACGAGACGGTGCGTTCCGGAAAAGTGCGGTACCTCGGCGCCTCCACGATGTACACGTGGCAGTTTGCGAAGATGAACCATGTGGCGGCGACGAACGGTTGGACAACGTTCGTCAATATGCAGTGTCAGTACAACCTGCTTTACCGCGAGGAAGAGCGGGAAATGTTTCCCTACTGCCGTGATGAGGGCATCGCCGTTACGACTTTCAGTCCTCTGGCACGAGGTTTCCTGGCGCGCGATGCCGGCAGCACCGCGCGCACGACGCATGACCTCTACCAGGAATTCTACGGTGACGATATCGACAAGGAAATCGCTCGCCGCGTGCGCGAAGTGGCGACACGCCGCGGCGTGAACCGGGCGCATATCGTATTAGCCTGGGTCGCGGGAAACGTCAATCACAACATTCCAATCGTCGGTGCTGCGAAAACAGCGCAGCTCGACGTCGCCGTCGAGGCGTTGGGGCTGCGGCTCAGTGCCGCGGAGAGAACCTTTCTCGAAGCGCCTTACCGGCCGCGAGACGAAATAAACGATCAAAATCCTATCCGGCGCCCCCGCGCCCTGCAGCCAGATTGAGCCAGGGGCTATCCTGGCGTACTTCGATTACGGTGGGACGATCTGCGGTCAGGGCCTCCCGGACGGAACTCGCTAAAAGTTCGGCGCTCGTGGGGCAAACGGCATGGCAACCGAAACCTTCTGCCAGGCGCATGAAGTCCGGGCTCTTGGGCTCGACGCCAATGCGGGGGATCTGCTGCCGGTCCATCTGGTCGACGATTTCCTTCAAGGCATCGTTGTTCCACACTATGACGGGGAGTGCCAGGCGTTCTTCCGCCGCCGTCGCCAGCTCGTTGATCGTGAACATGATCCCGCCGTCGCCCGCGACGGCGATCACCGGTCGATGCGGCGCACCGATCTTCGCTCCAATGGCCATCGGCAGGGCGACGCCTAAGGAGCAGTAGGTGCCGGAGTAGTACCAGCAGCGCTCTGTTTCCATCGGCATTGCAAAACTTCCGGAATACACCAGCTGTGAGGCGTCGCCCATCACAATGGCGTCCATGGGGAGGGCTGAACGCAAGACGTTCCATACCCGCGCGTGAAGCTTCTCCACTTCGGTCATCGTCTCGAGGCTGCGCGCGAGAATTTCCCTGACCCGCTTTTGCCCATCCGAGCGCTGCGCAATTGGTTTGCGAGTGGAAAGGCCGGCCGACAGAGCGAGCATCGCGGCGCCGGCGTCGGCTTGGATGGGCACCACGGCGGAATACATCGATGTTAATTCAGTCGGATCGATGTCAATCCGGATGATGTCGCCCGGAATGTCGAGCGCCGGCAAAAAGCTGTCGCCTGCAGAAACTTCCGAACCCACCAATAGGACCACGTCCGCGTCGGCCAGAGCCTCCTGGCTCGGCTTCCGAACGATCGATGCGCCCAGGGACAAGGGGTGAGATTCTGGGAAAATTCCTTTGCCCGCGTTGCTCGAAAGAACCGGTGCGCCAATATGCTCGGCGATGGCCGTGAGTGAGTTACGTGTGCCGACCGCGCCGCCGCCGACGAGAATCAACGGGCGCCTGGCTCGCGCAAGGCGATCCACGGCCTCCTCAATGGCCGACGGGTCTGGCATCGGCAAGGTAGGCGCGCGGCGAGGCCTCCAATCGTATTCGCCCGGTTCCGGGAGGACATCCCGGGGCAGCGATAGGTGCACGGGACGGGGCCGGCTGCCGCGAAAAACGGCGTAGGCACGAGCGATCAATTCCGGCAGCTCTTCGGGATATCGGATCATGTGACTAAAGGCAGTGAATCCGGCCGTTACCGCGGCCTGGTCGGCGAGCTCGTGTATGGCCCCCCAGCCTTTCCCTTGCGTACGCGTCGCGCACGCGCCAGAGAGCACCAGCATGGGCTGAGAATCGCAATAAGCCTGGGCGATACCAGTCGCCGCATTGGTGACGCCGGGACCCGCGATAATCGTGCAGACACCGGGTTTTCCGGTCGCGCGTGCATACCCGTCGGCCATAAGGCTCGCGCCTTGCTCATTGCGACACTGCACGTGGCGAATCCCCGCAAGCCCAATGCCACGATAGAGCTCAAGGGTCATGGTCCCGGCCATGCCGAACACCACATCCACTTCATAGGCCGAGAGGAGTTTCATTGCGGCCTCGCCGCATGTCAGGGTTTTCACGTGCATACTCCTGTGAATTTAACTCTAGTACTTGTATCCGCTGGCGGCCACCTTGCATCATCATGCACCATGGGTGTTAAATGCGCAGCCGCCACGCCTATAAAGCGCCGGCATTATCACGGTGGATGTATTTTGGTGAGCGCGCCTGATCTTCGCAGCGGCAGCGTTACGGCAAGTGGTTGTTCGCGGCGCGTCGCGATTCGCACGCGTCCACTTCGTATGCATGCTTTTCGACCCGTTTAGGCCTCGGTGACAGCTCGCCAGAGACGGCCCAGCCCTGCGACGGCCACGCCATCCACTCGGCGCGACCGGGGCTGACAAGCAATTTGCTCGGCCTTCGGAGAGGAAACGGCAGGAGTGACAATTCGCTCTGCGAACAGCGGACGCAGGCAAGCCTTTTTAGCTCAGCCAACTTGCCGACTAAGGCGATAAGTGCGCCTATGAATGCTCGACATTGCGGATTTATGCGGATATTTATGGTGCTCCAACAATCACGCGCACCCGGCGTAGTCACAACGGCCTTGATGCTGTCGCGGCTGCCAGACCAATGGTCGGTGTGGAGCAATTGAATCTGTGTCTAAGAACACATTTTTCAGCTCGACGTAGGAAGCTCAGCAACATCAAACCGTTGGCCCGTCGCCGCTTCGACCCGCTGGCTGATACCCGCTGACCGCATTGGCTGATTATCTGGGACAGACACCTGAATCTGATCGCGTGCAACGCATTGCCCGCCGGGGTGGATTTGCGTGAGGTTTTGCGCGCGGCACTGAAGCAGTATGCAGCGCAAGGTTGGCAGGCCGAGAGCGATAGGGTTTATGGCTTTAGGTCTATCGCCAGAGGTCCGGAGCGACGCTTAATTAATATCACACCGGCGGACCCATCCCAGTGCGAGGGGAGGAGACATACCCATCTGATGTAAGGGGTGACTTCCAGCCGCCGGCATTCATCTGTGCGTTGGAATTCCCATACCCCGAAAGTACCCCAACCCCACGTTCTGCGGGCGCTACCGGCTCCTCACGGCGGGGCCGTTCCAATTAAAACATCCTCGCTCGCCCCCTCGGAGCCGGTGGGGGCCTCCCACCCACCGCCCAGTGCTTTATACAGCGTCACGATGCTGCCCAGACGGGCACGGTGAACATCTGCGAGCTGATCCTGCCCACCATAAAGCGATCTTTGCGCATCGGTGATTACGAGAAAGTCGACCGAACCGACCCCGTAGCGGAGCTGAGCCGAACGCAGGACCCTTTGGGACTCCTCCACCTGCGTCCGTAACGCCGATTCTTGTTCCGATAGATGCTGGATGCTGCCCAGAGCATTTTCCACGTCCGCCAGTGCGGAGAGCACGGCGCCGCGGTACGCCCCCAGCAATTCTTGCTCGCGCGCGGAGGACTCGTCGATCTTGTTTCGACGCCGACCGCCATCAAATATGGTCTGCGTCAGGGCGGCGCCGGCATTCGCCGCAAGTCCGAAGCCGGGGAGCGTTTTCACCGCGGCGGCCAACGCCGGGTAGGCCGCGCCTCCGTTGGCCGTCAGACTGATGTCAGGCAGGTATGCCTTGCGTGCAAGAGTCAGATCGGCGTGCGCCGCTACAAGCGCGCTCTCCGCGCTGACCAAGTCAGGCCGCCGGGTGAGGAGTTGCGAGGGTAATCCGGGCCTGACCGTAGGCGTCTGCACGTCGGCCAGTTGGGCCGAACGAAGGATCAAGCGCTCAGGAGCTACACCGACCAGGAGCGCCAACGCCCCGTGGAACTCCAAGGCCTGTTGTTCGAGTGCCGGAAGGGCGGCGCGTTGCACCGCCAGGTTGGTGCGCTGCTGTATAAGGTCAGCGCCGGGTGCATAACCGGCCTCGACCCGCCTTCGCACGATCTCCAAAGTGGCCTCGGACGCCTTGACGTTGGCTCGGGCGCTGTCGATGTGCTGTTGCACGGCGAGCAGCTGGAAATAAGTGCTCGCAACGCCTGCCGTGATGGTGAGCGCCACCGTCGCGCGATCAGCCAAGGTCGCACGGCGCGCCGCATCGGCCGAACGCGCGGCATCTCGGTGTTTGCCCCAGAAATCAAGGTCATAACTGACACCGAGCGAGGCACCGTAGTCGGTTTCGCGTTCCGATATTTCATGGGAGCGCCCGTAGAAGGAGGTTGAGTTCCCCTTCAGTTCGACACTCGGAAGGAATGCCGCTCCCGCCTGCCGCGCTCTTGCATCCGCCTGGCGGACGCGCGCGACGGCCTGATAGAGGTCCCAGTTCTGCGCCTGCGCTCGGCCAATGAGTTCGGTCAGCTGCTGGTCGTGAAATCCCTGCCACCAGGTGGGCGAGGGCCACAGCGGTGCGGTCAAATCGGCCTTTTGATTGAATTGGTTCGGGAGATCACTGGCAGGCGACAACGTTGGTGGCGTGGTGTTACACGCTGCGAGGCAGGCTGCGATGAGAATCCCGCCGGCGATTCGCTTCACGACCGCGCCTCCCTGGGGCCGCCGAACTTTTCGGCCAGAGCCGGCAGCACCAGCAGGTTCAGCAGCGTGGAGCTCACCAACCCTCCGAGTACGGTGACGGCCATGGGCCCTTCGATTTCTTGACCCGGCTGCTTGAGTCCGAAGGCCAAGGGCATGAGCCCTAGGGCGGTAACAGCGGCCGTCATGAGGATTGGTATGAGTCGCTCCTGGGCGCCGCGCACCACCGTTTCTGCCGACCAATGAGCGCCTTCAACAGTTACCAGGTGCTCGTAATGAGACAACAGCAAGATGGCGTTGCGAGCGCTGATGCCGAACACGGTCACCAGCCCCACCATTGCACCGAGCGACAAGCCACCCCCCAGCAGCACGATTGCCGCCACACTGCCGATCAGACAAAAGGGCAGGTTGATCATCACGAGCCAGGTATTGGAGCGCCACTTCAGGCACATGACCAGCACCATGCCGATCAGCAGCAACGCGAGTGCCGAATGCATCAGCATTTCGCGCTGCGCCGCCTGTTGCGCCTCGCCCGCGCCAGAGAACTGGACCGTGACCCCGGCGGGGAGTTGCAGAGCGGCAATGCGTTTCTTCACATCGCTCACCGTCGCCTGGAGCGAGCGACCCGACACATTGAAGGTGATGGCATCAAATCGCTGCCCGCCATCGTGTGATACCACATAGCGGGTATCGGTGGGAATGATGCGGGCGACTTGGCTCAACGGCAGCGGGCCCAGCGGGCTGGCGATCAGCATGCCCGAGAGCGATTCGAGTCGGCTACGCTCTTTTTCGGGCAATAACATCACGACATTGATCGAGCGAATTCCCTTGAAGGTCTGTCCGACTGTCGCGCCGGCGTAGTTGCTTTGCAGGGCGTCGAGGACATCCGCCGTCTTTAATCCCGTGGCGGCCAGCGCGGTGGGATCGATTTGCAACGACAGGGTGGGGGTCGCGCTTTCAGGTTTGAACTGCAAGTCCGTCACGCCCTGGGCGCCGGTCAGTGCCGCCACGATCCGGTGAGCGCTGGCATCCAGCGTATCGAGCTGGTTGCCGAAAACCTTCACGGAGATGTCGGCCGTATCGCCGGTCAGGCTCTCGCTAATGCGATTGCCAAGGAAGGTGGTGACCTCGGACTGTATGCCGGGGATCTTGCCGACCAGATCCCGGATCTCGCCCTCCGCTTTGGTCTGGTCGATATGGGTGCCGGCCTTGAGCTCTATGTGGAATTCGCTCTGATGCGGACCGTTGGTGTCCTCACCCAATTCCGCACGCCCGATCTGTTGCGACACCGTGGCGACGTAGGGGAGCGCCAGCAGTTGTTGGCTTAGGCGCGCGCCGACGGTGCGCATTTCTCCGAGCGAGGCACCCGGACTTGCGGCATTCGCTTGCATCACAAAGTGGTTTTCGCGGAAATCCGGCATGAAGCTCGAGGACAGAAACGGCAAGGCGATCACCGCCGCGAGGCTCAGCGCAGTGAGAACTACCACTACGCCGAGGAAATGCCGGTGCACCGCCGCCACCGCGCGCGCCTGGCGCTCCTTAAGGTTGCGGATCCAACCGGTGGCGCCGTGATTGCGCGGGGACTTGAGCAGCAGCGCGCTCAAAGCGGGGGCGACCGTTACCGCGACTAGGAGTGAGGCTACGACGGCCAGAACAAACGCGAGTGCCAGCGGGCCCACGAAATGGCCCTGTACACTGGTGGAAAAGAGTTCCGGCACGACGGCCGCGATAACCACCACGGTGGCATAGAGGACCGGGGCGCGCACTTCGACGGTCGCCTCGGCAATCACCTGCAATCGCGTTTTCACGTGTCCGCCTTGTCGGTTGTCCGCAAGGCGCCGCAGGACATTTTCAATACCGATGATGGCATCATCCACCAGTACGCCTAAGGCCACCGCGAAGCCGCCCAGGGTCATGGTATTGAGGGTGTTGCCCAGGCTTTTGAGCGCCACGGTCGCGGCCAGCAGGGACAGGGGAATGGCGAGAAAAGTGATCAGTGCGCTGCGCCAGTCACGCAGGAACACGAAAAGGACCACTAGGATCAAGACGGAGGCGATGATGAGGGATTGGCGGAGCGAGGAAAGCGCCTGTTCGATGAAATTGGCCGGTCGGTGCAGTCTCGGAAAGACCTCGATACCCTGCTTTTGCAGGTCCGGCGTCAATTGTGCGAGCGCCGCCTCGACCGCGTGAGTCACCTCCAACGTGTTGGCCCCGTACTGTGTGGCCAGCGACAGCAGGATCCCGGGCTTTCCCTGGATCAGCGCGTCCCCCGATTTAAGCGCCGGGAGTTCCTGTACCGTGGCGAGCTCGGAGAGGGTCACGGGCGTGGTGCCGCGCGTCACAACGACCGATCGGGCGAGAGCGGCCGGATCCGGGCCCGGGATAGGCGTTTGGATCAGCACCCGCTGATGCCGCAGGTCAATAAAGCCTGCGCCCTTGAGTGAAAGTGCGGCACGAGCGGCATCCGCGAGCTCGGTCAGCGTGACGGAAAAAGCGGCCATCCGCTTCGGGTCCGGCTGGATCTGGATCTGCCGCACCTCGCCGCCGTACACGAGCACGCGCGCCACGCCGGGCACGGCCAGCAGCGCGGGCTTGATGGTCCAGTCGGCCGCATCGCGCAGCGCAAAAGCATCAAGCTTTTGGGACCGAAGACCTATCTGCAGCAGATCCATGGTGCTGGAGGTGAGCGGCGAGAGTTTGGGGGTGCCCACACCCAGCGGGAGCGATGAGCCGAGCTCACTCAGTCTCTCCGCGATCCCCTGGCGCGCGTTATACAGGTCGATCTTTTCAAGGAACTGGATACTGATGACCGAGAGTCCCGGGATGGATTTGGAACGGATGGTCGCCAGCCCGGTGGCACCGTTGACAATATTCTCGATCGGCTTGGTGATCAGCTGCTCAACCTGCTCGGCGGTAAACCCTGGGGCCTCGGTCTGAATGTCGACGGTGGAGGGCACGAAGTCCGGAAACACGTCGAGCGGGACGGTCCGCAAGGACCACAGGCCCGCCAGCAGGGCAATCAGGGTAACGGTGGTCAGGATGCCGGCGTAGTGAACGCACAGATCTACCAGACGCTTCACGATTTAATCCCCGGCCGCCCCGGAAGGATTGAGCTCGCGCGCCAGCAGCAATCCGGCGCCTGTGACGACGACTTTCTGGTCAGGCGCGACGCCTGCGTTGGCCTTCACCACATACCCCTCGTTGTCGGGCTGGCTGATATCGACGGGTACGCGGCTGTAATGGCCGGCTTTGGTTTCAACGTAGGCCCATGTACTGCTTTCGCTTAGCAGCACCGCCGATTGCGGTATCCAGACGCCCTTGAGGGGGGCTCCGACTCCCGAGGAGGCGCCCACGTGCTCGCCTTGGGCCAGATCCGATCCCTCGAGCAGCACAAAAAATCCGTTGCCAGGCACGGTCGGATCAGCCGGCGCAGGCCAGATCACTTTCGTGCGCCAGCTGGATGCGTTGGAGCCGATGCGGGCGATCGTTATTTCCTCAGGCCTTGCGTTGCCCATGCGCCCGAGCGGGAAGGTCACGTGCACCAGGACTGCACGTCCCTGGGCGAGCTTGTCCATGACCTTTTTGCGATCAGCGGCCGAATGCCACGGTGCCTGCAGGCCGAATGCGGCCCCAGACTTTTGCTGCGCCAATGCCAAGTCCGCCTCATCGACTGCCGCTTTGGTGACAGCGCTTTCCAGCGCTTCCCGGGAGATTGCCGCGTCCTCCCCGGCCGCGAGCGTCCGCGCGCGGCTCAGCGCGGCCTTACTTTGAGCGGCGGCGGCCGAGGCGGTCGCGACATCCGCATAGCTCTGTGCAAAGGTCTCCACGCTGCTCACGACACCGAAACCCTCGATGTTCGGTCGGTATTCGGTGCCGCGTGCGGGCACGGTGGCGATGCCCAACGCCTGGATCTGCTCGCTGGTCAGCGCCAAGCCCTCGCCGCGGTCGGCATTGGCCGGCCTCTGCGGGGTCGGAGCGCTCTTGCTGCAGCCCACCAGCAATGCGAGGGCCACATATGCGGCGGAACGGCGCAAACAGGCAGACCGCCTCCAGAAGTCTTTTCTTGCTGAGACCACTGGCATCATGCGAGTCAGCCTACCGCAGCGTGCGTGTCCTGTGCACGGCCTCAACGGGTGTCCTTCGGATCAAGGAAAAGTACCTTGAGCGAATTGGGCAGGGGCGTGGGGCGCGCGGCCCGTCCGTCGGGACGAGGGGCCACTGCGGCCTTTGGATCGATGGCCGCGGCCGCCACGTACAGACGGCCGGTGGCTGGATCAATGCTCATGGTGCGACCGGTTATCGCCGTGGGGATGTCTTGGAGCGCGGTAAAGGTTTGCGGCGAATCTTCGCGGATCACCGAGATCGTTCCGTCTGCGCCGTTGGAGCTGAATATCAGCTTTCGCTTTGGATCGAAGGCGGCGGCATCGGTGCCGCGCCCGATCGGGAGCTTGGCTACAACGGCGCCCGAATCTGCATCGACCACGTTCAGAATGCGATTGGCGCAACTGACAAACAACCGCCGCGTGACGGTGTCCATGGCAAGCCCGTGGGCGCTTTCGCAGTCGGGAATGGGCCAGTGGGCATCTACCGCCGAGGTACGCGTATCGATGCGCACCAGTTCACGCTTTTCCTCGCCATTGACGTAGAGCTTCCCGCGCCCATCGGCCACGGCGAACTCCAGGCCGCCGCCCACATTGACGGTTGCGATTACTTTGTCGGCTTTGGGGTCGACCACGGTGAGATTCCCAGAGTCACCATTGATGACAAACACGTGTTGCGTTTTCGGGTCCACCACGATGCCATCCGCGTCGGGCTGGCCCTTGATACGGCGGAGCACTTTGAAAGTGTGCAAGTCAAAGACTACGATCTCGCCGGCCTCCCCATCGTCGGTATAGCCCTTGCCGAGTGCGCCGACGATGCCTATCCCGTGGGTCCCTCCCGGGATGCCTGTCACGCGCCCCACCAGGACGCCCGTGCTTGCGTCGAGGACATCGACCCGGTCTCCATGAGCCAGGTAGAGCAGATGCGTGCCCGGATCCAGTGTCAGGTAGTCCCACCGCTCAGGCGCCCCAACGGAAACCGTGTGCGTCGAGGCGTAAGCCGGTCGCGCCGCGGGGCCGCCAGCCCACGTCAGGGGGCCTAGGCTTAGAGCGGTGAATGCGACGCACAGGTCGGAATAAGAAAACTTAAACATTATATTAACCCTCTCTTCAGATCACACCATTCTAGCGCTGTAACGCCCGAGCTCGGGGCTGTCCTCATCTCCCAGGAGGACTCCTTCATGGCTGTTAGTCTGCACCTCAAGGGATTAGCTGAAAATTAGCAAGCGCACCTAAGGACCGTCAATTGTAACGCTGCGCTAACGCTCAGCTAACTCTGGACAATCAGAATCAGAGTCTGGATGGCTGACCTTTGGGTGAGGATAAGTGGTGATTCCGAGGCGGAACGCGCGGGCCCTGGGCGCGAGCGTGCTTGTATTTATCATCCTCGGTGCGGGAAAGCCCGTTCGATCGCTTGCGCGCGGCGGTCCTCTGGGGATCGATTACATGCTGACTTACGACAATAGCGGTATCTGGAAGCGTGACTACCAACTCGCCCTGATCTACGGTCTCTTGGCAGCCGAATCCGTGGGGGCCGTCTGGGAGGGCGGCGAGTCGCGCTGGGGCCGGACGCTGTGGCAGTCGGTGGATGCCACGGTCGCCGGGTCTGTCGTGTCCACGACGCTTAAGTACACGTTCTCCAGGGTCAGGCCCATTGACGGAAATGGCGACCCCGATCTGTGGTTCAAGGGAAAGGGCAACGAAAGCTTTCCCAGCGGCGAGGTTACGGTGGTCAGTTCAATCGTGACACCAATCGTGCTCGAATACGGGCGCGAACATCCGCTGGTCTACGGCCTGGAGCTGCTGCCGGTCTATGACAGCATCGCCCGAATGAAGGTTCAGGCCCATTGGCAGACAGACGTGCTTGCGGGATTCGCCATTGGCACGGCCTGCGGTTGGTGGATGCACCGAAATCCGAATACGCCCTATGTGCTGAGCGTCATGCCGCACTCGATTTACGTGGGGATCTCGAAGAAGTTCTGAATAGCATGCGTCCCTGGAACCCGGGGCGTAGCATGGCGTGGCTTTCAACGCCGCCGCGAACCGGCTCAGGAGTCCCAGGAGTGCGGGTATTGCTGGTCGAAGACGATCCGATGATCGGAGCGAGCCTGGTGCGGGGACTCTCCGATCACGGCTACGCGGTGGACTGGATTCGCGATGGCGCCGAGGCACAGTCTCGACTGCTGGACACCGAAGAGCCGTTCCAGATGGTGCTTTTGGACCTGGGCCTTCCCTCCACCGATGGCCTGGAACTGCTCACTGCGGTTCGTCGCTCCGGGAGCGAGGTGCCCATACTGGTGATCACCGCCCGCGGCAAGCTCGATAATCGGGTGGCCGGCCTCGATCGGGGCGCGGACGACTATCTGATCAAGCCCTTTGAGCTACCTGAGCTCGAGGCGCGCATGCGCGCCCTTGCCCGCCGACGCGAAGGCCGGGCAACGCCGCAGCTTAAGACGGCGCATTTGACTCTAGATCCGGCGCTCCGTGCCGTCCTGAAAGACGAAACCGTGCTCCATCTGAGCGCCAAGGAGTATGCCGTCCTCCACGCACTTATGGTGCGGCCGGGTGCCGTACTTTCTCGCGCCCAGCTCGAATCTCAGATTTACAGTTGGTGCGATACTATCGAGAGCAACGCGGTGGATTTCCTGTTGCACAAATTGCGCCAGAAGATCGGTGCGGAGCAGATCGAGAACGTTCGCAACCTGGGCTGGCGTGTCCATACCTAGCCGGGTGATGTCGCTTCGCCGCCGCTTGGTGATCTCCATGTGCGCGGCCATATTATTGGTCGGCCTTGCTGGCGCCGTGGTCGCCTACTTCGAAATCAGCCACCAAACCAAACGACTGCTGGACGGTCAGCTGCGGCAGGTCGCCGCCGTCGTGGCCTCACGCACAATTCTTCAACCGCATAGTGACGATGCGATCCAGGTGGAGGTCTGGAACCTAGACGGCTCGCGGCGCTATACCTCAAATCCAGCCCTGCAGCTGGTCCACAGGCAGCTGCCTGGATTTTCTCAGATTGTAATTGACGGCGAACCCTACCGTATTTTTATGGAAGACTTTCCTGATCGGAGCGTCGCGGTTGCGCAGGCGGTGGATGCACGAGACGATCAGGCCGAGGGAGCCGCTCTCGCTGCGCTTACACCGGCGCTTTTGATGCTCCCGGTACTTGCCCTAGTCATGACCGCCCTTGTCAGTGTGCTGTTGCGACCGGTGCGAGAAGCCGCACAGGTAGTCGCAGAACGGCAACCATTGTCTAGTGAACCGCTAAACATCGCCCGATTGCCTCGGGAGATCGCTCCGCTTGTGGAGGAGATCAACCGATTGTTGGAGCGTCAGCAAGCCGCCTTGGAAGAGGAGAGCGCCTTCCTTATCGACGCCGCCCACGCACTTCGAACGCCATTAGCCGCCTTGCAACTCCAGTTTGATGTGCTGGACGGGTCACCCGATCCCGTGGAACGCAACTCGCGACTTGCGGCACTGCGCGCCGGGATCCGACGCGCCGCCAGACTTTCAGAGCAGCTTTTGGCCGTGGCTCGCACTCCAGGGTTTGCAACGGAGCAACTTGAACACGTCGACTTCGATGCGATTCTTCAAGAGACGTGTGACCTTTATCGCGCGATAGCCGAGGACGCCCACGTGCAACTGCGTTTGTCGGCGGAGTCAGGTGTCTCGCTTCACTGCAATCCGCGAGACTTGCTTGTGATCTTTGGCAATTTGCTTGACAACGCGATCCACTTCGCTCCGCGTGGCTCGATCGTTGAAATTGCCTCCACGAGCGACGGCGTAACAGCGAGCGCCGAGGTCCGCGATTGCGGTCCGGGAGTATCAGGGAGAGAGCCAAAAAATCTGAGCGTGCGCGCTGGCGGAATCGAAAGACTAGGGGGCTTTGGGTTGCGCGCGGTACAAAACGTCACTGCACGGCTTGGCGGGCAGATAAAGATGCTAACTCGAACGGATCAAGCCTCCGGCCTAGTGGTTCGGATAACCTTACCGATCGCGGGAAGCTGACGGCCCGGCCCGAGCCCACGGCCGACGGAGCAGACCAAGAACAGTCGGCCATTGAGCACGGGGTAACTCATCAGAAGGGGATCGGGGATAAGATAGGAATATCGCGCACCCTCGTTCCTCCCTTCCCTAGTTGGGCGCACTTTCTCCAATGCCCTTGGAGCCTGCCCTCATCGCGTGCAGCTCTCGCACAGAGAGCGCCGGTGGACGCTGGCCCGAGAAGCGCCCGCTTACTTCAATAACGATATGCCGCAGTAATTCCCAAAGTTCGCGGCCGCAAGCCGCGCTCGAAATACAATTGATCGCTCGGATCGGCCAGGTCCCGCGACTTGAACAGCACCGGGTGAGTGTTCGTCAGGTTCTGGGCAAATAATGAGACATCGAAGCCGCCGAAGCGCAGGCCCCCGCGAAGCGCGAGGCTATGGGTACTGGGCAACCCCGGTATGGTTGGGTCAGAGGAGGCGTTATTCCCATTCTGTATTGGCTGCATGCCCGACTGGGCGGTCCCATACCTATAGTCGACGCGTAGGTAGGGCGCGTGACCATTTATCGACGCAAACGCCCACTCAGCGGCGGCGATCCAGTTCCAGGGTGCCCCGGGAAGCACATCATTCTTGCTTGCGATTGGGCTCGCCAGGACTGAACCATCACCGTTGCTGCATAGGGTGCCATTGAACGTCAAATCTCCGGCGCAGGAAGTGCGTGTGTATTTTGCACTGACATAGGCAACCGTGAGTTCGAGCAACAACGAATCGACGGGCTTGAACAACATGTCGACGTCGCCGCCCAGGCTTCGCGCCCTACCAAGGTTAAGGAACAATTGCTCACCGCACGACAGCAAATAGACACTCTGCTGTATGTTCGTCCAGTCGACGTAAAACAAAGTCGAGTTGATCTGCAGTCGATGATCGAGCAGCGTGTTTTTCGCGCCCAGCTCGTAACTCCACAAACTGTCGGAACTGTATTGCTCAGGAACATGACGCTTGCCGTCGGCACCGATCGGCAGCCCAAGCTGCGTAAGATCACCTGGACCACCGTTGTAAGGCGTATCACAAATCTCACCCACGTCACCATTGGCCCCACCGACGCGATAGCCCTTCGCCGCGCTGGCATACAAGAGATTGTTGCCATCCGGCTGCCAGGCCAGAACGGCCTTTGGCGTCACAGGATTCTCTGAGGCGGATACATCTGAGGTCAGCTGCGCCGAACCAACAAATGCTCCGCCGTAGTTAAGCGATGAGCGGTAGCTGACATGCGAGAGTCGCAGTCCCAGCGTCGCTTTTAGAGCAGGGGTAAACTTGAAGCTCGCTTCGCCGAATGCGGCATACTGAGTATCAATCACCCGTGTCAGCGGCTGGTAATACCACAGGCCGTTGGGGCACGGGGTAACGCTGCAGTAGACCCCACCGGTTTCAGCATCGAGCGTCGGGTCAATGATGTATTCGGGAATATTCTCGCTCATGTGTGAATAAAAAAGACCGGTGTTCCAGGCCACGCGCGCTCCGGAGTCCGACGAAGCAAGCCGGAACTCCTGATAGTAATTTTCTTGTTCATCACGAAACAAAGCGCGGCCCATTGCCCCCGACGGCGGATACGGCGCCCCGAGGAAGGTAGCCCGTAAGTATTGTGTGTAGTCCGATGTTGAATGTTGGCTGCGAGAGTAATAAGAGGTGTTCGAGGTCAATTGACCGATCCCGGTATTCCAATCGACTCTTACCGCCCCAAGCCAGAATGGGTCGGTCGCCGGGTTGGTGAGTGCATTGCCGTTGCGGTAGGTCGCTTTGCCCGGATTAGATAGGCTCGGCCAGTAGGCGGCAGTATCGTTTATCTTAAGATTCTGATAGTAAACGGAAGGTGTGACCTCTACATTTTCCGTCACTGCCCACCTGAGCGCCGCGCGAAAGGTAGTGGTTTCTTGCCAGTTGGAGTTCTTCTCTAAATCCTGCAGCGCGATCAGCGGCGTCGCCGGATCGGCCGGATTGACTAACGAGTAGGCGACCTTGTCTACCCACCCTCCATCGCGCCGGTATGAAGCGCTAACCCGAAAGCCAAGAGTATTCTGGACGATTGGCCCACCCGCAGCCGCACCGATTTCGTAACTCGGATCGCCGGACTGTGTCGCGGCCAGTTCAGAGCGTAAATAGCCGGAATTACTCGTCAGACCCGGTTGTGGCATGAGAAAGCGCACCACACCTCCTTCGGCGCCCGCACCGAACAGTGTGCCCTGCGGGCCGCGCAGCACCTCGACCCTGTCGAGGTCAAATAGGGCCGGGTACACATTTGTCGCGGCAAAACCCAGATGCCGACTTTGCACCGGCGTATCATCAATGTAGATACCCGTGGTTGAAGTTCCGGCTGTGGAGTCGATCCCTCGGATGTTTATGTTCGAATTTTCGTCGTTGTAATTGGCCGAGGCACTCATGCCGTTGCGTGTAAACGATACACCGGGCGTAAGCCGTGTAAGGTCGTCGATGTTTCGCAGTCCCTGCACGTCGAGCTTTTCTTGGCTGAACGCACTGACACTAATCGGGACGTCTTGGAGTCGCTCTTCGCGACGGGTTGCCGTCACCACGACTTCCTCAAGGCCACCGGTGAGGGCTGCATCCTTATCGACGGCTTGGGCGGTGCCCGGAAAGGCGCCCATCAAGGCCAAGATTCCCGCCGACAAGAAAAATGTATGCGGCATATCGAAATTCATTGTGGTACCCCCTTGCTCCCTCCCTGGCCGAGGCTCCCGCCACGCGCAGTTAGCCTTGTTGATTATTGTGCGCAGAAGAGTGCAGTACGGGCGGAATTGTAGTGCCGCCCACAAATTGGCGCTAGCCCAACCGATTCGGTGCCGTAGGATACCTGCGCCTTGTTAATGGGCGCTCGAATGCAATGCATATGCATGGTTGGCATACTGTTATGGACAGTCGCCTGCGCAGCGGGTGCTCCGCCGCCAGCTGATCGCGTCTACCGCAATGGCGTAATATTCACGGGCCGTACCGACCGTTTAGCAGCCGCGGCGCTCGCGATTCGCGACGGACGAATCGTCTACGTGGGCGGCAATGAGGGCGTTAGGCCCTACATTGGCGCCACCACAATTGTCGAAGAGCTCGGGGGGCGCTTTCTGATGCCTGGCCTCGTGGACGGGCACATGCACCCTCTCGATGGCGGGGCGGCGCTGCTAAAGTGCAGTCTCAACTACGAGTCACTGACTGTCAGCGAACTTCAGCGGCGTATTCAGGTGTGCCTTGATCAAACTAGATCCGCGGAACCTAGCGGGTGGCTCGAAGTCGTCAACTGGTTTCAGGAGAGCATGCGCCCGGCCGGCGTGAAGACCAGCCGTGCGGCCCTCGATGTACTGCACACGCAACGGCCAATCATTGTGCGCTCCTCGTACCTACACACCGAACTCGCCAATTCGCGTGCGTTGGCGTTGGCGAAGATTACGGCAGCGAGTGCTGATCCGCCCGGCGGAACGATCGGGCACGAAGCCAATGGCGAACCGAGCGGTCTCATCGAGTACACAGTGTTCGATTTGTTCGCATCGGTTCTGCCCAAGCCAACCCCGGAGCAGGATGTTGAGGCTGCGCTTGCTGCGCTCACGGCGATGAATCGCCAGGGGGTCACGAGCTTCCTTGATGCCATCGGCACATCACAGGATCTGGCCGCGTTCGAGGCGGTGCGCAAGTCCGGCAAACTCACCGCACGTGCGCACTTCGCACCGCCCATCGAGCCCGACGAAGCGGACAAACTAAGCGAGGCTGTGTCCCGGGTGATCTCGCTCGAAGCGAAGTATGACCAAGGCCGCATAGGCCGCGCGCCAGGCATCACCGTGCGAAACGCAAAGATGTTTTTAGATGGCGTGATCGCCGCACCAGCGTTGACCGGCGCAATGTTAGAGCCGTATCGCCAAAACGCCGGTAACACCGAAAATCCCCATTGGGAAACGGGCACGAGCCGGGGCCCGCCCGTGTACTTTCCCGCAGTGGCACTCGCAACCGCCATGGTGGCACTCGGTCGGGCCGGCATCGATCCGCACATGCACGCGGATGGCGACGGCGCGGTGCGCGCGGCGCTCGATGCCGTTGCTGCGCTTCGCAAGGCGCTGCCAGCTGTCGATATCCGGCCCGCCATCGCGCACGATGAGATCGTGTCCACGGCGGATTTCCAGCGTTTCAGGGCCCTTGATGCGATACCGGTGCTTTCGTTCCAGTGGGAGAAACCTGCCGCCGATACCCTTGGGCTCAAGGATTTCTTCGGACCCGGGCGCATGAAAATCCTAGAGCCCGCAGGCCTTTTGGAAGCCGCGGGCGCCCGCATCGCTTTTGGCAGTGACTGGCCCGTGGACGCGTTGGATGAATGGTTTGCACTGAAAGTCGGTGTGACGCGTACCAACGCCCCGGCCGCAGCAACCGAGTACCCCGGCCGGCTAGGCGACGATCCAGGCATGTCGCGCGAGGCAGTGCTTCGTGCCGCGACCATCAACGCCGCGTACGAGCTGCACCAAGACGATGTCACCGGATCTCTCGAGATTGGCAAGTTTGCCGACCTGATAGTCCTCGATCGCAATCCGCTGACTATTCCGGCAGAGCAAATCGCCAACATCACAGTGCTTGAAACCGTGGTTGGCGGCGAGATCGTCTACACCGGAATCGCGCGCCGACCGTAACTGGCGAGGGCCGTCGCCCATTATAAGCGCAGGCAGCGCCTGGGGGAACTTTGGACGACGCGGCCGATCGTCAAACTAACCGACCCTCATAGAGCATCAGGAAAAACATTTGCGCCGGACGTACACTGCAATGTCATGCTCTCCAATCGCGGTGAAATCCTGACCCGATCAGCGACGGAGCTCGCGCGGCTGATTCGCTCGGGAGAAGTGTCGGCCTTGCAAGTTGTCGAGGCTAGTTTGCAGCGCGTGGCGGAGATCAATCCTCAATTTAACGCCTTCGCTGCCGTCTACGATCAAGAGGCACGTGCGGCTGCGCGACTGGCCGACGCCGCGACGCTCCGAGGCGAGGGGCGGGGGGCGCTGCACGGGGTCCCAATTGCCCTGAAAGACATGACACCGGTCATGGGTAAGCTCACGACGTCCGGATCGCGCGCGTTTGCTACGCAGATAGCAGAGCGGGACGCCTGGATCGTCACTGCGCTAAGGAAGAGCGGGGCCATCATAATCGGCAAAACGACGACTCCCGAGTTCGCGTATTCCAGCTTTACGCAGAGCCCACTGTTTGGGGTGACTCGAAATCCGTGGGACCCGTCCCGCACCCCTGGCGGAAGCTCGGGAGGCTCAGCGGTGGCGGTCGCCACGGGTGCCGTGCCCCTGGCGGAGGGTACGGACATGGGCGGGTCGGTGCGCATTCCGGCCGCACTGTGCGGAGTGGTCGGATTCAAGCCCAGTCTTGGCCGTATCCCCTTCGACATTCTGCCCAGCGTGTTTGACAACATCTCCCACTTCGGACCCATCGCCCGATGTTGCCAAGATGCTGCCTTGTTTGTCGCGGCAACGCAGGGCCCGGATGACTGTGATATCCAGTCATTGCCGACGTTTTTCGATTATGACGGAACGCTGCAGCTTGGGCCCCGCCGCATCCGATTAGCGCTGTCTGTCGATTTTGGCTTCTATGCGATCGATCCTGAAGTTGAACGCAATACTCTAGTCGCGGTGGACCGATTGAGGCGGTCCGGGATTAGTGTTGAAGCGGTCGATCTGAAGTGGTCCGCCAGTATCATCGAGGTGTGGATGGACTACTGGCGCGTGTTCATGGCCGCCTATTTCGGGGAAGCTTACGATAGGGACGCCACGCTCCTGGATCCGGCGGTGAGGGACCTCATTGAGCAGGGGCGCGATATCACGGCCGTCCACTACAAGCGCCTCGAGGTCGAGCGCACAAAATTCTGGTACAGCTTGCGCAAGATTCTTAGTGAGTTTGATGCCTTGATCTGTCCGACGACCGCCGTGCCCGCGCCCCTCGCCACTCAGACGGATCGGGATTTTGGCTGGGTCGATGACATGGGCCGCTACCATGGCATGGACATGACCGCCCCATTCAATCTGGTCGGTCAGTGCCCGGCACTTTCCGTACCGAGCGGCTTTACCCGCGGGGGCTTGCCCACAGGCCTGCAAATCGTCGGACGACGCTATTGCGACCTGGCGACACTAAAGCTGGGAGCCTTGGTGGAGAGCATTTCCGCATGACCGCCGCCGCCTCGCAGGGGAGCTATTACGGTTGGCGGGTCGTGGCGGCACTATTCGTCGTAGGCATGATGGTGTACGGGGGCGGCCTTTACGCATTCACCGTGTTTGTTCCGGCACTGACCGCCGAATTTGGTTGGAGCCGCGCCACGATGGGCGGCCTTGTGTCGATTTTCTGGTTGACGGCGCCACTTAGTGTCTTCGGCAGCTACCTCGCAGTACGCTTCGGGTCGTATCGCTTGATCGTCACGGGGTCGTGCTTGCGGCGCTGTGCATGATGGCGATTGGTCTTGCACACTCTGTGGTGGCCATGTTTGCCCTGCGCGCGCTGATGGGGTTTGCCAAGATCCTTATGGCTTGCGGCATAAACCTCATGGCTGCAATCTGGTTCCGGCGGCGCTTCGGCCTCGCAATCGCATTGTGCTACGCCGGCTGGCATTTTGGCGGACTGGCACTCGCCCCGTTGGCCCAATTTCTGGTCGACCAGTTGGGATGGCGCCACACGTCGCTGATCATGAGCTGCCTGATTGGCCTCGTGGGCCTTCCGCCACTGATGTTTTGGGCGCGGGTCGCCTCACCAGCCGCGCTGGGTTTGGGGATCGACGGGGACTTGCTGCAAAATCCTAAGATAAACGCCCCAGGCCGAGCGGTGCCCGGCGCTATAGAAAAGCCTTATTCGTCGCCAGCAACGACGCGGTCTATCTTTTGGCTGGCCGTGGCAGTAACGGCGTTGGGCGGCGTTGCCTACGGGGGGTTGCTCACGCATGAGGTTGCGCTCCTCAGCGACGGGGCCGCGCTTCAATCGATCACCGCCTTGTCATTGAATCTGACGGCCGGGGCTGCAATCCTCGGTGCGCTTGGCGTTGGGCACCTTAGCGACCGATGGCCTTATCGGCTCACCATGACCCTTGAGCTCGCCGTAATGTTCGCAAGCGTTTGCGGCTTTCAGTTATCCCTGCAAACATCAAGCGTCGCGCTGGTGTTCGTCTCGGCACTCAGCTTCGGCATTTCGGTAGGCGGCTTCGACACCTGCGTGGTGTCGCACCTACGCAAACAGCTCGAAACGACAGAATTTAGCCGGTCGTATGGACTTTGGTATTTCTTTTATCTTGCGGCTCTCTTCTCTGGGCCTATTCTTATCGGCGCTCTTTATGACAACTTTGGGTCGTACCGGCTCGGACTCTATTTCATGATGGCGTGCATCGGCGGAGCCATAATCGCCGTAGTCGCCACCCCGCGTGGCTCGGAGGCCAGCGCCCAGCCTACCGTCACCTGAGGGACAGATCTCATGCACTATCGCGACGAGGTTTACTTCAATAGCCAACCGGAAAATGAGGCGCCCTTCACGGCCGAGGAGTTCGCCTCCAGGCTGGAGCAGGTGCGGCGCAGTATGGCGAAGTCAAAAGTAGACATGCTCTATCTAATGGCTCCCGAAAGTATGTACTACCTTTCGGGCTATCAAGCCGAGTGGTACCAAGCGCAGTCTCCGCCACAGTGGCCCGCGAGCTCAGCGATCGCCGTTCACGTCGATCACGACCATTACATTTTCTTCGACAGCGAGCGTGAAGCAGTGCTCGGCCGCGTGTTCACCCGGGCAACGGACGTCAGGTATTTCCCACGACATGCGCTGCGTGGCAGCGCTGAGTTCGTGGCTTCCGAACTCAAGCGCGAGGGCTGGTTGCACGGTACGGTAGGCATGGAGTTCTGGAGCTACCGTCCCAATCGCCCCATAAGTCATCGCATCGAGGACGCTTTCGCCGCCGCGGGCGCACGGGTGATCGATGCAACCCAGCTGCTTCGCGAAGTGCGTCACCTAAAGTCGGCCGCCGAGATCGAGTGCCTAAGAGAGGCGGCGAGGATTGCCAACATCGGCATGGCCGCCGCCCGGGCCACGATCGGGGCTGGGGTGGCTGAGCTCGAAGTCTACGGCGAAATGGTGCGGGCAATGGCCCGTGCCGGTGGCGAAAACCCTGGCATCACCATGCCCGTTCTTTCCGGAACCAAGACGAACGCGCTGCACGCTCTGGCCACCCGACGCCGGATGACGCACGGTGAGCTTGTGCTGGTCGATCTATCCGGTGTTTTTAAGCGATACCACATCAACGTCTGCCGAACATTCTCGATTGGCCAGCCGAGTGCCGTGGTCAGCGAGTTGACCTCGCGCGTCGCCAGGTCAATGGAGGTGATACGCTCGATGCTGCGCCCGAATCTTCCGGTACGTGAATTCAACCAGACAATAGTCGATTATTTCCGACGGGAGGGTTTGTGGGAACGGCGCGGGTGGATCGGGGGCTACGAAATGGGTATTGCCTTTCCTCCCGATTGGGTTGGACACTTTGTGTTCGATCCGGCATCCGACACGAATACCGACCGGGTGTTCGAGCCCCGCACCGCGGTTAATTACGAGAACCAATTCTTTATGCCTGAGCATCAGGGACAGTACTTCACGATCGAGTCATTCCTCTTCGAGGATGACCGCTGTTCCATGCTCTCCGATCAGCCATTTGATCTGATAGTGATAGACTAGGCTGCCAGTGTGTAGGCAGATGTAGCAGGGCCAAGTTGTGCTCTGGATCTCCTTGCAACCTTCTTACACCGCCAGCAATGACTATTTACAATCTGCCGCGCACAGTAGGACGCACCAGGTCGGAATGTGACAGCCGGGCATACCTGGAGTGGCTCGGGTTCCATTTTGTACTCATTACGCTAAATAGCGGCACGGGGTTATATGGGAAAGTATATTGCGGAGAATGTGGTTCCCGGTGAGGCCGTACGGTATACGGCAGCGATCTCTCTTTGGAAATTCACTTCGTATTTTCTGCTAGGCGGGCTGCTGACCGCGGTCTTTGCCACAATTTTCATAAAAATTGCCGTAACGGCATCCACGTCTTCAGAATCCGCCGAACTCTATATTGTTGGCCTCCTACTTGTATTCGCGGTCTTATTGTTCGTTTGGCCTTTTATAGCTCGGGCGTCCACGGAGCTCGCGATCACTGACAAGCGATTGATCGCCAAGTATGGTGTGGTTTCGACTCATTCAATTGAAATACGATTTGACAAAATCGAGACGGTTCGCGTCACGCAGGGCTTATTGGGGAAGGTGTTTAAGTACGGGGACATCATAGTTACGGGCACGGGGTCGACCTTCGATCCGATTCGCAGTATCGCGAACCCCATGGTATTTCGAGCGGCGCTCAACCAGGCTATGGAGTCCAAGACGTTAGACGGGGGGAGGCGCCCTGAGGCCGATTCGAGGTCAACCCAGTGAGCGACTCCGCAACTCGATGTGAAGCCGTTCATCCCCAGTTCGTTGGCGAGGTTGAGCAACACTTGGCCTGTGCATGGATGCCAAAATGAAGAGCGTCACGTCCACGGCGCTCGTGGCGCTGTTGGCGGCCTGCGCAGGGGCGCAGGCGTCTGAGTGGTTCCAAGTAGGCACTGGCAAAGATGGAACCAAGGTGTTAGTAGACACGTCATCTATCACGGTTACCGGAGCTATCCGACGGGTATGGCTGAAAATGACCTTCCCTGTGCACACACAGCAAGGATCGGGCGACGACGCGAGCAAATGGGTGGATTTCAGCCTCAATCACGCCGCCTTCAACTGTGGCGAAGGTACGTCAAAGTCCGACGTCTTGATGAACTATTACGACGATGGCACCAATCACAAAGTGCCGGCAGAGGATATAAGTGCAGATAAATGGGAATCAGTTCCACTAGACACGGCATTAGGGACCGCGATGAAAGTTGTCTGTGGGCGGAAATGACATAAAATCCCCAGCGTGACAACCGCCCTCATTGCGCAGTCGGTGGCGTGTGGACAGGCGACGGACACCGCCTCTCAATACATCGGACCACCGTAGCGCTGACTTTCACATTAACAATTACCGGTGTCACTCGGGCGAGCGTCGAAACGGTCGAGAGTCATCACTTTTGTCCATGCTGCCACAAAATCCTCGACAAATTTCCCACCAGCGCTGGCACTTGCATAAACCTCGGCGACAGCGCGCAACTGGGCATTGGAGCCGAAGATTAGGTCCACACGTGATGCCGTCCACTTCTGTTCGCCCGTCTTGCGGTCGTGCCCTTCAAACTGCTGTTTATCGGAGGTGACAGGACTCCATTTCGTATTCATGTCAAGCAGGTTGACAAAAAAGTCATTGCTTAAGGTGCCCGGGTTTTTGGTGAATACGCCACCCTGCGCCTGGCCGACATTGGCACCGAGCACCCGAAGGCCACCCACCAGCACGGTCATCTCCGGGGCCGTCAATGTCAGCAACTGCGCCCGGTCGATGAGCAGCGCCTCTGCCGGTACACTGTACTGTGTTTTCAAGTAGTTCCGAAAGCCATCTGCGATCGGCTCGAGAGGAGCAAACGAGTGTGCGTCGGTCTGCTGCTGCGAAGCGTCCATCCGTCCTGGAGCGAATGGAACATTGACCGGGTGGCCAGCGTTGCTGGCGGCTTGCTCAACGCCCGCGTTACCCGCCAGGACGATCAGATCGGCCAACGACACCTTTGTACCGCCCGACTGCGTGGTGTTGAAATCATTTTGAATTGCCGTCAGCACTTGCAGTACTTTGGAGAGCTGCCCCGGCTGGTTGACGGCCCAGTCCTTCTGGGGCGACAGGCGAATGCGCGCGCCATTAGCGCCGCCCCGCTTGTCGGACCCTCTGAACGTGGAGGCCGACGCCCACGCCGTCGAAACAAGCTGGGGGACCGTCAATCCCGATGCCAGCACCTTCTGCTTGAGTAACGCGACAGCCTGATCATTCACAAGAGCGTGGTCGACCGCGGGGATCGGGTCCTGCCAAATGAGGGCTTCAGCCGGCACCTCCGGGCCCATATAGCGGGCCCGCGGTCCCATGTCGCGGTGGGTCAATTTGAACCAGGCCCGGGCGAAGGCATCCGCAAACTGATCGGGGTTCTCGAGAAAGCGACGCGAAATCTTGCTATAGGCAGGATCCATACGCAATGAGAGGTCGGTCGTCAGCATAGTCGGGCGGCGCCGCTTGGAAGGGTCATATGGATCAGGGATCAGCCCGTCGCCGCCCTTGGCCACCCATTGCTGCGCGCCGGCGGGGCTCTTGCTCAGTTCCCATTCGAATCCGAACAGGTTTTCAAAATAGTTGATGCTCCACCGCGTTGGCGTCTTGGTCCACGTGACCTCTAGGCCGCTGGTGATCGTGTCACTGCCATTGCCGGTACCGAAGCTGTTTTTCCAACCGAAGCCCTGGGCCTCGATGCCAGCCGCCTCGGGTTCTTCCGCAACGTGCTCCGCCGGCGCTGCGCCGTGGGTTTTGCCGAAACTATGACCGCCGGCGATGAGCGCAACGGTCTCTTCGTCGTTCATAGCCATGCGGCCGAAAGTATCGCGGATGTCCACGGCCGCAGCGAGCGGGTCGGGCTTACCGTCCGGGCCTTCCGGATTGACGTAGATCAAACCCATCTGCACCGCAGCGAGCGGATTTTCGAGATCGCGGGTGTGCGTCACTTCGCTATCGTCGTCCTTCACGAGTACGCCATGGCCCTCTTCGACCCCGGGCGACCCCTTCGAGTAGCGGACGTCGCCGGCAAGCCACTTCGTCTCGCGGCCCCAGTACACATCATGGTCAGGTTCCCAGACATCCTGGCGCCCGCCTGCAAAGCCGAAAGTCTTGAACCCCATACTTTCCAAAGCCACGTTGCCGGTGAGAATGATCAAGTCGGCCCATGAAATTTTTTCGCCATATCTTTGTTTTATAGGCCACAAAAGCCGGCGAGCCTTGTCCAAGCTAACGTTATCCGGCCAACTATTGAGCGGTGCAAAGCGCTGCTGGCCCCGGCCGCCACCGCCGCGGCCATCTCCGATGCGGTAGGTGCCGGCACTGTGCCATGCCATACGCACGAATAGACCGCCGTAGTGGCCGAAGTCCGCAGGCCACCAGTCCTGGGAATCTGTCATCAAGGCGGAGAGATCTTTTTTCAGCGCAGCATAATCGAGGCTCTTGAACGCCTCGGCGTAGTCGAATTTCCCGCCCATGGGGTCGGACTTGGAGGAGTGTTGATGAAGCAAATCCACGTGCAATTGCCGTGGCCACCAGTCACGATTCGTTGTACCCACGCCTGCGGCTGCGCTAAACGGACACTTCGCTTCAGTTTTTTCGTCACTCATGTCGCACTTCCGTATTAAAAGATGGAGGGTAGGTAACCAATGTCGATTTGCAAACCGCACGGCTTCTCGTGCCTAGGGGCTTTTGCCGTAGCCAGCCACCCGGTTTTACATTGTATACAATTTGATTGTACGCTATCTTACGCGAGTGCGGAGCAAAAAGAAACCAGACCATCACGCTTTGCGACTTGAGAATCAACTGTGCTTCGCACTGTATTCAACGTCATTAGCCATGACGAAAATGTACAAGCCCATGTTGGATGCGATTGGTCTCACCTACTCGCAGTATCTGGTGATGTTGGTATTGTGGGAAACCGACCGATTAATGGTGTCGGAAATCGGCGAACGTCTGTTTTTAGATTCAGGCACGTTGACCCCATTACTGAAGCGCATGGAGGCAGCGGGCCTTTTAGCCAGACAGCGCGATAACGAAGACGAGCGTCGTGTCCGTGTCGGACTGACAGCCGCCGGTAAGAGGCTCAGATTTAAGGCGGCCGAGGTACCATCCTGTATCCGAAATATTACCGGCTGGTCCTTACCCGAACTAATTTCTCTTAGTGACAAAATAAAGATGTTCCGCCAGCGATTGTTGCGCTGATTATTTCCGTTGCATGCCGCTCAGGACTTTATGAGGGCCTCGCGGCGCACAGCGCCAACCCCCTACACAATTTATGAAATTGTTTCTGGAGACCTCGCATGCCTAAGTTTAAAGTCAACACCGACGCTTCCAATCCTCTAGAAATCTATTACGAGGATCATGGCAGTGGCAATCCCGTCGTCTTGATCCACGGGTGGCCGCTCAGCGGTCGATCCTGGGAAACGCAGGTGCCAGCGCTCGTCGCAGCCGGCTATCGCGTCATCACCTACGACCGACGTGGTTTCGGATGGTCGTCGCAACCTTGGGTAGGGTATGACTACGATACGCTGGCCGCCGATTTGCACGGCTTGATGTCACATCTTGATTTGACGAACGCCACCCTGGTTGGATTTTCCATGGGCGGTGGCGAGGTAGCGCGCTATGTCGCAACGTATGGTACAGAGCGGGTAGCCGCTGCCGTTTTCGCCGCGGCGGTGCCACCGTTCCTACACAAGAACGCCGGCAATCCTGACGGCGGCCTGGACGATGCCGCTATTGCGCACTTCAAAGCGGGTGTGACCTCAGATCGCCTGGCATTCCTGGGCCAGTTCACACGCGGTTTTTTCAGTGCTAACGGCAAACTTCAAGTAAGCGAAGCACAATGCATTTACGCGCGCGACATCGCCGCATTCGCGTCACCCAAAGGTACTCTGGATTGCATCCATGCGTTTTCTTACACTGACTTTCGTGCTGATATAGCCGCATTTAGGTTACCCACGCTGGTGATACACGGCGATTCTGACGCCATTGTTCCCTTTGAGGTAAGCGGCGCACGGACCCATAAATCCGTTGTTGGTAGTCATTTGGAGTTGATCAGGGGCGCGCCGCACGGCCTCAATCTCTCACATGCGACGCAGTTTAATAGGGCGCTTTTAGCATTCTTGGCTCGTTGACGTCCCGGGGGAGGGGGGCAGCAGAAGTTAGACAACATGGACGCATTTATCTGGTGCCCGCGGACATCGGCGCTGGCGCGCCTGCCGAAACGACAGATGGAGCAGTTCCGCAGCTTTCTCGCGTCGTGCCAGGTTCAGTAATCCGTTGTTTTTTTGACCCAGTAAATTAGCGGGTACTACTACGATTCCGTGCAGACCCTGCGTAGCTGCGCTTCGCTCGCCTAGCTACGCGCATCTGTGCCAAGTGTAGCGCGCGGTGTATCGCCATCGCGTCGTGCCACGTCCAGCGAAACTGTTGTTTTTCAGCCCAGTGCATTAGCGGCTGTTTTGCTGCCAGTTCGCATCGCTTTCCTTTCACGCAGCTTCGCGTGCCGCAGCAGCAATCGAAGCATTCGCTGTCGCACTTTTTCGACACTGATATAAGTTCTGTTGCCCCCGTATGCTACGCGCCGAATCAATCGGACCGTGCCTCGTTGTAGCTGATTGCGATTCCCAATCTCAACTTTGTTCAGTACTCGAGCAGTGATCCGGCGCGCCCCGTGGCATTCACGATCGCCTTGAAAATTTGGATCGAGTGAGGACTGCCTTATGAAATTGTTCCGGATGATGTTCTTCGTTTTCGCAGCGGTTTTTTCTTCGTTTACAATGGCGGCGAGCACCACGCCGGACAGCGGCTTGCTGATTACGCACCTCAACAATCAGCAGTGGCAGATCCGCCTGATCGGAGGCAGCAGCGCACAGCAGTTCAGCGGTGTGATCGACTCGAGCCTACCGTTCATGACGGCCACCGGTGTTACGGGGCTGAGTGCTAATAGCGCAAAATTGATGACGGCTTCTTCTCTAGGGACTACGCTTGCAGTTCAACCGGGCGGTACCGATGGCGCGAACTTCTCAGTAAGCCCTGACAGCGCACTGTGCCTGCGCGATACGGGCAGTTCCGGAGTACACATCTACATAGGTGATAGTCTGAATGATGCCATCCCGGTCACAGCGCCGGTCGCACTGACCAGCGCGGATGCCTGCGGTGCTAGCGCCGCCATGGGGCTGCCCGCCGCCTCTTCCAGCGCCAGGAAATTCAACGCCGGCCACTGGATCGTGATGGGGCGCGGCGCCGATTCCATCTCACTGATGTCGCAATCCATCAAGCCGGGCGTAGTCGGCCTGGTCAAACGGTACACCTGGCGTGTGCTGGAACCCAGTCAGGGTAAATACGAGTTCTCAGGGATCAAAGCTGACTTGGCGTGGGCGGCGTCCGCCGGCATGCACTTGATCTTCATCATCGAGGACAAGACCTTCACGATGGAACGACCCGACCCTTCCTATCTGGATAATCTGACGCCACGAAACATCGCCGGCGGCTACACGATCGTGCGCTGGAATCCGACCGTCGTCACCCGGTTCAACGCGCTCGTCAAGGCACTCGGTGCACAATTTGACAGCAACAGGAACTTCGAGGGCATCGCCACGCAGGAGACTTCCCTGGGCATGGACTCCAAGACGCTGAACGCCTTTGGCTATACCCCGCAAAAGTATCGGGACTCATATATCAACACCTTGACCGCCTCGACCGTGAGCCTGCGCACCTCTCGAGTGTTCTGGTTCATGAATTTCCTGGTCGGCGACCAGGCTTACATCGGCAGCATTGCCAGCGCGGTGGCGGCCAAGGGAGTCGTTATGGGCGGCCCCGACGTATGGCCCGATAACAAGTCATTGCAAAGCAAGGTGTATCCGTTCTACAGCCAGTTCGCCGGAAAGATGCCGCTGTTCGGGCAAGTGGAAGACGTCTGTTACCATGAGCCGCATATGACCAAGGGGTTCCATACCAAGTACTGGACGATGCCGGAACTGTTTAGTTACGCGCGCACTAACATGCACGTCAATTACATGTTCTGGGTTCGAGTTACCAAGGCCACTCCGAGTGGTTCCTACACTTGGCTCAACGCACTGCCGGTCATCTCCGGCAGTGCGAACTTCACACCTGGACCCTGAAGGGGTATGGCCTGGGGTCTGCTTCGGCGCAGACCCCAGGCCTCTTTAGTGCGCAGACGACTCTCGGGTTGATCATTTCGGCGGCCATCGCGGCGCCAATGCCCAGGGATGCGTACTAGCATCGTGGCGCTGAGCTGTTGAGCAGCGCGTGGGACTGGCCCAATCCTGCGGCGGCACGCCCGCGCTGAGCATGGCATTCGTTTGATTGAACTCGCTCTGAAAAGGTTTCGGTTTCGAGGCTCCTCGGTCACAGCTCTCCGGCCATCACTCCCACCGTCCACAGCCACGCTATCGGCTCAGAGCGAGCATGGCAGACGGTCAAAAACGCAGGTCTTTTCGAACAGAAAATGGCGTGCGAAAAACCGCTCTGGCGAAGAGTGAAAACATTGTGGAAACATGGGCCCCGAAAGTGGTACGGGGTGCGAGTGTCCAGGCATCTAACTTGCTGATTGGGTTGGCTCCCCGGGTTGGACTCGAAGTCGTGGCATTTCAGCCGTGCTTTCCCGACGTGGATTGCAGCTCCACAGTTCCCATACCCCAACGGATACCCCCACGTAGGGCTGGCCACTGGTCGGTGGCCCGGCTTCGGCTAGCGACGGTAGGGGGCAGGGGCAGGGGCAGGGAGCTCGCGCGTGCGTCGCCGGTGGCCACACGCTGCGCGCAGAGCGCGCGCCACTGGAGGGTTCGACCCTCCCTGCTATCGAGCCCCCCTCCGGTGGGTGAAGTGCACCGGCTTTGAAGGGCAGGGCCGGGGTGGCACTTTGGGACCCGTGGTTACGGCCACCGATACAGCTGAAACCCACTTTCCGTTTCAGCTACCCCGCCTCATGGTTTGCCACCCCCTTTTCCTTTCCCAATCTCCCCCGCCGTCCGGATCCTCCCCCACCGGCCTTCGCTTTTTCGCGAATCACAAACACGTACGGAACCCCCGCTTTGACGGTGTAATTTTCCGGCCGCATGCTCATTTCAGGGCTGTTGAAACAGGAATGCCGATACCTATGAAAATCTACTCGCACAACGTCTTTGACTGGGCCACCTGCCGCCTGGAGTCGGCTCGTGCGTGTGAGTATGAGGGCCGGGTGCTGCAGCTCAAGGGCAGCTCAGCGCCCCCGCCGCCCGATCCGAACATCAGTAGCAGCGGCGCCTCGGCGAGATCCTAAAGCGCATGGCGGCGAGTGGGGAACGGGCAAACCGAGGCGATGCACAGACGTCAATGTCGCGCGGCGCTACATCGCTCAATGACTTGTGTATCCCCCGTGATCGCGCCAGCCGCGCGATCGCCTTCAAGGGGCTCGGTCCGGCTAATGCCCCTATGAAGCCTATAATAGGCGTTAATAGGGTATCCGAGCACACCTAATGGCACGAACCCCGGAGTCCGGCCGACGGCCAGGCAGTCGAAACAAGACCACGCGCGAATTCCGGCACGCGGTGAAGCTGGCGTTTGAGCGCATTGGCGGGGTACAGGCGCTGTCAGAGTGGGCGGGGTCCAACCCGGGAGAGTTCTACCGAATAGCCGCCCGGCTCATACCAGGGGAGATGGCTGCCAGCGCACCGGCGCAGGTCCTTCGCGTTGTAGTCGATTCTGGATACACACACGCAGGGAGGAGCCTGCCGCAGACGTTCCAAAATGCGGCGCCGGCGCTCCTTAGCGATGGCGGGGAAGGGGAGTGACCACTCGCCGGGATTCGCTAACGCCCGATCGCCGCTAGTCAATGCTTCGCCCATAGGCCACCGGCAAGACGACGGAGCGGCCAAGAAATGGCTCAGGCCGTGGCTCGCAGTGAGCACAAACCCACCGGGGTGCCTCCTTCAATTGCCACCAGGACGGACTCCCACAAGCGCAACATTGCTCGAGGGGTAGCCCATCTGATCCGAGCGAAGGGCCTGCGAGTAGCTTGATGATTGTGGGCTTGTTGGCCAGGACCGCGTCTTTGAGGTTCGGATCCACTGCGGTGGCCGGAGTCAGTCTCAACTTTCCGTCCGCCACCTGGATGGTAATGCCCAGCTTTCGAGCCGCGGCGAGTGTCTGGTGCGGCGTCATAAGTCCAAGCTGTCTCCCTTCGTGTCCGGCATAAGTGGAACCTGTGGAACCTGTGGAACCTTGAATGCGCGATTTCCGCCTTTATAATTCCATAGGTTCCGGAGGTTCCGGATATGCGGGAACCGGGGAGAGGTAGCGCTCCCATGCGTCCCACAGGTGCTCGCGGCGGTAGCCTTGGAGTGAGCGGCCGCCCACGTTGACCTTTATGCTCGATACGCCATAGGGCTTGAGCAATCCTGCAAGCCCGCGCACACCGAGGGGCTTGCCGTGAAGATCGGCCCAAGGGGCGTCGGCCGCCAGGCCCTCCGATTCACCGCCGTGAAGTCGGGTCAATATGGTTTCCGTGTGCATGGCCTCCGCGGTGCCGAAGATGATCCGCAGATCCGAAAGTAACCGTACGCCAAGGCTTACGCGCCGATCGAGTGCGCTGCGGCACAAATCCATGCACGCCAGCCGGGCGGTCGTTGGCCAATGCCCACCGGCGGCATCCGCCATGGCCAGCAGCGGCTCCCAGATCTCGGCGGGACGATCAACGATGCCTTCAGGAAGCTTTGGCCAGGCATTACCGACTGTGGCTCCTACCACGGCGGCCCAGTCGAACAGCAACTGGCGCAGGGCGTGCCCCGGGACTTCATGTTCGCGGGAGCGGAAGGGCTCAACCTTTTCGCCTGGCGCGCGCCGGCGCATTCTGATGATTACAGACCGCGTCATGATCGTGTCGGGCATGTCGCCGAGGCCTGCGAGCGCCACTGCGGCATACACCGGGAACATTACGACTTCATGCTTGGGCCCAACACATCTGGGAATTGCCGCCCCGCGCTTGTACCCGGCATTCAGCATTGCCCGTAAATCTTCGTGTGTGTCGTCCTTGCCTTTCTTGCTCCAGACGGCATCGACCTCGTCCATGAGCAACGTGACCTGGCGTTGCGATAACGTACGGAACACGGCGGCTGGCGATGCACTCAGGCTAAACATCGATTCGGGCACCAGCAGGTCCAGAACTTCCAGTACTCGAGTCTTGCCTGAGCCCGCCTCAGGGGATGACAACACGAGGCGTGGCGTCGTAAAGAATTGCTTTATGGCGTGCGTGTGTGCGGACCACAACGTCACAGCGTTCAACGCATGTTCGCTAGGGAAGGCGCAGAATCTGCCGATAAAGCTTCGTACATTGTCCAGCAGGCCCGCCCCTTCGATTGCCGGCGCTTGCGGAGGCAAAGAGTCTAGATAGCTCGGCGCCGCGCTCATCCCGCCACCTGCGGCATACGTACTTCGCCCCGACGAATACGGCGCATGGCTTCAGATTCGGGGAGTTCTCCAACAGCGTCTAAGCCGCGCTGCAGCCGCGTGCACGCCACCCACAACCGTTCGCGAGCTAGGTCACTAACGTAACCCGCGCGGTGTGCGTCTTCCGCCAGGATCAATACCGTGAGTGCCTCGTGGACGCTGGCTGTAAGCACCTGCAACGGATCAAAGGGCCGCCGTTCTGGTGGATGATTATGCCCCTGCCGTGCCGGAAACAGTGCCGCCACTGGTAAACCGACAGCGCCACAGATGTCCTGCATGGAACAACCGGCAAAGCACCTGATTAGCACCACACCGTCATCTGTCTCTCGTATTGACAGGGAAGGGGACTTGTCAGAGTGGGCTGGACAACACCCCGCCCATCGACCCGGTCCGATCACGCGTACCTTGGTCAGACGCGCCAACAGATTTTCGGCGCTCACGCCGGCCACCTAGCCCAACTAGCGAATACCCCGTTGGGCATGCGCAATGCCAGGAGGCAATTCACGGGACCTTCTTGCCTCGTGGGAATTCCCAAAAACAGCGCGGCGCAAATGAGATCGCCATTTGCCACGTAGGGCGCAAAACCAATCCGCTCGCCCCACGCTTCGGCGGAGTGTTTCCAGCCGTAGGAGCCTCTGCCGCTGAACCCCTTTAAAATCCTTACGCCGCTACAGCGTAAAAACGCCATTGCGGTGGCCACTGAGGCGACATCCAAAGGTTTTGGGGGTTCCGACTTGTCGAAAGCTGATGCGACCCAACCATTCCGACTAAGCAGGGGCCACTTTTCCGCTGCAAATTCGATGGCTTCCGATGCCGCCTCCAGCCACTTCAGTGGAATCGAGTATGGCGACGACATCATGGCGTCGGCGCTCATTTCGCACCACGATCGCGCGTTGCTGTACGCTGCACAATCCATTTATCTAGCGCGCGTTGGGACCATCCACTCGCTCTTTGAGTTATTTTAATTGGCGCTGGAAATGATCCGTTTCGCGCTCCCCTATATATCGAATCCCTACGAAGGCCAGTCTTCGCAATTACTTCTGGAAGGCGAAGGATTCGATCGGGTACTGGAATTTTCGTCATGAGAGTCCCCATTAAGCGCAGCGGGGCGCTGCGAGGCGACTCTGAGCGATGTTGAGCGTGTAATCA
>JBBQTF010000034.1:0-32569 GCA_038234675.1 Steroidobacterales bacterium
GCTGCACCTCGGTCGCATTTTTGTCGGGTTGAATGGAACACATCGTCGCAGCCGAGGTTACGCATGTGATCGCCAACGCGGCAATCAACGTGGCCATAACTGAAACTCTGCTCATGGCAAACTCCCATCTGATCATTTTTAAGAGCTGCTCTGCCCTACCGCCCCTGCAGAGGCATTGTGCCATGTATCACCGACCACCGCGGAAGCTGCCGAGCAATGGTGCGACTTTGCGCGCGGGCATTCGTGGCCCCCGAACCCAACCCTGCTCCAAGGAGCACTAAAGGGCTGTTTTTTAAAAAAACCTTCCGTCGCGGGTTGTCGCAGGTTGCCCCAAGTTGGGCAGGTCAGTTGCGTCTCGGGTGCGCGGGTTTCCCCTTACGATAGTCAGTTCACCAGTACCGGGGATTGGTGAATGTAGTCCGCATTCTCAATCTGTCGAACCAGGAATGCGGCCACGTCTGACCGAGAGATAGTGCCATTACGCCATTGGCTGGCCTCTGCAAGGACCTCATAGCGCCCCGTCCGCGGCCCACCGGTCAGTACCCCGGGCCGCACAATCGTCCAGTCAAGACCGCTTTCCTTGATCATCCGCTCCTGCAAGCTTTTGTCGTCATAAGCGCGGCCAAAAACGACCCGGAATGGCAGGCGTTGTAGCCAGCCGATGCTGGCGCGACTGTCGCCAGCTCCAAAGCCGGTCACGCAGATCAAGCGTTTGACACCCCGGGCCCTCATCACCGCGAGCAGTACCCGGGTCGCGTCCGAGAAAAGGTGTACGGGCCGGAACAGGTCGCCGAGTGCCACTCCCAACGTCTGTATCACAACGTCCACCTCCTTCATGGCGGCCTCCACATCCTGCTGTTTCAGCGCATCGCCGCGAAACTTCTCTAGCTTCGAATCTGCAAGCGCCTGCACGGTGTCGGATCGTGCGAAAGCGCGCACTTGGTGGCCCGCCTCCATAGCTTGGCGCGTCGTCTCCCGCCCGATCCCCTTGCTGGCGCCCACAACTAGTACTCGCATCATTCAAAACTTTCCGCGGCATAGCGCGAGGTGGTGGTCTAGATATCGGATCCGCTGGCCAGCCCGGTCGGACATGGCGAAGCAAAGGTAGCATGAGGCGGGCACGAGCCCGACGCACGTGGGATTAGTCGTTGGCGCCCCAAGTGGCAAGCGCCACCTCAGCTAGTCTGGGAGGCGGCGTTCGACATGCCGTAAGGCGAGCAGACTTTGGCATCGGTGCAAACCATCCTACTGGCTCCCCTAATCGATCCCACTGTACATGTATTGTACAATGACTGGCATTAATATTATACTCAAGTAGCACTTTTGTATAACTTTTTGGATTCAGACCATGCCCGACAGCTACGGGGACCGGATCCCGATTCGCACCGTTTGCTCGCTGACCGGAGTCAACGCCGTAACCTTGCGCGCCTGGGAGCGTCGGTACGGATTCATCCGACCCTTGCGCACTGCCAAGGGCCATCGGCTATACACCTACGCGCATGTCGAAATAATCCGGCGGGTGCTTAGACTTGTCGAACGTGGCGTCTCAATCAGCCAGGTAGGTAGGCTGATCAATGCCGCTCCGGATCCGCAGCCTGCGACCGGCACGCCCGGCGCAGGGCCGTGGCGCGATTACCTGGAGCGCATCAGCGAGGCGATCGTCCGTTTTGACGAGCAGCAGGTCGATCAGATCTACGAGGAAGCGCTATCGGTGCATTCGACCGAAGAAGTCACCCGGCAGCTGACCTTGCCACTGCTTGCCCAGCTTGGCGACCGCTGGAAGAGCATCGCTGGGGCCATCGCCGAGGAGCATTTTCTAGCGATTTACCTGCGCAGTAAGTTGGGAGCGCGCCTGATTCATGGCATGCGCTACGGTATGGGTCCACGACTGGTCGCGGCATGCGCACCGGGTGAATATCACGAGTTGGGGCTGCTGCTGTTCGCGCTCGAAGCGCAGAGTGCCGGGATGCGCCCCGTGCTGCTGGGCGCCGATACGCCTCTCGAAGACCTCGCCATGGCGCAGCGCCGCTGCGCTGCCGACGCAGTGGTCATTTCCTCCTCTATCGACCCTGCGCCAGACCTGCTGGAGCACGCGCTTCCCGCCCTTACTGTGCAAACGAGCGTGCCAGTCTTCGTCGGTGGCGCCACCGCCACGCGGCATCAGAGGGAAATTACTGCGGCCGGAGCCATCGCTCTGGACTGCGAAATTGCGGATGGCGTGCGCCGCATCACCGCGACCCTGAGCCGGGACAGGGCCGCGCCGTGAGTCGCACCACGCAGCTGGCCATCGACTGGGTGGAGCGAGGCCTGATTCCGGACGCGCTCATCCGCGCCGGCATCCGCCGCGTGTGTGAGCAGCGCCTGCTGGAAATCGCCGCAGCCGACTGCCAAACCGCGGGCGAGCTTGTCGAGCGCTTCGTAACTTCCATGGACAGCTCCGAGGTTTCGCCGCTGCCGCACTTGGCCAACGAGCAGCACTACGAAGTACCTCCTCAATTCTTCGCACTGGCGCTCGGCCCGCACCGCAAATACAGCAGCGGCTGGTGGCCGCCAGGCGTCACCGGCCTCGCGGAAGCCGAAGCCGCCGCGCTCGCCGCTACCTGCGAACATGCCGGGCTGTCAGATGGACAGGCGATCCTCGAACTTGGCTGCGGCTGGGGATCCCTCACCTTGTGGATGGCCGCTCACTATCCGCAAAGCCGCATCACGGCGGTGTCTAATTCACACTCCCAGCGCACCTGGATACTGGGCGAGGCTGCACGCCGCAATCTGCACAACATCGCGGTCGTTACCGCAGATATGAATGATTTTGCCGCCGCGACGCTGTACGATCGCGTCGTATCGGTAGAGATGTTCGAACACATGCGTAACTGGCGCGCATTGTTCGCGCGCGTGCACCACTGGCTCAGGCCGGGTGGACGATTCTTCATGCACGTTTTCTGTCACCGCTCGGCGCCCTACGCCTTTGTCGACGCGGGCCCGGCCGACTGGATGAGCCGGCACTTTTTCTCCGGCGGAATGATGCCGAGCGACGAGCTGGCGCTCCGTTTCCAGGAGCGCTTGCGCTTCCTCAAACGCTGGCGCTGGGACGGCCGTCACTACGAGAAGACTGCCAACGCCTGGCTCGCCAACCTGGATAGCCGCGGGACCGAAGCACTAGCGGTGCTCGCGGCGACCTACGGCGATGCGGATGCCACGCTATGGCTGCAACGCTGGCGCACGTTCTTCATCGCCTGCGCCGAAATGTTTGGCTACCACGATGGACAGGAGTGGTGGGTCAGCCATTATTTGTTCGAGCGTCAGCCGTGAAGACCGCTGACGCATCAGGTCGGAGAGCCCGCATGACCCTCATCCTCAACGTCGTCCTGTTCCAGATCGGCTGGTTTTCGTGCGTGTTGGGCGCGGCGCATAATCACCCGTGGATCGGGCCGCTGGCCGCGGTGGGGATCATCTCCTGGCACCTCGCGCAAGCGATGCGCCCGAAGCTGGAGCTGGCACTGGTCGCAGGCGCGCTGCTGCTGGGCGCAGTATTCGAGACCCTGCTGATCCAGACTGGCTGGGTTCGCTTCAGTCCCGGCGCACTCATCGCCGGAACGGCGCCCTCCTGGATGATGGCGCTTTGGGCCATCTTCGCCACTACGCTCAACGTTTCGCTGCGATCGCTCCGTACGCATCCGGGGCTGGCCATGATCCTGGGGGCGGTCGGCGGCCCGCTCTCCTATTTGGCCGGGGCCCGGCTCGGGGCGCTCACCTTCGCGGCTACCGGCCCAGCGCTCAGTGCGATCGGGCTTGGCTGGGCTATCCTCACCCCGGTGCTGCTGGCTGCAGCGCGCCGCTTCGACGGTTTCGCACAGCCGTGAGCGGGGGCGGCCACTGGCTGTACGGATTACCGGTGATTCTGGTGCTGGCGTTGCTCGCCTGGGTGGTCGCCACCGCGCGCCGCAATGTGGGACTCGTGGACATCTTCTGGTCGACGTTCTTCGTCGGAGGCACAGCCGTTTACGCGGCCACAAGCCCCGTCATCGGTGCACGCGCGCTGCTGGTACTGACGCTGCTCGCTGCCTGGGCGCTGCGCCTGTCCGCCTACCTCGCTCTGCGCAACTGGAGCGCGCAGGAGGATCGTCGCTATCGCGCCATGCGCGCGCGTCATGATCCTGGCTTTGCGTGGAAGAGCCTGTACCTCGTATTTGGCCTGCAAGCCGTACTCGCGTGGCTGATATCGGCGCCGCTGGCGGCGTCCATGGCCTCGACCATGCCCCTTGGTGCGCTCGACCTCGTAGGCGCACTAATTACCGCCTGCGGCATTGGTTTTGAGGCCTGCGCCGACGCCCAGCTGGCGCGTTTCAAGGCGACAGCGGCGAACGCCGGTCGCGTCATGGACCGCGGCCTATGGCGCCATAGCCGGCACCCGAATTATTTCGGGGAGTTCTGCGTATGGTGGGGCCTGTACGCGATCGCTCTTGGCGCCGGCGGCTGGTGGACCCTGGTCTCCCCGCTGCTCATGACCGTACTGCTGCTCAGAGTGTCGGGAGTCACGCTGCTTGAGCAGGATATTACCGAACGGCGTCCGGCATATCGGGAATACATAGCGCGCACCAACGCATTCTTCCCGGGTCCGCGGCGGGAGTTCTTATGCGAGCCCTAACCGCCTTTGTCGCGCTCTGGGTCGCGGTGCCCACCGCGCAGGCCGACGCGCGTTCCTGGACTTTCCGGGTATTGCTCGACAACCGCGAAATCGGCCAACACCGGTTCACTTTGGACGGCCCTGAGGACCAGCGCGAGCTGAAGAGCGAAGCGCGTTTCGACGTGCGCCTACTTTTCATCAACGCCTACCGCTACCGTCACGAGGCGGTCGAGCACTGGAACGGGAACTGCCTGCGGTCGCTCGCTAGCCGCACCGAGACCAACGGCGAGCACCTCGCCGTCAGTGCCGTGACCGAAGGGAGCCGCCTCGTTGTGGCTAACGCCGCCGGCCGTAGCGAACATGAAGGCTGTGTCATGAGTTTCGCATATTGGAATCCTCAGATTCTCAATGCCACCCACCTGTTGAACAGCCAAACCGGAGAGCTGGTGCCGGTGACGGTAACGGCGCAAGGCGCGGAGACCGTCGTCGTGCGGGGCCAGCCGCGTGCCGCGCGGCACTACCGCATCAGCGGGCCCGACCTGCGGATCGATGTCTGGTACGCCGACGAGGATTGGGTCGCCCTGGAGGCTCTGGCCGGCGGCGGTCGGCGATTGCATTACGAGCTCATGTGAGGTCAATTATGAAAAAACTCCGCGCCCCAATCGCCATGCTGCTGCTGTCAGGCTGCCAGAGCGCGCCGATGTTGCCGCCGCTCGCCCAGGTCGAGAAGGTCGACCTCGCGCGCTTCATGGGCGACTGGTATGTCATCGCCAATATTCCGACGTTCATTGAGAAGGACGCCCACAACTCCGTCGAGTCCTACCGCCTCGCTCCCGATGGCAAGATCGCGACCACCTTTACCTACCGAGCGGGCGACTTCGACGGCAAGACCAAACGCCACACTCCGCGCGGCTACGTGCTCGACCACAACTCCAACGCGGTCTGGGGCATGCAATTCATCTGGCCGCTGAAGTCAGACTATCGCATCGTCTATCTGAACGCGGACTATAGCCAGACCGTGATAGCGCGCAGCAAGCGCGATTATGTCTGGATCATGGCGCGCACGCCGCAGATACCCCAGAGCGATTACCAGCGCCTGCTGCAGTTCGTTGCCGAACAGGGCTACGACCTGTCACTGATACGCGAGGTGCCACAGCGCTGGGAGGCGCCGCACTCCGCGGCCGGTGGCCGGCAGTGACGCTGGCAGCGCCAGCAAGCGCCGGCATGAAGATCGCGATCGTCGGCAGCGGCATCGCCGGTAATGTTATCGCGCACCGGCTGAACCGCCGACATGACATCACCGTGTACGAAGCGGCGGGCCACAGTGGCGGTCACACCCACACCCACAGCGTCGAGCAGGCCGGGCGCCACTATGAGGTCGACACCGGTTTCATCGTCTTTAACGACCGAACCTACCCCAGCTTCGTCGCCCTACTCGAGGAACTCGGCGTCGCCTCGCAGGAGAGTAGCATGAGCTTCTCGGTGCGCAATGAGGCGAGCGGCCTGGAATACAGCCTAACGACCCTCAACAGCCTGTTTGCGCAGCGCCGCAACCTGCTGCGGCCGTCGTTCCTCGGCACCGTTTGCGACATCCTGCGCTTCAACCGCGAGGCCCCTGCGCTGCTCGCCGATCCAGGGGGCGAACTGCCGTTGGGCGAACTGTTGCTGCGCGGCAGCTACAGCCGCTCCTTCATCGATCACTACGTCATACCGATGGGCGCCGCGATCTGGTCCACCGACCCCACCTCCATGTTCAACTTTCCAGCGCGCTTCTTCGTGCGCTTCTTGCACAACCACGGCATGCTGACACTCAACGACCGCCCCGTGTGGCGCACGATTCGCGGCGGCTCGGCGCGCTATGTCGAGAAGCTGACCGCGCCGTTCCGGGAGCGCATCCGCCTCAATTCACCGGTCGAATGGATCCGACGCATACCGGGCGGGGTAATCGTCAAGGCGCGTGGCGCGGACGCGCTGCGCTATGACGCGGCCTTCCTCGCTTGCCACAGCGACCAGGCACTGAGAGTGCTCGCCGACCCAAGCGCCATCGAGCGCGAAGTGCTGGGCGCCATCCCCTACCAGGCGAATGAAGCCGTGTTGCATACGGACATCCGTCTGATGCCACGGCAGCGCCGTGCCTGGGCAGCATGGAACTACCACGTGCTGCCTCCGGAGCGCGGGCCGATCGCGCTCACTTACAACATGAACATCCTGCAGCGCCTCAATGCGCCGACGCCGTTCCTGGTCACACTTAATCGCAGCGATGCAATTAATCCTGCTCGCATCATCAAGCGCATCACCTATCACCATCCATTGTTCACGCCAGCCTCGGTCGCCGCGCAGGCGCGCCAGCGCGAGCTGAACGGCACCGGCGCTACCTATTATTGCGGCGCGTGGTGGGGCAACGGCTTCCACGAGGACGGCGTCACCAGCGCGCTGCGGGCGCTGGCCGATTTTGAGGCAGACTATGCACAGCGCGCTCTATATTGGTCGGCTTAGGCACCGGCGCTTCGCGCCCGTAGCGCACACATTCAGCTATCGCGTGTGCATGGCGTGGCTGGATCTAGGCGAGTTGGACGATGTGTTCCGCGACCGCTGGTTCTGGTCGACCCGCCGCCCGACCCTCGTCTGGCTGCGCCGCGCCGACTTCCTCGGCGACGCACGCCAGCCGCTTGACCAGGCCGTGCGTGAACGCGTCGAGCGCGAGACCGGTGTGCGTCCCGCGGGCCCTGTGCGCCTGCTCACCCAGCTGCGCAGTTTTGGCTATTGCTTCAACCCGGTAAGTTTCTATTATTGCTACGACCCCACCGGCACGCACGTCGAGGCCATCATCGCCGAGATCACCAACACGCCCTGGAAAGAGCGGCACGCCTATGTACTTCCGGCACGGCAGAGCATCTCCCCCGGTAAGCAGCTTCGCTTCCAGTTTCGCAAATCGTTCCACGTGTCGCCCTTCATGCCCATGGACCTCGATTACGACTGGCGGTTCACGCAGCCCACAGCGCGGCTTGCAGTGCATATGAAGAACCAGCGCGCCGGCGGCACGATGTTCGACGCCACGTTGACGCTCGAACGCCAAGACATCAATGGCCGCAGCCTCGCGGGCGCACTGCTACGCTACCCCTTCGCCTCCCTGCGCACGCTGGGGAGGATCCACTGGCAGGCACTTAGGCTGCTGCTCAAGCGCGCGCCGTTCCACGCCCACCCCGCGCGGTGACGGCAACCCAAACCTTCTGGACCTCAGGGCGCTGGGGGGTCCCGATGCGCGCAGCTTCTTTTATAAGTACACCCGCATGCTGCTGAAAGTTGGGCGGGTGGTGCGCACAAACACTTGGGAGCAAGCAGACCCACGGACCAATAGGACGCAGGTTTAAGGTCTGCATTCACGCGTTCCTCGTCACCAATTAACCATCCGAGGTTTAATCAAGTTAATCCGGCGCTACGCGAATTCGAGCTCGCACAATCGCATGCCTATAATTATTTTGATCGACTTGTGGCCAGGGGTGGAATTAAACGACCGAGACGCGGCTTCTAACGCGCGCGCGAACGCAACCTGCTCCACCTTAAGGGGACTTAAAACCTTGGCGCTGGCTGCCACCAGAACTCTTGACTGTCACTCGGGGGGTACGCCGGACCGTGGCTCTTGCCCGTCCTTCTTGCTGATTAAATTCATGGCAGCCTCATATAACTTGGACCGCATTTGATAGCGCTCGCTTGCGCGCGTAATGTAGCGCACAGCGATTTCAACTCCACCGATCACCGGCTTTACGCTGACGGCGGGTGCGGCTGACAGGGTACTCATCTCGCGTGAGTATGCATGCTGCCATTCCTTTTCGGCTTGACCCGCACTCTCTGCGGTGGCTTCATGCACGGTCTTTTGAACGGCGTCGACTATCGGATAGGGATTCTGGCTAGAGGCCAAGACCAGTTTCAGTTCGTCCCAAAGCCACTGACCGGAAGTGGAGAAATTGAAGTAGTGGCCCTCGATGGCGAAACTGTTGGTAAACGTAACGCGTCGCCCGGTCGGATGCCCGGAGTCAGTCCAGTTGCCGGTTTCTAGCAATACTGTGTGAAACATCCCCAATTCCACCACTTCTCCAGTGACCCCATTAATTTCCACCCAGTCACCCAGCCGAATTCCATTTCTTCCCATGAGAACGAACCAGCCAATAAAGCCCACGATGAAATCCTTCAGCGCCACCGTAAGCCCCGCGCCGGCGAGTCCCAGGAAAGTCCCCAACTGGCCCGGCGGGCCGAAGATCACCAGCAGGATCAGACCCAGCGCAATGATTTGCACCCCAGTGCGTACTACCGCGTGGAGAGTGTCGGCCTGACGCTGGTCCAATTTTACTCTGCTTAAAAGGCTTTTCAGCCAGTTGTCGAAAAAGATCCCGATCAACAGGATGGCAACAATGACAGCGGCGCCTGACAACCCGCTATGAACCACGGATCGTTGCCTTGCAGCCACGACGTCGATCCACCTTCTATAAGTTTCTGCCAGTCGTTTTTGATCCTCCACGCGCTCGTCAAGGCTTGTTAGCTCTTTCACGGCAGTCGACCGCTGTCTCGCAGCGGTGAGGCGTTCGGCTGAATTGCCGCGAATAGAGGCGGTGGAACTCGCACCCGGAGGGGCCGTAGATTCACTCCGAAGTGTGCCCGCACCGTCTTGCTGCTGGGCCTTGATGCTCGATGCAAGAGCGTCGCGCCGTCTGGTAAACGCGACCGCTGCCGATTCCGCATCTTGCTTGGCCTGCCGCAGCTGTGAAGTTTTATCGCGCAGCGCCGACCATTGGACGTAACGGTGAACCAGTCCGGCTACTTCTGACGGAGTAGCCGCATTGACCCTGGTACTGTCTGCGATTCGCGAGGCCGACTCGTGCTCCCTCATCAACTCTTCAATTCGACCCTGAGTATCACCTCCGGCAAGGACTAAGTCCTGCTTTGCATTGTCCACATCATCCTGGTCAAGCTGCAGTTGGACTTTCGCCTGCTGTAGTTCATTGTCCAGCCTGTCCGCCTCAGCACCGGCCGTTTTTGTTAATGCCGCGGTAAGCTGCACGACCCGAGCGTTATCACGGTCAAGAGCGTTTTCTGAGTATTGCAGCCTGGTTTGGCTTTCTTTTGCTTCGGCAGTCAAGGTCGCCGGTCGGTCCTGAACCTGACGCACGCCTGCGGCGAACGCTAGATCCATCTCGCGATCACCAAGGCGAAGGGCCTCCTGCGCCAACGGCAATTCGTCCGCACTCGTCGGCATCTGCGCGAACCGTCGGGCGGTATGGAGAGGGGTCTGATCAATCACAGACCCACGCCCTGTTTTGTCGCCCGTCGGGGCCGGCTGTGACGCCGTCGCTGACGTATAAGTTCGAAACAACCCGTAGGCGATGCCTGCCAGCAATATGATCAGCGCAATCGTTGCAATCTTTTTTGTCGTCTTCATAGGCCCCAGCAATGTTTCGCCGCTATATCATGCCGCCAAAGCAAGCGACTCAACTCGGCGCAAAGGCAGACGACCGGGAAAGACAAGGTGTGCGTCAGCCGGGAAACCGGCCATGCCTCGGCTATTGATCCAGGTCGATGAGAACCTTCCCACCGGTGATGAATGCCCAAGAACCCTCATTACCACGTCCCAGACGGCGTTTGCTCAGCTTCCTCCGGTTGTCACAAATATAACAGGCTCTGCCGCTATCGAACTCGGTGACCTCGAGTTTCCCTTCCGTGGATCGCACGTCCGCATTGACGCAATGCGCGCATCCGTGCGGTCGGGATAGACCTTTTTTGGTGGCGGCCACGCTGGAATTGAACACCGACGCGGATTTTCGGTCCAGACACTGAAATGAGCTACGCGCTTAAGTTGCTTTACTAACAGGGCGCAGCTCTGTCCAATATTGCTGCAAGATACTTCCATTAAAGGCCATGAGTCCCTGATATTTCAGAACTCTATATATTGGACACATTGATCTCTGGGTCACCGAATATGTCCTGAGGTGGGACGGAAAAACCGTCTTATACCGTGAGCATCACTGCTCGCCGCCTATTGCCGCTTCTTCACCCCGCTCACGTGGGTATTACCAGGCTCGTAAAAACGCAACACCCGATCTACATCGCGTGTGATGCCGATGCGGACGCTGTTGCCGATCCCGCCGATCCTTTGTGCGGTCGCGGCCAACCAAAGCGGACCGGCAGCGCATAGGTCTGATCCGTCCTGGCCGAGATCAACCCGCAGTGCCCTGGTCAATCGCCCCGGCCCTCTGCCGAGGTAGGCCAGGCGTGTCGTGCCGTAAGAACCGGCCATCATTTCGTCGATGCCTTCCAGAGGCTCGATGGCACGCAATAGAACTCCGCCGCCCACTCCGGCTACCTCGCTGGTCACATTCAAAAGGAACGATATCCCATAACAGAGATATACGTAGGCATGCCCCCGTTTCAGAAAGAGGGACCGATTGCGGCGTGTCTTTCCATGGAATGCATGTCCGGCTGCATCACCGACTGGATAAGCTTCCGTCTCAACAATGCGCCCGCACAACCTGCCAGAGTCAGTGTTATGGACCACTACCTTACCAATTAAATAGCGCGCCAAGTCCACGGTATCAACTGGAAGCTCCGCTCGACGGAGGCGCCTCAGCCGACTATCGGATCGCTTGGAATGTGAGAGCGTCAATTGCACCTTTATAGTCCATTACCGCTGTGAGGCGCAGGCCTCTCGTGATCTTGCCTTCACCCGTTAGGCACCTCGATAGTCGTTTGTAGGAACACAGACTGGGGCGAATCTTGCGGACCCGACCCCGAATCCAGCGGTAAGCAAGCCTGGCGATCCAGGACCACACGCTTGAGTTTCCGCTGCGGATCGTAGTGCTGGCGCTCAAACCGAATTAGCGAATTGCCGTTGTTCTCTGATGAGATTATCTAGGCGCATTTCCAGCGGTAAGGGCTGACACGAAGCCGGGCTCGGCAAAGAATTTATCGATCATCTGGGTAGGCGTCTTTGCATGACCAAACCAGCTTTGTTGGTGAATTAATAGAGAACACTTACTGCACAGCGTCTGATATTCACGACCCCGCGGACCTACGCCACCATTATTCTGTAGTTCCCACCCCGCCAAACTGCTGTTCTTAGCTCCGGTGTCCGACATTAGCCGAACCGGTTCACCATGAAAATGCCAGCGAGCACCGCGACCGCCCCGACGATGAATGGCAAGGTAATGACTTCGTGCAACAACCACGCGCCTGCCGCCACACCGAACAATGGCGTGAGCAGTGACAACAGCATGAGTCGTGAAGTCAGGTAATGGCCTAGCAGCCAGAACCAGATCAGATAGCTGATGAGCGCGACACAGATGGTCTGGTAGGCCTGCACAGCAATGCTGGACGGTGTCCAGTGAACATGGGTGGTTGCATTGAGATGCGCGAAGCCGATGAGTATGACGCCACCCATTCCGACCTGGTAGAAAATGGTCTTGGCGATCGCTGCACCAGATACCTTGCCCATTCTAAGCGCAACATTGCTCAAGCCCCATGCGGCGCCGGCAAGTATGGCCAGGGCATCGCCGCCCATCAGGCTAGCCCAGGAGCGATCGCTGGATTCAAAAAATGCGGTCGCTATTCCGCCGATGGCCAGGGCGATGCCGCCCCACTGGGGCCCGTTCAGGCGTTCGTGAGGCAGGACGCGCAGGCCCAGTGCCGTAAAGATCGGCGCGGTGTACAGGAATACGATCGTATGCGCAGCGCTGGTGCGCGGCAGGGCCAGCGCCACTAGGATGAATTCCATTGAAAACAGCGCGCCCAGCAACAGCCCACTGGGCAAGGTACCGTCGCGAAACGCATTGCGACCTTCCTGGCGCCAGGTCAGGAAACCATAGAACACGGCCGCGACAGCAAAGCGTATGCCCAGCTGCATGATCGGGTCGACGTCGGTGGCGACCATTTTCATGGTCGTTTGCTGCACACCCCACATGACACACAGCAATAGGGTCAAACCGATCGCCAACCAGTCGAGCGGGCGGCGTTCGAGGTGAAGGGATCTTGGGGCCAACGCCGCGTTGATACGACTCCAACGGCTGCTCATTTCCCCTTGTCCTCGACGACGCTGCTGCCGCCATCGACGACGAGCAGCTGTCCGGTCACGTGGGCGGCTTGCGCTGCCAAAATGCAAAAGTCACTGTACACCCAGGTTAGCACCAGATAGCTGAGTGGTCCGTTCACGCTCGACGAATCAGAACTCGCGAGCCCTTTCACGCGCGCAAAAAAGCGGAGGGAGCCTACCTCGTGCTAGTGAACCCGCACTGTTTCTGCTCCATCGCGATCTCCTTCGTGATCCGACTGGCGTTCTCCGCATAGGCCTGTGTCACGGAGCCATGATTCACGGTCTTACCACGCAGCGGACTTACGCGGTCGCAGAGGTGAAAGACATGCGGCGTCGAAGAAGTCTTGGCTCCGTTCTCCGGCGCGATCCAGTACACGACGTCCTGCCCACCCGGGTGCGCGGCGTCCTTAGTCGCGTCAGCCACCATGCTGGAATCCCTGGCGATGGCCTGCGCCTGGGAAGCGACCTCGGGTGAACAGGCCGTCGTGGGCTGGCCGGCATTGATCTGCGCGGCGCAGGTGTTCATGTCCTTGGTGTATTGCTCGATGGACGGCGGGTTCCAGCTCACCCCGATCAGCGTCGCTGCCACCGCCAGCACGGCCCCGACCCCGCCGGCGATCTTCTTGTTCTTCGGGTCCATGTCCTTGTCCATGAAGATCAGGACAATCAGCGGCAGGAAGGCGATCAGTGTGATGATCGCGCCGAGCTGGTTCTGGAAGAAGAACTTCGCTTTATCGGACTCGCGGGCCGGATCGTGCTTGTTGGCCGCTTTCCACATCAGACTTCCAGCAATGGCGAAGGTCGCGATCCCCACCAGGATGCCGATTAGCAGCGGAAGGTTTCCGTGGTCAAACTTGCGCTGGCGGAGCAGGACGATCCCGGCAAATTCGGCGCCGATGGCCACGATCCATGCAAGGGCTGCAAAAATGCGAAGACGCGCGGAGGCCGACTGCTGGCCCTGCGTCGCTTGCCACTCTTTGGTAACGTCGGCCCTTCCGGCCGGTTTATTGTCGGGCATGTTCAAAGCCTCGCTATCAACGCGTGGGCACCGGCAGCTATCGAACGGGAAGCCTACCCGATTTGGGCAACAAATGGGCAGCAACGAATCAGGGCGAGCAAGATGCTCGCAGCCTAACCGGCTGAAGTATTGGCGGCCAAGTTGGCTATCGGGTTGGCGAACTTCTTCGCCAAATCGGACGCTTCGTCGGCGGTCGCGCTCACATCGGCCTCCCGCGCGTGCACACACATGCTTCTGCGATCTTGAACGTGCGAAGGGCACGTAGCAGCTGCATAGGCGAAAGTGACCCGCCGCTGACTGAGTTTTACGCTTCTGGCCCGACAGCGGACACCGAGTTCAACAGCACGTAAGCGAATTACTACTCTGGGATGCTCGATTTGAACATTTGACTGAAAGCCTAAACAATCAAGAATACACGCCCGTCAGGGGCACCCGTAAGCAATGAGGCCCCACCGCTATTTAGAACTCTCAGACACTAGTATGCCTGCGGATCGCACTAAGGCAAATTGCATCATTAGTCCAGTTGAGTCGCCACAGAGCGACTTTCGTTCTCGAGTTGAGGCTGCGCTTGTCGCCGCCGATATTGGGACGTGGCTTTGGGATATTCCAAGCGACACGGTGCGTGGCGACACAAACATCAAGGCTATGTTTGGCCTAGCCTCTGACGCTGACGGCCTACCCATTGCTGACTACATAGCGTTGATACACCCAGATGACCGCGAACCGGTCGCAGAAACAATCAGCGAAGCCCTTTTACGAGGCGGCCGCTACGAAAAGGATTACCGCATTCTAGTGGGCGGGGTAGAACGCTGGGTCTTGGCACGTGGCATCGTGAAGCAAAACGACAGAGGCGAGTCTGTTGAATTATCCGGTGTGGTCCTTGATATTACGCGTCAAAAATCCCTTGAGTTGGAGCGCGGCCAGTTGGTCGCGCAGTCGGCCATGCAGTCTCGGGTGTTTGAAACAACGTTGTCCGCAATTACGGATTTCGCTTATACGTTTGACCTTGACGGTCGCTTTCTCTATGTCAACAAACCCTTGCTGGATTTGTGGGGCATTAAACTTGATGAAGCGGTCGGCAAGAATTTCTTTGACTTGAACTATCCGCACGATTTGGCATCCCGTCTGCAGGGTCAAATCCAGACGGTCATTGCAACGAGACAGCGCTTGCGTGACGAGACGCCATACACGAGTCCAACGGGAGCCGGGGGCTATTACGAATACATTTTCTCACCGGTGTTGGCGGTTGATGGCACCGTTGAAGCCGTGACCGGTTCGACACGGGATGTTTCGGCGCACGTGCAATCGCGCGAAGCGTTGAAGCTTGCTGATCGACAAAAGAACGAATTTCTGGCAATGCTGGCGCACGAACTCAGAAATCCTTTGGCCCCCATTCGTACTGCCGCAGAAATCTTGACGCGCACATTGTCTGAAAATGACACCGCTCGGAAGGTTGCCGAGATTATCAAGCGTCAAAGTGCGCAGATGTCGCGGCTTGTCGACGATCTATTGGATATTTCTCGTATCAGCCAGGGTCGTATCGATTTGAGGCGGCAAAACATCGAGCTGTCTTCGGTCGTCACGCAAGCATTGGAGTCGGTCGGGCCACTGCTTCGCGAGAAGAATCACGATGTACAGGTTACCGCGGGATATCAACCAGTGTTTGTGGATGGGGACCCCGCTAGGCTGGTCCAATGCATTGGCAATATCGTCACAAACGCAGCCAAATACACCGACCCCGGTGGTCAAATCGAGGTGCACATTCGTGCCGATCGAGAGGACGCCGTGGTGTCCATATCCGACAACGGAGTCGGTATTCCTCCAGAGTTGATGCCCCACTTATTTGACCTCTTCGTGCAGGGAGATCGAGCCCTTGACCGCTCCCAAGGTGGCCTTGGCATTGGCCTTGCTGTGGTGAAGAGACTCATCTATATGCATGGCGGCTCGGTGTCCGTGGCCGGCCGCGGGACTGAGGCGGGCACTATATTTGAGATTCGACTCCCCCGTATTGATGCCGATCTGCCATCCGAGAGTGCTGTCAACGCAAGCAATGGCGCTTCACGACGAATCCTTGTAGTTGATGATAATGTCGATGCCGCCAGTAGTTTGTGCATGTTGCTTTCCTCTGAGGGCCATGAAACGCTTGAGACGCATTCGGGCATAGAAGCCATGGAAAAAATTGAGAGCTTCGCACCGGACTTCGTCCTGCTTGATATCGGATTGCCTGGCATGGACGGCTTTGAAGTGGCAAAGCGGATTCGTCGAATACCATCATTACACGCTAGAGTCATAGCATTAACAGGGTATGGGCAGCAGGAGGACCGTGAGCGTACTCAGTTGGCGGGTTTCGATACGCATCTGACTAAGCCAATTGATTTTGAACAACTCGGCGAGATGTTGGCAATGGGTAAGGGCGTGTAACCATTGCGCAGACAATCGCAATGGTGTCGCTGAGCCGTGGAGCCAGTACGCACGCACCCTCGGCGGAATTGCGCAGCAGCGCTCTTGTAACTAAATGAATTTGCTGGTCAGGGGCGGAATTTAACCGCCGACACGGGGATTCTCACTTCCACTGCTTTAGGCGTCTTGCGTCATCCACCGTTACCTATCAGCTCCTTACAGCAGGTACGAGGCGACGGTAGGTGGCGCTGGGTTACCGTAGGTGACGGTGGGTTGGGCACCAAGTGGCCACTGGTGCTCTCCATGGAATGACGAGGCGTTCGACTTCATGTCGTGGCGCACTAAACAACGCAACAGTATGACCCCAGACATGACGCTAACGAGAGGACCAAACGATCCTGAACCGTACCAAAAAGGGCCACTGTGTCGACTCTCTCCCTGACGGTTGCATTCGCCGCCGATCATCCGGGCGGCCTCTCGCCGGCTATAACGATGAGTTCGCCGAGCGCTTGCCGATATTGCTCCTCGTCGATCGCATCCACCGACCGTAGCTTCGTCAGCAGGTCGTCGATCAGCGAGCGCAGCCCCGGCCCCGGCGCGCCGTGCGCAAATGAACTCTGGTACTTAATTGGCCCGGGGATGATCGCGACCAAAAATGCCATCTCCGCCGGCGTCAGCGCCCGGGGTTCGCGACCGAAATATTTGCGGGCCGCGGCCCGTAGGCCATGCAGGCCCGGTCCCCATTCGATGATGTTCAGGTAAATCTCGAGGATGCGATCCTTGCTAAGTGCCGACTCAAGTAGGAACGTGATTGCCAGTTCCTGCAACTTACGTCCGAGCTGCTTGTCGCGCGACAAGAACAGGTTTTTGGCCAGCTGCTGAGTGATTGTCGACGCGCCGCGCGCGGCGCCGCCGCGCGACCAGTTGGTGAGCAGCGCGGTGGGTAACTCGCGCAGGTCGATGCCGCGATGCCCATAGAAGTCGGCGTCTTCGGCAAGCAGCAGAGTGCGCACGAAAAGCGGCGGAACGTCGCGCAGGGCGATGAAGTCGGGGGATGCGGGCGAAACGTCCATGGGGCGATGCGGTTCGGGCCCGTCATCGGCGCTGAAGACGAATTCGCCGCGCAGGCGGACGATCGCCGGCGGCATCTGGCGAGGCGGCCTGAAGTCGATCTTCTGACTCACCGAAAGCGAGGCAGGGTCCGCCGGACGCCCCCGTATCCGCACGTCGATCGAGGCCGAGCCAAGGTCATGGCCACCGCCGGGCGTCATTTCCAAGCTTTCAGGCACCGCGAGGCCTGATGTACCCAGCAGTTGCGCGAAGTCTAGCCGCCGCACGCCGAGTGCGAGATCGACCACCGGATCGGTATCGAGATCGCGCAGCGCGAGCGAGCCCGACAGGGCCGCACCGGCCACCGTCACGTGGACCTCGGGGATCTCGATCGTCCCCCCGGCCCGCCGCCAGGCACCATCGAAACGTATGGTCACGTCCGTCGGATCGCCGAGCTGCGGTTCGTCGGCCGCGTTATCCGCTAGCGCTCCCAAGCGCGCGCCGCGCGCGCCCATGTCGACGCGGAAACGGAGCGCGTCGGTGCTGGCCTGAAGATCCACTCGGCCGTCCGCGATACCACCCTCGAGCAGCGGGTGGGCGTCGCGCCGCACATCGAGCAGACGGCCGACGTCGAGCCCACGTGCCTCGACGTTCCACGCGCTGCCCACCGGATCCGCCAGCTTGCGGATTGAGAGGCCGGATTGAGGCTCCGCCAGCGTGAGCCGGAGGTCCTCCCCGAGAATGCCCGCGATGTCCCAGGCAGTGGCCGGCGAGCTGGCCCTGAGCCCTGCTGGGCCCGCGAGAACGGCGGCGCGTACTGCGAGTCGCAAGCGGCCGGGCCACGTGGCCGCGATCATGTCGGCATGCAGTCGCACGCCATGACCGAGGTCAAGATCGAACCCCTCCAGTCGCAGCAAAGGCCAGACACCGACGTGGACCAGTCCGATTCGGGCAACCATGCCATGGCGCACGGCCGCGGACTCAATCCGCGCACGCACCGCGCGCTCGAGCGTTGGTCTCAGCAACAGCGCGGCCAGGCTTACGAACAGCGCCGCGGCAATCGCTCCCCACCACCATCGCCCGCGGATTCGAAACGTAAACATCCGTGCAAGCATGCCACAGCCGGATCGTGCGCCGGTTGGTGGGTTTCGGGGCGGAGTCGGCCTCGATCAAATCCGCTTCAATTGGGCCCCTCGGGTCGCTACCGGCCAGAAGTGAAGACTGAAACCGCCAGTTTCAGACTTTCAGCCAATTTTGCGTCAAAACTCCCGCTGCACCTGCTCGCGCGGCTCTTGTGCACCGTGGATTCGCGAAGGGTCAAACCGCGACGGTCGCAAATCGGCGCTCGCGGACCCTCGGGTCAGGTAGCAACGGCTGCCCTTAAAGTCGCGATAGTTCAAATGTACGCCAAGGGTGGAATTGCCACCGACACGCGGATTTTTCAGTCCTAGTGGTTTAGGCGCTCTGCGTCACCCACTGTCACCCAACAGCACCTTACAAAAAAGAATTGGCGACGGTAATTGATGGTGGGTGACGGTGGATTGAACACCAAAGTGCGCACCAGTTGCCCTTTCCACCTAGATTTCCTGAAGAGCCTCGGCTTCTTGGAAGCCAACACCGCGACGAGCAGAAATGTGCTCGAAGCGGACGGCGACACCGCGCGGATTCATCATTGCATGGATCAAAGCTCGAAATCCATAGACACCATGATCGTACGAAAGACTTCCCGAATCGTTGTACGGATCGCACCCTCTGCAGCCCAAGGTCCGATACAAGGCAATAGGGCCGCTCATAAAGGTAACAGTCTCGAGCCGAATCGAGTGATAGTTCGCCCGAGGTGCTTCGTCGATCAAGGCAGCGACGATGTGCGCGCAATGATGCATCGGTCCCGGTAGGACCTGCACACGTAAAGGCGCTTCAACTCGCATGTTCCCGAACTCAATCTACCGAACGCACCGCACCCTCAGGGCCATCTTCCAGTGCGAGCAACAATGGCCCTTCCGTAGTTCCCAAATCACCAGCCAGCTCCCAATCCCTCTTGCCTTAACAAAAGCTTTTCACCAGCGCCGCATCGAGCCCGAACTTACCAGCCCGCTCCCCACACTAGGTAAATAGTTAGCATGACCATGAGTTCTCGTGCCTGTGCGAAGTGAGTAATTGATGATGCCGCTATGAACTCTATGCTGGGCGACAATGGGAGTAGGCGTAGATTCGACCTGTTGAGTGCGCGGGTGAGCAAGGAAATCAGGTTAACATCCACCGGAGAAGAAGGCGACGGCCCCTGCCGCGCGAAAGGGAGATCCACAATGAGTTCAGTATCGGGGGCGCGTGTTTCTGCATCTCTCGTTAGGGGGCTGACACTCGTCCCAGCGGCGGCCCTCATCTTAACCAACGTCATTGGCACAGGCGTGTTCTTCAAAGCGCGAGTCATGACCTGCAACGTGGGCAAGCCATGGACGGTGTTAATGGCATACATCGTGGCAGGGGTTTTCACGCTTGCCGGAGCGCTCACCTTTGCAGAACTGAGTGCCATGATGCCTCGCGCGGGAGGACAGTACAATTTTATCGGGTCGGCGTTCGGGCGAGTCTGGGCATTCCTCTACGGTTGGATGGAGACGCTCCTCGACGGGGCCGGAAGCGCAGCGGCCATCGCTATCGGGTTCATCATCTTTTTGAATGACCTCTTGGGGGGGAGGCTTTCATCTACGCAGGTTCTGTTACTCACGGTAGTCACGATCGTGATCGTGACGCTGCTGAACCTCGCGTCGATGCATGTCAATGGGCTTCTCGCTACGATCATCACGTCTTTGAAGGTGTTGCTCGTGGCCGGAATCGGTATCGCTGCTTTTTTGTTCGGAGACGGCTCATGGGCGCACTACGCATCAAGCGGTGCGGCCGGGGCCTGCGAGGGTGTCCCCACGGGTGCGAAACTTGGGGCGACCGGCTTTGGGGCTGCCGTCATTGGCGCGTTATGGGGATACAACGGTTGGGCGACAGTGAGCTTTGTTGCTGAGGAGGTGCACGAGCCGGGTCGCACGCTGCCTCGCGCCCTTATAGGCGGCAGCGTGCTCATCATCGGACTCTACCTTCTCGTCAATGCTGGCTATTTCTATGCTCTGAGCCCGGAAGCTGTGGCGAGCGTGCCAGAAACCTCCTCGGTAGCCGGAGCGGTAATGGCGCGGATGCTCGGCGCGGGGGGTGCCTCTCTGCTGACGGTCGGGCTGATGTTTTCCACTTTTGGTGGACTCCACTCGACGATCCTGTCCGTGGCCCGCGTCCCATTCGCGATGGCCCGCGACGGCCTCCTCCCGCGCACGTTCGCGACGGTCTCGCCGCGCGCGCGCGTACCCACACACGCGGTCATTTTCTTGGGAGCTTGCGCCGCGGGTTTTGCATTTTCTGGAACCTTTGACGTTCTAACGGACATGATTGTGTTCATGCTATTGCTATTCAACGGCTTGGCGGTTGCTTCGATTTATGTTTTGCGCCGTACACTGCCCGATGTGGTGCGGCCGTACCGGGTGTGGGGCTATCCGGTCATGCCTGCCCTATTCCTCGCGGCCACGGCCTACTTGATGATCAACACGTTACTCGCAACGCCGGGCCGCGCGTTGGCAGGGCTGGGCGTAGTCGCGCTTGGCCTGCCACTCTACGCTTACTATGCGCGACACCTACCGCCCAGCCGCCCAGAGGATTGGCTCGTTGAAAGAGGGACTGCTACATCACGCTACGGTACTCATTAGGGCCTGGCGCGGGACGTTGACTAACCGGCTCCCTCATTGGACGCCCACTTCCAGTCTGAAGGATGGGACAGTAGCGATGGCGCAACTCTTCCGACTGCTGCCGCGATCCACTGGCGCTCAGCACAAATCGTCCGCTTTGGATCAAGTAACCGCCGTACCAAATAGCCGCTCCTTCGGAATAGACTTTTATGCCGTTTCTGATCGATAGGTGACACTTTATATCGGCAATCTAAACCGCTACCTATGTGACTGAAATAGACCTGACCTGATTTAAATGGTGGCCAGGGGTGGGATGGAACCACCGACACGCGGATTTTCAGGGTGTTCGGGCACTGAGCCAGCGTCACCCGACGTGATCGGGTGTGGACCGGAGGGCCGCAAAAAGGCATCTCTTCATAGTAAGCGGACTTAGATGAGTGCCGCCCGCCTGTGTGGATTATTCTGCTTTCCCGCACGAGTGTGCGCGTACTTCACTGTTCTGCGAATCGGAGCTTCCAATCATGCATAAGAACCACGTCCTGCTTCCCACAGTTTTCTGCTTTCTAGCGATCGCATCTGCCGAGCCGTCCGCAGCGGCGCCACCAATTCTCGCTGCGAGCGCAATCGATCGCGATCTTTTTGAGGTGACAGTCCCTCAGCTCGAGCGCTATTACGCCGAACACAAATACACGGTGACGCAGGTCGTTCAGTGGCATCTGGCCAGGATTCGCCACTACAACGGGATCTACAGGGCCATCGAGCAGGTACTGGAGCAGCAGGCGCTCGACACAGCATCCCGAGAGGATGCCGAGGCTGGCCGGCCCGGCGAGCACGGTCCGCTATGGGGCGTGCCAATCGTCATCAAAGCCAATACCAGCATCGAAGGCCAGATCACCACCAATGGTTGGGACGGCTATACGATCTCCGGTCACGAACTTATCGCGCCGCGCGACGCAACCGTGGTCGCGAAGTTGCGTGCGGCGGGGGCCGTCCTTATCGGCCATACGAACATGCCGGATTTTGCTAATTCGGACACCAACCGCAGCAGCTCTTTCGGCCGCACCGGCAATGCCTACGACGTCCGTTTTTCACCTGGCGGCTCGTCAGGCGGTACAGTCACGGCGGTGACCTCCAACATGGCGGTGCTCGGTACCGGGACGGATACCGGCAACTCCATCCGGATGCCCTCGGCGACGAGCGGTGTTGTGGGCATGTTCCCTACACGCGGGCTGGTCAGCATCGCCGGGATCGCGCCACTCGATTGGCTACTCGACAATACCGGTCCTATCGCGCGCAACGTTACCGACGTGGCCATCGCGCTGTCCGTGATGGCCGGTCCCGACCCGCTCGATGCTCCGACGCTGCAATCCACGGCGAAAGCACAACCAGGTCCATACACTCAGTACCTCAAGGCCGATGCTTTGAAGGGCAAGCGCTTCGGCGTGCCCGCGTTCATCCTGCATGGCGTCGGACCGCCGTTCCACGGCGTGCCGGCGATCGTGCCGGATTTGCTCGCCGCCAAACAGGCCGCTGCCCAGGCCGTCCTGCTAGACCCGGCGACGCATGTCGCTTTCCTGAAGTCCATAGATGAGCTGCGGGCGGCCGGAGCGACAATAGTGATGGACGATACCGTGTTACCCGACAGTTTTGGGAACATGGCTATTCGTGTCGCGACGTATCCATATGTGAAGGAGGGCACGGATCATTTTCTGAAGGCGTTTGGGTCCGGGCAATATCACTCGGCGGTGGAATACCAGACTGCCGTAGGCCAACCCCTCGGGCAGGCCAACATAGGTACGGAGACTACATATGCGCAATTCGGTGATCTGATGATCAGGCAGCGGGATATTGAAACTGACCCGGAGGCGGAGGCGAATTACTTCGCACCGCGCAAGCGAACTATGGACGTGTACCTGGAAACGATGGACCGGCTGCATCTCGACGGCTACGTGTACCCGGCAATCCAAATGCCGCCTTTGGACGAGACGATGGCGCAGGACGGGGGCTTGAGCGGTGGGCCGCATTCCGACACGAGTTGGGTCAACATGCTGGGGGTCCCAGCCGTGGTTGTCGTGGGTGGGTTTTATCCGGGCGGTCTGCCGTTCGGGCTGGAGATCTCGACGCGACCCTGGCGGGATGGTGAGCTGCTTGGTTACGCGTACGCCTACGAGCAGGCAACCCACCACCGGCATCCGCCGGCGCTGGTCGAACAAGGGCTACTCACGAGAACCCCGTGAAATTCCGCGCCCTGCACGGGATGTTATCGAGTCGCTCCAAGTGTCGGCGTGTGGCAGGGCATATCAGAGGTGGGCCTAAAAATCCTGGAGGCATCATCACACCGTATTATTTGACTTACGAAAAACCGAATCGCTAGTCGCGACTGACCTACCGGTTTACGCGTCCTGCGTCACCTAACATTACCTATCAGCGCCTTGCGCACAGAATTGGCAACGGTAGCTGACGCTGGGTTAAGGCGGGTGACGGTGGAGGGGCAACAAGGTGGGCGCCGGTTGACCTTTTCAATCTGTGTCAGTTACCCAAGAGCGTACCTATAAGTCGGATAGGGGTGACAATTGGCGGCTGCGAACTCGCGAGAGCGAATGCTTCCCTGCAAGCGTAGGAACCAATTGGACGGTAAAGAACAATTAGGGGTTTCGCCCTTCGGAATCGAGCGTCACGAACGGCCGAAATGTGCCCCTTGCGGAAGTTGCGGTTCGCCGACAGCCGCCGTTGGTAGCTGGCGAAGCGGACACTGATAGCTCGATAGGCTACGATCTGAGACGACGCCTAGCGTGCCCATCACCGGGCTGCTGAGGCTTGCGGCAGGGGAGCGAAGAATCAATGGCTGAGCCGTCGCGTGCTGTATTTCTCAGCTATGCCTCGCAAGATGCCGCGGCGGCGCGGCGGATCTGCGATGCGCTGCGGACCGCGGGGGTCGAGGTCTGGTTCGACCAGAGCGAGCTGCGGGGTGGCGATGCCTGGGATCAGCAGATCCGTCGACAGATCCGGGATTGCGCGCTTTTCGTGCCGATTATTTCGCAACACACCCAGGAACGGCCGGAAGGTTACTTCCGGCTCGAGTGGGATCTCGCCGACCAGCGTACACACATGGTATCGCGCAACAGGGCGTTCATCGCTCCAGTGTGTATCGACAAAACGCCCGACAGCGGGGCGGATGTTCCCGAATCGTTCTTTAGAGTGCAGTGGACTCGACTGCCAGGTGGAGAGACTCCGGCGGTGTTTTGTGATCGGGTGAGGGTGCTGCTCGGTGGGGCGAGCGCTGCAAAGCCGCACTCGGCCTCAGGGCTGGCCCCCATCGCTCGACCGAAGCAGACCTCGCACCGTTGGATGGTCGTGGTGGCCGTGGGCGTGCTGGCACTCGTGGTGGGCAGGTGGCAGGCGTGGCGGCTGATGACGCCCAAGGCTGTGTCACAAATTGCGCCCACCGCTGCGGCCTTCACCCCGCCACCCCACTCTATCGCCGTGCTGCCGTTCGTGAACATGAGCGGCGACAAGGAGCAGGAATACTTCTCGCAAGGTCTGACGGAGGAGTTGCTGAATTCTCTGGCGCGCATCAATGAGTTGCAAGTAGTGGCCCGCACCTCATCGTTTTCCTTCCAGGGGGAGCACCCTGACATTACCACCGTCGCGCACAAGCTCGGTGTCGGGGCGGTCCTTGAGGGAAGCGTGCGCCGATCCGCGCACACTGTGCGCATCACCGCGCAATTGGTCAATGGCGTCACCGGGTTTCATCTCTGGTCGCAAACCTACGACCGGGATATCGGTGATGTGTTGAAGGTCCAAACCGAGATTGCCAATGCCGTCGCCAGCGCCCTCAAAGTGACTTTGCTCGGCGATGTGGCCGTGAAAACCGAGCTCGGCGGCACACGCAACTCGGCCGCATTCGATGCGTATCTGCGGGGCCTCAAGCTTGCCCGCATAGCCAGAGCTATTACACCGATGGAGTGCAGTGAACCTGTCGATGCATTCAGCGCAGCCATAGCAATCGACTCCAGCTACGCTTTAGCGTATGCCGACCGCGCGCTTTTGACTTTGGATTGCCTTGCCAATAGTACTCAGTGGCTCCAGCAGCCACTGGGGAAAAAAGCCCGTATGGACGCCGAACGTGCCATTGCGCTTGCCCCTGGTCTCGCGGACGGGTACGTTGCCTTGAGTTGGCTCGAGGCCGGATTGCTGCACTTTGAAGCTGGTGATCAGGCGTGCGCTCGCGCCCTCGCCCTCGCGCCGGGCACCGATCGGGTCCTATATTACTGCAGTCTTCTGGCAGCCTATCTGGGGCGCGCTGAGACCGCGATCTCCTACGCGCGGCACGGCGCCGCGCTCGACCCGCTCAGCCCGCTAAGCCACCGCGCGCTGGGTGATGCGCTGCGCTTCGCACGTCGCTACGGCGAAGCGATTGCGGCTTATCAAGCCTCGATCGATGTGGATCCCGAACACGCGGCCGAATCCTACGCATTGCGGGGCCTCACGTATTACTTGGCGGGTAACCTTCCTCTGGCGCGGTCTTCTTGCGAGGCGAGGCCCGATAACTTCCGCAGCGAGATGTGTCAGACGCTAGTCTATGACAGGCTCGGTCGTCATGGGGACGCCGGCGCCGCCCTAGCAAAGTTAAGACAAAGCGGAGGCGATTCAGCCGCGTATCAGTACGCCGAAATCTACGCGCAATGGGGAAATAGCAAAGCGCTTTGGAGTGGCTGGAGAAGGCCATGCGGTTGGGGGACCCGGGTTTGGTGTACACAAAGACTGATCCGCTCCTCGATCCCGTGCGCAAGGAACCCCGTTTTCAAGCCATCGAGCGGGCGCTTAAATTTCCGGACTGACAGTGATGTGAACGGCGGACGCGGGATTTTGACAGGCCAATTGCGGCTGACCGCTTTCGCTAAATTGATCGTTCCCCTTCTATGCCAGCTCATGGCTCGGAAGCGGACATCAGAGTTCAACAGAGGCATCAGGAACGGTCAGAGGACGGTGGCGGGCAGCGCCAGATTGCGCTCGTTGAATGAGATCGCTGCCTGAATTTCGACTTGCGCTAGCTGGCAGAGAATCGAACCTGCCAACTATTTACCAGCACCAATCTGCTGCATCAGAGTCGCGTTATCCGAGAATAAGTATTCCTCAGACATGGTCCCTTCCTTATTCCAGTGACCGAGAGTCGCCATGGGAAGATGGTATGCCTTGCCCGTTGGCTCAATGACAGTACCATTCGGCAACAAAATGGGCTTGGTAAAGGTGCCATCCAGGAAACCCATCACGGCCGTCCATTCCCCGTCCGCCGTGCCGAAGCGGACCGAGTGCTCCGTGATGCGGTTGTCAGGACGGAAAGTCCACATGAACTTCAGCTCCTTAATGTCTCGCTGGCTTTGCTACTTGGCCAGGTATCCGGGGCGGCCAAAGCTCCCTGATTTTCTCCCAGCATAAAAGAACCGGCGATCACGCCGACCATGACTTGCACTGTACGGAAATTCGCTTGCATATTGTTCTCGTCTACATAGTCGGCAACCAGTTTTCTCGGGCACATATCTATGGAACACAGCGGCGCACTGAGAATTCTCCTCCTACACATAAAGACTGTAAACGTGCAGCCTGTTGATAACTCGTGTGACCAGTGCCGGAGGAGATCTGCGTCGGGGCCGCTGGCTTCGCATCGGTTGTCTACCGTTTCTCTACGCAGCCCGCGAGGTCCTCTCGCACCCGTACTGGATTATGCGTTGCGCATCACCCACCGTTACCTTTAAGCGCCTTGCAGCAGGCAATCGGCGACGGTAGGACCCTGAGTTACCGTAGGGGACGGTGGGTTGGTCAGCAAAGTGGGCACCGAGCGCCTCCTCCTCTCCGTATCCACCTGCCCAAGGGGCGTACCTCCAAATCCGACGGCAGCAATTGACTAGCGGCTTCAAGCTCTCGAGATTGAACGCGACGAGTGGCAGAAATGTGACCAAAGTTGACTGTCAGCAATGGCTGTTATCGGGCAGTAATCTGGACCAGGTGGGTCAGAGTGAAACGATTCGCAACGTGCGCGCCGGGCAACGCAGACAAAGCGGTCATCCGCTTGGGATAGTCCCCAAAAGGGTGTTGATCTCATTAGGACCGAGCGTGTTCACGGGGATTGTCCACCGCTCGATTACAGTGTTGTGTCTGGCCATCCCATTTGCAAGGTCCGCTGGAAGGATTGCGTTAATAAAGTCGAGCCGGTGTGATTCCCGCCACGGGAGCGTCGACCGCTCAATCACCCACGGCGCGTGCCCTTCTATTACCCAACCCGTTGAGAATTCGCAATCCAGGTACTCGATGACCTGGTCACGTGTCGCATTCGTCGAGGCGATGAGTGAGTCGAGAGACTCCGCAACCGGCAAGTCCTTTGCGCGGTTCCGAACATATAAAAAGTGGTCCCCGGCCACAACGAGAACGCGGTCGAGGCGGCCACTGCGCTCGATCCTTATGACCAGATAGCGTCCGGCTCGGCCTGGAACTGCTTGCCAAGCCTCGGTGTACGAACCGTCGAGTCCGTGCTCATACAATATTCCGTCGCTTGCGCGCTCCAGGCGGCCGGTATCGGTTGTTCCGTCCGGTGGCTGAAAGCTGATCTCGTGACCCCAAGTAGCTACGCCACCGCTTACAAGCGTGCGGCCGGTAAAACCTCGCTGCCGGGCAAGCATTCGAAGCTCGCTTTCTGACAAATCCGCAAATGATGTTGCTCGCGAAAACGATTGCCGCTCAACCGGGAATCTGACGTCGCCAAATACGGTCGGTGTCTGCAGGTAATGCACGTCGAGGGTGTTTGATCGGACGCCGTTCTCCTCGAGCCACTGGCGCTGCCAAACGCCAAGCAGCCAGTCGGGCACCGGCGCCTCGAGGCTCCGTGCGGCTTGCGAGCTACTCGTGCCAGATCCATATCCGATACATCCGGCGAAGGCGACGCAAACAGTGGTAGCGGCGCCTGATAGATAGATCCGTAAATACTTGGGCGCCATGGCGATCAAATATGCACTACGAAATTCGCTTTCGTCAAAGTTCGTGAGTGCGGAGGCGACGCGGCAGTCGCGGTTTTGACGAGGCGCAACCCACAATGTCTCCGCCGAGGGTCTGCCGGCGGATCGCCGAGGTAGTCCACCCACGCTGATTGGGCATTACGATGTGAACGGCCGCTTTGCCGAATACTACGGCGACTCCACATGAAGGCTCTTGGCTCGATTGCGGCTTTATAAACTGATTGGAGGGAATGTGCCCATTATGGGCTTTCCTTTAGCATAGTTCGAACAGGCGTATGATGACAAAAGGAGTCAGTGGCCTTGGCCGCAGGACTCTTAATAAGAAGTCTCCGGAGAAGCCGGGGTGGTTTAAAGCGCTGAGTGGCTTCGTGCTGATTACCTGGTCGGTTTCGTTTACGTTCCTGGGGATATGGAGCGCTATTGGCATCACGACTAGGGAGAGCTTGTGCAATATTTCCATCGCTTGGTTATTTTCTGGTTCGCGCTGTCGCCCCTGATGCTGTCCGCGGCACCCACAGACGATTCATTGCCGGTCATCGCCGCGAACGACAACCGCACTCCCGCGGGGCACCTCCACGCCGGGGTCCTGGATCTGCGACTGGAGCTTCGCGAGGGCCGCTGGTATCCGGAGAATGACGGTGGCCCGTTTCGTGACATCGACGCATTCGCCGAAGCCGGCCACGCGCCGCAGAACTCAGGCCCGCTGATCCGCGTACCGCAAAGGACGCTTATTCACGCCACGATACGCAACGGTCTCGTGATGGCGGTCGACCTCCACGGCCTGCACAGTCATCCTGGCGATCCGCAGGCAGCGCTGCACTTGGCTCCCGGCGAGTCGCGCGAACTGCGATTCACGGCCGGCGATCCGGGCTCCTATTTGTACTGGGCGACTACTTCAGGCAAGGGCCTCAAGGATCGCATCGGCGCGGAGACGGGCCTGTCCGGGGCGTTTGTGGTCGACCCGCCTGGGGCGAAGCCCGACGATCGCATCTTCGTGATCGGCCTGTGGGCGGACCCGGTCGATTACCAGCAGATCGCCACGCTCAATGGCAAGTCCTGGCCGTATGCCGGTCACCTCACCTATCGCCAGGGCGAGGCGATCCACTGGCGGGTGATCAACGGGACCTTCGACCCGCACGCGATGCACCTGCATGGCTTCTATTTCGCGGTGGACGGAGATGGCGACGGCGAACGCTATCAGCGTTACCCTGACGATCAGCGGCGCCAGAAAGTCACCGAGCTGGTAGACCCCGGCCACGTGTTCGATATGACCTGGGTCCCGGAGCGCGCCGGGAACTGGCTGTTCCACTGTCACATGACCGTCCACATGTCTGTGCCAGCGGCGCTGCATCCCAAGGGTGCACAGCCCGCCATTCATGCAGAGCATGATCAGGCCGGCGGCATGGGCGGTCTCGTAATCGGCATCACCGTACGGCCAGGCGCTGCCCCCGCGCCCGTTCCGGCGGCCGTCGCGGCAAGAGCCCCGCACAGATTGCAGCTCGTGATAGCCGAGAATCCCGACAAGATTCCGCTGTACCGGCTCGAGGTGAATGACCCGCTCACGCCGGCACAGACCGGCAACAGCCATGATCCTGTCCTGCTCGGCCCGCCGATCGTGCTCACCCGCGGAGAGGCGACGGAGATCGACGTCCGGAACCTGACGAAGAATCCGACCGCGATCCATTGGCACGGCATCGAGCTCGAGAGCTATTACGACGGCGTTCCGGGCTGGACCGGTTCAGGGCAGAAGACCACGCCGGCCATCGAACCCGGATCTTCTTTCATCGCGCGCATGACGCCACCGCGCGCGGGCACGTTCATCTATCACACGCACTGGCACGACACGGCCCAGCTGACGAACGGCGTGTACGGGCCGTTGATCGTGCTGGAGCCGGGTGAGAAATATGACGCCGAACACGACAAGACTCTAGTCTTCGGTATCGGCGACTACGCGCCGTTCGGGCCGATGCTGCTCGTAAACGGCTCGCCCGAGCCTGTTCCGCTCGAACTGAGAACCGGCACCCGCTACCGGTTCCGGCTCATTAATATCACGACCGATGAGTCGGACCTTCGGGTCAGGCTAGTGAGCCAGGAACTGCCTGTGCAGTGGAAAGTCATCGCGCAGGACGCCGTAGACACACCCGCGGCACAGCGGGCGGTGACGAGTGCGGACATGCCCGTGACCGTCGGCTCAACCCGCGACGTGGAATACCAGTCTGATCGCCCGGGGTATGTCGAGATGCAGGTTGCGGCGCGTCTCTTCGGAGCGCTGGTCATGATGCCGATTACTGTTGCTGCACGCAAATGAGCGCGGTCGATATTTGCCGTTGTTCTCGCACTGAGCGCGAACGCGGATGCCCCATAAACACCGCAAGAGAAAAGTACACTTAGCCGTGTCGATTCAAATGTTTGCAGCAACGCTCGCGTTGTGCCCTGGAAATATCCTCGCGACGCCTTAACGATAAAGCGATGGAGCCCGTACCGGGCGAACAGCTTGCGGCGGCGGGTGAGCTGTTGGATTAACGCGCTTGGACCAGCTGGAACTGGATCGGCGGTGTTGGAGATAGGGCGAAAAGCGGCTCAGTGCCCGATCCGGACGGCCGTCGATGTCTGCTCTCGGGCAAATCAGTGGTGAGTGTGTATCTGAAGCTTATGATAAACGGCGTGACAACTGCGAGGGGGACGTCCACAGGACTCAATGTCCGTGTAGGTCGGTAGCGACGTGGCGCGTGACTCTCCAGTGGACCGCCGTTGTGTTCCTTTTGGCTGGAGTCCTGACCCGCAGCTGGGGCGCGAACAGTGACCGCGAAATAGCTGGTCCAAACGGCTCCTCCTCCGATCTCAATGTCGCCCCACTTGGGGGTCTCTAGGAGCGTTGCGAGCGGCTTCCCAATGGGTATTTGGATCCATCCTGGAGACTGAGTCATCTGTACGATTCATCACCCCGACAAATTATGCCCCCAATGCCAAAAAACCGGGGCGAAGGCCCCACCCCTAGACGGGCGTGGTCGTTCTCATCGCGTCCCTTCAAGCGACTGCTTCAAGGGACCGATGCAGCGCTTATCACTGGCGCACGCCGTTTTGGGCTTGCAACATGCGACCTACGAGTACAACTGGCCCGCCGCAAATGAAGAATAGCGCAAGGCGATTGCCCTTAATTCGCGCGATCCAGTGGCCCTTTACAATACCTCGTGGCTGGCCTTCGACCTGGGCCAACACGAATTGGCTCGGCGTCTGCAAAATAATTCGGTATCGCTTGACCCGCTCAACCCGGACACCTACCAGAACGGCGGCATCATTGACTATCTCATCGGAGATCTCGACGCGGCGGAGCGAGCCATACGCACCAGTGCCGAGCTCAGCCCAACATTCTCGGGCAATCACTGGTATCTAGGTCAGATTTTTCTGCTGCGTGGCCGGCCGGAGGCGGCGCTCAGGGAAATGCTGGCTGAACAAGCCAGCGCGCGCGATACCGGCCTCGCTCTGGCCTACCACGCGCTAGGCCGCAAGGCGGAATCCGACGCGGCAATCGCCCGCGCGACACGGGTTGTAGGAAGCGAAGCGCCGACCAACATCGCGATCGCGCACGAATTTCGTGGCGAGCGCGACCAGGCGTTCACTTGGCTCGAGAGAGCAGTCGACCAACGCGACCTGCTAATCGGTCATAAGTTCAGGGATGAACCCAAGCTTGCGCCGCTGCGCGGCGATCCACGCTACAAAGCACTACTGCGGAAGATGAACTTGCCCGAAACGTGAGCCGCCGATCCGATGAGCATGACGCAGCCCGAATTCGCCCGATTTGTACTGGCCGAGAGTGAAAGAGTCGCGCGGGTCGTCAAAGCCGCTGGCATCAAACCTCAGTGAGTGACTCCCCCGTCACCCACGGTGACCCAGCGTCACCTACCGTCGCTAATTGTCTGCTGCAAGGTGCTGATAGGTAACGGTGGGTTATGCAGTGACGTGACAATCTAGCGGCTTCTAGCTCCCGAGATCAAACGCGACGGGCGGAGGAAGTCTGCCCAATGCGGTCCATTAAAATGCTTGATAACGGTCAGTCACGAGAGGCAAAGTGGACGACCGCTCAGGCAGTGCTGGGTAATTGCACATCGGAGATCAGCCCATGATTGACTCAAAGATATCGCGGCCGAGAATCCGGTTGGACTGCGCCGAGTCGTTGGGAAGACTGCCATCGTGGAGCCGGCGCGATTTTGCAGCTGCTATGGTAATCGGAGCGGCCACGCTTGGCACCATTACTGCCCGTTCGGAGTCGGAGAGTAGTCCTCTGCCGACCGCACCCTTCAAGTCTCGAAGCCAAGAGGCTGAAAGACTCTGCAGATTTGCCGAGAAAACGCATCCTGATGGCGCAACGGCTGCCCTCAATCCTGAATGGCACCGTAGAGCTGACGCGTTCATCGAGGCAGCAGATCGATTCACCGAGGCTCAGTATCCGGTAGAAGCACTACGTTTACTCGCTTGGTTTAAGGATGGCCATACCGGAGTGTACGTTCCAGCGCTACAAGGCTCCGAATGGAGCCTTCGGCTACCTCTAGTGGCCCGTAACAACTGATTGAGGAGTAATTCTTTTTGTGGGATCGAAGTACTTCCACTTTACGGTTTTGGGAGCTTTGTTGTAGTGGCGGATATAGCGCATAAGCTTTCTCTTCAGGT
>JBBQTF010000035.1:0-28144 GCA_038234675.1 Steroidobacterales bacterium
GGATGATCACCTTCATGCACTACGATCTGGGCTTCTTCGATCACCAGTCCGGGCGTGTCGAATGTGCTCCAAATCCCTTTACTGCTAAAGTGTCAATCATGTCTCCGGTATAAACCGTCAGCGATGTCCCCGGAAAGGACCCGAATTGATTGGCGCGCCCGGACGGATTCGAACCGCCGACCACCTGGTTCGAAGCCAGGTGCTCTATCCAACTGAGCTACGGGCGCCTTTTGGGGTGCCAATGGTGTCATGAACCACCCTTAGGCACCAATCGCCATTAGCCGATGTACTATCTGAGGTCTTCTTTAGCAGGTTGAAAGTCGTGACCGAACTGGACCCCTCCGCCGCAGGCCGACTGATCGACGAGCACCTCGTTTGCCTGCCAATCGAGTCGTTGCCAGTGGCCCAGTGCGCCGGGGCAGTGCTGCGTGAGAACGTTTACGCTGAGCGCGACCAGCCGCCATTTGATCGAGTCAGCATGGATGGCATTGCCATCGCTACCAGCGCGGCCGAGGCAAACCTGCGGCGATTCCGGGTCCAGGCCACGCAAGCGGCCGGCGAGCCGCCGCTGACGCTTCGCGACCCTGAGCATTGCATCGAAATCATGACTGGTGCGGTGTTACCCCTGGGCTGCGACTGCGTGATTCCAATTGAGCGCGTGCGCATCGACGACGGTACGGCACAGGTTGATTTGGAAGCGGTGGCCACCCCCTGGAAGAATGTACACCGGCGCGCAAGCGATCAACGACAGGGCGCGCTATTGCTTGCCAGCGGCACGATGTTGCACGCGCCCGAGATCGCCGTCGCAGCCTCGGCGGGCATGGCGCGGCTACGGGTAAGCGGACAGCCCTCGATCATCGTGATTTCGACTGGCAGCGAACTGGTCGAACCCGGTGAGCCCATCGCTCCTCACCAAATTCGCCGCTCCAACGCGTACGCCGTCGCCGCCGCGTTGCGCGAGCACGGCTTCCAGCGCGTCTCGGAAGACCACATCAACGATGAAGTCGGCGAACTGCACGAAAGACTGAGCCGACATTTGCGCACTCACGAAGTGCTGGTGCTTTCGGGGGGCGTGTCTATGGGAAAGTTCGATCTGGTGCCTAAGGCCCTCGAGGCGCTCGGGGTTCAACGTGTACTGCACGGCGTCGCACAGCGGCCTGGGCGACCAATGTGGTTCGGCACGACCCATGAGGGCCGCGCAGTATTTGCGCTACCCGGCAATCCGGTGTCGACCTTGGTGTGCCTGTCGCGCTATGTATTGCCAGCGCTGTATGCGGCTATGGGCGTGCGCACCGCGAGCTTTGAGCGAATAGCGCTGGCGACGGCGCTGGAATGGGAGCCCGCGCTGACCGGGTTTATGCCGGTCAAAGTGACGCACGATGACTGGGGTCGGCCCTGGGCTACGCCCTGCCCGACCAACGGGTCCGGGGATTTTACGGGACTTGCTCTGACGGACGGTTTTGTCGAGTTGCCCCCGGGTCCCGCCAGCCTAAACAAGGGCTTTCTCACTCGACTGTATCGCTGGTAGCAATATGCCCTCCCTACATTCGGCAGCCTTGACCACCCTCCAGCCCCGCAGGCCGCGAGACACGCTCGGGCGTCCGTTACGCGATCTGCGCATTTCGGTGACCGACCGTTGTAATTTCCGATGCCCCTATTGCATGCCGCGGGAGCGATACCACGAGCACTATCGATTTCTAAAGTCGTCTCAGCGCCTGAGCTTTGAAGAAATCGTGCGGCTCGGGCGCCTGTTCGTGCAACTGGGTGTACGTAAACTCCGCATCACCGGCGGCGAACCGCTGCTGCGCGCCGGACTTGCCGATCTCATCGGCGACCTGACCTCCCTTTCCGGCGTGGAGGACGTGGCGCTCACCACCAACGGAATATTGCTGGCCCAGCACGCTGCCGAGCTGCGGGCGGCAGGTTTGCAGCGTGTGACAGTCAGCCTCGACAGCCTCGATCCGGCGGTGTTCGCACGCATGTCCGGCGAGTTGGGTAGTCCGGCTGAAGTGCTTGACGGCATCAGCGCCGCACAGCGCGCGGGCCTGATGCCGATAAAAGTCAACGCGGTGGTGCAGCGCGGAGTGAATGATCATACCGTGCTGCCGCTTCTGGAACGTTTTCGGGGCGCAGGCGTTACGGTGCGCCTGATTGAGTATATGGATGTTGGAAACCGCAATGAGTGGCGGCTCGAGCAAGTGGTGCCTTCGCGGGAACTGCTGCACATGGTGAGTGAGCGCTGGCGGCTTACGCCGCTCGAGCGTGACTTTGTCGGCGAGGTCGCTGAGCGCCATGCTTACGCGGACGGACAGGGCGAAGTGGGATTTATCTCCTCGGTATCGCAGCCTTTTTGCGGCGATTGTTCGCGCGCCCGCCTGTCGTCTGACGGCGTGCTCTACACTTGCTTGTTCGCGACTCGGGGACTGGATCTACGGGCACCACTGCGCGCCGGAGCGAGCGATGAGGAATTGCTGGAAGCGATTCGTCAGTGTTGGCTGCAGCGAGATGATCGCTACAGTGAATTGCGTGGTCGCGTTGACCTGCACGGTGCGGCGCGCGTCGAAATGAATCACGTCGGCGGTTAAGCGGCATGGCTAAGCGCAGTTCCAAAGCGAGCCTTAATCACTTGGATGCAAGACTCCGACCGACTATGGTGGGTGTGGGTGCGAAGGAGGTCACGCATCGCATTGCCGAGGCAGAGGCTCACGTGGCGCTCCCGGCGGTGGTAGCACGAGCGTTGCGCGCCAGCGGACACCGCAGCGCCAAGGGGCCAGTGTTCGACACGGCGATCATTGCCGGAGTGCAGGCGGCCAAACGCACGTCCGACATCATCCCTTTCTGCCACCCACTGCCGATCGAGGACTGCAAAATCACCGTTACGCGCGCGGCCGGCAATAAGCTACGGGTTTTTTGTCGGGTCGAGACCCATCACAAGACTGGGGTCGAAATGGAAGCGCTTACCGGTGCCGCCGTCGCTGCGCTCACCATTTACGACATGTGCAAGGCGCTCTCGCATGAGATCCGTATCTTGGAGGTGCGTCTGATCCACAAGTCCGGCGGGCGCAGGGCCGTGGGTCGGTCGCGATGAGCGCGGTGCTCAATGGACTGGTCTTGTCAGGCGGTCGTAGCCGGCGGATGCAACGAGACAAAGCGGCGCTCGAATACGCCGGCCGGCCGCAACTGGCGCGGGCTCTGGCGCTTCTTGAACCACTGGTGGTCAGCACTTTCCTTTCAGTGCGGGCCGATCAATTAAACGATCCGCAGCGGATCGGCCATCCATGCGTCGTCGATCAGCTGCCGGATGCAGGTCCAATCGGCGGGATTCTGGCGGCGCTGCAAGCACAGCCGCAAACCGCTTGGCTGGTGCTTGCCTGCGATCTGCCGTTTCTGAACGCGGCAACGCTTCAGCAACTGATTGCGGCCCGTGATCCACGTCGTCTGGCCACCGCTTTCCGCAGCCGCCATGACGGCAAACCGGAACCGCTGTGCGCGATTTATGAGCCTTCCTGCCTGCCGGCCGTCGAGGCATGGGTCGCTTCGGGTCAGCAATGCCCACGCGGATTCCTGGCCCAGGCGGATGTCGCACTCCTGACGCTGCGAGCACCGGAGGCACTTGATAACATCAACACACCCGCCGAGTACGGCGCGGCCCACGCCAAGCTATGCGGCGATAGCCGGGACCAAGGTCAGCAACTTACGATCACGGTGCGGTATTTCGCTGTATTGCGCGAACAGGCCGGCCGCAGCGGCGAAAGCGTGGGCACTCGCGCTCGGGATGCGCGCGAACTGTATGAGGAGCTACGAATGGCGCGAGGCCTGAAACTACGCACCGAACAACTGCGAGTCGCCATCAACGAGGAGTTTGCTGACTGGTCGCAAGCTCTGGCCGAAGGCGATAGCGTGGTGTTTCTGCCGCCGGTGGCTGGCGGATGAGCCGTTTTCGCTTCAGCGAGGCGGCGCTGGATGTGCAGGCATTGCGTTGTGAACTCGCCAATCCGAGCTGCGGGGGATTTGCGGCCTTCGAGGGTTGGGTGCGCGACCACAACGAGGGCCAGCGAGTCTCGCGATTGGAATACGAAGCCTTCGAGCCATTGGCGGTGCGTGAGGGCGAACGTGTCATCGATGAGGCACGTGAGCGCTTTGGGCTCCACAACTTGTTATGCGTGCATCGACTCGGCGAGCTGCAGCTGGGAGAGGTCGCCGTATGGGTGGGTGCCGCGGCGGCCCATCGCGAGGAAGCATTCAGGGCGTGTCGCTACATTATTGATGAAGTAAAGCACCGACTCCCGATATGGAAGAAGGAACACTACTTGGGCGGCGATTCCGGTTGGGTCAATTGCGAGCGTTGCGCAATCGCGGACCCGGGATCGGCTACCACGGCAAGTCAATCGGCCCTAGCGCACGGGCACTCTCACAAATAGCCTCATCCGGCAAAAGGCACCTGCGCGCATCGGACTCCGCGCGCGCTCTGCAATATGTTCGATCGCTGGCGTTGCCTTAAGCGTCGCGCTGACCCTAATATCGGGTCTGGAGCCGCGCGCCGCGTGGCAGTCGCGGTGAGGATCAGACGGTGGCCAGAGAATATGAGCCCGTGGTGGGCCAGTGGTACGAGAACATCGACGAAAATGACAGCTTTCGCGTGCTGTCGGTCGACGAAGACGCTGAGCTTATAAAAATAGAATACCTCGACGGCGACATCGAGGAGATTGAGGCCGACATTTGGGCCGAATTTGACCTCGATAAAATCGAACAGCCGGAGGGCTGGTCGGGCGAGGAAATCGGGGCAGCGGATGAAGAGGACGACGATGATGAGGATGACTGGGACGACGATGATGAAGATGATGAGGACGATGAGGATGAGGACGAGGATCCCGACGAGGGCACGGACGAAAATTATTGAGTTCTAGTGATGCGTTGCGCGGCAAGCCGCGCGGGCCTCCCGGCCTATTGCAGACCGCGCTGGCGAGCGCCGCTCCTGGATGTTTGGTAGCCTGAACTCATGAGCAACCCGTACGAGAGCTGGTATCACGAGCGCGAATCGGCTTGGCTGTATCGGGTTGTTGCCGAGGTGGACACAGATGCCCGCCACCAGCAGCTTTTTCGCGCCCTGGCCGACGCTGCCGAGGAACAAGCCACCCATTGGGCGAAGGCCTGTAACCCGGGCGAATTCAGAGTGCAAACGCGCGCACGCCTTGTGGCTTGGCTGGTGCGGCGACTCGGTCCTAATGCGCTTAGGCCAATCCTTGCGGCCATGAAGCTGCGCGGTTTATCCGTGTACGGCTCCGTTCCCTCGACCGACGGTCACCTGATGCCAGTGACCGTGCGTGATGTGGGTCAGAGGCACAGAAGCGTGACCGGGGGCAACAACCTGCGCGCGGGCGTGTTCGGCGTGAATGACGGGCTGGTATCAAACCTCAGCCTGGTCCTGGGCGTGGCCGGGGCGGGTGCCAGCGGGCAGATTATTCTGACTACCGGTCTGGCCGGCTTACTGGCCGGATCACTATCTATGGCCTCCGGGGAATACGTGTCCGTTCGCTCGCAGCGAGAAATGTACGAATATCAGATCGGCCTGGAGCGCGATGAACTGGCGGAGTATCCGGCCGAAGAGGCCGAAGAGCTGGCCTTGATCTACCAAGCCCGCGGCGTGGATCTCGATCAAGCCCGAGCAATCGCAACGCGCCTGATGTCCAACCCAGAGCACGCGCTACACACACTGGCGCGCGAGGAATTGGGGCTCAATCCAGACGATTTGGGCTCGCCCTGGATGGCCGCCTTGTTTTCCTTCTGCGCCTTTGGCACGGGCGCGCTGGTGCCTTTGATACCGTATTTGCTGCATTTGGCCACCCGGCTTGCCCAGCTCTGGTCAGTGGGGCTGACGATGTTGGCCCTTTTCGGTATCGGCATGGCGCTGAGTTTGTTCAACGGCCGCAGTGCGCTTGGCGGCGGGGTACGCATGGTGCTGATCGGAGCGGCGGCCGCCGCCTGCACCTGGGCCCTCGGGCATGCCCTGGGCCACGCTGTGGGTTGATATCGCCGGCTGGAAGGCTTGAACTCTGCCGGTCCGGTATCATCTTAGGGTAGGCGCGACCCCAAACAGGCGTCGCTAGAGGGCCAAGTACGATGAAGCGCATACTCCTGTTCCTGGCTACGAATCTGGCTGTGGTGGCAGTCCTGTCCGTGGTCGCCCGGGTGACGGGCTTGGACCGGTGGCTCGCTGCCAACGGCAGCAGCTACCAGGCACTGCTGGTGATGGCTGCGCTATTTGGATTCGGCGGCGCGCTGATTTCCCTGGCGATTTCCAAGTGGACGGCGAAGCGTGCCATGGGTGTTCGAGTTATCGAACAACCGGCGAACGCCAATGAGGAATGGCTAGTCAATACCGTCCGGGCACTTGCCGCCCAGGCGAAGATCGGCATGCCCGAGGTCGGTGTGTTTGATTCACCCCAACCGAATGCTTTTGCCACCGGGGCGCGCCGCAACGCGGCACTCGTGGCCATTAGCACGGGGCTGCTCGGCGGCATGAGTCGCAGCGAAGTGGAAGCCGTGCTCGGTCACGAAATTACCCACGTCGCCAATGGCGACATGGTCACGCTCACGTTGATCCAGGGCGTCGTGAACACGTTCGTGATCTTTCTATCCCGGATCGTCGGCAGTATCGTCGATCGCTCGCTGTCACGAGACGGCGAAGGACGTGGAGGCATCGGCTATTTTGTTACCGTCATGGTGACCCAGATGGTGTTAGGCGTCGTCGCCAGCATGATCGTCATGTGGTTCTCCCGTCGGCGCGAGTTCCGGGCTGATGCCGGCGGTGCGCACCTGGCGGGCCGTAACAGCATGATCGCGGCGCTGGAGCGCCTTAAAGCGGCACACGAGCCCAGCCTGCCGGCCCAGCTTGCCGCTTTCGGCATCGGCGGCGGCCCGGGCACTGGGCTGCAGAGGCTGTTTATGAGCCACCCACCCCTTGACGAACGTATCGCGGCTCTGCGAGCTGAGATTTAAATTATTTGACCTAAGTCCTTGAATTGACAATGATCGATTGCAAGGCCCAAGCCGCTTCGGTAGAGTTCCTAATCACTTGACATTAAGCCGGTCGCCCTGGCGACCTACAGGAAGTCCATGACGCTCCCCGCCGAACACAGCTCTTTCCGGCTAACCGCTCGTATCTGGAACGCGTTTGCCGGTATGTACGACAGCAGCCGGCACAACTTTAAGTTGGCGCGCGCGCAATTCCCGGATCGTATTGATTGGGCGCGCAGCGTGCCTTTCCTGCTGATGCACCTGGCGTGCCTTACCGCGTTTTGGACGGGCGTCAGCCCGGTGGCAATCGGCGTAGCCGTCGGGGCTTACGTCGTGCGCATGTTCGCCATTACCGGTTTTTATCACCGTTACTTTTCGCATCGCACTTTCAAGACCTCGCGAGCCGGCCAATTCGTATTCGGACTGCTGGGGGCCTCGGCCGTGCAGCGTGGCCCGGTCTGGTGGGCCGCACACCATCGGCACCATCACGCCACTTCAGACCGCGCCGCCGACGTGCACTCACCCTCGCAGCACGGATTCTGGCGCTCACACATGGGTTGGTTTCTGACTATTAAGGGATTTGCGCCCGATTTCCAGTTGGTGCGTGATCTGATGAGATTTCCGGAACTGCGCTGGTTGGACCGCTTTGATATCGTGGTGCCGGTATTGCTAGGCGTCGGGATGTTCCTGTTGGGCGTCATACTGCACAACGTCGCTCCCCAGCTTGGCACTACCGGGTGGCAGATGTTGGTGTGGGGTTTCGTTATCTCAACCGTGTTCTGCTGGCATGCGACCTACACGATCAACTCGCTGTCGCACGTGTTTGGCCGCCAGCGCTATCGCACCGGCGACACCAGTCGCAATAATTGGCTGCTCGCCATCCTCACTCTGGGCGAGGGCTGGCACAATAACCACCACTACTACCCCAACACCGTGCGCCAGGGTTTCTATTGGTGGGAATACGACTTCACCTACTACGTCCTCAAGCTTCTGAGCTGGTGCGGGGTGATCTGGGACCTCAAGCCAATCCCGGTAGCCGTCCGAGAAAACCCGGCCCGGCGGCTGCGCGCCCGGGGTTAACCTCCGCGAATTGTCGGCGCACCGCCTTTGGGTGGATACTGGCGCCGTGAAACCACGCATCGTTCCCGTCGAATTCGAGGAGCCCGCAGTCACTAGTGCCGGGCCCTTGGAGTCACTCGGCCGCCGGCTGCTGCACGCGCAACTGCGCCGCTTAGGCGATGGCGAAATCCGTCTGCTGGATGGCGGGTCCGAGCATCGATTCGGCGCACGCACCGAACGCTGTCCGCTCTCGGTGGCCATCGAGGTCCTGCATCCGCGCTTCTACGCCGATGCCGTTTTCGGCGGAACCGTCGGTGCGGGAGCCGCCTATATCCATGGTCTATGGCGCTGCAACGACCTGACCGCGCTTACTCGGCTCATGTACGTCAACCGGGCCGTGATGGAGCACATGGACCGTCGCTGGACGTTTCTAAGTCGCCCGCTGCTTCGGGCGTTTCACTGGCTGCATCGCAACAGCAAAGTCGGCAGCGAGCGCAACATCAGCGCCCATTATGATCTGGGAAACGATTTCTACCGGCTGATGCTCGATGAGACCATGGCCTATTCCTGTGGCATATTCACAGACGAAGCCACCACCCTCGCGAGCGCCTCGCGCGCCAAATTCGAGGCCGTATGCCGCAAACTCGCGTTGCAACCCGCAGACCATCTGCTCGAGATAGGCACGGGCTGGGGGGGCCTGGCTATCCACGCGGCGGAAAATTACGGCTGCCGAGTCACCACGACCACCATTTCACGCGAACAGCACAAGTTTGCGCGTGCGCAGGTCCAGGAACGCGGCCTCAGTGATCGCGTCACGGTGCTGCTCGAGGATTACCGCAACCTCGACGGCCAATACGACAAGCTGGTGTCCGTCGAGATGATCGAGGCGGTGGGCGCTCCCTACCTGGACACTTATCTGGCTAAATGTGCCGCGCTGTTACGCGAGAGCGGCTCCATGCTGCTGCAAGCCATCACCATCCAGGATCAGAACTACCGCGCGCAGTTGCGTACGGTCAATTTCATTCAGCGCTATGTATTTCCAGGCAGCTTCATCCCCTCGGTCGGCGCCATCGCCGAGTCATTGCGCCGCGTCACTGACCTGAAGATATTCCACTTACAGGACATCGGTCCTCACTATGCGCGCACCCTCGCCTTGTGGCGCCGAAATTTCTTCGAACACCTCGCCGCAGTACGCAAGCTCGGGTATAGCGATCAGTTCATCCGCTTGTGGGAATTCTATCTGTGCAGTTGCGAAGGCGGTTTCGCCGAGCGGGCTTTGGGCGATGTGCAGTTGCTGCTGACCAAGCCCGGCTGCCGGCGCGATGTTATCGCGACCTGTTGATTAATAATGCAGGCGGCGAATACTGGCGCCGCGGCGTCGACGCTGCGCGAATCGCTGCGCTCCACGGTCGGCCCAGGCGTGCTAATCGAGTCTGCAGCGGAGGCCGAGCCGTTTTTCACTGACTATCGGCGCCTGTTCCAGGGTTGTGCACTGGCGGTGGCGCTGCCGCGGAATATCCATGAAATCTCAAAGCTGCTGGCCTGGAGCCACGCGCACCGTGTCGGTGTGGTCCCGCATGGCGGCAATACCGGTTATTGCGGCGGCGCCACCCCCGATGACTCGGGACTGCAGTTAGTCATCGGGCTGAGGCGGCTCAATCGGATCCGACAAGTCGACGCCACAAATTTCTCCATGACGGCCGAAGCAGGCTGCACCCTCGGTGCAGTGCAACGCGCAGCCACCGAGGCGCAGCGGTACTTCCCACTTGAACTCGGATCCGCCGACAGCTGCCAGATCGGCGGGAACCTTGCCACCAATGCTGGCGGACTCAATGTCGTTCGTTACGGCATGGCGCGCGCACTCACGCTCGGTATCGAAGTCGTGTTGGCCGACGGCCAGGTGCTCCAGCACCTGCGCGCACTGCGCAAGGACAACACCGGCTACGATCTGACCGGCTTGATGATCGGTTCTGAAGGCACCTTGGGTATTATCACGGCCGCCACCCTTAAGCTCTGGCCGCAGCCGCACAGCACAGCCACGGCATTCGCTGCCGTGCCGGGGGTCTCCGCCGCTGTGGAGTTGCTGGCACTGCTGCGCGCGCGCGCCGGAGGACGCGTCAGCTCTTTCGAGCTTCTGCCGCGCAGTGCACTGGAGCTGGCGCTGCGGCACGTAGAGGGGATCACCGACCCGCTCGGCGCGCACCCATGGTACGTGTTGCTCGAGTTAAGTTCGGAAGCGGATGAAATGCTGGGCGACCTGCTCGAGCAAACCCTCCGTAGCGCCACGGCGGCCGGATTGGTGCTCGATGCGGTCATCAGCGCCAACCAACGGCAACGGGCCAGTCTGTGGAGACTCAGGGAGAATATCCCGGAAGCGCAACGGCGAGCGGGCCCGAGTCTCAAGCATGACGTCGCCTTGCCGGTCGGGCGGCTGGCGCAATTTGTTGAGTTAGCTTCCGATTGGCTCCGCGCCCATGTTCATAACGGCCTGCTAGTCGCCTATGGCCATGCCGGCGACGGCAACTTGCATTTCAATATCAGCTTTCCCAAGGACACGCCGGTCGAGGCCCTTGCTGCGCGTGAACCGCTGATCCGGCGGGCCATTCACGACCTGGTTGCCTCCCAGGGCGGGAGCTTCAGCGCCGAGCACGGCATCGGTCAATTGAACGTGGGGGAGCTGGAGCGCTACACGAGCGCCGTGGAACTGGCGACGATGCGTAACATCAAGCAGGCACTCGATCCGCGCGGAATCATGAATCCCGGCAAGCTTTTGGCGGCTCCCTAATCCGGATCGCCGGGAAGCACCCGGATGAGACCTTCCTGGGTCGTACTGGCCACCAGCACACCGGCGCGCGTAAACAGGCTGCCACGCGTGTAGCCACGGGCCCCCGAGGCACTCGGGCTATCGGCTGCATATAGCAGCCAATCGTCCATGCGCGCCGGACGGTGAAACCACATGGCATGATCTATGCTCGCGATAATCAGCCGGCCTGTGGCGATGCTGTCCTCGTGACGCAGCAGTGCCGTGCCCAGCAGATGAAAATCCGAAGCGTAGGCGAGCAAGCAGCGATGCAGGCGATCGCCATCCGGCAATCGATCCACCGTGCGAATCCACAGGAACTGCCGCGGCGCGCCCGCCATCGTTGCCGTGGCGGAGAGCGGCACCACGCGAAACTCGATAGGCCGCTCGTACACCAGCTGGCGCAGTCGAGGTGACAACCCTCGCAAGAACTGCGAATCCGGAGCAAGCGACTCAGGCAGTTCCTCTGGAACCGGCACCTGCGGCATAGTCAGCTGGTGTTCAAAGCCTGGCTCCGGCTGCTGAAAGGACGCCGAGCAATTGAAAATTTGCTCGCCGTGCTGAATTGCCGTCACTCGTCGGCTGGTAAAGCTCTGCCCGTCGCGGCTGCGATCGACGAAATAGACAATCGGGGCGTTGAAGTCGCCACGCCGGAGAAAATACGCGTGGAGCGAATGCACAACTCTGCTCTCGTCCACCGTCGCGTAAGCGGCTTGGAGTGCCTGGCCGAGAACCTGGCCGCCGTACACTTGGGGACTGCCGATGTCTCGGCTGGGACCCCGGAAAATGTTCACTTCGACCCGCTCGAGTTCCAGCAGGCGCAGCAGTCCGGCAAGGCGTTGGTCCATGTCCCTAGCCGGCACCAACGCCCAAGCGCTTTTGCATCGCCGGGCTGGTGGTAGTGTATTGCAAATACTGCTTCTTAGCCGGGTACAGGTAATGCTGGACGGCAAACGCCGCGAGCGCCGCTTCGTGGAACGAAGATAGAATCAGTTTTTTCTTGCCCGGATAAGTATTGATGTCGCCGATCGCGAAAACACCGGGGATGCTGGACTGAAATTTTTCCGTATCGACCTTGATGGCGCGCTTGTCGAGTTCCAGCCCCCAGTGGGCGATGGGTCCGAGTTTCGGCGCCAATCCAAAAAATACTAAAAGATGCTCAGCATCGACAAGCTGCCGAGCTCCGCCCGCAGCATTCACCTCCACGCCCACCAGCCTCCCGGAATCCAGACGCAACGCGTGGGCGAGTCCTTCGATAAATTGCAATTTGCCCGCCGCCTCGAGCGCGCGCATGCGCATTACAGAGGCCGGTGCACCACGAAACTCGGCGCGCCGGTGCACTAACGTCAGTGCAGAGGCGCGCGGGGCCAGCTCAATTGCCCAGTCAAGCGCCGAATCTCCGCCACCGAAGATCACCAGCCGACGTCCATGCAGATCCGTCACGTTGCTGACTTTGTAATGAATCTGCTTTCCCTCAAAGGCCTCGACGCCCTCCACACCGAGGCGTCGCGGCTGAAAAGAACCGACGCCGCCCGCGATCACCACTGCGCCGGCGTCGAACACGGTCCCGGCGCTGCTAAGCAAGTAGAACCGACCATTGTCCTGCTTGCGCAACTCGAGCGTCTCCTCGCCCAGGTGCAGCTCGGCGCCAAAGGGCTTGATCTGCTGCAAGAGGCGATCGACCAACTCTTGAGCGCCACAGATCGGCAAAGCGGGTATGTCGTAGATCGGCTTATCGGGGTAAAGCTCTGCACATTGCCCGCCGGGCACCGGTAGCGAGTCAAGCACGTGGGCTTGGATACCCAACAATCCGAGTTCAAACACCTGGAACAGGCCGGCCGGACCGGCGCCGATAATGACCGCTTCGGTCGTGATGGGTGCGCGCAATTGTGGAGCTCGGCTACGGAGTAACGGGCTTGGCAATTCTAGCAGGCAACCCTAGTCATAAAACGAAAATACAAGGACAATCGGCCCAAGCCTGCTGTGATAGCAGGCTTATTGACTCCCAGAGGAATGATCATGAGCACCAATGCCGAACTGCACCAGCGCCGCGTCGCCGCCATTCCGCGCGGGGTCGCCAACTCCCTGCCTGTGTACGCTGAGCGCGCCTCTAACGCTGAGCTGTGGGATGTCGAGGGCAAGCGCTACGTTGATTTTGCAAGCGGCATCGCGGTGCTCAACACCGGCCACCGCCATCCTTCGGTCATCAAGGCGATCAGTGCACAGCTTGAGCGCCTGATGCACACCTGTTTTCAAGTGACCCCGTATGCGAGCTACATTGAGCTGTGCGAACAACTCAATAAAATTGCGCCCGGGTCAACCGCAAAGAAATCGATGTTGTTTTCCACCGGCGCGGAGGCGGTGGAAAACGCTCTCAAGGTCGCTCGCTATCACACCAAGCGTTCCGGCGTCATCTCGTTCAGCGGGAGCTTTCATGGCCGCACGCTGGCGGCCATGACTCTGACCGGCAAGGTGCAGCCCTACAAGGCGGGCTTTGGCCCGATGATGCCGTGGGTTTTCCACGCACCCTTTCCCATGAGTTACCACGGCGTCAGCGTTTCTGATTCACTCGATGCGCTCGAGCAGCTGTTCAAGACCGACATCGATCCGTCGCAAGTCGCTGCCATCATTATCGAGCCGGTGCAGGGTGAAGGAGGCTTTTACATCGCGCCTGCGGAGTTTCTGCGCGCGCTGCGCACGTTGTGCGATCGGCACGGTATGGTGCTGATCGTCGATGAAATTCAGTCCGGTTTTGGGCGTACTGGCAAGATGTTTGCGGTCGAATATGCAGGCGTCGAACCCGACCTTATGACCGTCGCCAAAAGCATTGCCGGCGGGGTGCCACTTTCCGCGCTTATCGGCAAAGCCGAAATCATGGACGCTCCACCGCCGGGTGGGCTGGGCGGCACCTACGCCGGCTCACCGCTCGGTTGTGCCGCCGCGCTCGCCGTGCTTGACGTCATCAGGGACGAGAAGCTACTGGAGCGCTCGCTCCATCTGGGCGAGAAATTACAAGCCGGTTTGCGCGCCTTACAAAAGCGCTATCCGGCGATCGGCGAGATCCGTGGCCTGGGATCGATGGTGGCCATGGAATTGATTAAAAACGGTAAGGCAGAACAACCCGATGCTGACCTGACCCGCGCTCTCGTTCAGGCCGCAGCGCGCCATGGATTGATAATTCTTTCCTGCGGCGCATACGGCAACGTGATCAGGTTTCTCGCACCGTTGACGATACCCGAACAGATGCTTGAGGAAGGCTTGGGCAAGCTCGAAGCTGCTCTTGCCGAAGTCAGTTCGGCCGCAAACCAAGCGGCGGCCTAGTCGCTCGACGGCGCCTTAGGCACGACCGACGTTCGCGTCGGTGGGGGCATGAAAATACTCGCTCTCCGCGGCGATCTGCCCGACCAGGCGTTTCAACTCAGCGAGCCGCGCTTCGGCGGTGTTGATGGGCAGGCAGTCTTCACAGCGCGCATCGCCACAGGGCTGGCGCGCGTACAGCCAGTACTGCACAGCACCGGCAAGAAGGCCATCAGCAATGTCCCAAAGATCGGCTTCCTTGTCCTTGCCCGCCAGGCGATTGCCCAGGTCCACCGCCTTGGTAAAGGCGGCATCAAACGTGTCTGCCTGTTCGTCCATCGAGATATTGTACCTGAGCCGCCTCCGGGGAGGCCGGTTCCGTTGTCATCCAACTACTGATATCCGCGCGCCTGTAAGGCGAACAGTTGCGAATACGGGCCTCCCGCCGCCGTCAACGATACGTGGGTACCGCGCTCAATGATGCGCCCGCGCTCCAGAACCGCGATCTGGTCGGCCATGCGCACCGTGGAAAACCGGTGCGAAATCAAAATCGTTATCCGCCCGTGGGCCAGCCCTCGAAAATGCTCGAAGACCTCAGATTCGGCGCGCGCATCCATTGAGGCGGTGGGCTCATCCAGCACCAACACGTCAGCGCCCGTGCGCATAAAGGCGCGCGACAGGGCGATTTTTTGCCACTGGCCTCCGGAAAGTTCACGGCCGTCTCGGAACCACTTGCCCAGTTGAGTCTCGTAGCCTAGCGGCAGCTCGTCTATAAACTGGGCGGCACGCCCCTTTTCTGCCGCCACGCGCCAACGGACCTGATCTTCAAAGTGCGGCTCATCGCCTACGCCCACGTTCTCGCCCACCCGCATCTGGTAGTGTGCAAAATCCTGAAAGATCACACCGATGCGTTCGCGCAGCGACACCTCGTCCCACTCGCGCAGATCCAGTCCTTCGAAGCAAATGCGCCCGGAGCTCGGCGCGTACAGACGTGTGAGAAGTTTGATCAGTGTGGTCTTGCCTGACCCGTTTTCCCCGACCAGAGCGAGCGAGCTTCCGGGCGGCAGCTGCAAATTGATGTCCTGGAGCGTGAGCTCGTTCGTACCAGGATAGGTGAAGCTCACATGCTCAAACGTAATGCCCGCCTCCGGATTGGGTCCGCGGCGCGCCGTGCCCGAAGGTGGCGCGACCGGCGTTTCCAGATAATCGTAGAGCGTCGAAAGGTACAGGTTGTCCTCGTACATCCCGCCGACCGCCACCAGCATCGCGGCCACCGCGCTCTGCCCCTGGCGAAATAACAGCAGGTACATGGTCATCTGCCCGAGAGTGATGGTACCGCTCACCGCCGTCAGCGCAATCCACGCATAGGCGGCATACAACGTGATTGTGGCCAGCAGGCCCAGCGAAAACCCCCAGGTGTCGCGGCGGATGGACAGTGAGCGATCCTGGCCATACAGACCCAGGAATATGTCGCGGTAGCGCTGTAGAAAGCGCGCGCCCAGACCGAACAATCGCACTTCTTTGGCGTGTTCCTCGCGCGCCAACACCGTCTCCAGATACATCTGCATGCGCGACTCGGGCGAACGCCAACGGAACAGCCGGAACGCATCGCCAGAGAATTTGGTCTCGGCAATGAAGGGTGGCAGCCCAGCCAGGAGCAGTGCCACCACTGTCCACGGGGAAAAGCGCACCAACAACACACCAAAGCTGAGGAGCGAAATAACGTTTTGCACCAGGCCGAAGGTGCGCATCACCAGGCTCAGCGGACGGTTGGAAGCCTCCCGGCGGGCCTGGGTGAGCTTGTCGTAGAATTCGGAATCCTCGAAATGCCGCAGCTCCAGGGTGAGCGCCTTTTCGAGAATCATCACGTTGACGCGCTGACCGAGTTGGGCGCGCAACAGTGACTGGCACAGCGACAGGCCTCGCTGCACGCCCGAAAGCGCCCCGACCAGCAGGCCCTCGAAAAGCACCATTCGCAGCACCAGGTGGACGTCGTGCCCAGGCGCCCGTGTTGCCGTCACCACGGCATCAACGATGCGCGCCCCGATCCAAGCGATCCCCGCTGGCAGCAAACCGGCAAGTAAAGTGAGCCCGGCGGCCGCGAACAACAGCGCGCGATTCGTGTCCCAGACCAGTTGTATCGCGTGCCGCGAGTAGCGAAACACGCCGAAAAAATTCCGCACCACCTCGTCGGGACGCTGCGGTGGGGTGGCCGGTAGCGGCTGGGGTCTGCCGCTCGAACTCACGATAAGCTAGCGGGCCACACGCTCCGCCCCCCGTTTACTGGTCCGACGGGCCTCACGAGCGCTGTGCCGCGGCCAACAGATATTGACCGTTTTCCAGATCGCACGACCGCAAATGGATCGGGTTAAATCCTGAGCCGCCTAGCCAGTGGCGCACGCCGAGCACTGGACTCACGCCCGCACAAGACCGGATGTCATCGGCTCTTTCGATCACGAGCAGCCGCCCCGCGCGGCGCATTACGCGAGCGGCCTCGGAAAGCACCGCGACCGGGCGTGTGGACATAGCCAGCACCCGATCGATTGTCACGGTGTCGAAAGACTCGGCCGCAAAAGGCAACGCGTACATATCAGCGCGGCGAAACTCACAGTGCGCCAGCGTATGCCCGTGCAATCGCGCCCTGGCCAGCCGCAACGCCGGCGCCGACAGGTCCACGCCCACGGCGTGGGTGGCCTGCGCACCCAGAACTTCGATGAGCCAGCCGGCCCCGGTTCCGATATCGAGAAGCTCCCCAAGCCTAAAGGACCCCAGCTCCTCACGCAGTACGCCTACTAACCGCTCCTGGTCCAGGTTCGAGAGCCCTACGGATCCAAGCTCGCTTGACGCGGCCTTTTCACGATCCCCCACCACCGCCGCCAGTCGCAGCCGGTCATGTTGCAGTGCGGGATCGTCCGGGTCGACCGCCGCCAGCAACTCGTTGAGCCAGGCGGCGCGCGGCCCTGAGGCGGGGGTGCGGTAATAGACGCGTTGTTGTTCGCGAAAGCGGTCCAGGAAGCCCGCTTCGGCCAGCAGCCTCAGGTGGCGTGAGATCCGGGGTTGGCTTTGCCCCAACACCAGGCATATCTCCCCTACCGTAAGCTCACCGTGCCCCAGGAGCGTAACAAGCCGCAGCCGGGTGGGCTCGCCCAGGTTCCTGAGCCCCTGCACGACCTGCTCAATATTTGTCCGACTGGTACCCATAATTTAAATATAAACATATCTTTATATATATGCCACCGCGGTGCGGTAAAATCCCCTCCCGCGGAGTCTTAGCTGCCGAGAAGCGGTTCTGGTACCCTGCACGGCCTTTTTTTACCCCCATCGCGCCCCTTTTTCCTATGCAACGCCCGATCCGTAACATCGCCATCATTGCCCACGTTGACCACGGGAAGACCACCTTGGTCGATTGCCTGCTCAAGCAGTCGGGCACCTTTGCCGTGCACGAAAAGATCGGCGAGCGGGTCATGGATTCCAACGACATAGAACGCGAGCGCGGTATCACCATTTTGGCGAAGAATTGCGCCATCGAGTACGGCGGTACCCGTATCAATATCGTCGATACCCCGGGCCACGCTGATTTTGGCGGCGAGGTCGAGCGCGTTCTTTCGATGGTCGACGGCGTGCTGATTCTGGTCGACGCCGTTGAAGGTCCGATGCCGCAGACGCGCTTTGTCACCCGCAAGGCGCTCGCTCTTGGTCACAAGGCGATCATCGTGGTGAACAAGGTGGACCGCCCCGGATCCCGCCCGGGCTGGGTTGTCGATAAAACCTTTGACCTGTTCGATAAGCTCGGCGCCACTGACGAGCAGCTCGACTTTCCGGTGATTTACGCCTCGGCGTTGCAGGGCTGGGCAAGTCTGGATCCAACCAGGGTCGAAGCCGACATGACCGCATTGTTTGAGGCGGTGCTGCAATATGTACCTGCTCCGCGCAGCGAGCCCGAGGGTCCGTTGCAACTGCAGATCTCGACGATCGATTACAACTCGTACGTCGGGCGCATCGGCATCGGCCGGATTCGGCGCGGCACGCTGCGTGCCGGGCGCCAAGTGGCATTGCGGTATGGTGAGGAAGACCGCGGCTTCGCAAAGATTGCCCAAGTGCTGAGCTTTAAGGGCCTGCAGCGCGAAAGCGTGGATGAAGCGGCTGCCGGCGACATTGTGGCCGTGACGGGCATCGAAGAGGTCAATATCGGCCTTACGATTTGTGACCCTGAGCTGGCGGAAGGATTGCCGCCCATCCAGGTTGACGAGCCCACCTTGGTCATGAATTTCCAGGTCAATACTTCACCGCTGGCCGGACGCGAGGGCAAATACGTCACCAGCCGCCAGATACGTGAACGCCTGATGCGCGAACTGCAGAGCAACGTTGCATTGCGAGTCGAGGAAACGGAAGAGGCGGACGTATTTAGGGTTTCCGGTCGGGGCGAACTTCACCTGACGATCCTGGTCGAGAACATGCGGCGGGAAGGATTTGAGCTTGCGGTGGGCAAACCGCAGGTCCTAAAAAAAGAGGTCGATGGGCGAATCTTGGAGCCGTTTGAGGCCCTGACCGTTGATATCGACAGCGATTGCCAGGGGGCGGTCATGGAAGCGCTCGGCGCGCGTCGGGCCGAACTCACCGACATGGTGATCGATGCCTTAGGGCGCGTGCGCCTCGAATACCGTATTCCGGCGCGCGGCCTGATTGGCTTTCAGGGCGAATTCATGACCATGACGCGTGGCACCGGCCTGATGAGTCACATCTTCGACGGCTTCGCCGAAGTTAAGGGGACGATTCCGGACCGTCACAACGGGGTACTGATCAGCAACGAGAACGGGGAAGCGGTGGCCTATTCGATATTTGCATTGCAGGAACGAGGCCGCATGTTTGTGAGTCATGGCGAAAAAGTATACGAAGGCATGGTCATCGGTATCCACAGCCGCGATAACGATTTGGTGGTCAATCCCATCAAGACCAAGAAGCTCACCAACATTCGGGCGGCCGGTAAGGATGACGCTTTACTGCTTACCCCACCCATCAAGTTGAACCTCGAATACGCCGTAGAGTTCATCGCGGATGACGAACTGGTGGAAGTCACGCCCGAGAGCATTCGGATCCGCAAACGCTTACTTTCGGAACACGATCGGCGCAGACTGGCGCGTACGGATACTTCAGCCGCCGCCGGGTAGCTAACCCGGACCCGTCGCGCGGAGCGGCCAGCTCGCGGCTGGGAAAAGGCCTTGTCGGTCGCTGGCTACAATTCGAGCCACCGCCCGGATTGGTCCAAAATAGAGTGATCATGCCCCGGGGTCGAGACAGTCTGGCGGGTTGGCGAATGAACCCGCGTGCCCAGACTGAGTCCCAACTGTAGCGAGCCTCTGCCGTCGGAGAATGCTATGCGCCCTAATCCGTCTCATACCATGTCTAGCACAGCAGCGGCTCGCGGCCGAAATGCGATCACCAGAACCGTATCGACCTTATTGCTGGCACAACTATTCGCCTCAGCAATCCCTTCTCCCACTTGGGCCGCGCTCGGTGACTCGGTGTCCTCAATAACCTCGGATACGCAGACTCTTGAGGCAAGCGCCCGGCTCGACGCGCGCGCGACATATACCGTACATGAACTTCAGACGCCAACCGGCACGGTAATTCGCGAATTCGTCGCGCCGTCGGGTGTGGTGTTTGCCGTCACCTGGCGCGGACCTTTCAAGCCCAGTATGACGCTGCTCTTGGGGCAATATTTCGGTGACTACGCACACGCGCCGCGGCGCCCGGGGTCGTCTCGGTCGCGGCTCATAATCGAACAACCCAACCTGATCGTGCACGCGGCGGGCCGGATGCGCTCCTTTGCCGGCGTCGCCTTCGTACCGCAACTGCTGCCCGTCAACGTGGTCGAGGCGGACCTGCAGTGATAAGGCGCGGATTCCTTACGGCCTTTGCGCCACTGCTGCTCTTGTTGCAGGCCTGCGGCGGAGGCGGTGCCGGTAGCTCTCCGGTCCCCTCGCCCCCGCCGCTGCCTAGCGGACCCAATGTCGCGCCCCTTATCGTCGATGCGGGACCCGCGCAATTGGGCGTCAATCTGCCTTCGATCAGTGTCAGGCTCTGCGCGCCGGGGACGACCGACTGCCACACCATCGACCATATTCTGGTGGATACCGGATCTAGCGGGCTGCGTGTTATTGCCTCCGCCCTCCCCGCGACCGGAGTCCAATTGCCAGCCGCGACTACGACGAGCGGCGATCCGCTATATGAATGTTTGAGCTTTGCCGACGGCTACAGCTGGGGCAGCCTACGTATCGCCGACATCCAGCTCGCAGACGGTCAGGCCGCAAATCTGCGCATCCAACTGATCGCCGATCCGATGATCCCAACCGCGCCGACAGATTGTTCGGAGGATCAGACAACCAGCCCTCCAAGTACCATGCCCTCCCAGAACACGATCGCGGAACTGGGCGCTAACGGCATATTGGGCGTCAGTGTTTTCTTGCAGGATTGCGGGCCGGTTTGCGAAACGATTGCCAACCCCAACGGGCGCGGATATTACTACGCGTGCCCCGGCGGCGTTTGCACCAACACCACGCTGCCCGTGCAGTCGCAAGTGCAGAATCCGGTGAGCAGATTCGCCACCAATAACAACGGCCTTTCCATCGTCCTGCCCTCGATTACGGCGGTGGGCCAGCCTACGGTCAGCGGATCCCTGGTGTTGGGCCTCGACAGCCAGTCCAACAACCAAATTGGCAGTTCCGCGGTAATTAGCGTTGATCCGCTATCGGGGAATTTCACAGCGATTTTCAACGGTCGAACTTATCCCATGGGCGGCTCGATCGATTCTGGCTCCAACGGAAATTTTTTCACCGACGCGGCATTGTCGACCTGCACCAGCCCGCTCTATGCCGGATGGTACTGCCCGGCCACGGCAGTGGCGCTTTCGGTGACTAATCAGGGCGTCGGCGCCAGCAGCGCGACCTCGAACGTGAATTTCAGTGTCGCCAGCATTGAGGCGCTCACAAACGCCAATCCCAGTTTTGCCGCGTACGACAACATTGCGGGTACGCTCTTCCAACCGATCATGGGGTTCCAGTGGGGGCTGCCGTTCTTTTATGGACGCAGCGTGTCAATTGCCTTCGAAGGCCAAGCGACTGCGGAGGGCCCGGGGCCGTTCCTCGCTTACGCGGATTTCCTGTAGCCTCAGCGTTCGCCGTTAAGAAACCGCACATAGCGATCGAGCGCCTTGCGTTGATCGTCCCACAACATATAGCTCACAACCCCATCACCAACCTTCGCCTGGATCTGGAGGTTGCGCGCGACGGCAACAAACCCCAGCGTTGCCAGGTCGATCGGAAACACGAGTGGCTTCACTGTCCTCCCCGGCGGCGCGCCCACGGCACGAATAATGCCGAAGTCGGCGGCCGTGCCGCCACTCGAGTCCAGCCGAATCAGCCGATCATCGGCGACAAGGACCAGGCTGTCGGGCACGGGTCTCGCCGGCTCGTAGCGGGCGTCCAAGGTTGACCAGATGTAGGCCACCAACAGGGAATCGCGCTTGCCGCCCCGATTGACGGTTGCAGCAACCAAGGTCACGTAATCTCGCAGATTCGCGGCGCGCTCGCTGCGGTCGCGGGCAAACAGCAGGGGCTTATCCATCGCTGTAACGGTGGCACCGCTTTGCTCATCCAGATACTCGAGCGGCTGTTTGCCGTTCGCGGCAGAATCAAGGAGGGGGGCACTGCCGGCGCAGGCGCCAAGCAGCCCCGTGGCTAGGTACAGAACGACAAGACGAGGGCAGCGCGGCACAGAATAAAGCCTCGGTTAGAACGCAATGCGATAGGACGCGCTCACATAATAACGCCTTGTGTTCTGGCCCTGAAGTAATGAGTCACGCTTGCCGAACTCGTAACCGCCCTCGATCTGCACCAAATTGCGCCCGCGCTGCCAATCCAAGAGTGCTGAAGGTATCAAACTTAGCTGATTACTGCCGTCGCTGGACAATTGTTGGTGCACCACCGACAGACGCGGCCCTAGGCGCCAGGCTGCCCCCACGGGGAAGCGTTCGGTCAAGCTGGCGGCGGAGGTCTTCGCCGTCTGAGTGTCGGCGTAGAGCACGCTCAGAACGCTGAAATCGCCCTCTTTCCAAATGTTGGACCCGTAAATCTGTGCCTGATACGCCAACTGTAAACCGGTGGCTTCCTGCGCGGGCACTGTCGTGCCGACCCCGTTGGTAGCGCCAAACTGCTGAGCGCTGACCGTTGAGGCAAATTGGTATCGAGGGCCGAGCGGCCGCGAGACGGTCACACTATAGCTCGTAGAGCTCGAGGTGTTGTCACGAGCATTCTGGTAGATGGTATCGAGCGGCAGACCGATCGATTCGTAGAATTGCGCAAGCTCATCCAGCGTGCGGAACGGCTGACCAATCAGGGCGTTTTGCGTGGTCAACACAGGTGCGTTGCGTCGCTCGGCGTCGAAACTCAAGTTCCAGTGCGCCGGCAGCTGCATCGTGCCTAAAATAGCTGCCGTATTCAGTGACTGGTAGAATATATCGTAATCAAGCAGCGCGGTTACCGAGGCGCTTGGTAACAGCAGCCGCAGTTGTGTGCCAACCGCTTCGCGATCCGTGAACCCGTCGCTGTGCCATTGGGTGTAGAAGAAACTGGCATCCCAGTGCTTTCCGACCGGCGTGTATGGGACCGCGAGCGACCAGAACTTGCGGGCCGTTTGCAACCCGAAGTTCGTCTGCTCGACCGGAAAGCCGGCGATTAGATTCACTCCGATGTCCGGCCGAATCTGCCAGGCGGCGAACAATCCATCAAAGGTGCCGAGCGCACCGTCAAAATTCTGCACCTGTCTGCCCAGCCGCGCGAACGCATTTAACACTCGATCGTCGATTTCTACCGAAGCGATGCTGACGCGCGTCGAGGCGTCATTGGCGCTGGTGGGGGAAGGACCGGCGAAATTCTTGGCATAGGTCAGGCTGGTACGCGCCAGCATGTCAAAGCGCTGGCCGCGCCTGCGCGCCAGAACGTCCAGGTCGTTGTACAGCGAGTTCGAGCTCTGGGACTGGGAGGTGGGGGCCGTGCCGGATCCGGGCGCGCCAGCGGCCACGCTATTATCGACACGCGTGCTGTCATATCGATAGGTTTGACCGAACCCGCCCTCAACGCTCCAAACTCTGGCGCTCTCGCTGCCGCCGCCCGTCCCGTTGCGAGCCGCGGTAGAAGCGGCCCGCAATGTAGCCAGCCGCCGCGCGACGCGATCGGCCGCTTCGCCGGTAGGATAGCGGCGCAGATACTCTTCGAATTCGGCTTTGGCATGGGCGAGCTGACCCGAGCGCTCCCGCGCCAAGCCCAATAGTTCCTGCATTTGCGCGCGCTGCGCGAACTCGGGCTGCCGCTGCAGCTTGGTCAGCAATTCCACAGCCTTGGGGTAATCGCGAGCATTCACCGCTGCGCGCGCTTGTCTGACCAATTCGGATAGGTCCGGGGCGGCCAGCGGCGGATCGGCGCCGATCGGTTCGACAGGAGGCAGGGTTTCGCTACCGCCGCGGGTCGTGACTGCATCATCGCCGATCGCAAGCCACGCGCGCGGGTAGTCCGACAGAGCGCGGCCTAGGAGGCGCTCGGCGTCGGCGCGCTTTACAAAGGGGCCGGCGCGCAGACGAAACCAGGTAACTCCATCCACCACTGCTTGGCTAATGAATACAGGCGTCTTGAGCCGGTCGCGAGCAAGCTGAAGTGCTTCAGGATGGTAATCGGCAGGCTGCGATTCCAGATTGACTGCATAACTGCTCACCGGGCCGCCGGGCTCATTGATTGTTATCTTGCCGCGCCCGCGCGCACGGTCGATCAGACGCAAGCGCAATCCGCGTAGATCTGCCCCTTGCGCTACGACAAAGCGTTCCTGTTTACGAAAACTGAAAGCGAGAGTCAGCTGACCGGGGACGTCCGAGTCGACGCGCACGTTATTGATAATGTTGGCGCCCCCTGACAACGGCGGCAGCTCTCCGATAGTTTGCGCACCGAGCGACATTCCGCAATCGCCCTGAGGCTTTAATTGAATGCGCAACTCCTTACCTTCGGCGGCCGGCTGGTGCGTGATGTAGCGAACTGAGCAGTTGAACTGGACGGCAATATCGGCCTGATCGTCGTGGTCCATCAGTTCGACCAGGTCAACGATGCGGGTGGGTCCGCCGCCGCCGATTTGCGCCTGCGCTATTCCCCAGCTTAAAACAGGAATCAATGCCGCGGCGGCGCGCAGCAGCGACGATCCTGTGCTCCGTGCCCGGACCGGCTCGCGTCGGGCGGGCTTGAGCCGGGGGCGGTTTACTGCGGACACTTTTGCGCCTTCACTCAATGCGATGCCTGTTAACGGAGCCAAACTGCTGTAATCTTCATTATGCAAAGGCGTCCCCGTTTGGCGATGTGATGGGACTCGCACCCATGCCACCCACCAATACACGGAAAACCAGCTCACACAATGGCTGGTCGAGAAACATACAACCTCGACTGGCTGCGGCTCGAGCTGTCGCCGATTGACGCCTTGTCGCCGATTGACGTCGCAGGGTCGGAAATGCCGTGCCCCCGCGCGCCAAGCACTACGCCACGATTACAGGCAGAGAGGTCGGCAGTACCGTCGGTCTAGTGCTTGAACGCAACGTCTGACGGCCGGTGGAACGGACCCGGCTTTGACTTGACGAGGGTCTTCAGAGTCGCGTCGCTGTACACGTGGCACGCCCCGGCGCAATTGCGCAGCTCGCTCGCCGTATACAGGATTCCAGCTTTAATCTTCGGGTGCGCGGTCGCCCTGAAGTCCTTGGTGTGACAACCCGCGCAACTGCCCGCATTGGCTGGGGCGGACCACGGAACCAACTCCGTATTACTCGTGTGACAGGTCACGCACGCCAGAACTGCCTTGTGCTCACCAGGATAGGTGGCTGAAGTGTGCCTGAAATGCGTCAGGTCCCAATCTGGATAGCTGTGGCACGTTGCACAGTCGAGCTTGCTGTCCATGTGCGTAGCCGGCACGCCCAACGCGGTGTTGTTGTTGTGGCAGCTCACACAACGGCTGGTCAATGTCGTGTGATCGACCTTGGCAGGTTTCCATGCGAGCGTCCCATGACAGCTGTCGCACTGCGCGCCAGTGGGCACGTGGTTTGACGGCAGTCCCATAGCGTGCACGCTGTCGTGGCAGGTTCTGCAGGTATGTGTCGGCACGGCGACATGGTCAAAGCGTGCCGGCGTCCAAGCGTTGCTCGTATGGCAAGTCTCGCAGGTGTTGCTGCTGGCAATATGGCTCTTAGACTTGCCTTGCGCTAGCGTGCCGCTATGACAACCGACGCAACTGCCCTGCACCTGTGTGTGGTCGACTAGGGGCACAGGCAACCAGGCGCGGGTGTTATGGCAGGTGGCGCAGGCGTTACTACTCTTGATGTGATCGGCGGGCTTACCCGTTGCGCTTGTGGAATTATGGCAGTTCGCGCAGGGCGTTGCCGCCATGCGGCTGTGATTGAATCCGCCAATCCCAGGTGCGAGTGCTGCAGAACCGCCAGCCGCCGACGCAGACCGCGTCAGGCCGGCCTCCGTCCCCGCCGCAGCGGAGCTTGGGCGGAGTGCCCTTTTATCGCGGGAGCTGTGGCAGCCTGAGCTGCCGCAATCTTGCCCGGTGTGATGCCCGTTCGGACGGACCCATAGCCTGGCGCCAGAATTAGTCTTCCACTGCATGCCTGTCTCGTGACAGCTCATACATGTCAGGGAGGTCACGTACGTGTGTCTCATGACCGTGCCAGCAAAAGTCGAGAAATTCGTGGGGCTGTGGCACAGCTCGCAGGAGACATTGAGTTTCGAACCGTTTGGCGGGTTCGAAGGGATGTGCCCGGTCGCACCCGACGGCGGCTGCTTCAGGGTCGGCGGAGCCATATTGGCAAACGACAGACCATAGGCGTGGCAAGTCGCGCATCCCTTGGTGATGCCCGCGTGACCTACCGTGCCCATCACGTACGCGGCATAGTTGCCGCCCGTGGTATGACATTGGGCGCACGGTGCGGTGGTCGGAATGTGGTTAGCGGGCTTGGAGCCGCCCGACACGTTGCTCGAAAATGTCGGAGTCTTTGTGTGACAGCCGCTGCAATCGCCGGCCGTGGGGTGACTCTTATCGAGTGTGGCATTCGGGCGGGAATCCCCTGCCGCGCTCGAAGTGCTGGCGATCATCCCAACAAACGGCGCGCTCTCGTGACAGCTCGTGCAGGCGCCCACTTGTGCCGCGACTGTTGTATGACCAGCCACATTCAAACTCGGAGCGCTGATGCTCGCCGCACCGAGCTTGAACCCGCCGGCGGTGACCTTCGTGGTGGTGTGACACCCTGAGCCGTTGCAATCCAGATTGCCGATCGGGATGTGATTGATCCCGGTCGTGCTCACGATCGTCACGTTGGCAAAAGTATTGGCCACCGAAGGCGCGTGACAACTCAGGCAATTGTTCACGCCCTGATGCGTGCCGGTCACAGAATAGAGTGCGTTATTGCCGGCCGTCGTGTGGCACTGCGCGCACGGCGCATTGGTCGGAATATGATTGGCCGGCTTCGCATTGCCGGTCTGGTCCGTCGTGAAGGTGGGCGTCGTGGTGTGACAGCCGCTGCAATCGCCGGCCGTGGGGTGACTCTTATCGAGTGTGGCATTCGGGCGGGAATCCCCTGCCGCGCTCGAAGTGCTGGCGATCATCCCAACAAACGGCGCGCTCTCGTGGCAGGTCGTGCAGGCCGGCACTTTCCCGGCCACGGTCGAGTGTCCGGCCACATTCAAACTCGGAGCGCTGATGCTCGCCGCACCGAGCTTGAACCCGCCGGCGGTGACCTTCGTGGTGGTGTGACACCCTGAGCCGTTGCAGTCCAGATTGCCGATCGGCATGTGATTGGTGCTGGCCGTGCCCACGATCGTGACATTCGCCCAGCCCCCGGCCGGGGGTGGTCCGTGACAACTCAGGCAATTGTTCACGCCCTGGTGCGTGCCGGTGACGGAGTAGAGCGCGAAATTGCCGGCCGTCGTATGACACTGGGAGCAGGTCGCCGTAGTAGGAATGTGATTGGCCGGCTTGGCGCCGGTCGACACGTCCGATTTGAACGTAGGGGTCTGCGTGTGGCAGTTTCCGCAATCCCCGGCAGAAGGGTGAAGCGAATCCAGCGTGGCGTTCGGCCGGGAGTCTCCTGCTGTCGTTGACGTACTGGCAACCATCCCTAAATAGGGCGCCGACTGGTGGCACGTCTGGCAGGCCCCAACCTGGCCCGATACGGTTATATGTCCGGCAGTGCTTAGGGTCGGGGTATTGATATTCGCCGCACCGAACTTAAACCCGCCCGCCGTGACCTTTGTGGTGGTGTGACAGCCTGAGCCGTTGCAGTCCAGGTTGCCGATCGGGATGTGATTGATCCCGGTCGTGCTCACGATCATTACGTTGGCGAAAGTATTGGCCACCGAAGGCGCATGGCAACTCAGGCAATTGTTCACGCCCTGGTGGGTACCGGTTACAGAATAGAGCGCGTAATTGTTCGCCGTGGTGTGGCACTGCGCGCAGGGTGCGGTGGTCGGTATGTGATTGGGCGGCTTGCTGCCACCGGTCATGTCGCTTGCGAACGTGGGCGCGGTCGTGTGGCAACCCGTGCAATCGCCAGCGGTTGGATGCAGCTTGTCGTAGGCTGTCGGTCGAGAGTCTCCGGGGACGGTCGCTGTGCTGGCGATCATCCCCACAAACGGTGCCGTCTCGTGACAGGCGCTGCAGGCGACCACCTGGCCTTGCACGGTCGTGTGTCCGGCCACATTCAAAGTTGGGGCGTTGAGGCTCGCCGCCCCCAGGCGGAATCCTCCTGCGGTGACCTTCGCGGTCGTGTGGCAGCCTGAGCCGTTGCAATCCAGGTTGCCGACCGGCATGTGATTGGTACTGGCCGTGCCGACGATTGTGACATTGGCCCAGCCGCCCGCTGGAGGTGGTCCGTGACAGCTTACGCAG
>JBBQTF010000036.1:0-28110 GCA_038234675.1 Steroidobacterales bacterium
ATAAAATCCGCGTGATCCAGCGTCGCGCTTATGGCCTGCGCGACCAAGATTACCTTCGATTGAAGGTCCTGACCTGCATGTTGCCTAAGCTTTGATCGAAAAATGATCAACTTTTACCCACACTAAGTCCGGATGACCCATGATTTCTTACACTTAACTGTTTGCCCCAAGTGTACACAAGGCATTTCAAGTTATGCCCGAATCCGACCATTGTTGCCGGACTTCATCGGTGGTTGCACTGATGCAAAGGGCGGCAAGTGTGGCGCCGCCCCCATACACCAGATTGCGACAAAACCTATTTTGCGAAATTCTAGTAAACGCCAATCCTAGGTATCGCGCAGCACCGCTATTTTTTCTTCCCCGATCCACTCCGTTCCGTATCGCCCCGACCTGGATTCGGAATCGACTCTTTCTGGGTCGTGGCAGGACGGCGCTCGGCGGTCCTCTCTGTAACGAACTTCCCGTCCTTAGAATCTCTATACCCTGTATGCCCTTTCCTATACCGACGGTAACCCGGGACGAAGCATGTCTAGGAGCTTTGGGCCGAAGTAAGCGCTGAGTACTGCGAGGACAAAGGCAGCGGCTTCGCTCGCTCGGGGTACCTCGAGCGTAATCTTGAGGAGGTTGACTCCAAGGACGTAAAGGACACCAACGACAAGGCCAGTGATGACTCCGCGCAGAAGCGATGTGATGGTGCGCTTATGCGCTAAAAAGGCCCCAAAGGCACCGCCGAGGATGAGTGCTAGGGTAAAGGCAACTGGGAATCGAAAGCTCACGGTTGCAGTATCGACCTTGGCCGCTGGAAAGCTGCGCGAACTGATGGTTGCCCCTCCGACAGCCGTGGAATAAAGCTTTGTCGTGCCGGTGTTGCCGGACGTGAGCGAAACAGTAGTTGATTCGAGCCGGCCGGCGGTGTTCTTGAGGATAATAGGTGGGAGGCCCTGCAGTGAGGGGTCGAGTGCCTGGACGGTGATGGTGGAGCTTTCGAGTCCGAACGCGAGAATGCTTTCCGGTGCTGCGGTGATAGCCAGTTGGGGACGGGAGACCGGCAACGGAATACTGATGGTCTGGTTCCCAAGGGTGGTTTTGACGTTGAGGGTCATGTTGTCGCCGGGGGTGGCGACGGCGAGCACGATTTCCTGAAACGGCTGGTTGACGTGGTCGATCTCCAGTTGTCTCGGGTCGATTTTATCGACGGGTGCGGAGATGTAGAAGCCGACGGGGCTAGGAAGGTTGATGTGGACGCCCGTGCCTTCATCATCCTGGAGCCAGATGACTGCAGTGGCCTGGAAGAGCTTTTCGGATCCGTTGTAACGTAGTCCCTGCTGCATGAGGTCGACAAGCGGGTGGAAGCTTTTGATGACGCCAGCGACTTCGGAAGTGACGACGACGGGAAGCGAGTAGGTGTGGGTCGTCGCGGTGGAGCGGATGAGAGCTGCGGTGTTGCCCACGACTTGGCCGACGACGAGGGTTTTGGCTTCGGGATTGCCGAGTGTAGTGACGTTTTTGGCTACGCCGTCGGGTGTGACGGCCATGATCGGTGCCGTGACCGTGGTGGCCACGGTCGCGGGGAGTTTTGCCGCCTGTTGTGTGACGTGTTTGATCTGGTCGAACAGCGGACTGGTGAGCGCGGGGGGCGCGCAGAACCCGAAAAGGAATGAGATCGCGAGGATGCGAACCTGCGTGTACGAGTTTCGGGTGTGTGTCATGGTCGGGCCTTCGGCGGTGGCTAAATGGTGAGATTCAATGCGCTGAGTACGGCAGAGATTCATAGGGCGCTGGTGGTGCGATGCGTCATTCCGTGTTCTCGCCGCCAGCGCGTAGCGGTCGCGTTTGTTATGTCCCCGATCTTGCACCGGTCAACTATCGGTGTTCAAGGCCTTTTGGCTGCTGTGCTGCACCAAGCTGGTTTGAATAAAATGGTTCTCTTCGAAACGGCGATGGGTTTAGGTACCTGATAGGCAGGTGTGGCGGATCTTCTTAGCTTTCGTCGGCATTACGGCAGCCGATAGTCTGAACCTGCGCAAGCCCGACGCCGTTGCGCAACTCGCAACGTGTGGTACGACCACGTGATTTCCGACCTTCCCACACGAGAATCGAGTCCTGCAACGCCTCCGATCCAAGACAACGCAGACGGGTGGTAAGAAGGGCCTTCAACGGAAGGAACAGTATCGAAATTGACATTAACGACGCATGTGCCCAGTTGGTTGCCAAGATGTGAGGAAAATCCGAATCGTAAGGTTCTGGCCCTGATGAAGAATATTTCGATGGCAGTGTGGCGGCACATTCATATGGGCGGCCACTACACGTTATGCAGTGGCGCTCAGGTGCGCCTAGTATTGCCTAGTGGCTGTTCTTTAACAGATTCGGCCCAGAGAAAAGCAGGGCCTGTCAAAGCCGGCTGCAGAGACTGAGCGTGAATCCGGGTTCAGAGCGTGCATCAGCACATTGAAGCACCTCTATAAAGTCACTATTTGGGAAGCCCCTCACTATGAACATTCGCGAAACACTACACAATCCATTGGATTCATACAGAGAAACTCTTATCGCCGCCGAACAAAGGGCTCAAGCGGATTTTGACAAGACGGTCCTTCTGTTATCTGGCGGCGCACTCGGGGTGTCGTTCACGTTTTTGAAGGAAGTGATTGGCCCGCGGGACATCCTGTCGCCTGACTTTTTGCTTGGCGCTTGGTGCGCTTGGGCGTTCAGCACGTTTGCTGTACTCATGTCCTTCTTTGCGAGCCACATGGCGCTCCGAAGGGCGATCTCCCAGGTTGACGACGGCACAATCTATAAAGCTAAGCCTGGGGGTACAATGGCGGTTGTCACCGCGACATTGAATGTGTTTGGTGTTGTGCTGTTTGTCGTTGGGGTAATTTGCATAACCGTTTTCGCGTCGGCTAATCTGAGAAAGGAAGGAACGCCTAATGGCAGACAAGGAGTCTGGTGCGCCGCGACAGGAGATAAGCAAGGGACAGGTGCCACCTGCCCCTCCGCCCAAGCCGGAAAAGCCAACGCCCCCACCACCGCGCCCTCCGGCCCCGCCACCGCGCACGCCCACCGGCGATAAGCCGGATGGACTGACAGAAGGTTACATTCCGCCTCCTCCTCCCCCGCAACCTCGAGAGGGGTAGTAGGCGTCACCGGTTCCTTAAGCCCGACCCGATAAACATTTTCTAAGCGCCGCGTTCGAATCGGGCGCGGGTCCGGCTGTTATTTAACTGAGTGATACCCACTCCTCGTTGGAGATCAGAGGTTAGCGCCTTGAATTCTCGCGCGGCCAGGCACCGCAGTTGTCGGTGCGCAGGCGCCTGATTCGCGCCATCGCGCACTTCACCTGCTATGAGGTGGAGCAAATTTCTTATCAACATCCTTCATGGGTGCGATAGTCGCCAACGACGCATTCCCTCAGCGTTCAAAACTCGATTCGCTGTTCTAGCGATGGCTGTGCAGCCGATAGGGTGCGCGTGTCAAAGAGCGTTGAGTCGTGCTGCAGGGCATCGACCAAGGGCTGTCGCGGTACTTCGGTACCGTCTTTAATATGGCCGTGGACGCCATCGCGTGTCGATAGAAAGGCCATCAAGCGGTCGGCTTTACCGACGGCGCCACGACGATGGAAACGAGTCCACAAGGTCTTCGGAGTGGCGTTCAGGCTGCCGTGATGACCCACTTTATACACGTTCACGTCGGTCAAAAGCTCTGGAATACCGGGTTGCTTCAAGGCATACATCCAGTTTTCGTACTGGGCGTCGCCTGGGAAGAGAATTTTCTTCCCGGCCACTTCAAAGAGAATGATGACACTGGTGTTATTCATGGCGGTGTCAAGCGTGCGGACAATGGAGAGCAATGAATCGGATTGCTCGCGCTGCGCCTGGTATGCAAACCAGCGCGCATCCCATGGCAATGCTCCGCGTCGGACGATCTTCGGGAAGAGCGGTTTTGGAGGGTCGGCCCGCCCTTTACGGAACGCCGCCCGTTATGCCCACGCCTGGTGGCGCAGCTGCCAGAACTCGTTGGCATCGCGACTGCGCTCCTTCAGAATCGTGCCGGTTTGTTCAACCGTAGGCGGCCCGAGCACACGGGTCTTTACGCCGGGTAACAAGGCATCCAGTCCACTGGCTGAGCCGAAGTAGACGTAGCGATTTCGCGCCATGCCCGCCAAATTGCGGACGGCCGTCGGATTGGCCAGCTGGTTGTCCTCACCGAGAAACTCCAGCTGCTCGCGCACCGCTTGTAAGTGACCGCCCCGCAGGCGACGGGACGCCAGTCGGACGTACTCCGCATAGCGCATGTCTCGAAGGCTCGCCACCTGCATTGCGCGTCGTGAGCGAACGGCGGTGAGGTTCTGGGTCGGACGGATAGCGTCGCGCGCCGCTTTGGGATCCTCAGTCCAGGGCTGGACGACCAGGTCGGGCTTAAGCGCAGCGATGATCGCCCCCGGGCCGGTCTCGCCGTTGCGCTCGAAGCCACTGATGTGGTCCTTATGTCGGTGTGTCGCGACCACGGCGGTGAGCTTGTGGTCACAATCCGTCGCTATCTGTTTGGCGATCGTCGGGAGGAAGTTGGGCAGCGGGTCGCTGACATTCGGCTTACGCGTGGAGCCGAAGTCGATCAGGACGTGTCGCGGCCGGTCCGTGTATTGGAAAGACAGAAGGAAGCAGTCGCCGAAACCAACGTTGTAGCTGCGGATGATGAGTGCCGTCGGGCCGGCGACCCCCTTTCTTGCCTTGGCCACGGCTACCACTGCCTCGGTACGTGGACCAGTGGGGGGGCGGTCCGTGCACGATGAAACTCGGCGATACGCGCAGTGCTGTCAGCCTTCCGGTCCAGATAGCCTGCATCAAACAAGTATTGCAATCGCTGGGACTGCTTGGCACTGCGGACGCCAGTGCCGATATGAAACTTCAGTTGTCCGAACTCATTGAAGATCAGCGCACCGCTCCCATAGAGGGACACCACACGATTGGTTGGCAAGCCTTTCGGCCGTTTGATGCCGATGCTCTCCAACTCACTGCCACAGACCTGCAACGACTGCACATACTCGATGACCGTCTCGCGCAAGGCGACCCGGTCATTGCTGACGCCCATGACCGGTCGGACGGAGCGGATGCGCGTAAAGGCCTGCGGCTCAATCCCCAGCGCATCGCGGTTCTCCCACACAAAACGAAATGCCGCCGTGGGATTACTCTATAACTGTTCAAAATGCACACCCGTCATGCGAAAATCACTTGTCGGGGGCGGCTCCCAGAGTCCATCCCGTGTCGCGCGGTGAAGGGGGCCCTGACTTGATAAGTCCACTCGCGATTCGCTGAACAACAAGCCCAAGACTCGCAAAGGGAGTGCGATTTCGCCGGGCTCACGTGTGTATGAGTAACCCCGGCTCACGGGCGTCGGCGCCGCTGAAGCTCTTGACTTGAGCACTGAGGACACTGAACCGCAAACATACGTCGACTCTCTGTTCTTTCCATCGCGCCGTTCTCGCTCGCTCAGGATCTGCGCTTCAAATCTATGCCCGCACTTCTTGCACTGGTAAATCACTCGATCAGTCATGCCTAAGCTCCCTTCCATTGTCTACGGAGTGGCACGAGCAGGTCCTCTAATATTCGGGAGCTATCAAGCCGCAGGGCGGCCCTGGGCTTGAAAAGCTGGACCGGCGAGCGGTCGGACTCCCTTATCCCCTCTGAGCTTGTGTAACCGCCGCTAGCGCGATGAGATGATGGGCCGCCTGCCGGAGATCTGCGAGTTTGCTCTCGCCGCCGGCAGTGCCCTAGCGCATCAGGTCTTCCCATAACCATCCGTGGGCGTCGATGCAACGACGAGCGGTCGCACCTTATCAAGAAGATTCCGGTGGAACGAGTACGGAATTGAGCCGTGATGCTGTAACTGCCCCACCACTAATCCGGGATGCACACCGATTTGTTCGGCAAATGCCACGATGTTCACGCGCGAAGAAACTCGAGGCGTACTTGCTATCCATGTATGCAGCGCAGCTTCCTCGATGCAGTAATTCGCGGCATGTCGGTTTGCACGTCGCTCGACCGCAGGCAACGCTGAGCCAATTGACTCTTCTGAGTCGAATAGATCGACAACCGGAGCATCCTTCCCTTCACGGTGTAGCACGTGGTCGATTTCGTGAAACAGGGTGTGCCAAAAGTTGTCGATTCGATCCAAGCGAAGCGATAAAGCGATTACCGGGGATTTACCGTTGTTAATCCAGAAGCAGGCACCATCTAGCTTCGCGCTCGGCAAGAACTCAACCACTACAAGTCTTACGCCGGCCTGGAGAAGCAGCGCAGCCGCCTTAGTGACGTCCTCTACGTTCCGAAGACACCTCTTCAGTCCGGCTATCGCGTCTGTGAGAGCTGCTACGCTGAAGGCAAGAGCCTCAATCTTTTCGGCAGTCTGCCTTGCCCGCATCAACCACGCCGTTTGCAGACTGAGCGGCTCGCTGTCATAGCGCGTCTTCTTCGCTGCGTGCCCGAATGCTGAGTTCTCTTCAATGGATTTGATTCCGAAGAACTGACAGAAGTTAGCCTCCAGCAAGCTTAGGTCCGTTGTGTTACGAACCCAGCCCCGCCGAAGCACCTCCTTGACAGGAAATTTCGCGTACAGCTTCGCCCGTCGGGAGACGGTGGTCGTTTCCACACGGGTCTTAGATAACTGATATCCCGCCTCCAAATTCATCCAGAGTTCGGCGGACGTGCCGAAGGCAGCCTCTAGTCCCTTGGCAGTCTCGGGAGTAATCGCTCTCTTGCCCGCAACGAGCTCGCTAATGAGGCGTGGTGGCCTGGCTAGGATCTCCGCGAGTTCGACCTGGCTCCATCCTCGGCACTCGAGTTCCTGCTTTAAGAACTCGCCAGGGGGGAGCACTTGCGCCGCCGTTCTAATGTTCATGGGGAATTCTCCTAATCAGATCAAGTCTCATCAATTCGCACGATGACAATCCGTGCCGCTTCACCGTCAGGCGGCTTCTGCAGCTCGACGATCAAGTGGTGTTGGCTATCCAGACGAATCGAGTGGTGGCGGTGGGCACGCACAGATAGCGGCTTGAAGCAGAGGGACCGCATCGCGGCGAGATCCTGCGCTCTATGCGCTGCGCGCAGTAGCTGTATCCGGCTTCGATACAGAGCCACTACCGGCGCCGCAAAACCGTGGGAATAGTCGGCATCGATTTCCAGCCGATCGTAAGCCTTATTCTCAAATATCAGCTCCATGTAGCTGCGAATACTGAGATTATAGACGGAGAATGTCCATCTTTACACCTAGTGTGATGACGGTTATTATGCTTGTCGTCCGAAATGCCCCATGAGCATTTTCCCTTGGGCTCGGCGCCGCCGCCTAAGCCTACGTCGCCCACGCGCTGGGGGATCCGGCATGGCGGCCCTTGCGATCCCGGCATCGAGTTGTTAAAGCTGCCGGCATCCCCGGGGAGTTCGTCGAGCCCGGCGTGCTGGACGGTTTTGCATGTGAAGTGGAGGTTGAATACAGATGAACGCGGTTCCTCGAGAGACGTTGCGCGAATCCGAGATCGTCGGGGCGTTGGAGCAGATCTGCCAGGCACTGGAGCTGACACCGAACCAGCATGAAGAAGCAAGGCGCCGGTACGAAGCGGTCGGCGCTTGGCTCGGTCAGTCCGAAAACAGGCTGTTGGCACAGCTTACGATCTATCCCCATGGGTCAGTTGCGCTGGGAACGACCGTGAAGCCGCACGGCCGCTTCGAACATGACGTCGACCTGGTCTCCCGCGCGGCGGGGATTAGCCCGGAGACCCTGCCGTCGGCGCTCAAGAAGGCCATCGGCGATCGACTCAAGGAGCACAGGCGCTACTCGGACATCGTCGAGGAGAAACGCCGTTGCTGGCGCGTGAACTACGCCGGCGAGTTTCACCTCGACATTACTCCCTCGATACTTAACCCGCGTTGCCTCAACGGCGGCGAGCTGGTACCGGACAAGGAGCTGAGCCGCTGGAAGACGACCAATCCCCAGGGCTATCGCGACTGGTTTGAGAGGCTTGCGCAGCTGCAGCCCCGCATCCTGTTCGCGAAGGGAATGACCGAGGATCGCGCGTATGCCGATCGCGCGGACGTCGCGCCCTACCCCGTACAGACCCCGATGAAGGGAGTGCTGCGTCGCACGGTGCAGCTGTCCAAGCGGCATCGGGACATCCGCTTCGAGCACGACACGACGGGCGTCGCCCCTATATCGATCATCATCACCACCTTGCTCGCGCGCGCCTACGAGATCTGCGCGGGGAAAGTTTACGGGTCGGATCTGCAGCTAATCCGGGAGCTGATCCGATTAATGCCAGGCCTCATTGCGGGACCCGCGACCACAGGCGATCCCGCCTGGACGATCTGGAACCCGACCACGCAGGCGGAGAACTTCGCGGAGAAGTGGAATAGCGACGCGGCTCTGCCGACGGCATTTTTCACGTGGCACGCAAAGCTTCAGAGCGATGTCGAGAACATGACGTCGATCTTCGGGTTCGACGAGCTGAAGAAGTCCCTCAGCGAGTCCTTCGGATCACGGCCCGTAAACAGAGCTATGGACGCGATGATTGAATCGGTCTCAGCGGCGCGCGAGCGCGGGGGATTGCACGTCTCGCCTAGGATCGGGCTCACCTCCACTGCGACCGCCGCCAGCACCGCCGTACGTGGCAATACGTTCTTCGGGGCCGACTGAGGGACGATGCGGATCTACCGTCCTCCACCCCTGAGCGTGGCGCAGCAATATCTTGCGCTTCGCTCGAACCCCATTTGCGTGGGCGAGGGGCAGATGCGATGCGGCAGCTTAACTTGGGAGTACGAGGTCCAGCCCAGCCTTCTGAGTCGGACTTACGATATCCGGATCTCGTATAGCGTCGGAAAGAAGCCGCAGGTATTGGTCAGAAACCCGAGCCTGGTCGAGCTCGCCCGACCGCGCCGTCTACCCCATGTCTACCAGCAGGACCCTACCCTGCTATGCCTGTATCGATCCACCAAGGGGGACTGGACCGCGCGAATGCACATTGCCAAGACCATTGTGCCCTGGACGGCGTTATGGCTCTTCTTTTTCGAGGCCTGGCTCGCGTCAAACGAGTGGAAAGGCGGCGGCGAGCATCCCAGTGATGGGGACTCTCGGAGACGCGATCTTGACCCGGAAGAGAGGTAGACCCTGAGCGCCGGGCCAATCGTGTTCATAGTCCACCAGTCGCCGCTACGAACCATCAGTGAAGAAGAGGCGATCGGCACTCTTTCCGCCGCAGAGCTTCGCCGACCCCGTAGGATTGAAGCTATCGATACCCGCCCGCTGAAGGAGGACGTCGACGGCGGCCATTGGCGGTCTTCCCAAGTCTACTTGCGCAACGAAGCAGCTCGGATTCGAGCCCTTGCGGATGAGGAAGGCATTGCTGACATCCGCTACATGGGCATCGCCGAGGTACCGCACGTCCTCGCGCTCGGAGCCTACATTGGCGACGAGCGCCTTATCACAGCTCGCGACTACGACCGCAATCGGAATAGTTGGGATTGGGCGGCAACCGAGGAGACGCTAGAGCTCCAGATGGTCAACCAACCCAAGGAAGAAATCGCGTTGACCGGCGACGCGGTTTTGCGCGTCGAGATTTCCTATCCGATTCTCGATGCCGACATCGGTGCGGTGCTGGGCAAGGACCGACGCCTCGCCGATATCCGCGTTATGCCAGCAGCCGGTCGTGCGCCCGCCGTGGGTATCGTCCAATCCGAAGCCGATGTCACCCGAGTACGATTAGTCGTACGCGAGGCCTTGGCCTCTCTGGCTGCGATGCGGCCGAATGCGCAGATCATCCATCTCTTCATCGCCGCACCTGTGCCGGTGTGTCTTGCCATCGGACAGGAATTGCGGCTGCGTAACGGAAAGGATGTTCAGACCTACCAATATCGTTCCGCTACAGGAACTCGCTCGCTCACCGCAGCAATGTTACTCACCAACGGGGACATCCAAGAAGGTCGCAAACCTCTCAGCGCAGAGGACATCAAGCTCGCCGCAAGCCTGCGGCCCATATGGCAGCGAGCGCTCACAGATGTGCAAGATCACGCACGCACTCTCAAGGCCTCCGTCGCAGATCCGAAGGCGCGATGGTTTTCAGCGCTGCAGCCATTAGAAACTCTCGCAGCGGCGCCGTTTCCTGGCCTGCGTTCGATACATGAGCTGGTACAGGGCAAGGATGGAGTTTCACCCGAATCGTATTCCGGTGAGTTCCGCCTCGATCCAGAGACACGCAAATGGCATTTTGGTGACGCTCTCGTGCTGGGCATGTTCAACGCCGCCGGTCAGCATGAAGATCGCTTGCGGGAGCTTGCCCGCCTCTTCTTCTGGCACGAATACGTGCATTTAGGCCAAGGACTCACGTCCGATACCGCGGTGGAAATCGGGAGTCTGGCGAATTGTCTTGAGCGGCTGGACTACATGGCGGACGCATATGCTGTTCTTCATCAGTTGGACTTTTTTGTGAGGCAGCAGGCAACTCCCGTTAGCGACGAAACCAATCGTATTCTAGTGCGGGCACAGATAGATGTCGCGCTCAGTTCAATGTGGACGTTCGAAGATCCGCCGTCCCTCACGTTGATGCAGGAACGCCGACTGCGACGGTACCTAAATTGGTATTGGCGGCGAGTTCAGTTGCGCGAGGCGCCCGACCTGCGCGCGGCGCTGGAGATCCTCGCGCAGCAACCTTGCATTGAGATTTCAGGCTTGCGCCGACGGCTCACCGGGGGGCGGGTCTTCGTCGTGATCAAGGATCGAGGGGGCTTCGATCGATTGCACATTGGAATCGTCCTGGAAGACGGTCGCCTGAAGCGGCACGGCACCTCCGCAGATGCTAGCATCGAAGGCTTACTTCTGGCGTTTTCCGAACACGACTCGAAAACCATCGAGCGCTTTTTCAGTGCGCTATTCGAACACATAAAGTAAGGACTGAAGTGACGATTCGACGTCCCCCCGCCTTCAGTAGCGTAGGGCATTAGAGTTTTCGGCATTGTAACGGCCCTATTGGCCAACTGCTTTGCATACTGGGGGGCGTGAGCCCGCCCAGTGACTTCTTTGGTCTCTCCTCGTTGTATTCGCGCCGCCAGGTCTCGATTATTGTGCGGGCGTGGGGCAGGCTGGTGAACCAATGTCATTCAAACACTCATCCCGCAGTCGCCATTGAACGATATATGGACTCACCCCTGTTGCAAGCGTGGTCTTGGTCTGTCGCGAAGATCGAAGCGGTTGCAGCAATATATCCGGCCTTGTGGTGAGCGAGCGCCTTCGCTGCTCGGGCCCTGATGGGTTTGCGCGCACCCGTGGTTACCTCACTATTCGAGCGGCCTGCAACGGCCGTCATTCAACGCAGGTTTCACGGGCACCGGTCTGACCTACATGACATCATTGATCACGCTTTCGCAACTCCTGGAGTCGATAAGTGTCGTCGAGCTGTTCTCTCGTTCATGCCGCAATGCGATAGCTCTCGCCGTGAGCGAGCATTGCCCAGGCAATGCGCGCTGTCTTGTTCGCCAGTGCGACAGTCGCTATGTTCGCGCCGCGTCGCTGGGCAAGATCAGCCGCCCATCGGCTACGCCGGTCTGGGTGCCGGTCGACCACACGCAAGGCGGATCGCGCACCGTGGATAAGTAGCGTACGGAGATGGCGGTCGCCGCGTTTACTGATCCCCAGGAGGCGCGGCTTACCGCCCGTGGTTTGCTGCCGGGGGACCAGTCCAAGCCAGGCCGCCATATGGCGACCATTCTTGAACACGCGCGCGTCGCCAACGGCCGCAATTAATGCTGTCGAGATCAGCGGACCGACCCCGCGGATCTCAGCGAGACGACGGCACGCCTCGCTTGCTTTAAAGACCTGGCCTATCTTGCGCTCAACCATGGCGACCTTTCCTTCCAGCTCGATGAGCTCGTCATAGAGTTCTCGGAAGAGCGCGCGTCCTCGCGGGGTCAACTCGTTGTTTTCGTCGGCGACGATGTCGGGCACTCGACGTTTCAACGTCGTCAGGCCGAGGCCTATCACGATACCGAACTCGAGCAGCAATCCGCGAATCTGATTGCCGAGTGCGGTTCGTTCTGCGACACGGCGGGTGCGAACTCTGTGAAGCGCCTGAATGTCTTGCTGTTCAATGCTCTTGGTCGGTACAAAGCGCATCGATGGACGGCTGGCGGCCTCGCAGATCGCAGCGGCATCATTGAAGTCATTCTTGTTCGACTTAACATACGGCTTGACGAACTGAGAGGCAATAATCTGCGTACGATGCCCGCAACTTGCGGCATACCTTGCCCAGTGAAATGCGCTTCCACAGGACTCTGTCGCCACAGTGCACGCAGGGGTCATCGCCAGAAAGCGGCGTAGCTCGGTCCGAGTCATAACGCGCTGCATCATGACCCGCTCGGCATCATCGACCGCGTGGACATGAAAAGTGCTCTTGCTCAAGTCGATTCCCATTCGCAGAATAGTCATTGGACTCACTCCTTCTCCTGAGTTTCATAGGTAGGTCGAGCTCCTATGGTGGCTCGCTCGAGCCTTGCAAGAAAGGGGTGAGTCCATCCCATTATTCCACATACGCGTTCTGATTCGACTTGCCCGGTTCGGTCAACCGCAGTGCTACACGGTTTCGATATACCCAGGTCAACATCGCCTTACCGGTAAACTTTGGGCGTTGTCCGTTCGGATCACGGCAGGTCGTCCACGCAGTCAGCAGACTTGCTCCATGACCCGAGCTAGGTGATCTGCACCCATGCTGTGTTCTGGGACAATCGCCACGGCTTCGTGCGTGGCATCGTCCACGATGGTCAGTCACTTGAGCGTTCGGTCCGAGGCCACCTGATCAAACGCAAAATCCATGGACCACACCTCGTGGGTAGTCCCGGGACGCAGCAACGGCTGTCGATCAGCCATGGGGTCTTCTTGCGCCGCCGCCGCCGAATATGCAGCGTCTCCAGCGCATACAGTCGCTCGACACGCTTGTAGTTGACGAACTCGCCCGTCCGACGGAGCTTGGGGTGAATCATGCCCACGCCTTAGCGCCGGTGACGCTGCGCTACGGCGATGATGCACTCTCGAAGTGCCTGGTTGCGATCCGGGCGTGGTCGATACCGCAGTGCGCTCGCGCTCATGCCCACGATCTGAAGGCTTTATCGCTCCGTCAACCCCTTCGTCTGCATCCACCGGACCAGCTCGCGACGCTCTGGCGCGGTCACCATTTTTCTCGGAGCGCTTCACGCGTCACCTCATTCTTGAGGATCAATTCGGCCAGGAGCTTCCTCAGCCGTGCGTTCTCAGCTTCCAGCACCTTCAGCCGTTTGGCATCGGATAACACTCACGCATGACGCCGGAACCCAGCGACAATCGATCTATCTCTCCGCACCCTTTGGAGGATTTGATCGCGTAGTGCTGAGCACGAAGGCACTTGACGAGCTAGGTACTCTCATCGGGACATGATTGAGCGCTATGTACCCAACGAACTTGAAATCCGTCGATTGTTGGGTGTACGGTGCCGATAGGTACGTTGAAGTAGATGCCATCGGAGGGATCCAACATGAAAATCTTGCTGTCGATTCTTGTGCTGTCTGCGACCAGTTTTCACGCGTTTGCGGATGGCACTGCGAAGAAGGGTGCCACCTGCGGAGGCATTTCAGGTGCGCAATGTGATGCTGGGCTGTACTGCAGTTTTCGCGACGGCACGGCTCTGGCGCCATCCTCTTGTGGACACGCGGATCAAACAGGAAAATGCGACACGAAACCGGAAGTCTGCACAGAAAACGTTTCACCGGTCTGCGGATGTGACGGCAAAACTTACTCCAACGCGTGCAAGGCGCATGCAAGTGGCCTTACGGTCTCGAAGCCAAGAAAGTGCGACTCCAAAGCGCCGGGAAAGGGTATCGCGCAGACGTCGAAATAGGGGTCGAGCGCGTCGATATCAGATCGGGTCGTCCTCTATCTTTGGGACATGCCCACTGATATGGTGGCTCCCTTCGACACGAAGTCAGTCGGCGGAAATCTGGCGGCGGCGCTTGGTTCCTGTGACGCGCTTCAACTTCAAAGTGGTGTCACAGATGAGTCGCAAAATTGAATCGTTCGCATGCGTCAAGGCCGATGTGCTATTGCTGGGGGGGAGTAGATCCCCGAAGTAATCTCAAGGAAGGTGTTGATGCTCTGGAACAGGTTGTCCCGAGGGGTCGAGCGGGTCTAGTTCGAAGATCTTGGTCATTCTGCCGCATGGAATCATGACCGAGGCGGAACACGAGAGGTCACCGGGGATCTTTGCGCCCGTTCTTAAGGGAATAGGCGTCTAAGCCAGCACAGTTTGCGGGGATAGAAGCGGCTCATTTGGGTCACAAGCTTTCAAATCGCCGTTGGTGACGGCCTGAAACTTGGCGGATTCTGGATCGGCGCTCCGCGAGTCACAGCTGCCGCCTTCGTTAAGTCACCTCTTGACTACATAACAAATACATATAGAATACGGGTAACGGTTCGACTAACCACTGGAGCTGTCATGCCAATACCGTCAAAAGTGCGCTTAAATGCTGATCTTTCTCCGGACGTAGCTAATGCTCTGAAAGATTTAGCTGAAAAGCAGGGCGTGAGCTTGACCGAAGCCCTAAGTCGGGCAATTGGTACAGAAGCGACGCTCGCCGCAAAGCGTAGAAATGGGGCCAAGGTACTTGTCCAAGAAGGTAAAACCCTCAATGAGCTAGTGTTTACGCGCTAGGACACCGAAAGAACTAAGGGGTGCGTATGGCACCAGAGGCAGAAACGCCGCCCGCCACCCCGGACCTCTCGGGAGTCGCTGGCGTGGCAGCAGCACGCGAAGAAACGCTTGATGCGACTATCTCCGATCCAAACGTCTCTGCGCCGAACCTCACGGGACCGTCGTCAAGGCCATACGATCCAGACGAGTTTCGCGATCAGGCTAGAAAACGGATTACCTATTGGCTGCTGGCACTGCTGACGACCCTATTTATCGGGGCTTTTACTTCTCTATTTTGCCTTGACACCAAACCGACTTTTGACCACCTCAAATCACTTCTTGAAGTGCTTCTTGGTCCGTTGGTGACGCTTGTATCCGCAGCGACGGGCTTTTATTTTGGTGCTCAGTCAGCGAACAAAAAACATGATGACTAGCAGTAGATCCGATTGTGTCGTTGAGTAGCTGACTCACTGGGAGCGCCTCTCCACAGCGGACCAAAAGGGAAATTTACGCACGTTTAGGGTCTGGCCACAGTTGGGAACGAGCCGTAGACTTCCACTCACACACCGAATCTGGACCTCTCTAAAAACAGGTTCGTAAGTCTCGGCGCCAATCGTGTTCGCGCCGATCCCCGACGGCCGGGCATCATCGTGATCGTCCTAGAGCTCGCCATGGATGTTCGGCAAGCCATAGGAGCCGTCGACGGGCCCACACCGGGCGATCCTGCCACGCATGCCGAGACTCGAAGCAATCCGCTGATCACCCGTATCGGCTTTGGTGGCCTGGTTCGCCTTCTCGATCCCGAAGAGCGCTCTTGGTGTCGCGGGCTTCTTTCGAAACCAAGCCGCGGCTTTAGACAGGATATTACGTTCCTCCAGGAGCTTTCGGTTCTCACGGCGCAAGCGCGTGGGCTCTCGCGTACCGCCTTCGTCAGTCCGCCATCGACTTTACGGCGAACTAGATGCGTCTGCTTGAGTCACAAGCGGAGCGACCAGCCCGTGCAACCGAACTGCTACGCCAGCTCACGACGTCCCGGTCGGTGCAACTCGACCATTTGGCGCCGGAACACCGAAGTAAACCGCTTGACCTTGTGACCCACAAGTTGATGCTCTCGTGAAACAAGACGATCGATGGGTATCTCGTAGGTTTCGACTCCGATGGCCGTCACACGCGTGGGGCGGTCGAACTCAGCCCGAAGTACTTCGACCCACGCGTCAAGCAACCTGGCGGACCGCCGGCGAAAATCCCATGGACGGCTTTGTCGCGCTTCACGTCAACTTGGACAAAATGGCTGAGTTAACACGGGAAACTTTCACCGGTTAGGCCGCCTGCATAGAACGCTGCTGGTTGATGGTCTTGCGGTGCGCACGGGCCGCAGCGATTCGCCGCGCACGCTCCTGTCGAACTTCATCCGGTTGCCCTCGGTGCCAGAGGGCGGGTGCCATGTCCCAGCGTGGCATGTAATCGCTCCTCATTTGTAGTGCCGGATCACTGCGCGATGATCGCCTCAGCCTGCAGGTATTTCTAGCCGTACTCATCGTTTGTCCTGGCGCACGGTGCCGTTGAAGCGTTCGGCGATGCCTTTGGATTCTGGGTGCCGCGGCCGGGTTTTTATGTCGATCAAGTTGTGCGCTTTGATCACCGCCGCGACATCTCGATTGACGAACTCACCGCCATGATCGTGCACCACGCGCGGTTTGAGGCCTGGTGCGGCTTCCAGCGCCGCCTGCAGCTCGATCGACACGGATTTGCCGTTCAGTGTCATCAGCAATTTATGGTGAACAATGTAGCGACTGTAGGCATCGATAAAGCTCAGCAGGAAGTAGAACCGTGCCGCGACCCAGACGTACATCACCTCGGTGTGCCATTGCTGGTTCGGAGCGTTGGCTCGGAAGTGGTATTCACCGCTTGAGACCACGGACCGCTTCCAGCGCGCCAACAAGTCCGCTTCGCTCAAGACCCGGTAAACCGTGCTTTCCCCGACACAGGCGACTCCGGCATCGAGCATCATCCAGGTCAACTTCCGATACCCGATCTTGGCAAATTGCAGCGCGTACTCGCAGATCACCGTGCGCTCCTCAGGCAATACTTCGTACACCCGGCACGGCCTGCCTGCCCGATCTTCCAGGCTCTCGCGCGCCTTCCAGGCGTAATACACGCTGCGCGGCTGCGTTTGCTGCACGATCCGCATCACCGCCGCCTTGGTCTGTGCCGGGACACCCGATAAATCCTCCAGCCTCAGATCCTTTTTTTAAGTTCCAGGTTCTCGGCGGTGATCTCCGTCACCACCGCTCGCAGTCCTTCATTCTCGGCCTTATGCCGCACCTCGATATCGTCCTTGCGCGGCATCCGCTTGGCGTCACGCTTCAGCGCCACCGCTGAGCCGCTGTCGGCCACGGCACGCCAGCGATAAAACACCGAGGGTGCCAGTGCATGGCGCCGGCATACCGCGCTCGCCGTCACTCCAGGCTGCTCTGCTTCGCGCAATATCTCCAGCTTCTGCTCCGCCGTAAATCGTCGATGTTGGCCTTTGCTCATACACTTCGCTCCCTGTGCAGCCCGCCTGCACAGGCTCGAAGTCTCCCATTTCCACGCTAGCCCTTTGTCCGGAAGTCGCTGAAGCTACACAGGCTTCCCTCTTGCAATCGACGGGTTTCACCAAGTTCTCGCCGACCCTACGCCGGCAAAACCGGTCCAAGCGGAAGCCACAGCCGACGTTCTGGTCGAGACGCTCTTTTGGTGGCCAGGAAAGACTCATTTGTACCTCACAGCGTCGTGGATCGGCCAACCACGCGACTATCCGATGCGTGCATGAAGAGTAAGGTGGCCGGAATCAGGGCGAAGCTGCAAAGTGACCCGACGTTTGCCCGCGATCTATTGCGCCAGGCGGGCATTGTCACTCCCGAAGGCAAGCTTTCAGGAAGTCCGGGGGGTAACCTGCCTCCATCTGGAAGCTTTACCGGAGGCTACCCGGATTTGTTCTTGGATTTCACGGTTGTGATGAGGGGCACTGCCGGCGTGTGATTGCTGGAAAGGCGGAGCTCAGATCAAGACAATGAATACGATTGGCTGGGTAAAAGAATTTATTTTTGGGGGGCAAATCCCGAGCGCGCCCTGCAGTTCGCAAATGCCGTGGTCGCCGGCAGTACAACGCTGCTGCCCACGCTCTCCTTGTTGAGTCGGTGAAGACCGGAAGTTCGGATAAGAAGATGCCGGTAAACAAGGGACCGACAACGCCGCACGATATCTGGATTGTGCGGTCGTAAAATTCATGCATGCCCCGAGAGGAGCAGCCGGCCTCGATCCCTACGATACAGTTCGTGGCGCGTTTTCAGAAGGTGGCAGCCTTTACAGAGGGGCTCGGTTCAGCAAGAGGGTCCATATCCAAATCGCTGTGTGCAATGACGATTCTATAAAGGGCTATTTCTTGCCTAGAACTAGGCCTCACTAGGTGGGCGTCGGGTCTAGATCATTTTGGTGCGTTTCTTGGCCCGGTCCTAGACTCAGGCTGTCCGCGGTCAATAGACGTTCACGGGCCCCCTCCGAAGTTCCAGACGCAATTGGCCCTCGGCTTCCGCGGATCCCCAAAATGTTTTTGCTCCCGTTGCAGCAACGCCAATTGCACTAAGCCGTTAGCGCTACTGGCCGATCTACCGCAAGGCAACTTCGATCAGTGACACCGTTGATTCTGGAGCGCGAGCCGCTCGGGCGGGAAACTAGTCCCAATCGACACCCGAAACTCCCCCACCCTGCATACTGCAGCGCAAAATACTGATGCTTAACTAGAATGATGTAGAGTAATTGCCCAGTTTGAGACCCGGGCTTTAGAGGACTACCGTGACTAATACTGCCGATGATCCGCTGGTCGACCATCCCACCTGGTTTGGCCAGATTCGAAATTTCTTCACGGAAACCGATGTGGCGCACATGGGCGCCAAAGGGATCGATCTCGGGACCTATAAAGGAGTGGTCGCAAATGCAGCTTCCGTGTATGCCCAGACGCAGGCGGGCAAAATGCCACCCGGGAGCGCTTCGAAGTGGAGCCCGAACCGCGTCCAAACCTTCTTAAATTGGATTACCGACAGCTATCCACAGGGCACGCCTGCGCATAGCGGAGCCGTTGGCGAATCCATTGCCTTAGCAGCGCCACCGCGATTGCGGAAGGAGGTGGCCAGCCTCAACGCCGTAGAGGTCGCGGCACTCAGCAGCGCGATCGCCGGGCTCATGGGTCGCGACCCTTCGCTACCCGACAGCTACTATGCCATCGCTGGCGTCCACTGGTATCCCGCCATCGACCAGAACACGCTATTCCATTGCCTGCACCACGAAGATCGATTCCTCCCTTGGCATCGGCTACACCTCAAGCGCTTCGAGGATGCTTTGCGCTCGGTGCCGGGCTGCGAAAACGTGACGCTCCCCTATTGGGATCTCACGACTCCGATACCGCCCCTGCTTTACGAGGAACCCTTCGCCCACTATGCACTCCAGGCGCCGATCGGCCACGGATACGACCCACTCACAACCAGCCGTTACAGTCCCGATGAGATCGCCGCCAACATCGCCTCCTTCGCCATTCCTGAGAATATTGTCACCTCTCTTCGACAGTCCATTTGGGAGCAATTCAACCGCACGTTCTGGCAAGTGCATGACAACGGCCACGTTTCCTGCGGCACCACCATGGAGAACCAGGACATTTCCGCGTTTGACCCCGTATTTTGGTTCTATCACTGCAACCTCGATCGGTTGTGGCTTGAATGGCAGCGCAAGGTGGGCGCGACGACACTCGCCGGATTCAAGTCTACCTGTCAGGGCCCTACCGCCTGGCTCGACGTTCCGGCGCTTGGAGCTTTACCCCCTTTCGATGGCCGTGCCGCGGATACAATTGCGTTCAGCGAAGTAGACTATGCGCCACCGCGCGAAGGAGCTTCGATGATGGGGTCAGAGAATAAGACCGGCAATATCGCAGCCGCGAGGCAGTTCCGCATAGATGGGACCGCCCCGCTGTCCATCAGGGTGAAGGACATCAATCGTACGAAGATCCCGGGTACCTTTGTGGTCCACCTACTTGCGGATGGCGAGGTAGTGGCCCGTCAAGCCTTTTTCCAGCCGACCGACACCGGCATCTGCCCGAACTGCAGCAAGAACGCCAAGGTCTCGGTCGACTTCCGTATCGACTCTGCGAAGGTGTTGGACAAAGACCTTACCATCGAGATTCACGTGCCTGGGCAGCGCGACCTGGGCACGCGCTTTCCACTCTCCAGCGTGGGCGAACCGACCATCAACGTGCGTCATCTTGTCGAGGGAGACTGAGCGGCGGTGGAATATGGACGCGCTGCCAGCTTTTTGATGAGGCCACTTTCAGGAATCCTGCCAAGTCGGGCAGCTGCTCGATCTCCGATGGGAGGACGGCTGCCTCAGTCACGTGCTGTTCACTGCGCGAGTAGCTTGCCATTCGTTCGGACGTTGCGAGCGGGAGTGCTGCTGCAGGTGGGTGATCTCCCGCTCACCAATCAGTCGGCTGGCGAAGCGAGCAGTACCGCCCTGCTCGCTGGCGCTGCCGCGCACATCGGCGTGTTGCTACAATTTTCGACAATGTTTTGGGCTTCACCCTGGCCATGATCCGATGGACGTATGTCCTGAAACCGAAGGAATCGATGCGTCGCTAATGGGGGGCCGGTTGCACGAGAAAGGCGGCAAGCGGCACGACATGCCCTGCCACCACAATCTGGAAGCCTACTTGGACGAGTACATCTCAGCTGCAAGGCTCAGGGATGATCCGAAGAGCCACCTCTTCCGCACCGTGCGGCGGGGATCGCGACGCAGATCGGACATCACACATTCCGAGCCACTGGGATCACCCAGTACGTCAAGAATGGCGGACGTCGTGAGATCGCTCAGCAGATGGCGGCGCACGAGTCGCCGCGCACCACAGCGCTGTATGACCGGCGGGACGACGAGGTGGCGGTGGATGAGGTGGAGCGAATTCTGTTCCGAGGGTCGTAGTACACCTATCGACTGCCACAAACGGGGCTGCCACCTAGTCCAAAACGTCTAAACATCATCCTGTTGCGCCACGTCACATTCCCCGGAATCCTGGAGCAAAATGCCTTGTCAGACACGTCGCAAAGCACCGAAGAAACCTCCTCTTGCGTTGTCGCCGCCCCGAGCTTTAATTGATAGGGCTCGATAGAACGGTCGGTGTTTGCTCGCGTCGCCGAAGCTTAGACAGGGGAGATCCCCGCACACATTCTGCACCGCTACAATCAACGCCTCGATTTCAGGCACGGCATAGTGGGCCGTCACATGTTCGCCCTTGTAGCCCAAAAGGAACACGCTAACTTCGAAGTCCACCAGTCACGGGCAACGATTCCCATTCGTGTGGGTATGATTATTCACCCGAACGGATCTGAACTCCGTGCGGCAATCCTCCCAAACGCGCTCTGCTAGTGCGTCGCCGCCTTCAGCCCGATCGGATCGGATTCGACATATCTTCCCGTGACCGGGTCCTAATCTCTGAAGTAGATGCACTTTATGGATGATTTAATTACGTTCTGCGGCCCTCGAGAACCTCTCGCGAGTTGAAATCACAAGCACTGATCGGGATGGTCATTCTCGTTTGCGTCGCAATCCGCGCATGGATCGACGGACAAGTACAACACCGCTCGAGGCGAGGAGAATACATAAGACAGCTCCTGGCCATGAGACGGGCAGATTGACGGTAACAGGTATAACGAGCCATAGAGCAACTAATACCAATATGACACCGGCAATCATCAGAGCCCAATCTCGCCACAGTTGTGAGGTCACTTTGCGCCGCATCCCTTCGGGCTGGTTGCGCAAGAGGCTATACTCCCAATCACCTGGGTATCACATTTAGCCGCACAGCTCTGCCATAGCGCGGGTGGCAGCCAGCGAGTTGCGGCACTGATCCGGCAGCGATCGTAGCACTCGTCGTGAGCCTTGCACGCCGCGTCGACACAGCTAATTGGGGTCCCTGCATTATTCCCAGGCCCGCAGTAGTTGCCATAGAAAGGCGTTAATCCCGTTGCATCGACGAAGTTCAACGGATTGGATTTCACATAAATGTAAGTGTTAAGGCCGCCCCAAAGCCCAATAGGGTCCGACTGCACGTATCTCCCCGTGACAGGGTCATAGTCTCTTGCATAGTTGTAATACTGGCCCGTCTCCGAATCATAATACTGACCCGGAAATCGCAAGTTGTACGTAAACGCCCCTAAGTTTTGCGGGTTTTCATTTGGAGCACCCACTCCAAATGCATCCGAATGCCACTGCCAGCGGAATTTGTTGTCGCTCGGCCGCGAGACCGCCACGGGAGCATTGATTTGATTCGCATGGACGTAGTAAAGCACCGCGGGCGTGCCGGGCCGGAGCGTCGCTACGGGAATGTCGCCTAACCAAATTGTTTCCTGTACTAATCCGCCCGTCCCATTGTATTCACCCAGCAAGTGTCCCGCTTCGTCGTACAGGTACAGCACGGTGCCTGCCACTCCGCCGGACTTCTTGATTCGTTGACCGAGTGCGTTATACAGGTAAGTAGTGGTGGTCGAGCCCGCATAGGCCGTCTTCATCCGGCCCCTGTTGTTGTACGTGAATGTCGTCGTGGGCGTGGGATAGGTCAACGTATTGCCGGCCCCATCGTAGGTGTAGCTACCGGACCGTACGCCCGTCGCGCTCGTGACCTGATTGCTTGTCGAGGCGATGATCAGGGACAGGGCCGTTCCCGTCTGGGTGAGGCGATTTCCATCGGCGTCGTAAGTCCAACCCAACGATGATCCACTGGTGGTCGCACTGGTCAGCTCGTCCAACAGATCGTACCCGTACGTCGCGCTTGCCGTCGGCACCGTCGTGTTGGTGTAGCTCGTCAGGCGAAACGCACTGTCATACCCGAACGACATCACCTCATTGGAGTTGATCTGGCTCGGGTTCCCGTCTGTATCGTGCAGCCTCGATAATGCGGTGCCGTTCCCCCACGTCCAACCGCGCACCGGGCCGAACGGCTCATAAGTCACACCCGACAGCAGCGTCGTCCCGTTCACGGTGATTTGGGTGACTTGTCCGTTGGAATACGAATACACAATCGCCTGGCCGGATGGGGTGGTCAACGTCGTGAGGCGCCCGTTGGTGTACGCATAGCCCACGGACTTGGTCACAGTCCCAATAATTTGACTCTTGCTGGTCACACGTCCCTGGGCGTCATAGCCCCAACTCATGGAGTGACCTGAATCCGAAGCGCCTGTCAGGCGTCCGACGCCATTGGTGCCCGCGTCGTACGTATAGGTGATCGTCTGATCCGTCGTGCTGCCCAGTTTATACGCAATGGTCTTGACGCGGTTCAATGTGTCATAAGTCAACGTGGAGATGGCGCCACGCCCGTCCGTGCTGGTCTTTAGGTTCGCGCCCGTGTCGTACGTATTGGTCGTCGTTCCGGTATCGGGGCTCACTTGGGTCTTGAGATCTCCAAATCCCGTGTAGGCGTACGCGGTCGACAACACCCGCGGATCCTGGACAGAGGTGAGGTTATCGGCCGCATCGTACCCGAAGGTCGTGCCTCCGCCGGCCGGATCGCTGACGTGCTTGAGCCGGTTCAGCTCATCGTATGCATTGCCCGTGCTGCGCGACAGCGGAGCATCGATGCTCGTCTGATTGCCGTTGCTGTCATAGCCGTACGTCGTGGTGACCGCTGTGGTACCGGCGGCGCCAATGTCTTGCCTGAGCTGGCTCAAGGTGTTGTAGACCCGGCTACGGGTGCGCGATAGCACACTGCTCGGATCGTAAGCGGATTCCGAGGTGCGATTGCCCATCGCATCGAGCGTGTAGTCGGTGTGGTTCCCCGCGCCGTCCGTAATCTTTGTCAGGCGGTGGGCCGTATCGTACGTGTACTGCACAAAGGCGCCATCGGCCAGAGTCACTTTTTGTAACAGGCCCGTGGCGTAGTAGTCGAACGTCGTCGTCTCAGATCCCACCTGCCGGGTCTTGAGGCGCTGGCGCGCATCGTAGGAAAGCGTAGTGACCACGCCGTTGGGGTCTGTGAGGGTGAGCGGCTGGCCGTGAGCGTTGTAGGTGTTGTAGGTCGTGACCTGTCCCGCCGCGTTCTGGATCGTGTGGATCTCGCCACACTGATAGCCCGTCGAACACGAGTAGTAGGTGTATGTCGTAACATCAGTGACATCCGTCCGCGGTCCGTCCGCGGTCAGCACGTGCCCAAGACTGTCGTACGTGTACGTCCAGGTGCGCAAGACGTTGGGCGTGACACTGGTATCGGTGATTTTCTTGGTCTGCACATTGCCTGAGGCGAAATACGTGTAGGTGGTCGTGCGCGTCGGCTCGACAATGGTGAGAGGCAGGCGGAACGTCGAATGCCAGGTCGTGGTGATTTTCCGCTGCCGCGTTCCGGACGCCGGCACATATGTAGACAGGTTGCTCGGGCAGGTATTGCCCGGCGCGAACCCCTCTATTCGCATGAGCTCCAGTCCGCGCACCGCGTCATGGGAATAGCACGTGAGGTAGCCATTATAATCCGTGCGACTCGCAACCCAGCCGCTCCCGTCATACGTCGTGGCGGCGAGTTGTGAACACGTGGGACAAGCCAATGCGCTGACCGAGGTGGACCCGTAAGCATCCCCCATACGTGTGAAATTATGAACTCGGGTGGCACCGAGAGCGTTTGTCACGGTCGTCGCTAGATTAGCCCCATACGAGAATGTGAGGGCGTCGGCTCCTCCCGCCGCCTGCGAAGACTGGGCACGCCCTTGCGAGTCATAAGCCCACGTCTGCCATTGCACGCCACCTTCGTCCACAACCCCGGTCAGCCCATTGATGTTACTCGTGCTTTCGTATTTGTATGATTGGGTGGTGTTGTCCGCCGGCTGAATCGCACTTAAATGACCTGCCCCGTCATATCCGAATTGTACCGACGCGCCCCCCGTTAACACGGCGCTGGCGACGTTGCCAGCACCGTCACGATTCAAAGTCAATACATGCCCGAAACTATCGGTGACGGTATGCAACAGAGTGTTGGTGTCATAGGCCGTGGTCTGCACGATGCCTGTCCGGGAGGTCACGGACAAAAGCGCACCAGCGGAATTGTAAGATTCAACGGTATCGTCATCGTCCGTCAGAGTGAACCCGGTGATGGTGGAACCGGAGGTGCTAACGACGAGTCGGAGACTTGTGCCCGGTGGATTGTTGATTACCCCATTCTGCGTCGTGAACCGAAATTGCTGGCCGTTGTCCCGAATGATGTCGTACTCAACCGGGGAGGCCTGTGGCGGCGCTCCAATGATCGAAGTATAGATGACGGCGGTGTTTACGAGTCCCGTTGGGGATGTAAGCGTGCAAGTGTTGTTGTTGTACGCGATCGTGGAATTGGCCCAGCCGGGCACTGACTGCCTAATCTCCGGTACACCGGCCACGCAAGCATCGGAGGCCGTGTAATATTGTGAAGATCTAGTCGTACTACCGCCGGGGTAGTTAGCGAACGGCGTGGACTGGTAATTTGCTACGATTCGGCGCGTGTAGGAATGGTGCCAGCCTTTCCCGATGTCGCTAGGTGCGGTATCAGCGCTGTTGTAAAAGCGTTGGAAGGCGAGCGGGCTCCCCTGTGTTGTAAAGTCCACAACCGTATCGAACACGGTGCCATTGGCAAGATCGCAAGGATCGCCGGCACACCCGCCCGGGCCGGGACCCGGCCCCGCATTCCCGGGAGCGGCGCCACTCGCAGAAAAACTCGCGGTGCATTGCGGTACGTAAATACCACCGCCGGTGGCAGTAAATGCCGAATCAGAGCACACACCATTGACAGTCACGGGCCTATAAGCGGTGGACGTACAGGCAATTTGGTGCTGTGACCCCCCAAGAGACCCCCCTTCTCCGCAGGACCAGTCGCTAATGAATCCGGGAGGGCCACCCTGGCCGAAGGGACATTGACCCTTGCCATCGGTCATGTGGAGGCCATTCAAGAAGCCCGCGTCGGCGGTGAACGCCTGAGCCGGACTGCTGACCAGTCCCCCACCGCCCCCGCCCGCACCGTCCGTCCAAGCGTACTGCGTTGCAAACGCCGGGCACGACTGCGCGTCGGCCTTAGGCAAATGGCCAAAAAACGCCAGAAAAATAAATGCTAACTTGATGGGTGTTCTCAAAGTAAACAGTAGCGATTTCATAGCGCCCGCTCCGTCAGTATTTGTTTTGTTTTTGAAAGAGTAATTTCCATGATTGATCCTGATCAGTTACGCCGCCAAGCGCACACTTTGTCGCACCCAGGTACTCTGCTCCATGCCGTGCAAACGTCCCGGTATCCAAGCCAATTCCCGCGCGTAATCTATGGCCGCTTCATCGACCTCCGATTTCCCACTCGAGACATCCACCTGCACCTGCCCCACACGCCCATCCGATAGCACCTCGACCCGCAGTACGACCACGGCACTCTCTCCTGGCAAGAGGCCCGCGAGTTTGGCAAACGGTTCCGTATCGGGCGGTGCCGTATCCAAGAGCTGCGGGGCCACACTCACGGCTTGCGCATTGGGTTCGGCGTAATTGATGACGGGCGGCGCGGGCAGACTCGTCACCGGCTCTGTGGAATCCTGGAGGACGAGCACCTCATGCACAGAGGGAGGTTGCTCAGCAGTAACCCGAGTCGGATTATTGCTTTGAATGAGCGTCACTGTGAGAAGCCTCAGCGCCGGGATTTCTCTTGGGGAAGCTATGCTCGTTGCCACGGCCCACAAGGCGAGCAGGTGCGCCCCCAGCACAGCGCCGAATAGCCATGGGTGCGCCGTCCGCCCCCCGTGCCAATGTGATGTGCAACACCTGCCTGGGGTAATTTAGAGTACAGGTAGGAATTTCTTTATGACCACATTGCAGAGCTCAGTACCCATGACTGTGATCCCTGATGCCGCGTTGATGGAGTGCTCGGAAGGAGCCCGTGGGGCGACTGACGAGAACTCCATCAACGCGAGGCGACTCGATCCCGAAGTCGCGGCGATTGCCAAGCGGCGCCAGTTCTCCAGTGCCGAGAAGCGCCGGATCCTGGCCGATGCCGACCGGTGTACGAAGTCGGGCGAGATCGGCGCACTGATGCGCCGCGAGGGGATTTATTCCTCGCACCTGAGCACGTGGCGGCGACAGCGGGCCGAGGCCGATCGGGCGGCTCTGGCACCACAGAAGCGCGGACCGAAGCCGGACGTTGATGCCCGACAGCTCCGGCACCTGAGCCGCGACAACGCCCGACTGCGCCGTCAACTGGAGCGCGCTGAGCTGATCATCGAGGCTCAAAAAAAACTGTGCATAGCGCTTGGGCTGCCGACGGCGGACGACCGGGACGAGAACGGCTGATGGAAGTGGTGCGCGATCTGGGAGCGAAGATCGGGATCGTGGCGGCCTGTACGACCGTGGCGATGAACCGCGCCTTCGTGTACCGCGATCGGGCACGTCTGAGGCGCGGAGCGCGGCCGGTGCCACACCGGCCGCGACCGCCACTGGCCTTTTCGGGCGCTGAGCGGGCCGTGCTGCTTGGCATCCTCAACAGCGAGCGTTTCGCGGACGTCGCCCCCGCGACGATCTATGCCACGTTGCTCGATGAGGCGCGCTACCACGGCTCGATCCGCACCATGTACCGGCTCCTGGCCGCTCAGAATCAGACGGGCGAACGCCGCCGCCAGCGTGTGCACCCGGTTTATACCAAGCCCGAGCTGCTGGCGATCCGGCCCAACGAAGTCTGGAGCTGGGATATAACGAAAATCAAAGGACCGGCCAAGTGGCATCACTTCCACCTGTACGTCATCCTGGATATTTTCAGCCGCTACGTCGTCGGCTGGATGATCGCGCCGCGTGAATCGGCCGAGCTCGCCGAACAGCTGATCGCTGAAACGGTAGCCAAGCAGAACATCGCTCCGGGCACCCTGACACTGCATGCCGATCGCGGCAGCAGTATGCGATCGAAGCCGGTGGCGGCACTGCTGGTGGATCTGGATGTCACCAAGACCCACAGCCGCCCACATGTCTCGGATGACAATCCGTACTCGGAAAGCCAGTTCAAGACCTTAAAATACCGGCCCGACTTCCCCGAGCGCTTCGGCTCCATCGAAGATGCCAGAAGCCACTGTCAGCAGTTCTTTGACTGGTACAACACCGTCCACCGCCACTCGGGCATCGGCCTCATGACACCCGCCGCCATCCATGACGGCACCGCCACCGCGCTCACCGCGCAACGCGCCGTCACGCTCGCAGCGGCCTTCAACGCCAACCCCATCCGCTTCAAAAGCATCACCCCGAGGCCGCCGGCGTTGCCGACGGCCGCCTGGATCAATCCACCTAAAAAGGACATCACGCCGACCACCCACATACCCGATTGCTCACTAAACTCTCGACACCAGGTGTCTCAATGTCATTGACACGTTCCG
>JBBQTF010000037.1:0-26144 GCA_038234675.1 Steroidobacterales bacterium
GGATGTGCCGGAGGCCTTTCTGGCCGTGCAGTGGACGCGACTGCCCGCGGGGGAAACGCCACCGGCATTCGTGACGCGCATCTCGCATCTGCTGTCCCCAAGCGAGCCCCAAGCGCCGGCACCGGCCCGACCTGCAATCGGGTCGACCCCTTCCTTCCGCCCGCCCATCCCGAATGCTGCGGCATCACGCCAGTCTAAGCTGATACCGCTTCTGGTCACGTCGGTTGCCCTGCTGGTGGGCGGCTACTTCGCGCTGAGCAAGTTCGTGCTGTCGAGGCATTCAGTGGGCTCATTACCCCCAGTGTCCGCGCCGAGCGTGGTCCCAGAGAAGTCTATTGCCGTGCTGCCGTTTGTGGACATGAGTGAGAAGAAGGATCAGGAGTATTTCTCAGACGGTTTATCGGAAGAACTCATCGATCTGCTGTCCAAGATTCCGGCCCTGCGGGTTCCAGCGCGCACCTCGTCCTTTTACTTCAAGGGCAAGGCGGATGACATCGCGACGATCGCCGCACGGCTCCACGTTGCACATTTGCTCGAAGGCAGCGTTCGCAAATCGGGCAATCGGCTCCGGGTAACGGCACAGTTGATCCGCGCGGACAACGGCTACCACGTCTGGTCCCAAACCTACGATCGCAAGCTGGACGATATTTTCAAAATGCAGGACGACATCGCGGCGGCGGTGGTGAAGGCCCTCTCGGCATCGCTTATCGGAGCACCTTTGCCGCGGAGCGTCAAGGCGGCAGACAGCGAGGCCTATGTTTTGTATCTGCAGGCGCGTTCCGCGGTCCGAGCGGGCGACGGTCTGGACGACGACACTCGGGCGATCGAGCTACTGTGGCAATCGGCCAAGCTCGACCCGGGATTCCCTCCGACGTGGGCATTGCTGTCGCGCGTGCACTTGGCTAGGTACGAGGACTACAAAGCCGGAGCGCTGCAGTCCGTCCTGGATGAGGCGTTGAGTGAAGCACAGAAGGCGATCGATCTTGATCCGGCCTTGGCGGAAGGGCACTTGGCCATGGCACGGGTTCAGATGACCCACTGGAACTGGACCGCTGCCGAGCACGAGGTGCAGAGCGCCCTCAATCTTGACCGCAGCAATCCCGACGTCCTGCGGAATGCCAGCTATTTGTCTCGCGCCTTCGGCCGTTTCGAGGAGGGGGTGGACAGGATGCGTGCTGCAACGGAGCGGGATCCAGTGTACTACTGGAACTTCGCGCAGCTCGGGCGTGCACAGTACTATTCCGGCCGGTTTGCCGAGGCACTAGCCAGTTTCCAACAGGTACTTGCCCTGCATCCCGGTGCAATCGTCGCGATACATGCGGAAATGGCGTTGGTGCGATTGGCTCAAGGCCAACCCGACGCCGCCCTGACCGAGGTTAAACTGGAATCAGACCCCATTAACCGCGCGCAAATCCTTCCAATGGTCTTGGATGCGCTTGGCCGTTCGCGCGAGGCGGAGCAGGCGCGCGCGGATTTTGAAGCGAAGTTCGGGGAACTGAATCCAACTTACACCGGCAACCTCTATCTGGCGCACAAGGATCTGGACCGTGGCTTCGCGTGGTGGGAACGCGCCTTTCGGCAGCACGATACCGACCTGATGTACATAAAGACAGCATCGAAAGATGTGCTGGTACCAGAACTTACTGCCGATCCACGCTTCAAGGCATTTCTCCGCAAGATGAAGCTGCCAGAGTAGTGAGTATCGCTAACGCTGGGTCAGCAGGGTAATTGCGACTGTCCGCTCTCGGGCATTTCATCGCCCACGGGTTCATGTCCGGTTCTGGCTCGATAGCGGGCGGGCGCAGCTGGAGGGTCGGGTACGTGCTACAGATTCAACCGATCGACCCAACGGCGCACCCTTGGTGTGTGGTTGGGGGAGGTCTGCTCGGCGCCATCGTCGTTGCAACTATTGGCGCAGTAGTACACATTGTTGCCATGCGCCTCATCAATACAACATAGAGGGTCTAAGCAGTCTCTCATCGGTCGCAGGCTCGGGCCTCGCGGCAAGAAAACTCAAAACATATCCGCTGCGGAGAATTAGCCATGACACGACCGAAACGTTACTCGGCTTTTTTAGTAATGCTCATGATGTCTTTGATCATCGGCTGTGCATCCACGCCGACGCAAGAGGGAACGGGAGAGTTCGTCGACGACTCCGTCATCACGTCGAAGGTTAAGACGGCGGTGTTGGAGGAATCAACCCTAAAATCCGTGGGGGAAATCCATGTTGAGACGTTCAAGGGTATCGTCCGACTGAGCGGCTCCGTCAGTTCGCAGGCCAAAATTGACAAGGCCGTCGAACTCGCGCGCAAGGTCGGCGGGGTTAAGTCCGTGACGAACGATATGACGCTCAAATAAACGAGCGGCCGTCCAGCAGTCGAACGCTTGTTAGTACATTGAAACAGCTAATGAAGGGGGCAAGAGCGGTGGGTCCCTCCGATGACGAGCACGGTGCCGTCGGCAAGTACGGTCGCATGACTCGAGCGATGTTACGAAGTGCGAATTTCATGTTCTGTACTCCCCGTGCGAAGTAGGCAGCGAGTCAACGACTCGCTGCCGAATGGCACTAGCGACCGCCGGTGACCGTCTTGTAGACCGATCTGTAGGTGGTGGACGCGTACACGGTGTCGGGAGCATCAGGATCCATGGCGAGCCCGGCGATGGTTTTGTCGTCGAGCCCGGAACTGATCGGGAACCAGGTTTCCGCGGCATTGATGCTCTTGAACATGCCACCGTGTGAGTTTATGAGTGAGTCTATGACGCCGACGTAGAGCACATTCGGGTGCTGTGGATTGACCAGCAAGTGCCCGGCAAATGCGGGTGGAACCCCGAGCGGGAGCCCCACGCTCTTGGGACGGAACGAAGCACCGCCGTCGATGCTCTTGAACACGGCGTAGGCTCCGAACTCAGACCCGGTGGCGTAGACGACGTTGGAGTCGGTCGGATCGACGGTGACGCTGGTGAAATTTTGTGTGGCGTCGACCTCGATCCAACTCTTGCCCGCGTCGGGCGACCTCCATATTCCCTTGACGGCGCCGTCGTCCGGAACGTAAACGATGGAGTGATGGTGAGGATCGACCGTCAAAAGGCGGCCGCTCAAACCCAGATACACGCCCGGCGGTGCGCCCGGGGCACGGTCGATGCGAGTGAACGTGTCGCCGTAATCGGTGCTCTTCCACACGCCAGCGCCGTCGAGAGCACCGGCGTAGACCGAGTGGTCTACGGGATCGACCGCTACGCCGTAGATCGTGATATCGACCGGCCCGAATTGTCTACGCTGCCAATGCTTGCCGTGGTCGTCCGACTTGAACAATCCCCCACCGAACAGCGATCCTGCGTACACGCGACGCGGCTCCTGCGGATCGAAGGCAACGGTGAGCGGATTATGCGTGGTGAGCCCATGAGTGCCGCCCTCGCTCCAGTGGCGGCCGCCATCTTCTGTCACGAATAGTCCGCCGGCGAAGGCGCTGAAGAAGATGTGATCGTGATCGCTCGGATCGATTGCCAGGGCGTCACTATTTTGGCAGGCGCAGCGCCGGAGCTGATCCCATCCGAGCCGCCGCCAGTCGCTGTCGCTGATGGAGCGGGCAAATACTCCGTCGAAACTGGTGCCGGCATACACGGTGCCCGCGGTATCGACGCTCAGCACGTTGCCGTATCCGGATGAGATGGCGGAGTTCTTCCAGGTCCGCCCGCCGTCGATACTCTCGGAGACGCCCTCCGTGGCGGTGCCGGCGTACAGGGTCTGGCCGCTCTTGGCGAGCGACAGGATGCTGGTCACGCGCGGGGAGCCAATGCGTGCGAACGAGCGGCCGCCGTTGGTGCTCTTATACACGCCGCGGTGATCGGTGGCGGCATAGACGACGTTGCTGTCGTCCGGATCGACCAGCAGCGCATTGATCCATGGAGTGATCTTGATGGGCGTCCACGTGAGCGCGCCATCGGTCGACTTGAATGCACCTTGGCCAGTGCTGCCGGCGTAAAGCACATTGCTATCGCGCGGATCGATCGCCAGTGTAAATACCCAGGCCCTACCCAGGCCGTGCGCGGCGCAGACCCAGGTGTTGCCGCCATCCACTGTCTTCATGACGCAAGCAAATGGACCGGAAGCGCTGTACATGATGTTCGGGTTGGTGGGATCCATGAACAGCGAAAAGCCATGCCAGTTGATGCGAGACCAATGAGCGCCGCCGTCGAGGGTCTTGAAGAAACCGTCGAACAGTGTGTTGACATAGGCGATTTCGGGATGCTTGGGTACGACCGCCAGTCCGGTAATTTGTTTTCCGCGGAGACCGTTGTTGACAGCCTGAAAAGTGGCGCCACCGTTCGTGCTCTTGAGCACCCCGCCGCCACTGCCGATGTAGATGGTGTGCGAAGCCGGATCCGCCACGACGGGCACGTTGATGGCCGGCGGTGCGGGGCCGATCGAGTGCCACGCCGCATTCTTGCGGGCGTCGGGGCTGGCACCCCAGGCGGTGACGGATAGAGACAGACAAATCAGGACTAGTGTTTGGCGATTCATGGCAACTCCCCGGATCGTTGAAACTGGGAACAGTTGTCGCCGAAGCGCCAGGCGCTTGCATGAACCTTCCGGGAAGGTTAGGTCCAGAATGCAGGAAGAATGCAGGAAGAATGCGGGAAAGCAGCAGTAAACGCCGGCCGCGGTGCCTTAAGCGGGGACGGTTGCCTCAAGTCATCGTCCCCAGCGCTTTACGATCTGAAGGCTCACCTGTCTCCCGATGAGCGAGGCGTTGGTAGCGTCGTAACCGAAAATGCCGCCGTACGAGTCGAATTGGTTGACAAACGGAGGGGATTGGTCAAAGAGGTTGTTCACGCCGAGATTGCATTGGGTATCGACGAGCCAACCCCGCCCACCGTCGGGGCGGTAGCCTAGGTTGAGGTCGACCGTCGTCCAGGAATCGACGCCGCGTACGGGCACGAAGCCCGGATCCTGGTAGGCGCCGCTGTGGTTGACGGTCGTTAGGACATTCCAGCCTTTGCGCGACCATGACAGATGTGCGGCCATGCGCAGTTTCAACGGGTTACCAACGGTGTTGACGAAGTCGAAGACCGGTGCCGTAGGCGTGATCTGTTGGTCCTGCACAAAGGTATAGGTGCCGTTCAGCCCGAAAGCCCACGTACCTCGCGCGGTTTCGATGGCATAGTCCAACGTGACATCCACACCGCGGGTCTTGACGCTGGCGAAGTTGCGAGCCCCGTTGTCCAGGATCGCGGCGATCGGTTGGTTGCAATGGCCTAGGTTGCCTAAGAATCTCTTGACGTCTTTGCAGGCGGCGTCGATCTGCGCCTGTGTCGGATTGCGCGTGATCACCGAGGCCAATTCCGCTTCCTGGGTGAGAAAGAGCGCCGCGTAGGCACCCGGGCTGCGGATTTTGCCCTTATAGTCGATGTCAAAGTACGTCACGGACAGGGAGAGGGTCGGTGCCGCCGGTGGCGCCCAATCCGCGCCGACGGACCAGGCCGTCGATGTTTCCGGTTTCAGATCCTTGTGTGGACCGTATAGCAAGAGCGCAAGTGTCCCGATCGGAGACTTCGGATCGCTGACGACCCTGATTTCGGCATCTCCGATCAGGTCGGGGTTGGACCACCCGAAGGGCGGCGCCCGGAATGAGGTGCCCCAGTTAGCGCGAAGTCCGAGCGCGCGGAACGGGCGCCAGGTCAAGCCGAATTTTGGATTGAATGTACCGCCGACATCGCTGTAATGGTCATAGCGACCGGCAAGCGATAGACTCAAGCGATCCAAGGTCGAGCCCGCCTGCGCGCTCAGCAGCGGCACCGCAAGCTCAGCAAACGCAGCGGCAGTATCCCTACCCCGGTTCTCGGGGCGAAGCGCAACGTTGAGACCCATGGAGTGCTCTCGCCGGAATTCGCCGCCCGCCGCAAGACGGATATGCCCCGCAGGCCCCGTGAACAACGTCCCATCGGCGATGACACTGCCGATGGCGGTGGTGAATTCATCCGGATACGCCAGGACGACGCTTTGATGGCGCAAGACCGCGAGCACCGCGGGAGCGGTGTGAGAGCCGTCGCCAAAGAGGTTAAGCGCGGTGGCCGGGTCGGCGTTGCCGAGTGCGACGTCAATGGCGTCGGTGTTGAGGTTGTTGTACTCGAAGAAGCGGGTGCTCGATTTAGAATAGGCGGCAGAGAGGCGAAGCTGCCACCCCCGCGACAGCACGCCCTTGAGGCCCGTCGATATGAATGAGGTCTCGGTTCGTCCGTTGTCGATGACCGGCCCGACATCGGCCGTGAAATCGTAGGCCACCCGCACCGGGCCGCCCAGATGGTTGAAGGCATTCCCAGCCGGTACGGAAAAGTCGCCAGTAGGTTGCGGAAACGTGGATTCGAAGGCGCGCGAGGAGTAACGGCCATCGACGATGAGCTCCCAGCGACTCGACAAGTTGTAGGCGGCACTTAAAAAGGCGCTGCGCATGTTCTGCTGGGGCAGGATGTCGTTGTCGATGACGGTATTCGTGTAATTGACGGCGCCTGGAATCAGTTGCGAGGCCGTCAGTTTCGACCCGTCCTGGCCGCGCGGTATCGCTGCCGTGACCGGATCGATGATCGTGCCCGGGTTGCCGCCGACCGTGCGTAGGTCACTGCCGCCAAAACGCCGATAATCACCATTGGCGGCACAATAGGCCCTGGCGCTGCAGGCCAGGGCACGGCTGTCGTCATATTGAAAGCCGAGCAGCACGTGTCCGTCCGGCCCGGCGTGGCCCCAGAGCGCGGCGATGGTCCGCTCGGTGGCATCGCCCCCTGCGCTCGACCCACGCGCGCGCGCTTCGAAGCCTTCGAAGTTCTTTCGCAGGATGATATTCACGACGCCGCCGATGGCATCAGAGCCATAGAGCGCGGAGGAACCCTCAGGCAGAATCTCGATGCGTTCGACGGCCGAGGCCGGAATGCTCGAAACATCGATGAACGAACCCTGATAACCGCTGGCCCCCTGACGCTGGCCGTTCACCAGCGTCAAGGTGGTGCCAACCCCCAGACCGCGCAGTTGCACTTCGGCGCCGCGGTTGTCGTAGTTGTTGACCTCAGCGCCATCGCGAGTGGCGGCGTTGGTTCGACTGAAGTTCTGGGTCACGGTCGCCAGCACGTCCTCGATTCGCCCGTAGCCACTGGCATCGATCTGCTCACGACCGATGACGATTACCTTGGAGCCCGCAGCGTCTGTGCCGTGGATGTGACTTCCGGTGACGATGATTTCTTCGAGATCGGTCGCCTCTTGCATGGTCGGCGTAGGCGCTTCCGCGGACGCGCCGTGCGCCAGGTCCGCACATAGCATGCCCACGAAGAGCCCAATCGCGGTGGCCCGGACGCCGACTGCAACGCCGCTCATCACATTCCCGGTTTACGCCCGGAATCGCCGGATCTCAGCGCGGCGGGCACGATTCCGCGGCGCCGCAGCTCCTCGAGCTGGCTGCGCTGTGCGTCGACGTAGCGCTGCACGTCGGCCGCGATGGCCTGGAATCGCGGGTCGCCGTGCAACGGCAACCAGATGGGGTCGTATTTGAGGGTATACCACCAGAACCGGTAGTCCCCGGCCCGGAAATCTTCCGCTAGGGCGTCGAGAGCCGCGTCCTTGCGTCCGTCGAGCATCAGGGCTCCGGCACGAAATCGGCGGGCGCTGTCCGCGTGTTTCGCGGCGTTGGCATCGTTCCATGACACGGCAGCACGCTGCAGTGCCTGCGCTTCGGATGCGTGGCCTTGCGTGGCCAGGAGTTGCGAAAGCACGAAGGCCGCATCGTATTTGCATATATCCAGATGCGCTGCCGGGTCGTTTCCCAAATAGTACTTCGCCTTGATGAACGCGATCGCCCGGCTCAACTCACCAGTTTTCAACGCGTAGTCGCGCAGCGCCTCGGCGGCGAGCCAATTTCCGCAGTAGTCGTAGGTCCAACCTCCGTCATGGTAGGCAGCATGCCCCGCTTCGCGCCAGCTACCTGCAAACATGGGCACCAAGTGCTCATCGCGCACATTTTTCGGCGTTCCAGCGGCCACGGAGCGCGCTGCTTGCTCGTCGCCCAGGTCCAGATACACTGCCATGGCCGTGTGACGCGGTTTGGGATTGCCCGGGTCGAGCGCAATGGCGCGCTCCAAAATCTGGACCGCATCGGCCAACTTGTCGTGGAACAGCCAACGGTACTTTCCAATTTGGTACAGCGCCGGAACGAATTCCGGATCGAGCTCCAGCACGGAGATCATGCGTTGCTCGAGCGTGGCTGCGCCGCCTTCGTCGAGGTCGCTCGTGGCGGCGTCGAAGTGGGCGCCCGGCGACATCGGATCGATCCGCAAGGCGCGCTGCAAGATACGCTTAGCTTCTTCGCGCTGGAGCGGGTAATTCATATTCGCCTTAGCCGGCTGCACCCACCCCATATCATCATAGTCCAAGAACTCGGCGTAGGCGGTGAGGCCGCGGCCGTTGCTGGGATCGAGCGCGGCACCGCGGAGGAAGTCGGCGTTTCTTGCTGCGAACGGTGCATCTGCCCACATGGCCCGGGCAAAATAGGCGGCACCGGAATCGGGATCAATCGCGAGCGCCTTGTCGATCAATGGGCGGAAGCGTTCCCGGAACGGCGCCAGGTCCTGGTGGCGCAAATCAGCCGCCAGGAGGCGTGCATCGTAGAGCGAGGCGTAGGCCGCTGCGAAATCCGGATCCAGGGTGATGGCCCTCTCAAAATACGGCGCTGCGGATTCGGATTCGGCCACCGAAAGCCGACCCAGCAGAGAACGGCCCCGTAAGTACGCCAGGTAGGCCTCGACATTGCTGCTGCGCATTTGAGCGACCGGCTTGGGGCCAAGTCCACCGAGGCGCGCCGAGAGCGCGCCGGTCACCTGATCGGCGGTCTCGTCTTCAACGGCAAAAATGTCGCTCAGCGGCCGATCCAAATTGGCAGACCAGATCAGTGTGCCCGCGGTAGTCTCAACGAGCTGTACGGCGACACGCAACCGATCGGCCTTGCGCTGCAAACTGCCATTGACGAGATAGCCGGCATTGAGTCGCCGCCCAATCTCCTGAGAATCAATGCTTGTGGTGCTCAGCGCGAATGAGGAATTGCGCGCGATGACGGTAAGCCCGGTGACGCGAGACAGGCGGTTGAGGACCATCTCCGGCAGTCCGCGTGCGAGGTAAGCATCGGCGGCATCGGCACTGATGTTTTCGAAAGGCATAACGGCCACGGTGTGCGCGCGCGTGATGATTGGCGCTTTGGCAGCTTGCGAATTCTCCGTTGGGATTACGGGGCCCGGACTATGGTCGCTGATGTACGTGCGCGCAATGAAGCCGATCGCGAGAGCAGCAACCGTGAGGAGCGCTAACCCGAGCCACCGCTTTGGGCCCAAATGTGTAGAAGCGATTGTGGCATCGCTCATGACAGCGTCGGGGACCGATGACTGGACGTCTGGCGGGGTCGCTACAGTGTTGTCTACCGGCGCCACGTTAGCCGGAGGCGCCTCGGGCGTCGCCGCAAGGCGTCTGACGCGCGTGACTTCCGCCACCCACCGGAAGCCACGACTGCGCACGCCGGAGATATAGCGGGGGGCCTTTGCGTCATCGTCTAGCGCTTCGCGCAGGAGATTGGCCCGCTTGTTCACCGTCTCCAGATTGACGATCAGTCCGGGCCACACGCGCTCCATGAGCACGTCGTGGCTGAGCACGTTGGGTGCGGCGCGAATGAGTGCCACGAGCAGCTGAAACGATAGATTAGGCAGGTCGATCTCGGCGCCCGAGCGCGTGATGCGCTGCTGTCCGACATCGACGCGCAGGTCGCCGACGACATAGATCTCGCTGTCAACATCGCGCGCGTCGATTGGAGTCTGGCTCATAATTCCGCATCGACTCTCAAGGTGCGGTCGCCCCACTGTTGGTGTTCAGCCCAGGACCGGCGCCTGTATTGACGCCTTATTATCTGTTAGTGAATAAATGTAACAGCGCGCTCGTTTAGGGGCCGGGGACAGCGGTAGGTAGCGTAGCAGCAAGGCATGGGTTCGGCTACAGGATGCGCCTGCCATAATCATGACAGCCGCAGCCAGTGGTTATTCAAAGATTTCAATGGCCTGGGTCCAAAAATCCCTGCGCTCCCGATCAGGGTACAGGTGACAGGCCGGCAGAGAGTAGCGGTGCCCATCACGAGCATCGTACTGACGGGCACTGGGGTTTAGCGTTTCGTCGGCATACGCTCGAATGCCGAATCTCAACGTCAATAAAATTAAGCGCGCTCGAAACCCCAGTCACGCCCCCGCTCTAGGCCGTGGGGCTGCCGTCGAGTGCGACGGCTCGCGACCGACGGTGAACCGTCTGCGTCGCTGCGTTCGGGTACCGGCCGCAGGCGCCCAAAGCCCCAGACCGGGAGCGAGAAAGCGACTAGCGATGTTCCAGAGCCAACGCTGAGTTTCGCGAACTTCCGCCGGCGTCGGCCGCCGTAGCAGCAGTGTGTCGCGGGGAAACACTAGTCGGACCAGCAACACTGATTTGAGCAGCCGGTAGAAGTCGGTCGGATCGACGACCCGAAATTGTTTGGTCCGCACCCCACGGCGCAACAGACTCCGGAGCCTACCGTGCATGGCGGCCAGCGGGCCAGTCAAGAAGTTGTCCTGGAACGAACCGCCGGCCGCCAGCTTGACGTACTCCGTGCCACCGCCCGGGGTTGCAAAATCAATCAGTGCGAGCCGTACGTAGGCGGGGTGGAACAGTAGGAATTCGGCCAGCGCGTCCAGCGCATTACGCATCGCCGCCGCGGGCTGGAGCGATGAGTCCAGCGGGAACTGCGCCGCCAGAAGCACGATGAAGCGACGCGAGACCTCCACGAGTACAGCGTCGCGGCTTCTATAGTGTTTGTATATGGCCGGCACCTTCACATCGAGCGGTTCGGCGACGTCGCGGAGCATGAAGCCAAAAACACCCTTTGAGGCGATTAGCCGCTCCACCTCGTCAAGGATGCGCTCGCGTGTGGGCGCCCTCGCGATACGCGGCCTCTGCTTGGATGGCACCGGTTTACTCCTTGAGATTGCTGGTGCGAACGCGTTCCTGCCCGCCACTTTGTCAGGTTCAGCGCCATGCGACAACTGCTCGCTGTACTTGCAATGCGCTCGGTGCTTGAGTAACTTCTTCATTTGGTTAAATCGATTAACCCAGCGGTTCACCGCCTAGGAATGTTCCGCGTTCGGAGGGGCCCATGAGATCCGCGTACCGCATTCTTTCCGGCTTGCTGTTCGTCGCCATCACAGTGCTCGATGGCGTGGCCGTTGCACAGGAAATGCTCGAAGAGATTGTCGTCACCGCACAGAAGCGCGCTGAAAACCTGCAGGATGTGCCGGTGGCGGTCGCTGCCTTTAGCGGCGCGACGCTCGCCGAAGCCGGCGCCGTGCAGCCGATCGACCTGGCGGCGCTGACGCCGAACCTGACCAGCAAGAATGCAGTCGGTAACACTGCGCCGGTGTTCGCGCTGCGCGGCATCAGCCTTAACGACTTTGCCACCAACGGCACGCAGCCGGTGGGCGTCTATCTCGATGAGGTGTACCTGGTCAATAACTCGCAGCTCGCCTTCCAGATGATGGACCTGGAGCGCGTCGAGGTGCTCAAGGGCCCACAAGGCACTCTCTATGGGCGTAACACGACGGCCGGCGCGATCAACTTCATCACCAACAAGCCGACGCCCGCCTTCGCGGCCGGTGTCTCGGCGACCGCCGGCGAATGGGAGCTGTTCGGCACCGAGGGTTACGTCAACGGCGCGCTCGGTGAGCATGTCTCGGGCCGACTCGCGGTCTCCGGCGAGCGGCAAATGAAGGGATTCTTCGTTAACGATCGCACAGGCGGCGACTGGGGGCAGTCACGCCGCGCCAACTGGCGCGGCCAGTTGCTGTGGGATTACGGTGCGACGCACGTGCTGGTCAACTACCACGGGGGCGTCGACAAGTCTGACGACTGGTACTACAAGTACGTCGCCGATGCCTCCGGATTGCCGCTTGGAACGAGGCTGGCGGCGCTTGCGGCTCAGGCCAACCCCAGTATCTTCCACGGCCAACACGCGCTCTTGCCCGAACCCTATATCGATAACACCGCCAATGGACTGACTGTCACGGCCGATCACGACTATGGCTTCGCGACCGTCAAGTCAATCTCCAGCATTGAGAATCTCGACTATGCTCGCACCGAGGACTACGGCTCGGTGCCGGTGCCGAACGGTTGGAACTACTACCCCGGCCACCTGCTGCAGTACTCTGAAGAACTGCGCCTCGCCTCGAACGGCGATCCGCGCTGGAGCTGGATCGTCGGTCTGTTTGCCGGCTACGACCGACTGCGCGAGAGCGACATTTACAACGAGCTTCAGAATCCGATCTTCGAAGGCTACATCTTCAACGAGAAGTACACGCAAAACACCACCAGCCTGGCGCTGTTTACGCACAATGAGATCAAGCTGACCGACCGGCTGCGGCTTACCGCGGGCCTACGCTTCAACGATGAACAGAAGCACTACAACGGCGGCACACTGATCGTGCAGTCTGACCCGGCTCTCGCCTTCGACCTCTGTCCGTGTACGGTCGATACCACGCTCAAGTACCACGAGCCGACTGGCAAGCTTGGCCTCGACTATCGCGTTGGCGACGCGATGATCTACGGCAGTTACTCGCGCGGCTACAAGTCCGGCGGGGTTACCGGCTTCTACGTGACCGATCCGACCGCGAAGGCACCCTACGACCCCGAATTCATCAATTCCTACGAGGCCGGCTTTAAGTCGACTTGGGCGGAAAACCGCCTGCGCCTCAACGGCGCGGTGTTCTACTATGACTATCGCGACCTACAGGCCTTCGGCGTGATCGGTGGCGAGTTCCGCATCTTCAATGTCGCCAAGTCTCGGGTGCAGGGCGGCGAACTCGAAGCGAGCTGGCTGCCCGTTGCCGGGCTGAAGGTCGAAGCCGGCCTCGGCCTGCTCAACTCGCGGGTGCTCGAATCGGCGGTCCAAGGTGTCAACGTCGGCAACCGACTGGGCAATGCGCCCAACTATGAGTTCAACACCGCTGTGTCGTATCGCAGGACGCTCAGCGATGCGGTCTCGGCAACGTTAGGCGTCGACGCCAATTGGCGCGGTGGCACTTATTATTATGTGCAGAACAGCCCACTGCAGTTCCAGTCGGCCTATGTTTTGGTCAACCCCCGCCTTATGCTGGCGGGCCCGGGCGACATCTGGTCGTTGTCGCTATGGGCCAAGAACGTCGGCAACAAGCAGTATTATCGCGAGATCTTCAACGACGGCGGATCAATCATCGGTTTTCCGGCCGCACCGCGTCAGATCGGCGCGACCTTCAGCTATCGCTGGCATTGAGATTACGGCGCGGGACCGCTTCCGGATGGCAGGCTCAGATCCAACCGGCAGAGGAGCGCTGGGCTCGCCGCACGGGCTCGCCCTCGGTGCACTCAACAAGGCCGAGTGGGATCAACCCGAGACGCGCCGTGCGGGCCTGCGCTCGCTGCACCGGCTGCACCGGTACGGGCTCTCGCTGCGCGCGCCGCAGGTGCTGCGGCTCGACACACGACATGCTTTTCGCCTGCACGACCTGGACATGGTGCGCTGGTATCTTGGCCACCCGTTCTTCACGGCGCTGGCGGTGCTGCGTGGAACGGACCTGCTGCTCGAGCGCTACGCGAGCGACTTTTCAGCCAGCGGGGTGCATTCGATCCAGTCGATTACCAAGACCAGCATTCACCTGATTGCCGGCCGGCTGATCGAGCAGGGCCGCCTCGATTCCGCCCGTGCGGTCGCCAGTTACTTGCCCGAGATCGGCACGGGGTACGCGCACGCGACCGTCCAGGATCTGTTCGACATGGCTGTGATCAACGACTACACCGAGGATTACTACAACCCCACCGCGAGCGTGGGCCTGCTCGAGGACGCTCACGGCTGGCGGCTGCTCGAGCATAGCGTCCATATCGGCCTGCGGGAATTTCTCACCGGAATTACCGGGGTCGGCGTGCCCGACCCGAATCGCCGGTTGCACTACAAGACCGCAAACACGGACGTCGCCGCGTGGATCTGCGAGCGGGTCAGTGGTCGCGACCTGCGGCAGCTGTATCTAGAACTCGTCGAGGCGGCGGGGTTCGAAGCGACCGTGTATCTGTCGACCGACCGCGCCGGTACGCCCTTCGCTGGCGGCGGCTTGCACATGACGCTCCGGGATCTTGGGCGCTACGGGTTGTTGCTGGCGCGTGGCGGGCTGGGCATCGGCGGCAATGTGGTCGGTAGTCCCTCATACCGGGATGCGACGCGCGCCGGGCGTGTCGCAGGCACGCCGAGTCTCCTCGGGCGCGGGCACTACCGCAATTTCGTTGAAACCGACGGCACGTGGCTCGGCCACAACGGCTACGGTGGCCAGTGGCTCATGGTATACCCCGAGCGCGAAATCGTCGTCGCTTGCCTGAGCGGCTTGAGCGATGATGGGGGCCATGACTGGGGGTTTATCGCGCGTCTCGCGGCGATGGGGGAGTCCATTGCCGGGCTCCTGCAGACCCGATAACAATCGTGTCGATCGAAAGAAAATCCATAGACTACGTCACCGTGCACGAACGGCACGGCCGGGTGATCGACCAGGTGCCGTTCTGGTTCCTCGGCAATTTTCAATTCTTCACGATTGCCATCGGGTTTGTCGGCCCGAGCATGGGCCTGAGCTGGGGTTACACCTCGCTGTCCGGGGCGCTCGGCATACTGTTTGGCACCGTGTTTGTCGCCTTCCATGCCTCGCAGGGCGTCGAACTTGGCCTGCCGCAGATGATCCAATCGCGCGCGCAGTTCGGCTTCCGCGGGGTCACCATCGTGCTGATCGGCACGCTGCTGACGTTTATCGGCTTCAACATTGCCGACACCGTACTGGCCGCGCACGGCCTGCATGGCATTCTCGGCTGGAACGAGAACGTCGTCGCGAGTACCGCGGCGATCGCGGCGGCGTTGCTCGCCGTCTACGGGCACGATTGGCTGCACCGCATATTCCGCTGGTGCTTTGTGCTGAGTATGCCCTTATATACGCTGCTCACGCTGGCGATTATCTTCGGCAAGGTGCCCGCGACCCAACTGGCGTCGGGTGGGTTCACTTGGGTGGCATTTGCCGGCCAGTTCGCGGCCAGCGCGAGCTACAACATCACGTACGCACCGTCGGTCTCGGATTACTCCCGGTATCTGCCACGCGCCACCCGGCCGCGAGCGATCATCGCGGCGGTGTTCGTTGGCGCCACGTCCTCGGCCATCTGGCTCATAGCGCTGGGGGCCTGGCTCGCGACCCGCCTCGGGGCCTCGGACGGCTTGGTCGCGCTGCGCGATGCCGGCGACACGCTGTTTGCAGGCTTTGGCGTCATGCTGGCCATCGCCTCGGTGCTAGCGCTGGTCGCCACGATGGGCTTCAACGCCTACAGCGGGATGCTCACTATCGTCACGGGGCTAAATTCATTGTTTGAGGTCAATCCGACCGCGCGACTGCGGGTTGTGACGATCGCTGGACTCGCGCTCGTGTGGCTTGGGCTGTCATTCGCCATCAGCGTCAATTCAATCGCACTGGTGTTCGCGGTACTGACAATCATGCTTTACCTGCTGGTGCCATGGACGGCGGTCAACCTCGTCGACTATTTCTTCGTGCGGCGTGGGCGATATGCCATTACGCATCTGTTCCTGCCGCGTGGGATCTACGGAGCCTGGAGCGGCAGGGGGCTCGTTGCCTACGGCGTCGGTTTTGTGGCCATGCTGCCATTCTTCGTGCTGCCCGGACTGTACATGGGCCCGGCCGCGCGGGCACTGGGCGGGGTTGATGTTGGCTGGCTGGTGGGTCTGGTGGTTTCCGCAGCGGTTTACCTTTGGCTCTCGCGAGCTTTCGATCCGGCTCAAGAGGCAAGCGCGATCGCGGAAAGCGAAGCCGCGCTGGTGCAGCTCTGAACCCAGTGTGTCGCTCTTGCAACTTGGCGCGGCTTTTCCAGGAGCGGCTCGCACACACCCCGCTGGCGATCGCCTTGAAGCCCATGCCTGCCAATTAGGCTCTGGGTCAGTCTTCCCCACCAGATAAGCTTCGGTGCGAGCGACCAGGATCACATCCTTGCCACTACCCCGAATAGCCGCCTTGGCCGCTGCGATCCGTTCGATTGCGTGTTGAGCCAGGTAAAGGGTCTTATTGAAACGATCTTCGATCGAGATCCCTGCTACGCCCGTGGTGACGGCTCGCTGTGCGTTGTCAGCCCCAGCCGCTGGTTCGGGTCGCAAATCCATTCTCAAAAATCGGCATTGACGGGCAGATTTGTGGGCAGTGCCAACGCGATCGTTCTCAGCGCTTTCGTTGTCCCTACCCCGGCGATCACCTGGCATATGATTCACTGGAGATAGTAGCTATAGGCGGACGAGAGGTATGACTTCACCATCTCCGTTTGGTGAGCGACGCCATGCCTTTCGTGTGCTTCATGAGCAGGGCTGTTTTCTACTCCCCAATCCGTGGGATGTCGGTGGGCCTTCCATAGCCCCCGATTTCGGCGCAAGCGGACTTCAAGCTAACAGATATCGTATTGCCATTCTGACAGGTGCCAGCGCGGTTCAGGCAATCCATTGCATTGAGCCGATCGGGTAATGAGAATGGACCACTTCCTCCGGCGCGACGGTCCATTGCGGGTGGCGGATCGGGGTGGGTACCCGGTTTGCCCTGTATTAATCGGACAGAGGTCATGACATGCGGCAGGATGCAAAGGTCGGGCTGCATCGGACTATTCGCCGGCGTGATTTCGTCAACGGCGTGGCCGCCGCCTTCGCGGGAACCGTGTTGCCCTCAGGTGGAGTGCGCGCGGCAGAGGCGGCCGGCCGACTATCGGGCCACCAAACCGCTCCCCAAGCTCTGATCTATCCGCCGTCACTGACCGGCATGCGCGGCAGCGGCTATGAGCGTGCCTACCACACCGGGCATGCGATGCGCGATGGTACCTTCTGGGCGACCGCCCCCGCGTCCGAGGATTCAAATGAGCGTTACGACCTCATCGTCGTGGGCGCTGGCATCAGCGGCCTTGCGGCGGCCTATCTGTTTCAGAAGCAGAACGCATTCGGCAAGAAGGTCCTGGTGCTCGATAACCACGACGACTTCGGGGGACACGCGAAGCGCAATGAGTTTCGGAGCGGTAACGACTTGCGCATCTCGAACGCAGGGAGCTTCAACATTTACGCCGGTAGTGACAGCAGCCGCATTGAGCGGGAACTTTACCGTGATCTAGGCATCGATGTGCCCCGACTGGCGAGCACGAGCGTCGACAAGTCTTTCTATTCAAGACTGGGCATGGGGCAGGGAGTGTTTTTCGACCGAGAAACTTTCGGCGAAGACAAGCTCTTGAAAGACCCCGCGCCGTGGACGGATTTTACCTATCTGTATGCGCCGAATGCGCCGAGCGATGCAGCGGAGCGTTGGAAAGCGTTCATGGCCGAAGCGCCGCTGGGCGACTCAGTGAAGCGTGATCTGTATCGCCTGTATCACGAGCGCAGGGATTATATGCCAGGCCTAAGTCCGGCGGACAAAGCGGCCCAACTGAATACTATAAGTTACGCAGACTATCTTCTCAAAGTCGTCGCCTGCGATCCGATGGTTTGCACATACCTGCGAGATCGTACGTTCGGAAGCGGCCGTGGCCTGGGTTCGACGACGGCGCTGAGCGCTCATGAACGATTCGGACTGCCCGGTTTTGAGGGCCTTGGTCTACCCCGGCTGGCGGGTACCGAAGGCATCGAATTTCATTTTCCTGAGGGCAATGCGACGGTGGCACGATTGCTGGTGCGGAAGCTGATTCCGGCGGCGCTGCCTGGCTCCACAGTGGAGGATTCGATACTCGCGCGTGTCGATTACGCTCGGCTCGATGAGGCCCGCAACGCCACACGAATCCGGCTCAATAGCACCGCGGTGCGCGTTCAAAACGAGGTGTTGGCCACGCGTGGGGCGGGAGTCGCCGTAACCTATATTCGAGATGGCCGCCTGTGCACCACACGCGCGCGGCAGTGCGTGCTCGCATGCTGGAATTTCCTGATTCCGTATCTGTGTTCAGAGATGCCAGTGTGGCAGAAAGAGGCACTGCACTATGGCGTCCACACCCCAAATCTGTGGGTGAACGTGTGGTTGCGCAACTGGCGGCCATTTCACAAGGCGGGGGTGAATTTCATCAACGCGCCGGGGAGTTATTTCGCCTCGCTGATTCTGGAACAGCCAGTGTCCGTCGGCGGTTACACGCACTCGAAGACGCCGGACGATCCCATCGTGATGAGCATGATTCGCGGCTATGAGTATCCCGGTCTGCATATCAAGGATCAGTTTCGCCTGGGCCGTGCGGAAATGTACGATACAAGCTTTGAGACGTTCGAGCGCCATACACGTGAGCAACTCAACCGCACGTTAGGCCCCAACGGCTTCGATGCGGCGGAAGACATTCTGGGCATCACGGTGAACCGATGGGGCCATGGCTATGCCTATTGGTACTCGCCGCTGTACGACGATTTCTTGAAATCCGGCGGCGAGCCGCCGCATTTGCGGGCGCGACAGCCGTGGGGCAACGTCACAATTGCCAATACCGCATCCGCGGCGGACGACAGCACTGAACTGGCAATCGACATGGCGGCGCGCGCTGTCAATGAGTTGGCGCTGCTGTAGTGACCCGCTCAACCCGCGAATGCGGTGAAGATGAGGCTTAGAATTATCGCGCACAAGCGCCTAATCCTGCCCGCTACCCTGGTGTGTTAGGAGCAGCCGTCGGTCGAATTCCGATAGTGGGGGCGTACGCTAACTACATCACGCTCGGGCTTTCAATGATTCTCATCGCATTTGATTTTGGCAGCCGAGGTCGTCCCCATGTTGCCTCGCTGCTTGGAGGCGCTGTCCTCATAATTTTGAGTTTTACGGAAGACCTCATCGGTGCCACCAGCGGATGGCTAGCGTTGGGGACAAGTCTGATCGCCGCGACCACTATGGTCTTTCATCCACATAGTGAGCCCCCTACAAAAATGCGTTCCGCAATTGTTGGTCGCCTAACAACACCGAGCGCTCGCGTGAGCCATAAACCACCACGGTGTGGCGTGGGCGGTCGTAGCGCTCAGCTCAGCCGTCAAGCGTGATGATAATGTGGTGACCGCCGTGCTCGGCGTGCGAGCCGGTACGGCTAACAAGGTCCCGGCCGATGTGCGAGAGGTCATGGCAGACGTCTGGCTAAAGCACGCTCCGCAGGTCTCGGCGTGGTTAATGGAAATTAAGGACCCCGCCAAACGTCTCGACGTCTACATGCCCTCGCTCCAATACACCATCCTTAAGCTAGCGCGCACCGAGCACACAGTTGATGGTAGCAGTCCGATCGTTCTGCTGGCTGTTGAGGTCCGGACCTCGCTGCACCGACGCATCATGGAAGTCCTAAAGGTCGAGCCGAAGCCGGATGGCGATGCGGGCGCGAAAGTCTCCACGATAGTGCAGCGGCGTAGGGTGGCGACGTGCGTCGGGTCGTGGTGCCAATTTTCAGCTGGTTTGCGGCGCTGACGCTGTCATACAATGCGACCCGCTTGGGAGTTGGTGATCGTATTGCCCGCGACGCGCGCCGGAGGCGCTTGCCCATGAAGTGGCTTCATGTCATTCCGGCGATACCGCTTGGTCTCGCGGCTCTGTGCGCCGAGGCGCTGGCGCAGGATTTGACCGATCCCCGACTGCTTGTTGAGGTCGGCCACATTCGCGCGATTGACAATCACTGCCACGATGATCCTGCCGACGTGCAGCGAGGAAACAAGTGGAGTCTGGAGTCACCACTTGGTGCACCGGACTATCCGGATGTCATGCCTCTGCGCAGAGACAATCCCGAATGGATATCCGCCTGGGTGGCTTTGTACGGCTATCGGCAGCGGGACCTGGAGCCAGCGCACCTGAGGGAATTGCTGCAGACCAAGCAAAGACTCATGCGCGAATCCGGTGATCGCTGGCCGAGCGCCGTTCTCGACAAAGCTGGCGTTGAAATCGCCTTGGTCAATGCAACGCGGCTCGGCGTGGGTCAGGATAATGCCAGATTTCGCTGGGTTCCCTATGCAGACCCAATGCTCTCACCGTTCGCCGGAGAGCACAGTCGCCTGAGCTACGTCGGCGGCGAGACCTCGATCGCTCAGCTGCAACGCGAGGCGCGCGTCGTTTCCCTGCCAGCCACCTTGGACGCGTATCTCGCCCAGATCGTTGACCCGACGCTCGCCAGATGGGCCGCGACCGGCGCGGTGGCCGTGAAGTTCCTATCGGCGTACGTGCGCAGCCTTGACTTCCAGCCCGTCGATGCCGCCGAGGCCGCCCGCGTGTATTCGACAGGGTTCACTGGTCAGGCGCTGGACTCCGCGCAACAGAAGGCGCTCGAGGACCGTCTGTTTTATGAAGTATCGGCGCGCGCGGGAGCGCATGGGCTCGTCGTCCATATTCATACCGGGAACGGTAACGGTCCGTACTTCGACAATCGCGGCGCTGACCCGGCGTTGCTCGAGACGGCCCTAAATTCCACGGTGCTACGCAATACTAAGTTCGTTTTGCTGCATGGCGGATGGCCATTTGCACTCACCGCCCAAGCGATGATGGATAAGCCCAACACGTACGCCGATTTTTCCGCGCAGACGTTCTATCTCACGACGCATGCCCTCGCCCAAGTGCTGCGCGGCTGGTTGGAATGGCATCCGGAGAAGGTGCTGTTCGGCTCGGACGCGTACTCCGATGCAAACACGCCGCTCTCCGACTATGAAGAGAAACAGTGGCTGTTAACGCAAAAGGCGCGCCGCGCTCTGACGATTGCTTTAAGTGCAATGATGCGCGACGGCGAGATTTCGCGAGTGCGCGCCCTTGAAATCGCACGCATGGTCATGCACGACAACGCTGCTGATCTCTATCATCTGAAGAGAGACCCCGCCCAACCAATCAGCCACCGAAATCATAAATCGCGAACGTCCGCCTCGGAGAATGCTTTGGGATGAAGCTGCCCGCCCGCTTTTGGCTTGGTAGCGGACGTTTTGGTGTCGAGTACCCTGCCATATGCCGGTTCGCGCGTCTGATCGCCATCCTCGACCTGCGATCCGTAACTGTCTATATTTGATGTTCATCAAGAGTAGCGCTGACGCCCTCACCAACCTGCCTACCCGGGCAAGGTGGTTCCCGGAAGGGGATGCGGCCGATCCCGGCCACTAAACGGGAACGATCGTGTCCGTGCGTCGGCTTCCAATCATCAGCAATTGGAGCTCCCATGTCTGCTCAATCTCTGGATTCAAAGTCCACGACCCACGTCGTTGCCTGGCCTGATCACGGTGCCCTCCCCACCGGCGCGCAGCTCGTCGGCGTCTGGGAGCTGTATGTAGGGATCGATACGCTCGAAGAGGCAGCATATTTCTGCCGCCGCGACGGCTGGGACGAGTTGTGGGTCGTCACGGGTTGCGGCCTCGACGTGCCGACACGGTGCCGGGGGCGGGCGGCGCCGCACTCGCCCACATGCAAGGGTTGGCCGTCCGATCGCCAACCCGCGGCGGTGGCGCGTCCGCAGCCGGTCGCATGGTAGAGCTGTTGAACCGCGCGCGCCGTGGGCACGGGACGATTGTCAAGATGCGCCGTGGGCAGCTCTCCTTTCAACCGAGACCGTCGAGGCGATGCTGAAGCGTGACCGACGCGCCTACCGACAGGTGGTGGCCCTGGCGCAAGCGGAAGGAGGGCGCAGCCCCATCGTCCTGTCCGCGATGGAACTCGGCCTCAGCCCGGAACCGGACGGCACGTCGCCGACGAAGGCAGGCGCGCTGCCCCGACACGAATCACGGCCTGAATGATCAGCACTGAGTCGAATCAGTTCGGCTGCCGATACTGTTGCACGAAGGGAATAGGGCACAGCCGTCACCTGCCGTCACTCTGTCGCAGTCGCGTTTCAGGGCCGCGCGCCCCGTGGGTAAGCGCCGCTGGCGGGCCGCACCGCCCAGACACTTAACTTAACAAGCCAGTGACCCAGGTTGGGCGATCGGCCGAGCGTTTCGAGAGCTTTCTGCCTAACGTCTAACCTTGCACTGCATTGGAGGCGTACCATCGGGGTACCTCGCGAGAAGCAACACATTGAGAACAATAATGAAAAACACAACGGCAAGGGTATTGTCACTATTTTTACTGGGCACCGCGTTGCACACTGGTGTTCGTGCTGAAAATTTAAGAGGCTCCCCAACGAACACTGCTAATGGGGCCGCGCCAGCTCTTGCCGAGAACTGGACGTCGGTTGGGCCGTCTCCCACCTCAATTGCGGCGGCGATCGCGGCCCATGCGCCGTCGCACACCATTTACATCGGTACCGGTGGAGGGGGCGTACTGAAAAGCACGGACGGCGGGGTCACCTTTGTGGCACTGCACAGTGATGCGTTGCCGCCTCAAATTCTTTCCCTGGTCATGGATCCCCACAACCCGAATGTGGTGTATGCCGGGGGCGCGAAAACCACCGATGGCGGCGCGACCTGGACACCACAATCCGGTGGCGGCGGATTTTCCATGGTCATGGATCCTACCAATCCGAGGGTCATTTACTCGGGGTTACTCGGTGTCGATAAAACAGTCGATGGTGGGAGAAACTGGGTGCACGCGTCAAACGGCATGCCCGATGCCGCGGTTTTCTCTCTTGCGGTAAATCCTTTCAGCCCAAATGTGGTGTTCGCCGGAACTACGGGATCCGGAGCCTATAGGTCCATCGATGGGGCCACCACTTGGGCGCCGATCAAAATCGACTCCACGGTGTACGGGCTGTATGTCGATCCGGACGACGGCAACATCGTCTATGCGGGAACCAACGGTAAAGGAGTCTATAAGAGTACGGATGGCGGGGACACGTTTCACCGCGTCGGTTCGCCGCGGGTGCCGGTGGTTTTTTCAATCGCCAAGAGTGACGGCAGACTCTACGCAGGCACGGCCGGAGGCGGCGTGTCGGTGAGCGATGACGGCGGGATGACTTGGAGGAGTGCCGGGGTTACGGAAACTCAGGGCCTCGTGGTTAGCGTGGATAGTGCCGGCGCGGTCTACCTGGGTACCAGTTTCGACGGCGCCTTCGTGCTGCCCGTCCACAGCACAGACCATTGGCGCCGCCTTGCCTGGCAAGAGCTAAAAAGCTGTGCCTGTCAGCAGGGACATGCTCTATCGATCGATCCGTCTGACCACAATCACGTTTTCTTTTCGACGAATGACGGTGGCCTTCTGGTAACCCACAACGGAGGTGGGAGCTGGCAGGACGGCGGCTCCCACGGTCTCGTTGCACGGGCTCCCCGCAGCGTGGCCTTCGATCCGCAGGACCCGCGGCGGGTCTATGTCAGTTCCATTGCCGGAGGCCTTTTCAAGTCCAAAGACGGCGGCGAGCACTGGCAGCGTCGGCGCTTCGGAGCCGGTACCAATTACACCACGGGTGTCGCCGTGGACCCCGTGACTCATGCCGTGTACGTGGGGACGATCGACAATCTGGGCATCCTGGGGGAGGGTATTTGGAAGAGTGCCGATTTTGGCGAAACGTTCACGCGTATCGATCGCGCTCCGCACGCGCCGCCGGGCCAGTATCTGGGCCTCAGTGGTCGCGGAATCACCATCGACCCTCACCAGCACGATGTGGTGTATTTCGCTGATCGCAAGTCAGGCATCTGGCGCTCGCGTAACGGCGGCGCGGGCTGGCTCAACGTCGAACCGGCGGGCGTCTATAGCGTTACGGTAGATCCGAGCGACTCAAACGTGGTCTATGCCGGCGGGGTAAGCGGCGTAGGCGTACTGAAAAGCACAGACGGCGGCTCGTCGTTCATGCCGATGAATGCGGGTCTCCTGGACACCACCACTTCCCGTACCGGATCCGTGCAAGTCAATCCTCAAAATCCCAACGTGCTTTACGTCGCCACCGAAGGGGCGGGAGTCTTCAAAAGCACCGACGGCGCGCAGAACTGGTTTCCGATCAACAAAGGATTAGCCGACGTAGGGGTGTTCGGACTGGCAATGGATCCGTTGTTTCCGAGCGTCCTATACGCATCGACTAACTCCTCCGTGTATAAGCGGCGCGGAATCTAATAATTAGGTTTTCCGCGGTGATTGCTTTAGGCCTGGTAGGCGGCGTTGCAATCGCTGATGGCAGTCCACGTCACTCGATGTAATTAATATTCAAGGACTCTAAGATTTATGTCGAAGAGCGGCCTCGCTAGATCGGTAGTACTGGACGTACTGCCGACAACAACGTGATCCGTATTGGTACGCAGGGCACGCAGAAGTTTACCGCTATCGCTGGAATCAGCGGCGTCAAGGTGGCGGGCGGGGCCGCTGTCCTCGTAAACGCCAAGGGTCAGTTGGGCGTGATGCTCTCCTCGAGCCGTTACAAGGAAGACGTCCGTTCGATGGGCAGCGTCAGTGACCGCCTACTCGGAGGAGGATGGGAGTAAGCCCGAACAGTACGGACTAATCGCTGAAGAGGTGGCAAAGGTCTTGCCTAAACTGGTGGGGAGAAAGGTGAGCCTGAGACTGTCGCCTATTACACGTTGACGTCACTGCTGTTGAACCAGCTACAGCAGGAGCATAAGCAATGACCGTGAGCGTCGCGGCTCTCCAGCCACTGGGGACGGCTGCGGCCGGCTAAAGGCGTCGTTATCATTAGTGTCGGGGGGGACATGGCCCCACGGTTTCGAGCGCTCGCCGTGAACTGAACTGTATGAACGGCCCCCGCGCATTATGATTAACTAAAGGAAAGTTGCCCATTGCGCGCACGCGGGAAAGGGCGCAGCGTTGAACTGGACGACGTTCAAGATTTAGAAGACAAGTGGCAGCTTGGGAATACCGATGAATGCGTTTTTTCGGTGCTTGCGCTCGTATAACTGCGGGAAGGCGCAGTCAAAGTACGCGCCGCGAGCCTCCTTCGCTGCGCTGATTATTACCGTCGCTATGGGGGTGGCCAACACCGTGGCCTCCGCACAGGCCATGTATCGCATCTAGCCGCTGGTCACTTTGGGCGGCTGCCCTTCGATTGCGCCCGTGCCGTATCGCTTCAACGCGGCCGACCAGGTGACCGGCCAAGCGTGCAGCGCGCGCGGCGATTATCACGCCTTCCTCTGGAGCAATGACGGTACACCGATGCTGGATCTGGGACCGTCGGAAAAAGGTTCCAGGAGCACAGGTGACGCCATCCACGCTTCCGGGGGCAACGAGCAAGTCAAAGTTCGATGGCGCGTACTACACTGGCGAAACGCTAGCCCTCGCTCAGCCTACACCCGGTGACGGAACATTCAGACTGTATCAGCAGGGCGCCACCGGGTTTGTGTCGATGCAATCCGTTCGTTCCGAAGTGAGGAGCGTGCCACCGATCATTGCAATCGGATGGGTAAGGCGATGCACGGGCTCCAGGAGAAGGCGTCCAAGCCAATACATCCTGGGTAACTTCCCAAAGATCGAGCTGGGTTTGATGGCAGTGTTCCGAAACGGCTGGAGTGATTGTCGAGAATATAGTTTGTTTAAAAACATCGAGTTATGTCTTGATACCATGGACCTGTCAGCAACTCTATTGCAACTCTGGTGCGGGCAGGGTACACAAGGACATCAGCTTAATCGTCCAGGCCCGCAGGGCTGCAACAAAAAGAGGGGAATTGCTATGGAACTCAAGACGCCCTACGTTAATGGCTGGCGGATCGGAACCATTGCCGCCGTACTCGCTCTCGCTTGGGGCTTACTAGCGGCTCCTGGCCGGGCCGTTGCCGCCTCCGATCATTACCGCGCCACTATTCCCGACGGAGGCGCCGGCGAAGCCGGCGAGTTGCGCACGCCGCAACAGTTCGAACAGGCGGCGGCGGATCATCCGCAGACCGGAACACAGGTGTTATTCTCACGTTGTCGCTTCCGTCCGTTCAGCGGTTCTGTCGCTATTTTCAAGCCGATCGTCGCGCCGGAATTCGACGCGATAGTCGGCGACACGACGTTCAGCTTTACCGACGGCACCAGCTGCTACAACCCGCAGGACGAACAGAACATCGTCATCAATCCGGCTGACGCGCAGAACCTCGTGACTTCTGCCAACGAGTATCGCGACAATGTACACGCGATCTATTACTCGAATAATGGCGGCCAGAGCTGGACCAATGTCTTCCTTCCCGGTTGGA
>JBBQTF010000038.1:0-25654 GCA_038234675.1 Steroidobacterales bacterium
GTGCCCATCGCGATTCAAGCTCTGACCGCTGAGACTCTGACGCAGCTTAATGTGGCGACGCTGGATGATTTCGTCCGTTATCTGCCCAACGTCACGGCGCCCTCCTCCGGGCCCGGCCAATCGCAGGTCTTTATGAGGGGCCTGAGCGTGGGCAGCGACGGCGTTCAGTCCGGCGGCTCAATCAGCGGCTTTCCGAACGTGGCGATCTACCTCGACGATCAGTCGGGTCAGTTGCCCAGCCGGAATTTGGACGTGTATACCGCCGACCTGGAGCGCGTCGAAGTGCTTGAAGGGCCTCAGGGAACTTTGTTCGGCGCGGGTGCGCAGGCCGGTGCCGTTCGCTATATTACCAACAAACCCAAACTCGACGTGACTGAGGGCAGCATCACGAGCGGGTTCGATTTCACCGCCGGTGGCGATTCCAACTACGATATTTCCGCTGTCTTCAACTTACCGGTTGTGGCAAACGCACTGGCGGTGCGGGCGGTGATTTATGATGACCACCACGGTGGGTACATTAATAATGTGCCGGCGACCTTCACGCGCAAAGCCAGCGACCTCGGCATCCACTACGCGAATTATGCGACGGCCTGCGACGACCAGAGCGTACCGTCGCAAGGCGCGTGCTTGACTGGTAATCCGTCCGCTTTCGGACCCCCGCCAGGCACCCCCATTAACAACAGTGCGATTGCAAAGAAGGCGATCAACCCCTTGACCTATCAGGGTATCCGCGCCTCGGGGTTGTGGGCGGTCAATGATGACTGGAGTGTGCTGCTGATGCAGACCTATCAAGACATGCATGCGCAGGGCGTTTTCTATCAGATGCCGAACAGCTCAGACGGGGATCCGTTGCCAAAGCAGTCGGTCACGCTGTTCAATAATTCGTTCAACATCGACAGATTCGAAAATACAGCTCTGACCATTAACGGTCGCTTTGGAGACCTGAGGGCGGTGTATGCCGGTTCTTATCTGGTTCGCAATGTGAGCCAAGTGCAGGATTACTCCAATTATTCACGGGGCGTCTACGCCGACTACTACCAGTGCCACGGCGCCGAGCCGGCAAACGGCCTCGCGTCGACCTGCTACTCGCCAAGCTCGACTTGGAATGACACGGAGCGAAATACGCATCAAAGTCATGAAATGCGGCTCAGCACACCCGACGACTGGCGCCTGCGAGGCATTGTCGGGGCGTTCTGGGAAGACCTCGTCATTGCGGACCAGCTCAACTGGCAATACAAGACATTGCCCGCGTGTACCGCAACCGTAACTGTCGGATGCCTGACCAATGTGGCGCCGCTCCCAGACGCCACGGTCAGTGATCCTAGCACCAGAAATCACCATGTTGCGTTCTTTAACGACGTCACCCGCGGTTACACGCAGCGGGCATTTTTTATGTCGGCGGACTTGGACCTGATTCCGAAGTTGCTGACTCTCACGGCGGGAACGCGCTATTACCACTTTGACAATACCGAGACTGGGGCGTTTACCGGCAGTTTCGGATGTTACGAAGCCGGCCCAGGTCCTTGCTTCGCGTCTGCCAACAATATTGGCGACGCGCACCTGCACACGAGCTACCAGGGTTTTAAAAGCCGCGCGAACTTGACCTGGCACTTCTTGCCGGACGCGCTGGCTTATTTCACTTGGTCGCAGGGTTTTCGCCCGGGCGGATTTAACCGCTTCACGGCTTGTTACGTTGCAGATAAGCCGACCGGCATCAATCAGTACTGCTCACCGTACTCATTCGCATCAGACAATCTGACCAACCTGGAGCTTGGATGGAAAACCCAGTTTTTCAGCCACCGACTGCAGTGGAATGGGGCCCTGTACCAAGAAAATTGGGATAACGTGCAGATCAACCTGTTCAATCCAGGCGTGCTGGGGAACATCGGCTTTGGCACCAACGGCCCGTCATACCGCATTCGCGGCCTGGAAACCTCTTTTATAGCGGTTGTGGCCACGGGCCTGACCGCGCAGGGTGGCATATCCTGGAACAGGAGCGAACAAACCAACTCCCCGTACCTGATTGCCAATAATCCCGACCTACTGACCAATCCGGCGACCAAGGCGTTGTACGGCCAGCCGATCACAAGTATCAAGAATCCTTTCGGTCCCCTGGGTACGCCAACCGCAAATTCGCCACCGCTGCAATTTAACGTCCGGTTGCGTTACGAATGGTCGAGGAATTCCTACCACGCCTTCCTGCAGGCAGGTACCACCCATACCGCGCACTCCTATACCCAATCAGGCGTCAATCCTTCCCTATCCACCGGCGGCAGCGTAAGCACCACACTTATCAGATTCGAGAATCCGCCCTACTCTCTATACGACGCATCGGCTGGCGTGGCCAAGGATGCGTGGTCGGCGGAGCTGTACTCCCAGAATCTGACCAACGTCAACGCGAAAGTGTTCACCTCGACCACACAGTTCGTCCCGGCGCAGAACATAGCTCGGCCACGAATCGTGGGCGTCAAGATCGGCTATAAATTTTAGTCATCCATGGGGCGGCTGCTACGCGTGCTCTCGGGCGAAAGTCAGTCAGGCCGTACCGTCGTGTTCGCGAGTTTTCCGATAGGTCATTAAGCTATCGCCCAGCATTTCCTTCAGCGGACCTAGCCAAGCCTCAAAATTCTTCCACTGTTCCAGGCCTGCCTTGAATATTGGTTGGCGCACCTGTTCGGAGCTTGCGGTGTTCACGCTGCGCACTGTCCTATGGAAATCGATGCACTGCGCTTCTAATGGAAGCTGGCAGAAATCCAGCATGCGTCTTACGCTCCCCTCGAGGTCGTTGACGACATCTTCGTAATGCACTCGAAGTACCCAACCGGGAAGGACCTCATCCCAGTGCCGCATAAGTTCCAAGTAAGTCCGGTAATAGCGTGCGATATCCTCGACGCTGTAGGCAAAGTCCTGTCCGAAGGCAAACAGCTGCTTCAAATTGCTGAAGCAACATGCCATGGGTTCGCGGCGGGCATCGATAACTTTGGCCCGCGGCAAAAGCAGGCGAATTAGCCCGAGGTGCCGGAAATTATTGGGCATCTTATCGATAAAGTGCGGTCGGTTGGTACGGTAGGGACGCGTGTCGCTCAAGTATTTTTCGCCCAGTCGCCGGAAGACCTCAGGCTGCATCTCTTCTAGCAGGGCCGGATAGCGCGGATTCGACAAATCGCAGTCTCGACCCTGCAGTTCGTTGACGATACGGGGAATATGCGGTAGCTCTCGAGTGCCCTCCACGGCGGAATGGGATGCCAAGATTTGCTCGAGCAGCGTCGATCCCGCGCGCGGTAACCCCACGATAAATATGGGACCGGGATCGGCCGCTCCGACGTGGTTGCGTGCGGAGAAAAACTTGCGCGTGCAGACCTCCTTTTGCAGGCGGGTGTTACGCTCGATGAACTCCGGCTGGTAACTAACCTCGGATCTCTTCAACGCATTGCCGCGTTCATATTGGCGGAACGACTCTTCATAAGCGCAGCGATTCTCCAGGGCCATCCCAAGGGCGAAGCAGAGGTGGTAGCGGTCGGTCAGAGACGTGCCAGACGCTGACTCCGCGGCGCGCATCTGTTCGAGTTCACGATCCGTGAAGCGGTAGGTTTTCAGATTGGCAAGGCTCCAGTAGGCATCACCGAAGCCGGAGCGTGCCGAAACGGCTTCACGATAGGCACTGACGGATTCCTCGTACCTGCCCAGGGTCTTCAAAGCGTGCCCGATAGACAACAGTAATTCGGTTGCGCGCGGGGAACCGACTAAGAGTTCTCGGTACAATGCGAGGGCCTTCTCGTGTTGGCCGACACCGATGCACGCGGTGGCGTACAGCGTCTTGAATGGCCTGTTGCTGGGATCGTGTTGCAATAGTAATTCGAGCTGTTCGATAGCTTGTGGGTGCTTGTGCCGCTCCAGCAGGGCGCGTGCATAATCAAAGCGGGCGGCATCATACCCGGGGGCCAGCGCCAGTACCGCGGCAAGCAGTTGTTCCGCATCGTCGAAGGCCTCTCGTGCTATTCCGATGCGCGCCAGCAAGCGCATCGCCTCGACATGGTTGCCGTGCCTCAGCAAGTAGGTGCGAATGAGGTTCTCGGCGAGGGCCACCTCACCATCGGAAAACAGCGCTGTGGCAGTAACTACGTCGGCAGGTAGGCGCTTGAGTGTGGCAACATGCCGCGCTGCTTTCGCGGCATTGTCGGCATCCCCAGAGATCCGGTATAAGGCGTCAAGCGTGGCCCAGCTTGCGGGCAGGGCCGGATTGAGGTGAACGCCTCGAAGGTAGGCTTCGATTGCTTTTGGAGCATCCCGCAACGCGACGAAGCAGTGTCCGCGCTCCTGATAGAGTCGGCTGAATCCAGGATTGAGCTGTTCAAGGCGCTCGAGCGTGGCGAGTGCCTCGGGTATTCGGGTCAAATGACGGTAGCTGACTGCGACCATGTATAGTACGTCGCGGTTTTCTGGAACTTGTGCCAAAAGTGCCGCGCCTGTTGCCAATGCTTGGGCGTACTGGTGACGTTCCAAACTCTCGCGAATCTGGAAGACTGCGGACTCGACCGTTGTTGGGGCGGAAGTATTGACTGCGAGCTCCATTGCGTCCAAGCGACATCCGCAATAATAACAATCATCGCACTGGCCGGGGCCGGCACCGGCGCCGATGTACGGGAGCAATGCCTGTCTGCACTGCCCAGTCCCGCCATATCGACACACCGGTGGGGTACCTGTACATCGACCGGTGGCGCCTCCGTTGGACCCGTCACAGCCAAGCGCCTGAAGTGGATTCCCAATCCCTTACAGGAATTTGCTCGATTGTCCTGCAAATCCACACTGGAGGAACCTCCTAGGATGAAACTATGAAAAAATCAGGCGCGAACGAAGGTGCTGCGGCGTCGGAGCTCATATCAAGGAACATCGCCGAGCTCGGGGATTGGCGCGGCAAGACCTTGAGCACCATGCGCAAGCTGATTCAGCAAACAGACCCAGAGATTGTTGAGGAGTGGAAGTGGATGGGCACGCCGGTCTGGTCGCCCGAAGGCATCATCTGCACGGGCGAATATTACAGGAGCGTTGTGAAACTCACTTGTGCGAAGGGCGCATCCTTGAAAAACCCGGCACGACTATTCAACTCGAGTCTCGACGGAAACGTGCGCCGGGCGATCGACATCGCCGAAGGGGTGGAGGTAGACCGGTCTGCGTTCAAGGCCCTGGTGCGCCAAGCCATAACGCTTAACAAATCGCGCAAATCGAAAACGCCAAAAAAGCAAAGTCTTAGGGTCCGCGAAATTGGACGTACTGGTAAAATGGTTCAATGAACGCGTTTGACCTGCTCCAGTGGCCTGCCATGCTGGTGACCGTGAGCGCGTCCTGGTACGTAGCGTCGACTAAGAAAAGTCGAAGGAAAGTCGGGTTCTGGTTGTTCTTGGTGAGCAACGGGCTTTGGGTCGCGTGGGGATTGTATGCGCACGCCTATGCGTTGATCGTCCTTCAGGCTTTTCTTGTGATCATGAATCTGCGGGGCCTGTTTAAAGCAGAACCCGAGGTTAACGCTCACTGACATCACTGACAATTGTCAGTTGGCCGGCGCCGCCACACTCTGAACACACGCACCATAGCCTTGGCTTATCAGGATACCTGGGAGTGCGCACAAGGTTTGGAACATGGTCACTGGGCATCAAAGAACGCTTTAACCGCACTCAGGCAGAACGGCGGCACCAGCCCCGCGTGATAGTCCACAAGGACCGCCGCATCGCCCCCATCGGTGGCGCCAGCAAGGACAGCGGCGGCCCGCACTAGAGCTGCGGCGGCGGAAAAACCTGTTTTGAGACTCGCGTATGGATCGCCAGCGGCCACCGGCGAGTCAATGTCAAGAATTACGGGCGCGACCGCCGGAGGGTGCGATACCCAAAAGCTCTGCATCAGCGTCGTGTTGAAGTAGAAAACCTCGGGATCAGAATTTCCGCCGCATAGCAGCGTGGGGGACGTTGGCGCCCAGTTGCGCAGGTCATTCTCCTTTATTCGGATCCGGAAATTGAACGCCGGGCTGTCGGGCGCAGCGCCATCAGTGAAAGTGGGAAATCCGCCATCGGGATTGGCTAAGGCGTCGTTCAAATACGCGTCACGGAATGTGTTGGAAACCAAATAATCCGTGCCGAAACCCGCGGCAAAAATGCCGGCGAGGTTTGCCGGCAGCACCGCCGGAGTGTATATGGCATAGGCTGGCGTCGGCGGAACAATGTCAAATGCGGCCGGAGGAAACTTGCCCTCTAGCTGAAGCTCACTGACCGGGACCGTACCGGGTAAAAGTCCCTCGATAGTGGGAGCGTACTTGGCGTTAAAGGCGTTAACTGGGCTCGAATAGATGTCTCGGTACGCTTTCTGGTACGACACCATCACCAGTGCGAGACTTTTCGCGCCACTGTTGTTGACCTGGCCTTCAAATATGGCGTCACTGAAGGCCGACAGCGCATAGGGCCCGGACATGGGGCCTGAAGCAGTTACAGTCATGCCTGCGGCTTGCATGGCGCGGTGCGTGGCCATCGCGACATATCCGCCTTCCGAATACCCGGTAATGAATAGCTTGCCTCCATCCACTGATCCCGGTACATCGGCAGTCGGCAAGGCCGCGCGCGCTGCGGTCAATGAATCAATCATGTCTTCCGATTGCTGGCCCGCGATAAGGTATGGGTGATAGTCCAGCGTGGAAATATCGTAGCCGACCTCGTTCGGAGCTACCACGATGTAGCCTTCCGCCGCAAACACGGCCGCGAGCACCATCGCCTCCCCATTTCCGGTGGCGGCGAACTGGCTGAGGTCATAGTTGCGATCGGTCGTGGTGCCATGCGCGTACAGAACAATAGGTCGTGCGCCGGTGCACCGGCTGTCGGTGCCGCTGGGAACCATCAGCGCGCCAGAGGCGACCGTTAGGTTTTGCGCGGGGTCCACCGTCTCGTAACCCATGTGATACACGGTGACGGTGCAAACAGGAGTATAGGCAAGTTGAAGGAAAGTCTGCCCGAGCGGGTTGCCGCCCAATAGCGCGAGCAGGTCACTGGGAGCATAGGATCCGACCATGGTGGGTGCCCCACCGACGAGGTCCCCGCGCTGCACAGCGGGCGGCGTTGGCGTGGGAGCTGGATCATTCTTGCCATGACAAGCACAAAGTGCGGCCGCGGCCAGAAATAAAAGCAAATTTGTACGTTTCATTGACCAATTGTGCAGACGGTCACTGTAAACGTTGTCAGACAATCGCTCAGTCCAAACTTCCTTTGCGCCGATTCACGCCTTTAACACAGGCGTCGTGGATCACCGGACCGGCCCATTGCGGCAAGAATCACTATTAACTTTCCATAAAACAGTAACTTATAATTCTTTATTCAAGTATATACTAGACTACTTGCCGACCCTTTACCGATTCTCGCGTCTTGCGCGTCACCGACTCTTATGTCCCAGCGGGCGGTATTCGTCCCTCACTGAGCGGGCAGTGCATCCAAATTGAATCTTTCTCCGTAGAGATGGTGAACGACTTCACTTTTTCTTCAGGAGTACACACGTTATGAACCGATATGCTCTCGGGCTTGGCCTGGTCGCGACGGCGGCCGGGATACCCTTCAATGCCCTTGCTTCCAGTCACCGGGAAGCCCCGTTAATCGCCGGCATGCCGAAGGTAGATGGCGCCGATTTCTATATGTTCCGGAGTTACGAACCGGGTAGAAGCGACTACGTCACTCTCATTGCTAATTACAGTCCACTGCAGGATTCTTACGGCGGACCGAATTACTTTTCACTCGACTCGACGGCTCTGTACGAGATACACGTTGATAATAACGGCGATGCGAAACCCGACATGACCTTCCGGTTTCGGTTCACCAATACCTACAAGAACCTTACGGTCAGCGCGAACGGTAAGAATGTCGCCGTGCCTCTGATCAATACGGGTCCCGTTTTCGCGAGTGGCCGCAACCTAAATCTTACGCAAAGCTATACCTTAGAACTGGTCGGTGGCGACCCGAGCACAGGAACTGTTCAGCCTATCGGCAATGCCACGTCCGGGGGCAGCACCTTCCTCAAGCCGATCGACAATATCGGCAAAAAATCCATTGCTAACTACGCCGCATATGCGCAGAACTTCATGTACGACATTACGATCCCAGGCTGCGCAAAAGCCGGTCGCGTGTTTGTGGGCCAGCGCAAAGATGGATTCGTCGTTAATTTGGGCGAGATCTTTGATCTCGTCAATACCAATCCGGCCGGTCCGCGCGATGCAGAACCTAACACCATCGCTGATAAAAACGTGACATCGATCGCTTTGGAAGTCCCTAAGTCCTGCCTGCTGCGAGGCAGCGATCCGGTGATCGGCGCATGGACTACGGCGAGCTTGCCGAAGAGCGCAGGTGGCGGTTGGACGCAGGTGTCTCGTCTGGGCATGCCTCTGGTCAACGAGGTCATCATCGGCCTGCCGGACAAGAATAAATTCAACGCCAGCCCGCCTAGCGGCGATGCTCAATTCATAAACTACGTGACCAATCCTTCATTGCCGGTTTTGCTCAACGCTTTGTTTGCAGGCGCTGCGCAAGTACCTCAATCCCCACGTAACGACCTGGTCACGGCTTTTCTGACAGGGGTTAAGGGACTGAATCAACCACTCAAGGTCACACCCTCAGAAATGCTGCGATTGAACACGGCCGTTGCCGCCACATCGCCGGACTCCCAGAATGATCTGGGCGTGCTCGGGGGCGACAACGCCGGGTACCCAAACGGACGCAGGCCCTACGACGACGTGGTGGATATTTCATTGCGGGTCGCCATGGGCGCTCTGTGCGGAGCCATCGGAAATTGCGGGTCGCAAACCAGCGATCCGAATGGGGGCATCCCGTATACAGATGGGGCCCGTGCCGCAGGGCCGGATGCCGCACACAGCCATGTAAGCGGGGGGATTTCCGCAACGGATACCTACCTCGACAACTTCCCGTACCTGCAGGTGCCCTTTCCCGGATCGCCGAATGGTATTGCAGACTGACCACCAGCGGCTTTTTGGGGCGCACTCACCATGCAACACGGACCCACTTGGCGGATAGTCACGGCTGAAGGGTATTGTCGCCGTGTGTTGAGTGCGCGATGGCGGCCACTAATGGCCATGTGTCAATGGCACCGATCGAAGGAGCGTGATGGGGGACGCGGGTGGTATACCCGCGCCACCCCCGGCCTCCCCTGGGTGGCTTTGGCGATGGGCATTTGGAGTATGCAGGCAGTCGCCCTGCCCTACTTGCCTACCCGCGACGGCGAAGTTCTCGAACATGTGCCGGCGCGCAGCGCCCTCGATCGGCTCGAGCCATTGCGGCGTACCGTAAACGCCAACCCCCGCAATCTGTCCGCGACCCTTGAACTCGCCAGAGGATACTTGCAGATTGGGCGTGGCGCCGGTGATCCGCGCATAGTGGCGTACGCGCAGGCCGTCCTCTTGCCTTGGCTCCGCGCCAGTAATCCGCCCGAACCGGTGCTCGTGCTGCAGGCGACGGCGCTCCAGAACCAGCATCAGTTTGCCGCGGCGATGAAGCTACTCGACCGTGCGATGCAGCTTACCCCAAGTGATCCGCAGGTCTGGCTCACGCGCGCGACCATCTATTCATTACGCAATGATGTCGTCAATGCGCGGCGTGCATGCGCCAGGCTCACACGCACCGCCGACACACTGGTAGCCCTCACCTGTCTGGCGGAAATCGACAGCCGCAACGGACGCTTAAGTGAGAGTTTCGAGGCCCTGCGAGGGGTGTTCGTCAACGACGCACGCCTGCCGCCGGAATTGCGGGTTTGGATACTGACCCAATTGGGCGATATGGCCGAGCGCCTCGGCGACGATCCGACGGCGCAGCAATATCTTCGCGAGGCGCTGCAGGCCGCACCGGACGATGGCTTCACGCTGAGCGCATACGCTGATCTTTTGATTCGCGAGCATCGCTATCAGGAGGTGATTAGCCTGCTCGCCGGACGTGAGGCTCAGGACAACCTGCTGCTTAGACTGAGCATTGCGGGCCAAGTCATAGGCATTTCGGATGCTCGGCGCTGGTCAGGTATGTATGCCGCTCGGATGCAGGCAGCACAGCGAGACGGGGACATAATGCATATGCGCGAACAAGCAATGTTCGCGCTGGATACGCAACGCGATGCCGCGCGCGCCTTGCAAATCGCGGCGCAAAACTGGCAGCGACAACGAGAACCGGCCGACGTGCGCATCTACTGGCGCGCCGCCCGCGCGGTACACGGGTCCACCGGCGTTGGCGGCGGCGAAGCACAGTTGCAGCAGTGGTTCGCCTCGACGCGATACGAGGACGCTACTCTAGCGGACGCTCGGAGATGAACCTAGCGCTGCGGATGCTGGCTGGCTTTCTCCTGCTATGCTCAGCAGGCGCGAGCCAGGCCCATAAGCTCTCAGACAGCTATCTGTCGTTGCGCCTCGGCGAAACGGGCGCTGCGATCTCCGGTCAATGGGACATTGCTTTACGCGATCTCGACTACGCCATAGGGATTGACGCCAACCACGACGGGGAAATCACCTGGGGTGAGCTTAAGGGTTCCGAGCAGCGGGTCACGGGGTATGCCTTTGGACGCTTGCTGCTGGAGTCGATCGCGCGTGGGGATCGGGAGAGGTGTTCTCTCCGGCCCCTGCAGTTGCTCGTAGATGAACACGTGGACGGCCATTACGCAGTTCTGCGCTTTACGGCGGCATGCCCGTTTCGGCCAGCCCAACTCGCTTTGCATTATTCATTGCTGTTTGACGTGGACCCCACGCACCGGGGATTGCTGCAAATTGCCGCGGGGCCTGTGAGTCAGGCGGCGGTGCTGCCCAAGGGGGCGCCATCGGTGGCCATCGACTTGGATTCACCGCGGCGGTGGAGGCAGTTCACGGAGTTTGTTACCGAAGGTGTGTGGCATATCTGGAAAGGCTTCGACCACATTCTTTTTTTACTCACATTGTTGTTTCCGGCCGTCATCTTGTATCGCAATGGCCGGTGGGCAGCTCGAGACTCGTGGAAGGCATCTGTTCTTGACATCCTCAAGGTGGTAACTGCTTTTACAGTGGCACATTCGCTGACTCTGTCGCTCGCCGTGCTCAATCTAATCCACCTTCCGAGCCGGTTGATCGAATCGACAATTGCGGCCACGGTTTTGCTCGGTGCACTGAATAACCTGGTGCCGGTCGTGCGCGAACGTCGCTGGCTGGTGGCATTTGTATTTGGCCTGGTGCACGGTCTGGGCTTTGCCTCAGTGTTGGCAGACTTGGGGCTCGGTGGCGCAAACCTGGCGTTGGCGTTATTGGGTTTTAATGCCGGCGTCGAGGTCGGCCAGTTCGCCATCGTCATGCTGTTCCTGCCGCTAGCCATATTGCTACGAGATACTGTGTTCTACCAACGGATATTCGTACCGGTCGGTTCAGCAATAATCGGAGTGGTCGCCGCCCTATGGTTAATCACTCGCGCAACAGGTTACGTAGGATAGCCGATGAGTCCGCCGGAGCCGGACAACGTGGAGCTCGAGGTCTTGCTGTCGCGTTGCGCCAGGCAGGACCACAGGGCACTCTCGGAACTCTATAAGAAGGTGTCACCGTATTTATTAGCACTGCTGCTGCGGGTGCTGCGAACTCGTGACCTTGCGGAGGATGCGCTTCAGGACGTGTTTGTGCGAGCCTGGCGTCAGGCCGGCCAATTCGAAGCTCGCCGAGGCCGCGCGTTGGCCTGGATGGTCAGCATTTCCCGATACTGCGCCATCGACATGCTGCGCGGGCGCCAAGCCTGGGTCGGCCTGGAAGGCCTATCGGAGGTGTCCGTCTCCGCGGCCCGTGCCGGATCGACCCTTACACAACGCGCTCTCGAACACTGCCTGAACCTGCTGTCCGGAGACCAACATCACTGTCTGGTGCTGGCCTACCAACAAGGACTGACACCGGACAATATCGCCACTTCCCTGGGATATCCACTGGGAACAGTCAAGAGCTGGGTGCGCCGCGCACTCTCCTCCTTGCGCAGGTGCCTGGATCCATGAACTACGAGCGAGCGGAATTGCGCGAGCAACTTGCAGGGGCCTACGTGGTGGGCACCCTGCGTGGCCCCGCACGTCTGCGGTTTGCACGTGCCTGTGCAGGGAGCCAAAACCTGCGCTCGTCAGTGCACCGCTGGGAGGATCAACTCCTGCCACTGCTGGAAGGCGTAGCGCCGGTGCTTCCAAGGGCGCGTGTTTGGCATAAAATCCGGTGGCGTACCGGCGGTAGACTTACCGCACCGTTGACGCGCAAGCAATCTTGGCGCTGGGCTCTTGCGGGCGGCCTGGCGTTGAGCTTGGGCATATTGGTTTCTGTTCGAGTGCTGTATTCGCCGCTACAGGTCGTGGCGGCCGTCGGTCAGGACCGGATGCATCCGCTTTGGACCGTTTCGCGCTCAGCGGATTCCAACATCATGGAGATTCGGGCGCTGCAGAATGTGCAGAGCAATTCGCGCTCAGCTTACGAACTTTGGGCATTGCCAGGCCAAGGTACTTCCCCCGTCTCGCTCGGGCTATTGCCACGGACCGGCACCATCAAACGCCGGTTGAGTATCGTAGAGCGTGGCGCGATGTTGCGCTCCAATCGCCTCGCGGTCAGCCTTGAGCCTCTCGGCGGTTCATCCACCGGAGCTCCTACGGGACCGATACTGATTCTGTCAGACGTACGGCATTCCACTTAGCTGCTTTGATTAAGCATCCGTACTGCCGCGGCTTGGTGTTAGGATGCATGCGGTGGCGCCTGCTGCGCTGATCGATCTTATGCAGCGGAGACGCTCGCTTACACCCCGTTCCAGGCACGAAGAACGGTGAACCTGAGTAATGCCATGAAGCCAATCGCTGTTGCTTGTGCGACGTTCCTCCTGGTACTGAGCGCTTGCAGCGCCTGGCGGCCAGGTCTTGAAGCAAATAAGCCAAAGTCGGCCGCGTCGCCCACGACTGCCTCGGCTCCTGCAGGCGGAACCGTGGGTAGGAGTTCCGAATCAACGCCGCCCAAGCCTAGCCCGCGCGCCGCAAATGCTCCAGACGGTCCAGCTGCGGCGGCCCCAAAAAATGTAACGCCTGCGGCTGCGCCTGGGAATTCGGCGGTTGTTGAAACGCCCGCTAAGAGCAAACAGCCTTCCTCCCATCCGGCACCGCGCCCGGCGCCGGTAGCACAGGGGAGCACGGTTGCCGCAAAGCAACCGGTCGCCAGCCCGCCCGCACAACGACCCGCTGTAACACCGCCTTTGGACGTCGCCGCGCTAGAGCAACGCCTAAAGGACACGCACGCTATAGGACTTTTCACCAAGCTGTCGCTTAAGAACCAAGTGGATGACCTGCTCGCGCAGTTCCGCACGCACTTTCGCGGCAACGGGTCTCCGCCATTGAGTGATCTTCGGCAGCGCTATGACCTGCTCATGCTAAAAGTTCTGAGCTTGCTCCAAGACGGCGATCCTCCTCTTGCTCAGACTATAGGGTCCTCGCGCGAGGCAATCTGGAACATTCTCAGCGATCCGAGCAAGCTAGCGACGATTTCATCTTAACTGCAGGAGTAGGTTATGCGCGCCGTTTTCAAAGGTTTCGTCTCGATAACTTTAATGACTATTCTGATCGGGTCCGCGGCTTTCAGTGCAGACGACGCCTCGTTTGGTAAAGATCTAATGGCGACGATCGCCTTACAGGGCTTACCTTGTGACAAGGTGATAAACGCAAAGCGTAATGCGGACAGCGACTACGTGGCCACGTGCAAAGACGGTCACCGGTATCACGTGTACGTCAACGGTTCGGGACGGGTCGTCGTGGATAAACTCTAAGCCGTTGACCGATCCTAGCGGGCCACGCCCAAGGCACTTGTCTTCTTCCACTTCTGGATGCCGCCGCACCCGGGCCTTTGCGGGTAGCGGGCACTATAATTGTGGTCAGTTTGATTTACCATTGCTTGCGATATCCTGGGTGCTGCGCCCGCTGCTCCGCGCTGTCTCATATTGCTTGCCAAGCAAGTAGGCGATTGGAAACCAAACCGCTGAAACGACGGCGCCAAAGATCGCGAGCCCTGTTACTCCGAAAGGAAGGATCGCCGCACTAATCCAAGCTGCACTGAAATCGCCGAACCGGTATACCACGGTGTCGATGACATTCTTCGCCTTATAACGGCTCTCCTGATCAACTACCGTGAAGAGCATCTCACGAGTGGGTTTTGCAACCGCATACTCAGCCACTCGCCTGAAAATCTGAATACCCCCGAGCACCGCCAGCACCGGCGAAAAGGCCATGGCCAGGAACGCAACGACCATGATGATAGGATTGAGCAGCAAACCGGCACCGACGCCAAAGCGCGCGATGAAACGACCGGTCCCAAAAAGCTGGATGAACACTGCACAACCGTTGACCGCCAGGTCGATCATTGCATAGACGTGGGTTCGCGTCTCACGGTCATGAAACGCCTTGGTGATTAGGTCCCCGAGCTGGAAATACACAATTGTCGAAATCCAAGTCATCAAAAGTAGAAACAGCGCAACCAGCAGCAAGTAGCGTGAGCGCAGCAGTAACTTAAACCCATCAAACGCGTTGCCCGGCAGTCGGTGCGTCAAACTGGTGCGTTGCGCTTCGGGCGCGGCCGCCAGGAGCTTTTCCTTCTCACGTGCCAGCATGCGCACTACCAGCGCCGTAACTGCGAATCCGACCGCCGCGATCAAGAGAAGATTGTTATTACCGATGGTTGTTGCCAATAGCGTGGCGACTGCCGGCCCGACGATGCCTCCCAGCGTCCCGCCGGCGGCCACCAAGCCAAATAGACGTTTGGCCTGGGCGCGCGAGAACAAGTCGGCCATGAAGGTCCAGAAGACTGAAATGATAAGCATGTTGAATGTGCTCACCCACACGTAAAACGCGGCGGCCACCCAGCGATCTTGGTCATGCCGGCTCACAAACATCCCATAGAAGGCCAGAATCGATACTGCGACGAACCCGTACACCCACGGCAAAAAACTGGACAACCTGAGGCGTGTGGCCAGGCCCGAATACAAAGGCGCAAACACCAGGCTTGCCAGCAGCGTTATCGTGAACAATTCCTGCAGATGCGCCACCCCGTAGACTGTGCCCATGGCGTCCCGCACGGGCTTGATGACCGAATAACTGCCAAACAGGAAGAAAAAATACAGCATGCTCAGAATCACCGCTCGCAATTCGTAGCGTTCGACGGCAGCAACCTTAGCGAATAACCGCGCGATTGCTGACGTCGCAGGCAGGCTTGATCGTTCTGATGGACTCATGGAACTCCCGTAGACTCACGGGCGTCGGAACTGCGAGCGGATTCCCGGCGCCTCAGTTTTTCGTAGTTGCGACCCAGATGCGCGGCCGCGGCTCCCCAAATGACCGAGGCGCCCACGCCGACGGCCACCGCCCCGCCCATGCCGTAGCCTATGGAGCGCAATCCCGCCTGCATCCACGCTGAAGAGACGTCCCCAAACCTATAGACGACGGTATCAATGAGGTTCTTGGATTTGTATCTCTCGCTCTGTTCGACCACGGTGAAGCAGATTTCGCGGCTGGGACGCGCGATTGCGTATTGGGCCACGCGCCTGACAACCTGCAAACCCTGAATCATAAGCAGCGTTGGCGACAACGCGGTGACGAAAAATGCTGCAATCATCAGCAGCGGGTTGAGTATCAGACCCGTGGTTACGCCGAATCGCCGAACTATACGGCTCAGCCCAAATATGAGGATCGCGGCGGTGCAAATATTGACTACTAAGTCGATATCCGCAATGGCCTGTGCTCGACTGGCGATCGCCGCATAGTTACGAGCAATTACATCAGTCTGAAGAAAATACGCAACGGTATTAACCCAAGTCATCAAGAGGATGAATGCCGCCTGACTCAATGCGTAGCCGGAGCTAAACAACTGGCGGAACCCCTCTAGAGCGCTGCCATTCAAGCTATGATCGAGCGTCGATTGTTGCGCGTCCTGATCCCGGGAGCGCAGCTGCGCCTTTTCGCGCATCAACAGGTGGATTAATGCGATCACCACGACAAACCCTAAGGCCGCAAGTGCCAGCATGCCGCTGAGGCCAAGCCTGCCGACGAATATTCGGGTCAACAGCGGACCGCCTATCGCGCCTAATGCGCCCCCTGAGGCGATATACGCAAACAGTCGCGTGGCCTGTGACGGTGAAAACACATCGACCATCAAGCTCCAGAACACTGAAATCATGAACAGGTTGGCGACACTGAACCACACGTAATAGCTTCCACCGACCCACCGATTGTCGGGTGCCAGCCGAAACAGGACTTCAAAGAGTGCCAAATTGGCCAGCCAGAACCAAAACACGCCTGGAAGTAGTCGCGTCAGCCTGATTCGTGACGCTAGGGCAGAGAATATCGTGGATCCAATCAGCGTCCCAAAAAAAGTCGCCGTGAAAAGCTGCTGCAGATGGCTTACGCCGTAGATTGTAGCCACTGTGTCACGCAGCGGACGCAGGATGTAATAACTGCCCAGCAAGACAAAATTGCAAGCAAATGCGAGTGCCAGGGCCCGGCGCTCGTGGGGAGCCACACTCATCGTGGGAAAGTCACCCTCGCCATGACTGGTTTCATTTCTACGTTGTCATTCCAGGTAAATTACCACTTTTCCCCTGGCGTGCCCTGCTTCCAGGTATTTCATGGCTTCTGGTGTCTGGTCCAAGTTGTAACGCCGGTCGATTACGGGCGTGATCTTGCCGTCCTGTAACAAAGCACGCAGATAGTCCAGATCTTCATGGTTGAGATGCGCCAGAAAGAAACCGATGTTCTGGCTCACAAACGGCGACAAAAGTTTTGCCTCCAGTGCGCCCGACAGGCTCCCCAGCCACGGTCCGTCGTTAGAGCCACCTACGATGACCAGCGTCCCTTTTGGCTGGAGAACGCGACGATAATCCAGCGCGGAGTGCGAGCCAACGTTATCGATAATGACATCGTATCTCTCCGATCCCCGTGTGAAATCCTCACGCGTGTAATCTATGACATGGTCTGCGCCGATTGACTGCACGAGGGCCAGGTTTCTGGTACTGCATACCCCAGTGACTTCCGCGCCCAAGGCCTTCGCAATCTGTACCGCGAATGTACCCACTCCGCCCGATGCGCCGTTGATCAAAACCTTTTGCCCCGACTTGACCTTTCCATGGTCACGCAGCGCTTGCAACGCGGTAATGGCGGCGATAGGCACGGCCGCCGCCTGTTCAAATGAAATATTCGGGGGCTTAAGGGCAACAGAGCCGTTTCCGCGCACTGTCACGTATTCCGCGAAAGCTCCGTCGGCCCCGCCGAATACTTCGTCGCCTGGCTTAAATCGGGTGACGCTCTTGCCTACTGCTTCTACCGTGCCCGCGAAGTCTACGCCCAATCGATCATCCTTGGGCGCCCCAAAGCCGGCCATGGCTCGCATGATGTAGGGCTTGCCGCGCATGTAATGCCAGTCCAACGGATTGACTGACGCTGCATGTACCTTGACCAGCATATGATCGTCGGAGAGCGTGGGTCTCGGTAGTGTTTCCAGCTTCGCTACTTCCGGCGAACCGTAGCAGCGATAGACCATCGCTTTCATCGCGGCCGGGCCCGTCGGGGACGCCGGTGCCGCAGCGCACGGGGAGTTGTGACTCAGCAGCAGTGCGAACCCGACCACCGCCGCGACCAACAACAGAAGTAAAGTATTCAGCACCTTGCTTCGTCGAGTCATGCTCATCGCTCCTTCTGTACGGCACGAAATGATATTTGAAATTAGTAGTTCGGCGGCACATGACACGATTGTCTTAAATATCACTCGAGGCATGGATGGGTGGCTAGCAAGGACTTGTCTGTCAGTACGTGTCGTTGATCTGCGCTGGATGGTAGCGCTATGTCAGGTGAAAGTGAATCGCGCCAGATCGATTCCTGAACGCGGGAACATCCCGGGACTTTAGGCGTATAAGGTCTACCAGAGTATGAAGAGGGAGACTGACCCCGTGGATAACCCCGCACTGATCCGCATGTCCAGAAGAGAGGCTTTGTGTGCCACTTTCGCCGCAGGAGTGGCGCTAGCCATTCCGCGCTCTGCGCGGGCGCAATCGCAGGACCTGGGGACTGTGGTGACAAAAGCCATCCCTGGCACGGGTGAGCGATTGGCGGCGGTGGGCTTGGGTACCGACAAATTCCGTACAGGCGCGCGCGAGGCCATCCGAGCTGAGATCAGGCGCATGTCAGAGCTCAGGGGAACGGTTATTGACACCGCAGCAGCCTATGGAGACAGCGAGACAATTATTGGCGACGTGCTTGCGGCGCTGGGGATTCGCGATCGGATGTTTCTTGCCACGAAACTTACCGCCACCGGCGGGGGCAGGAGCGTTGCAGGGGGCGAGGAGAGTTTCAAGCGCTCCCTCGAGCGATTGCGTACGCCGCGAATCGATTTGTTGCAAGTCCATAACCTCGATGGAGTCGATGAGCTCATGCCGACACTTTTAAAATGGAAGCACGCGGGCAAAATCCGTTATCTGGGCATCACCACGTCGCGTGTCCAGCAGCATGGCCAGATGGTCGACTTTATGCACAGATATCCGCTGGATTTTGTTCAGGTCGATTACTCCCTCGCGAATCGTGATGCTGCGGCGAATGTGCTGCCCCTCGCGATCGAGCGTAAGGTCGGCGTGCTGGCCAACATACCATTCGCTTTCGGCTCTCTCTTTGATCAGTTACAGAGTCGTCCGCTGCCGAGCTGGGCAGCAGAAATCGACGCCACCAGCTGGGGCCAATTCCTTCTGAAATACGTTATTGCACACCCGGCCGTAACCTGCACAATTCCCGGCTCAACGCAACCCGCACATCTTGAAGACAACCAGCGCGCCGCACGGGGTCGACTGCCGGATGAGGCCATGCGGCGTCGAATGGAGAAATTCTGGGACGCTGGTTAAGCGCACTGTGTAGACCTGCGTTTGAGCTAGGCCCGAGGCGAGGCAATGCTGCGACGCGCTTTGCGCGCACCGTTGGTAAGGTCAGAAGTGTATATGCATCAATATAATAGAGTACTTATGTTAAAACAGCTTTAAGGCGGCCGGCCAAAAACATCAGGTTGCGCACGGATAGCTGAGCGAATTTCGTGTGACGCGTCGCGAGTGATTTGGGCAATTGAGCAGTGCTCACGTTAGGTACAGAGCGCATCCACATATAAACGCACCGACATTGCCTATCACTTTGCTCAAACTGCGCACCTGCACGTATTCTGTGCCGCAATGGGTCATTCAACCATCGCTTGACAACGTGATTAATAAAGCGGTTTTAGTCCCCGCGCTGTATACGTTAGGCACACTGAACTGTGTCTTCGCCGACGATCAATACGAGATACAGGCCGAACGCGAGACCTTGGAGATCACCGCGACGCGCGAGCCGGAGGCTGTAGACACGGTTCCCGCCTCTATCACCGTTATCACGGATGAGGAATTGCGCCGACGCGGCGCGCGTGATCTGCGTAGCGCGCTTTTGCTTGTGGGCGGAGTGGAAGGCACTCCCGGAGGTGACGGCGGACCTGCGGGCACGGTCCCGGCACTGTGGGGGCTGCGCGAAGCAGACGCATTTCTGCTCGTGGTGGACGGTGTCCCCTGGGGCGGCGCGTTCAATCCAGCCACGCCGTCAATTGATCTGACCGGTGTTGAGCGGATTGAAGTATTGCGCGGCGCGGCGCCGACCATTTATGGAGCAACCTCTTTCGTCGGCGTAATCCAGGTAATTCATTACGCCGCAGGGGCGACTCCCGGATTCGTTGGAATAGCTGGGGCCTCGCACGGCAGCTATCGCTTGTCCGGAGGTGGTGATCTCCCGCAGATTGGGCGCTATCAGCAATCCCTCACCGCCAACTTCGAGAAGCTTGGCTATGAGGACGATCGCACGGAGTATGCGCGTTACCACGTGTTGTACCGCGGCCGCAGCGAGCTGCGTCTTGGAACCTTTCACCTGGACGCCGACGTATCGATTTTGCCACAGACTCCAGCGGGCAATTTGCTCTTGCGCGACGGCAGGATTTTGCACGACGAACTGCCGATCAATGCCAATTACAATCCAACCGGCGCCAAGCTTGATCAGCAGCGGTATGCATTGAATTTGGGGCTCGACGGGATAAGCTCGGCCGGAGATTGGTCGGTTACGCTTTCTGCGACCCGTACCCTGAATGACATCCTGCGAGGTTTTCTGCGCGGCAACGCGTTTGCCATTCCGCCCGATGCCGGTGTGGGCGACGGCTTACAGGCCGACGGTTATTCTCAGGGAACCTCAATTACGGACATTTACTTTGACGCGCATCTGGTCAAGCTGCTGTCTCCGACGCTTCACCTGATGTACGGCGTGGACTATCTGCATGGATACGGGTCGGAGAACGCCATAAATTTTGGCTATTGCATGGATCCGTCGGGTCGGGAGTATGCTTGCGAGGGAGCCCATCATCCCGACGAGCTGGTCTATTCAGACGATAAGCGTGGATTTGCGGGAGCCTATACGCAGCTGGATTGGCAGCTCAGCCCTGTTTTGGACGTATTGGCGGGTTTACGATTGAACAATACGCGCGAAACAGCCAACGGCGTGGCGATAGACAATACGGGCGCCAATCCGGTGGTCGCATTCAACGGGACCGATGGGCGAACCACCACACGCCTGAGCGGCACTCTAGGGGCGAGCTGGAAATCCTGGGTCTCGGGCAACAATACGCTGACGTGGTACGCAGACTACCGCAATAGCTTTAAGCCACTGGCAATAGACTTCGGCCCGGAGGCCGAAGTTGAGGTCTTGGAGCCGGAGACCGGCGTTAGCTACGAGGTCGGCGTGAAGAGTCGGTTACTGGACGGCCGACTGGACGTTGATGCCAGCGTCTTTCGAATGGATTTTCGTAACGGTCTCGCCTACACCCAGGATGCCAACGGCCAGTTTGGACGCGCAAACAGCGGAGTGTCACGCTTCCAGGGGTTCGAGGTCGAATCACGGTACCAGCTCCCAGGTAGCTGGCAAATCGCCGCCCATTACGCCAATCACGACGCGCGATATATGAGCTTCACAACTCGCGACGGCGTAGACGTTTCTGGTAATCGTATAGAGATGTCGCCGCGCCCGCTGGGCGGCGGTGGAGTGTTTTATACCCGGCCCGTCGGACTGGCCGGATCAATCGTTGTTGCCTATGTAGGACCGCGTGAGCTCGATGCCGCTAATACTTTCGCGGCCGGCGGCTATACAACCGTCGATGCATCGCTTGCATATCATTTGGACCACTACCGGTTCCAATTGAGCGGCTACAATCTCTCGGCTGCTCGCGTCCCAGTCGCGAGCAGCGAATTAAATCAGAGCGTTACCGTAACGCAGACCGCAGGGTACTACCGATTGCCTGGGCGGCTCGTGGAATTCGAAGTCCGCTACGGCTGGTAGCCGACCAGGACTATTTCGCACCGGTAGGTCTCGTGCGAACCTTTGAATTGGAAATCGCGTCCGGACGGGCGACTCTCGCAAACTGCCTGCTGATGCTGCGCGTTAGTTTCGCCTCCATGGCCGGGTAAGGCCGAATAAGAGCGTGACCGGCCGGCGTTACCGTGGTGCCGCCGCCGCGCCGCCCTCCCCGGACTGGGACCGATGCGGGAGTCCCGAGAGACTCGTTTAGGCTTTGCATCAGGAGCCAGGCTCGCCGATAGCTCATGTCCATGTCTCTGGCGGCCTGTGAGAGCGACCCATTGAACTGCACGCCTTCGAGCAGCTGGATCCTGCCCGGACCGATCGCCAGCATCTCATCAAAGTGGATACGGATCTGCAGCGTGACGCGCGCCATGCGGAACCTCCGGTTGCAACATTATCGCGCGTTTGTCTAGGTACCAACAGAGGGCGGCTTGACTTGCCACGCGGTCGTGTATACGCCACGATATATCTTACTGAATATAACGATGCTGTTGAGGGACGATCATGCTTCGACGCCAATTTGCAGGTTTGGCGGGGACTCTTTGCCTGTTGGCTTGGGTCGCGCACAGTGAAACCGTTCCCGACTCCGTTACGGTGTTCGCCGCTGCTTCTCTTACTGATGTGATGCAGGAACTTGGCGCTGCATACACTAAGAAGACTGGTACGAACATTGAATTTTCCTTTGCAGCAACCTCAACGCTTGCCCGCCAGGTGGAGAGCGGGGCTCACGCAGACGTTTTCTTTTCTGCTGACCAGGAGTGGATGGATTATCTCGATCAGCGTTCACTAATTCAAAAAGCGAGCCGCCGCAACGTGCTTGGCAATCGGCTGGCGCTGGTTGCGCCTGTAGACAGCACAGTCCAGTTGCATATCGCAGCCAACTTTCCATTGCTAATGGCGCTCAATGGGGGCCGATTAGCCACCGGTGATCCAGATTCCGTGCCGGCGGGTCGCTACGCGCGCGCGGCATTGAGCAGTCTTGGAGTGTGGGATGATGTTAAGGATCACCTGGTACGTGCGGACAGTGTCCGCACCGCCCTCGCCTTCGTGGCTCGCGGTGAGGTGCCGCTCGGAATCGTCTACGAGACGGACGCTCGGATCGACAAAAAAGTGCGCGTCGTGGATCTTTTTCCAGAAGGCTCGCACCCGTCCATCAGCTACCCGATAGCGCTGACCAAAGCCGCCAATGCAAAGGCCGCTTTGTTCGTGGAATTTCTCCGGGGGCCGGCCGGAACCGCAGTCTTCGAAAAGTATGGCTTCAAGATCTTGCATTAACATACTACTGCCGTTGAACGCGAAAGCAGGATTCGCCGCGACCTTGCCACCAAACCAGCCCGGAGCTCAATCGCCCTGCCGCGAGGATTTCTCCCACCGGAACTAGCATTAGCCGAGCTCTCAATGTGATAGCTCTTCGTGCGCGTTGCCAGTTTGGAGGCGCGCCCTGTTAGACTGAAGTCCACTTCGGCAGTCGCGACAATTCCAAATGCGGCAGAATGTTCAGTGACCCGCCAGTTTGACCGGCCGCGTACTTAGCCAACACCCTATGCAAGGCCCATGGACTCATGTGCTCACTGGGAGGCGCGCCCGAGAATTCGCCGATCGACTCGGCCCCGGGCTGATTACCGGGGCTGCCGATGATGATCCGAGCGGATTAGCAACCTATTCACAAGCGGGTGCCCAATTCGGGGCGGGTTTGCTGTGGACCATGGCGTTCACAACGCCGTTGATGATCGGCATCCAGCTCGTCAGTGCGCGCATCGGCTGGCTGACCGGGCAAGGGCTGGCGGCCAGCATTCGCCGTGTCATGCCGGGGTGGCTTACCGCCTGCATTATCGCGCTTCTAATGGTTGCCAACACCCTCAATATTGCCGCCGACATAGCCGCGATGGGCGGCGCACTGCAGTTACTCATCGGTGGTCCGTCGGAGCAAGGCCTGGCGCTTGTGTTCGGACTGCTGTGCACAGTGTTGCCGATATGGCTCGGGTTTGACGCTATGGTGCGCATGCTGAAGTGGCTGACTTTGGCGCTGCTTTCCTACGTCGCGCTAGTGTTCATGCTGCACGTTAACTGGGAGACCGTGCTCAAACAGTCGCTCGTTCCTCACCTGCGCCACGGCGGTGCCTATTGGACCATGGTTGTCGCGGTACTGGGCACCACCATTAGTCCGTATCTGTTTTTCTGGCAGGCGGCCCAGGAGGCCGAGCAGCGTCAACGTATGGACGCCACCGGAGGGGCTGAAAAGGCGATTGCTCCCAGTGCGGTATACGTGCGCGAGCATCTCTACCGCATCAAGCTCGACACCACGGTGGGCATGGTTTTTTCAAACGTTATAGCTTTTTGCGTGATGCTCGCTACTGCGCTTACGCTACACGCCAATGGGGTAACGGATATTCAGACCACGGCACAGGCAGCGTCAGCGCTGCGGCCGCTGGCCGGCGACCTCGCCTTTACACTGTTCGCTCTGGGTATCATTGGCACCGGAATGCTTGCCGTTCCGGTGTTGGCCGCCTCATCGGGCTACGCAGTCGCCGATGCCATGCAATGGCGGTCCGGCCTCGATAAGCACCTGTTGGAGGCGCGTGGATTTTATGTAGTCATTGGAATGGGCACCCTGATTGGCACTCTCATTGACTTCACGCCTGTGGACCCGATCAAGGCGCTGGTATGGAGCGCCGTTGTCAACGGCGTCATTGCGGTGCCTATCATGGTGGTAATGATGTGGTTAGGAACGAAGCGTGAACTCCTGGGCGACTACACACTTACGCTTCGTCATCGCGTGCTGGGGTGGCTGGCCACTGTGGTCATGGGGGCAGCCGTTATCGCCATGTTTGTGGTTCGTTAGGTCGAACCGATTTCGGGGGTCGTATGCCCTGCTCACTTCGTTCCAGTGCTGGCCGCGCGGCGCTCGCGGCTGCTCTCGGTTGCTTGGCACCAATCGCTATGGGCGACACTCTATTCGTACATGGCCATATCTACACGGGGAATCCTAAGTTGCCGTGGGCCGAGGCATTGCTCGTACAGGGCGAGCGCATCGCGGCCATCGGGACCGACAAGGCCCTGAGTCGCTGGGACAACGGTAGGGCCGGGGTGGTCGACTTGCACGGGCAGACCGTGATCCCCGGGATCGTCGACTCGCACGTTCACCTGCTATACGGTGCCTATGCCCTGCATGGCCTCAATCTGACCACCCCGCAAGCCAGCGTCACGGTCAATAAGCCCGATGAGCTGGTCTCCCGCCTCAGGACCTATGCCAACGCGCACCCCAAAGATCCGGTGATCCTTGCGCGGGCGGATTTCAGTGCGGCCCCACCTACGACGCCGAGCAAAGAGCTGCTGGATCGAGCAGTGAGCGACCGGCCGGTTGTAATTCACAACTCCTCGGAGCACTCCCTGTGGGTCAATTCGGCCGCGCTGCGGCTGGCCGGCATCACGGACTTTCCGGTGGCCGAACCCCAGGAGGAGCGCGGCATCATTCGTGACGCCAGCGGCCACCCCACCGGGACGTTGATCGAGGCCGGTATGGAAGTGATGGAACGCGCCGTGGACGCCGAGCTGCCCGCTGCAACAAAGCTTGCCATGCTGGAAGTGGCCACGCGCTACCTAAACAGCTATGGAATCACCAGCGTCGTCAATGCCACAGGAAATCTTGCGGAGATTAGTCTGTACGCGACACTCCGCGAGCGGGGAAAGCTTTCGGTGCGCACTCGCACAGCGTTTGGCTCTGTCGCGGTTGCGCATCGCTTGACGCCAGGATTTCCGGCCGATCTGGAGGAGGCGCGCTCGCGATACCACGATGAGTGGGTGTCTGCGAATCTCGTCAAGTTCTTTGCGGATGGATTCTCTGGCCTCGTGCCGCCCCTGGTATACGAGCCCCATGCCTATGAGGCCCTGGTTACTGAGTTGGACCGCCGCGGCTACCAAATCATGACGCACGCCGCTCGCAACGATTCTGTGCACATGATCCTCGACACCTATCAGCGCGTCGTGGCGCGTAATGGGCCGCGCGATCGGCGGTTGCGGATTGAGCACGCCGACGTCACGGACGCCGCGGATATTCCTCGTTTTGCGCAACTCGGGGTCAGTGTGGTCACGACGTCCCCCCACTTTTGAGTAGCAGGTAGGCTTAGAGTCTAACCCCGGAGAGGGAGGTTGGACGTGAAGAAGCGGTACACGGAAGAGCAGATCATTGGATTTCTGCGGGAGGTCGATAAGGGGATCGCGCTGAAGGAGC
>JBBQTF010000039.1:0-24876 GCA_038234675.1 Steroidobacterales bacterium
TGACGCCTAAGGCATAGCCGCCGGCATTTACACCCACTGCCCTACCGCCAGCATTGACGCCTAAGGCATAGCCGCCGGCATTTACACCCACTGCCCTACCGCCAGCATTGACGCCTAAGGCATAGCCGCCGGCATTTACACCCACTGCCCTACCGCCAGCATTTACACCTTGAGTTCGATTTATTCTCCCCGCCAGGATTAAATTTCGCCCGCCCGGCTGGGTCCCTACGATTTCAACAATATCTCCAACTTTGGGAGCTTTGAATCGTGTGTTGCCGAGCAGGGCCGTGTAATCAACTGTGGCGTTACCGAGGAAAAGTCTGCCTCGAGTGCGATCGATATTAGTAACAGCACCCATCACAACAACTTGGTCTCCACTTGCCGCATAGCTCGCGGTGTCCAGCACTATCGCCGCTTTGAGTGAACCCTTCGATGTAAGTCCACCAAACACCTCTACCCGGTGTCCCTGTGTAATCGATGTTGTGTTTTTTAGTACCAAGCGATGTCCGAGCACGTTGACTGTATTTGTCGCTCGATCGACAGATTCGACAGGGCCGGCAAGCAGTAATCTATAAGGTTCAGCAGCCGCGCCGGCACAGGCAAAGGCAGATGCCATAGCCAAACAAATTGGGACCGCAATATTGTTAATCATTTTCATCGCTTCTTCCTAAAAGCTAAACGCACGCAAAAATAAAACTAGCTCATCGCCTCGTCTGATACCGTCCAATCATTCATCCCAGTCTGAGGGGCCTGGCCTGAATCCTCAAAAAATAGGGCTGTGACGCCGTACCGACGTCCATTGTCCTCGTCTCTGTATCCAACAGCTTTGTTGGAAACCCATCGATCCATTCCATCAATAAAGTCCTCTCCGTCTGCTCTGAGTTGCGCGAGCATTGCGTCACGCCCCGGAACCGACAGTGGAAAATCCGATACCATCGCTCGGTCAAAATACGATGGTTGCAACGAATCCTTGAAGAGGTTGTATGTAAACGTGGAATGGAGAGCGTTACCAAGGCGCCCGAGGCGAGAAATCTTAGAAAGGTCTTTGCCTAGTGGCAGGAATGCGCGGGTGGTACATCGAACAAACTTCCCGATGTGGAGTTCCGCACACCTATTAGTCAACAGCACTTCTAGTGCAGTATCCCGATCGAGCTCAGTACCTGATGCTCGAATGAGATCATCAAATAATCGGAACGATCCCTCAGGCTGAAGTGATAAGTCCAGTGGCGCCCCATAAGGAGTGGAGAACCCGGGGTCGTCATGCCAGCGCCCGAGAAGAAGACCGATTTGATCTATGCGCTTTAGGATCAGTTGGCGCTGCTGCTCGCGTTTTTGCCTGCTCACGACAAGCTTCACAACTTCGCGACGAGTAACTCCTGCCATCATTCCGAGGCGCGTAGGGTCGGAAGGTCGGCCTTGAGATTCATTCCGTTCGCGTAGCGCAAAGATGTAGAGCGCTCGCACCACTTCAACGAGATCTTGATAACTGACGCCATACGCAAATGCCGCACGCATAAGCGGACGCAGCGACTCCTCGATTGCCTCGAGGAGCGCCGTGCGCTCGTCGTCAATTACTGCCCCTGGCTCCAAGTGTCGCCCTTGGTTAAACATAAGCCGCTCAGGGCTTTACATTAACGTCGAGCGTCACCTTATGTCAATGCAATATGTCAATCAGATATTTGGAGTGTATTGCCTAAGAGAACGACGATAGGTCGTAGGTGCGCATAGCTGTTGTTTTAATGCAACAAGCTCCAAGGCCAGTCTGGGTGTCCCCAAATTTACCTATCCGGATCTTGAGCTTGTAGCCTGGACCTGTTGTTGTATGAGCTCGGCCGCGGCTCTCGGATCGGCCGCATCCCGTATTGGGCGCCCTACCACGATGTAATCGGCGCCGGATTCCAATGCCTGCCTCACCGAGACCACTCTCTTTTGATCGTCGCTCGGACGATTCTCAATGGGCCGGATCCCTGGCGTGACTACCAGTAATCTCGAATCGATGCGTTCCCGCAGGAGCTTGGCTTCCAGACCCGAGGAAACGACTCCATCGCACCCGGCCTCGAATGCGCGGCGGGCGCGCGAAAGCACCAATTCTTGCACGTCACATTCAAATCCCAGATCGTCCAGGTCACCGCGATCAAGGCTCGTCAACACGGTCACTGCCAATACCTTGACCTCGCCCTTGGCAGCGGCGGCCGCCTCCATGATCGACTGATTGCCGTGCACGGTCGTGAAGGTGACGCCGCGGTTGCGCAACTGCCGAACGGCTGCGGCAACGGTGGCTGGTACGTCGAAGAATTTTAGGTCGACGAACACTTTCTTGTGCCGCGCAACCAGCCAGTCCAGCAACGGAAAGTATTCGCCCGCCATGAAAAGTTCGAGGCCGATCTTGTAAAACCGCACAGACTCGTCCAGTTGCTCGACCAGTTTGCGCGCCGCCGTTGCGTCGGTGACATCGAGCGCAAAAATCAGCCGGTCGCGAATCGGGATTTCCGGTTTCACGCGGGTTGCGCCCACTTAAGTTCGCTCCGCTGGATCAAACAAGCGCCGGTGCTCGAGAATCGCATAGCGATCGGTCATGCCCGCAATATAGTCAGCTACAACGCGTGCCCGACCATTCGGGCCCGCGGCCACCTCGGCGCGATTCGCCGCCTGCCAATATTCCTCAGGCATCAATCGAGCGTCGCCCATAAAAGCCGCAAACAGGCTTTCGAGCACCCGCCTGGCCTTGCTGGTCATGCGCAATACGCGATGATGCCGGTAAACACTCTCGCGCAGGAATTGCTTGAGTTCCAAGTGCTGGGCACCGACCTCCTCGCTCATTGCTATCAGCGAGCCCTTGTGTGCGCGCACCGCGTCGATATCGGCGGGCGCGGCCGCGCGCAGCAGATCAGCGCTGGTGCGAATCACATCCACCACGACCTCATTGATCATGCCACGAATGATTTCGTGTACGGCGCGCCGGGATGCCAGCTGCGGGTGGGCGGCCTGCACCGCGTCGAAGTGCCGACGCACCAGACGAACTTCGCACAACTCCTCCAGCGTGATCAGCCCGGCGCGAAGCCCGTCGTCAACGTCGTGGTTGTTATAGGCGATTTCATCGGCAAGATTGGCGAGCTGCGCTTCCAGGCCGGCGCGCGTGCGATCGATGAAACGGCGGCCAACGTCCCCCAGTTCTCGGGCTTTGGGCAGCGCACAGTGCTTGAGAATCCCCTCGCGGCATTCAAAGGTCAGGTTCAGGCCGTCAAAATCCGCATAGCGCTCCTCCAATTCATCCACCACACGCAGTGACTGCAGGTTGTGCTCGAATCCCCCATATTCGCGCATGCAGCCATTGAGGGCGTCCTGCCCCGCGTGGCCGAAGGGCGTATGCCCCAGATCATGGGCCAGCGAGATCGCCTCGACCAGCGTCTCGTTCAGCGCCAGCGCGCGGGCGATGGAGCGGGCGATCTGCGCCACCTCGATGGAATGCGTCACGCGCGTGCGATAAAGATCGCCTTCGTGGTTGACGAATACCTGGGTCTTGTACGCCAGGCGCCTAAAGGCGTTACTGTGAATGATGCGATCTCGGTCGCGCTGAAATTCGCTTCGATACTCAGGCGCCGGCTCGGGGTGGCGCCGGCCGCGCGAATGCGAGTCATGGGCGGCGTAGGCCGCCAGCGGAGCTCCAGGTGCAGCAGGCGCGCTCATGGGTCCAGGTAAGAATGCAAGGTCTCGTCTAACACGGCATCCGGATATTCCCCGCTGATGTATGCCTCGCCCAGGGCGGCCAGTAACACCAGCCGCACGCGCCCGGACTTTACCTTCTTGTCCACCCTCATGTACTCGAGCGCCCGTGTGGATCCGATCCGCGGCGCCGCCGTGTGCAAGCCGGCGCGTTGCAGGAGCGTCTCGACGCGTCCGACGTCCGAAGGGGTGAGTGCGCCTAGCCGTTGCGACATGCTGGCGGCCATGAGCAACCCGACGCCGACGGCTTCCCCGTGGAGCCATTCCGCGTAGCCAGTGGCCGCTTCGATGGCATGGGCAAAAGTGTGCCCCAGGTTCAATAGCGCGCGCTCGCCGTGCTCGCGCTCGTCACGGCCGACGATCTGCGCCTTGATCTGGCAGGAGCGGAAGATTGCGCGGGCGAGCGCGGATTCATCGCGGCGTGCCAGCGCATCGATATTTTGTTCCAGCCACTCGAAAAACCCGCGATCGCAAATCAGTCCGTACTTGATGATCTCGGCGATCCCCGCCTGAAATTCGCGCTCCGGCAGAGTCCTCAGCACCTCAGTATCGGCGAGCACTTCGCGCGGCTGGTGGAAAGAGCCGATCAGGTTTTTGCCACCCGGATGATTTACCGCGGTCTTGCCGCCTACCGACGAGTCGACCTGCGCCAGCAGGGTCGTGGGTATTTGCACAAAATCGACGCCGCGCTGGTAGCAGGCGGCCACGAACCCGGCCAGGTCGCCGATCACTCCTCCCCCGAGAGCCAGAACCAGCGCGTCACGGCCAAAGCGGTTGGCGACCAGCACATCGAAAACACGCCCGGCGGTGGCCAAAGATTTGTGCTGCTCGCCGTCGGGCAGGATGACTTCAACGACCCTGCGATCGGCGAGGGCCGAGCTCACGGACTTCGCGTAGAGCGGCGCGACCGTGGTGTTGCTGACCAGCAGGATGTCGGTGGCCGGCACGGCCGCTTGCAGCAGCGATTGCTGGCGCAGCAGTCCCGCGCCGATGCTGATCGGGTAGGAACGATCCTCGAGCTCTACGGTGAGTGTCTGCATGTGAACGGCGCGCTGGCAGGCCGCAAGTATAACCGGGAGTCACTAAGGGTTGGCGCGCGCGCTCCGATAGGCGCGAACGATGAGTTCAGCCACCACACCCACCCGCTTGCGGGTGGTGGAGGCGGTGTAATGGGCCGTCTCGCGGTACAAAGGCTCGCGAACCCTCATCAGCTCCTCGAGCCGCAGCTGTGGATCCACTCCACTGAGCATGGGCCGGTGGCGCGTGCGCCCGGCTCGCTCGGCCTGTTGCGCAACGGATGTTTCCAGATACACGACCCAGCCGCGCTCGGCGAGATGGCGGCGATTCTCGGCATCCAGCACGGCACCGCCCCCGGTCGCCAGCACGATGCCCTCCTGCATGGTGAGGCTAGCGATGGCCTCACGCTCGCGCCTTCGAAACCCTGCTTCCTCTTCACGCTCGAAGATCAGCGCGATATCCGCCCCGGTGCGCTGCTCGATTTCATGGTCGCTGTCGAGAAACGGCCGCTCGAGGAGCCGGGCCACGTGGCGACCGACGGCCGTCTTGCCCGAACCCATGGGCCCGATCAGGAAGATGTTGTTGCTGGCGGTCATTGCCGTCATAGCATGCCGTGGCGGAGCGGCGAAACAAAGCGGCCGCCCGAAGGCGGCCGCTTTGTGGTCTTAGGCTCTGGCCTTTAGAGCATGTCGCTGCAGGTCGCACTCTTGCCGAACGGGCTGATCGGGCCCGGCGGGCTCACGGTCGGCGAGTTGAAGTCCGCCGCCAAGCCCGGTAGCAGGAACGTGCTGCTGGCCGAGTAGGCCGTGCCTTGCACTGAAGCCTGCGCCTGCAAGGTGACCTGCAGGTAATAGGCGTATTCGGCTGGGTAGGATACGGTCGCGAACGCAAAGCCAGAATCGTTGGTCACGAAACTGCCACTGGTGGTCGGCGCCACGGCCGCGATGTTGCCGGCCTCAAGCGTCGGATAGCCGTTCGGGAACGCCGGCGATACGGTGGCCGGATTGTTGCCGTTCTTGTTTTCGCCTGGATCAAGCACGCCGTTGCGGTTGAAATCCTCATCGGCACAACCCAACGAGACGTTGTCCGCCGGCGGAGTACCCACCCAGCAAGGCTGCCCTGCGGGTGAGTTCACCCCCGGAATCGTGTAACAGGTAGCCCATACCCCGCTAAGGACCCGGTAGCCCTTGAAATAACGTTGCGACAGCACGCTCATTGCTATGGATACGCCCTTGACGCCCGCGCCGGTCGAATCGGTTACCTGCACGACGTAGGGGACTTGGTACTGGGTGTCCGACTTAATAATGGTATTGCCGGTGCCGATGGAGATGAACACCTGCCGTGCGGCGACGGTGAGTCCGACCGTCTTGGTGCAAAGCGTGCAGGCGGGGAGATGGTTCTGCACGCTCGCCGTGATCTGTACGCCGCCGGCGGCGGAGGTCACCGATCCGGCCGTGTAGACGGACTGCGCCCGCCCTTCCAGGTCCGTCTTCGCGGCCGCCGTCGTCAGCGTGCCACCCGTGATGTCGTTGAGTGAGAACACGACCGTTGCGCCGGTCACCAGGTTGTTGTTCTTGTCCCTGACCACGGCATTAATGGTGCTGAGGTCCCCGGGAGCGAGAACGAAAACCGAGGGCTGCACTTCGATCGAGAAGGCGACCGTGGCGATGAACTGCGCCGTCAGGTTGGCCGAAATCGAGGTCCCCGTAGTGGCTGTCACGGTGGCGCCGCCGGCGTTGTCCGAGAGCATCGTAATTGACGCGTTACCGGAGGCGTCGGTATTTACCGAAGCCGTCGAGGATTGGCCGGTGCAGGTCAGTGCGGCCGGATTGATGCAGCCGCGCGTGGTGGCAAAGCTGATGGGCTGATTGGCCACCGGGGTACCATTCTGAGCCCAGTGCACGGTAAAGGTCTTGAGCGTGTCGAGCGCAATGGTCGTATTCGCCGCCGGCGCCGTGAAACTTAAGGCGTCGCCATTCACGGAAACGGTCAACGAAGTGGTGAGGCCGAGGCCTGCGATCGTGAGCGCACCGCTACCCCCGGCACCGCCGGTGGCCGTGAACGTGGCACGTCCCTGGCTGTCGGTGGTGACCGATGTTGCACTGGCGGTCAGATTGGCCGGTGCGGTCACGGCAATGGCCTGTGCGGCGATGCCTTTGGCGCCCGCGTCAGTCAGGGAGATCGTATAGGTGCCCACCTGTCCTGCCGTCAACGCCGTGGGGCCTTGCAGCTGCAAGGTGCTGCCCGTCACATTGATGGTGGCGGTCGCACTGACCTTATTAGCCGTGGCGGTCACGGTGATTGCGCGATTGGACGGATCGCCCAGCGTGCTGAGCGTCGCGGTCGCTACACCGTTGGCGTCAGTTACCGCTTGAGTTACCGCGATACCACCGGAACTGGGCTTAAACGCGACCGTTATGCCGGGGAGGAAATTGTTGTTGGCATCCTGCACGTAGGCGGTGAGCTTGGCCGAGGTGGCATTGTCCGACGGAATGGTGGGTGAATCGGTCACCAGCAATACTGACGCCACCGGCACGGTCGTTGGGCTGGGCGGCGGGCAGCCGTTCCCGAACGCGGAGCCGCAATCGTTCGTGGAGCCCCCGCACGCGGCCAGCGCCAGAGTTAGGAGTGCCGAAAACCATCTGAGTTTGCGCATCTTATTCACCTGAGCTATTGATCCTTGAGTAGAGTCCGCGGACATTCCTAGAGAGGTCAATTGACCTTTATCCCTTCACGAAGGATCTTCGGCGTCACGAAGATCAACAGCTCATTCTTCTTGTTTATCGTGCTCGTGTTCTTGAACAGGTGGCCGAGCACCGGTATGTCACCGAGGTAAGGCACCTTCTTGATTGTTTCGCGGCGGTCGGTCTCGAGGATGCCGCCGAGCACCACCGTCTGTCCGTCACCGACCATCACGCGTGTGGACATCTTCCGGGTGTCAATGGACGGCACGTTGGCGCCACCCGAGGTCACGACCACCTGACCGACGCTGTCCTTGGTCACGAACAGATCAAGGATGATCCGATTGTCCGGCGTGATCAGCGGGGTCACCTTCAGCGACAGCACGGCCTTCTTAAAGGAAATCGTGGTAGCGCCGCTCGAGGCGGCTTCCTGGTACGGAATTTCAGTACCCTGTTCGATGTACGCTTCCTTCTGGTTCGCCGTGATCACGCGCGGCGAGGAGACGACCTCGCCCCGACCTTCGGCCTGGGCGGCGGAGAGTTCAAGGTCGACGATGTAGTCTGAGCCGAGCAGCAGGAAGGCGAGGCTTCCGGCCGGGTTGGTGACCGGCATGTTCACGTTGTAGCGTTGGGCGCCGGTGTCCCCCGTCGGCACGGCCACCGGGTTGACGGTGCCGTTGCTGGGCAGATTCTTCAGTGCCGAGCTCAGTCCCGTGTCGGTGCTGGCCGCAGTGCCCGAGGTCATGAACAAGCCATTGTTGCCGTTGCTGTGCACTCCGGTGTAGCCGGCGCGCACACCAAGGTCGCGCTCGAAGTCATCGTTGACGATGACCAGGCGCGATTCGATCAGCACCTGCCTTACCGGGATGTCGAGGGTCGCGACCATCTTGCGAATCGCATCGAGCCGTTCCGAGGTGTCGGCCAGCAACAGCGTATTGGTGCGTTCGTCGACCGCGACGCTGCCGCGCGAGGAGAGCACCGAATTGGCGTTGCCGGCGCCCTTGAGGAGCGATGCCAGATCGGCGGCCTTGGCGTAATTGATTTGCAGGTATTCGGTGCGGAGCGGCGCCAATTCCTGGATGTCTTTCTTCGAGGCCAGCTCTGCCTTCTCGCGCGAGGCCAGCTCATCGGACGGCGCAACGATGATCACGTTGCCATCGCGCCGTTTGTCCAGGCCCTTGGTGCGCAGCACGATATCGAGCGCCTGATCCCAGGGAACACTCTGCAGGCGCAGCGTCACGCTGCCCCGAACCGTATCGCTGACCACGATGTTCTGGCCGCTGGCATCGGCCAGCAACTGCAGCACTGCGCGGGTATCGATGTCCTGGAAGTTCAGCGAGAGCTTCTCGCCACTGTAGGCCTTCTTGTCGTCAGCGGCCGCCAGCGCCGACTTAGTCAACGGCTGGACCTCCACCACATATTCGTCGTCGGACTGATAGGCGAGTTGCTGGAAGTCGCCCGTGGCATTGAGCACGATGCGCGTGTCATTGCCGACGTGTAGCGCGTCGAAGCCCGAAACCGGCGTGCCGAAATCCTGGGTGTCATAGCTGCGTGCCAGTCTCCTGGGCAAACCGGCGTCAGAGAAATTCACGATGATCTGCGAGCCCTGCTGGCTCAGGTTGATGGCGGTACGCGGATCGCTCAGCTTGACCACCAGCCGGCCGACACCATGGTCGCCGCGACGGAAATCGATGCTGCGAATATCGCGGCTGCCCGCGGCAGCGGCAACCGGGGCGGCCGTGGCCGAGGTATGAGCGCCAGTGACGCCTGCGCCCACGGTCACGATGATGTCGTTGCCCGCCACTCGCGTCGTGTAAGGCTGGAGCTGCGCAAGATTGATCACCACGCGGGTACGCCCGTTGGCTTCCGCGGCCAGCACGGTATCGACGCCTTCTGAGGACACGTCGACGCGGTGCGAGGGCAATGCCAGCGCCGTGGCCGGCAGATCCAAAGAAATGCGCGCCGGCTTATCGATGGTGAAGCTCATCGGTTCGGGCGCCGGCCCGGTGAGGTGCAGGGTAAGCTGAACCTGCTTGCCCGCCAGGGTCTGCACGTCGATCGACTGCAGTGCATTGCCTGGGGCATCAGCCGCCTGGGCACCCTGCGTGAGGAGCGTTGCAGCGAGGCAGGCCCAAGCCAGCCTCAAGGCACTACGCAGGTGATGGACGGTTGGTCGCTTCATTCGCTTACTCTCCATTCCGGTCACTCGTTCAATCCCAAAGCCGCCGGGCGTTCGATGTAACCGCCCAAGCCGTCCGGCACGAGTTCAATCAGGCTGATTTTATTGGCCACAATATTGGTGATACGGCCATCGTTCTGGCCGAGGTGGTTCCCTATCAGTACGCGCTGCACGCGGCCGTCGGCGACCTGCACCAGGCCGAAATCCTGGCCTTCAAGCTTGAGGGTGCCGACCATCTTCATCGTGTCCAGCGAGAACTGTTCGAGGAATTCGCGATTGCGCTGCACTTCGGGGCGCGGACCGGAAGCCGCGCCGCGCGCGCCTCCGGGCACAAACGGCGAGCGCAGCGCGCCGCTCGTATAGACGTAGCTGTCGTAGGGCTTGACCTCGGGCAGGGGCTCAACGCGCCCACCCGGCTCCTTCTTGGTCGCCTCGATGAAGCGGCTCAGGTCGGCATCGCGGCCCGAGCAACCCACGAGCACGACGGCGCACAGCGCCACCAACGCAAGAGTTTGCCCGCCCAGATTGTGCTGCTGCTTCATCCGCTTACCTGTTACTTGCTCTTGAGCGCCCATCAGCCGGTGGGCCGCTTGGCCGACTTCTCCGACTTGCGTCGGTCCGCCTCAGCGGTCGCCACTTCCTCGTCATCGAGGTAGCGGTAGGTCTTGGCCGTCAGGTCCATTTGCAGCTGATCGAAAGCGGCCGCGCCGCCCGTGTGCTGCACTGGCGTAATCTGCACGTCGTGCAGCGTGACGATGCGCGGCAGAGCCGCGATGCCGCTGACGAAGGCACCGAACTGGTGGTAGCTTCCCGCAAAGCGAATCTTGATCGGCCGCTCGGCGTAGAAGTCTTTCTTGACCTCGGTCTCGGGCTGGAACAGCTTCTGATCGAGCGCGGCCGCCAGGCCGGTCTGTGAAATGTCGACCAGGAGGTTGTCCACTTCGGTCTTGCTGGGGAGCTGGCGCAGCATGGCACCGAAGGATTTTTCGATATCCGCCAGTTGCTGCTTGTAGACGTCGAGATTCGTGGCCTTGGCGTGCTTGTCGTGAAACTCGCCGCGCAGCTGCTGCTCCTGGTCCTGGAGCTGCTGGAGCTGCGGGTTCAGATCGGTCCAGACAAAAAAGTACGCGGCCAGCAACGCCACGACCACGAAAGACACCGCGACCGCGCCGGCGCGCACCGCCAGCGGCCAGCGGCCCGGATCGCGCGGATCGAGCGAGCGCAGTTCCTGCAGCAGGTTCATTTGGCAGCTCCGTGGAGGGGGCGCTTGGGCTTGGCCGGCGCGTCATCATCCTCATCGCCGCTGGCGACGATCTCGCCCGCGTCGAGCACAAAGCTGTTGCCCACGGTACTGCCGGGCTTGCTCTCGACGACTTCGAGTTCCGGATCCTTCATCCACTGCGAGCCGGAGATATTGCGCATGAACGTCGAGACCCGCGTCGATGACTGTGCCACGCCTTCGAACTTGAGCTGCTTGCCGCCCTGCTTAAAGGCGGTCAGATAGGTGCCGTCGGGCATGGTGCGGGCGATTTCGTCAAACAGATGCACCACCTCGGAGCGGGAACGCTGCAGTTTCTCGATGACCTGCATGCGCGCGATAAAGCGCTGCTTCTGGGTCTCAAGGTCGTTGATCTCCTCGATCTGGCGATCGACCGTCTTGATCTCGGCACGCAGGCGATCGTTGCGCTGCTCCTGGGAGCTGATCATCGACTTGAATAGCAGGTAGCCCGCGAAGGCGGCGACCAGCGCGCCGAGCGCGGCGCCACCGAGCGCCACGAAAAAAGCCAGCTTGCGCTCTTTGCGCTGTTGGTCGCGCCAAGGCAGTAGGTTAATGCGTGGCATGTCAGTCAAAACTCCGCAAAGCAAGGCCACAGGCGGTCAATAGAGCCGTGGCGTCGCGCTGCACGGCCTGGGCGCGCGCGCGCGAGGACAATTTCATCTGGCCAAACGGGTCGCCCTTCTCGGCAGTGATGCCCACGCGACTCTGGATCACGTCGGCTACGCCGGGCACGTTGCCGCAGCCACCGCAAATCAGGATCTTCTCCGGCTGCTCGCGACCGCTCCCCGAGGCCAGGTAGAACTGCAGCGAGCGGCTGACCTGCTGGGTCATGTCGTCGATGAACGGGTCGAGTACTTCCGCCTGGAAGTTCCCGGGCAGTCCGCCTTCCTTCTTGGCGCGACCGGCCTCTTCCATCGTCAGGCCGTAGGTACGCATGATTTCCTCGGTCAGCTGCTGGCCGCCGAAGGCGAAGTCGCGCGTATAGATGATCTTGAGGTTGCGAAGAACGCTAAAAGTGGTGCTGCTGGCGCCAAAATCGGCGACCGCGATGGTCCGGTCGATGCCGCCGTCGGGCATCTGGTGGGTCATCAGTTTGCAGGCATTTTCCAGCGCAAATGCCTCGACATCGACGATGCGTGCATTGAGTCCCGCGGCCGCGACCGCGGCCCGGCGCTGCTCGACGTTATCCGAACGCGAGGCCACCAGCAGCACGTCGACCGAATCGGCGTCCTTTTCTGACGGACCGAGAACTTCGAAGTCGTAGCTGACTTCATCCATCGGGAAGGGGATGTACTGATCGGCCTGCATCTCGACCTGCGCTTCCAGGTCCGCGTCGCGCAGACCCTTGGGCATCTGGATCACTTTAGTAATGGCCGCATCGCCGCTGATGGCGATGGCCACTTCGGTGCTGGTTGCACCGGAGCGCTTCAGCGCACGGCGGATGGCTTCGCCGACCGCCTGCGGGTCAACGAGCGTCTTCTCATTCATCGAATTCGCGGGAGTCGCCTCCGCCGCGTACGATTCGACGACGAAGCGCCCACCGGAATTGGCCAGCTCGATCAGCTTGATCGAGGAGGTTGTAATGTCCAACCCCAGCAACTGGCGGTTCTTACGCGAGAACAGGAACACAGTTTCCCTTCCTTATCAGTAAGATACACGCCGATATGGCGAGCCCGCACGAATCTGCAGGCGAATATATATCAGCATCGGTTAAATTGAACGTGAGTAGTCTCACGAAATTCGTTGCGCGCACTCGAGGAAAGCGAGGGCGCATCCCCGGGGCCATGTGTGAAATGTTTGGCATATGTCACAGCCTCGCACTTCACCATGGCACGCCCGTCAAGCGCAACAAGTGGAGTCGTAATCGGTGAAGTCCCGCACGCTGCGAACATTAATCGGCCTCGCAATCGTCTGTGTTGTATTGCTGCTGGGCGTGATCTATGCATTCCTGGCCAGCTATGTGTACCTCGCGCCATCGCTGCCGAGCGCCGCGGGCATGCACACGCTGCCGCTGCAGGTGCCGCTGCGCGTATATACAAGGAGCGGCGCGCTGATCAGCCAGATCGGCGAGCAGCGCCGGGTGCCGGTGACGTATGAAGAAATACCGCAGCTGGTGCGCGAGGCGTTCTTGGCTGCCGAAGATGACCGCTTTTTCCAGCACGGCGGCATCGATTACTTCAGCATGCTGCGTTCTATCTATGTGGACCTGACCAACGGGGATTTTGCCCAGGGTGCCAGCACCATCACCATGCAGACCGCGCGCAACATGTTTCTGACGCGCGATAAGAACATCACCCGCAAGCTCCAGGAAATTTTCCTCACGCTGCGCATGGAGCATGAATTCACCAAGCAGGAGATCCTTGAGACCTACCTGAATGTGATTTTCTTCGGCCAGCGCGCCTACGGGGTGGCGGCCGCCGCCGAAGTCTACTTCGGAAAACCGCTCACCGAGCTGTCGGTCGCCGAGGCGGCCATGCTGGGGGGACTACCGCAAGCCCCCTCGCGCTATAACCCGGTCACCAGCCCGCAGCGCGCCACGGAACGTCGGCACTATGTGCTCCAGCGCATGCAAGCGCTCCATTACATCGACGCCGACACCGCCCAGCGCGCCATGCACGAGGAGATCAAGGCGCGTGAGTACGCCCCGCGCTTTGACATCGAAGCACCGTTCGTCGCAGAGATCGCCCGCCAGCAGGTGGTCGCACGTTTTGGTGAAGGTGCGATCAACGCCGGCTATCGGGCCATCACCACCATCGACGGGCGACTGCAGACCATCGCCACCCGCGCGCTGCGCCTGGGCCTGATCGAATACGATCGTCGCCACGGCTATCGGGGTGCGATCCGACACGGCAAGTTCGATGCCGGCGCCACCCCGCACCAGCTCGAGCAACTGCTCGCCGAGTTCGGGCCGATCGGCAACCTGCAATCGGCGGCGGTGGTCTCGGTCGCCCCCGCGGGCGCGCGCGTGTACCTGCGCGGCGGCGGCTATGCGCAGATCGAATGGGACGGCGTGTCCTGGGCGCGAGGCAGCGCCGCCAAAGGCAAGGTCGACGCGCTCCTGCAGCGCGGTGATCTGATCTACGTGCTCAGCGACGGACGCGGCAACGCGCAGCTTGCGCAAATTCCGGCCGTGCAGGGCGCGCTGGTCGCGCTCGATCCTCACGATGGCGCGGTGGTTGCGCTGGTGGGGGGCTTCGATTACTTCGGCAACGCCTGGAACCACGTGACCCAGGCGCGCCGCCAACCCGGCTCGGGCTTCAAGCCGTTCCTGTATTCGTGTGCGCTCGAGCATGACTTCACTCCCGCCAGCGTCATCATGGACGCGCCGGTGGTGGTCGCCGATGGGGGTATCGAGCAGACCTGGCGCCCCGAAAACGACGGCGGCAACTTCAGCGGCCCGACCCGGCTGCGCGAAGCTCTGGTGCACTCGCGCAACCTGGTGTCGATACGCCTGCTGCGCGCGGTTGGCACTTCCGATGTCATCGAATACGCCTCGCGCTTCGGATTCGATCCTGCCACCATGCCCAAGAATCTCACGCTGGCCCTGGGCACACTCTCGGCCACCCCCCTCGATGTGGCCACCGGCTATGCCACCTTCGCCAACGGCGGGTACAAGGTGAGCCCGTATTTCATAGAGCGCATCGAGAATAACCAGGGCGTTACCGTGTGGCGCGCGACGCCCAAGGAAGTCTGCAATGGCTGCGGTCCTGGGGATGAGAGCGCGCCAGCCCCAGGCGCGGATGGCACCACTCCGGGGCCGACCAGCGATGTGACGCCGCCGCGCACCAGTAAGGTGATGACTCTGGCGCCACCGGACGCCGAGCAGCTGCCACCAAACCTTGCAGCGGCGCGCAAGGCGCCGCGCATCATTACGGCCGCGAATGCCTGGCTGATGGACAACATCATGGGCGACGTGATTAAGCGCGGCACGGGGGTGCGGGCACGAGTGCTCGGGCGCGAGGACATCAGCGGCAAGACCGGCACCACGAACGAGTCGCACGACACCTGGTTCAATGGCTTCAATGCCAACCTCGAAGCGACCGTCTGGGTCGGTTACGACCAGGAACAATCCCTCGGCGAAGGCGAGGAAGGCAGCAGCGTCGCGGTGCCCATCTGGGTGCGCTTGATGCGCGAGGGCCTCAAGGGCGTGCCCGATGTGCCTCGGCCGGTGCCCCCGGGTCTGGTGACCGCCCGCATCGATGCCAACACCGGACAGCTCGCAGGCGCGGCCGATCCTGCGGCGATATCCGAATATTTCTTCGTCGATAAGCTCCCCGCGGCCTCTACCGGGCCCAACAACCCGGCCAGCACCGGCACCGAACCGCTGTTTTAGCTCACGCCCCCCATGCCACGCCGCAATTCACCGCGCAGTGAGAATCTTCGCCGGGCCGTCGCGCAAGAGGCGGCGCGCGTCATGGCCGAACACGGCATTCAGGATTTTCGCGCCGCCAAGCGCAAGGCCGCCGAACGATTCGGGATAACCGAGGAGGGTGCCTTGCCGAGCAATGCCGAGATCGAGGCATCGCTGGCCGCCTACCAGCGCCTGTTTGCGGCCGACACTCACGGCGTCACCTTGCAGGCGCAGCGTCGCGCTGCGTTGCGCGCGATGCGGACGCTGGCGGCGTTCTCCCCGCGCCTGGTCGGCCCGGTGCTGACCGGCACCGCGACCGCGCACAGCGATGTGCAGCTGCACCTGTTCGTCGACAACCCCGAAGCGGTGGCATTTAACCTTCTGGACCACGGCGTGGGTCACGAGGTCGGCGAGCATCGCCTGCGGCTGGATGCCGAGCGTTTTCAGAATTTCCCGTCGGTGCGCTTTGAGCTCGACGAGCACACGATCCAGGCCACGGTCTTCCCGGTCGACGGCATTCGGCATACGCCGGTCAGCCCGGTGGACGGCCGGCCGATGCGTCGCGCCGATGTGCCGGAACTCGAGGCGTTGCTGATCGCCAGCGAAGGCGCGCCGGCCTGACCGCGCGATTTTAAAAATCGTCGGCGTCAGCTGCGCTTGGCGACTTCAACGTACTTGCGCTGCGTGGGCCCGGTGTAGAGCTGTCGCGGCCTGACAATGCGCATCTCCGGGTCGCTGATCATCTCGAGCCAATGCGCGACCCATCCCACGGTGCGGGCGATCGCGAACATGACCGTGAACATCGAGCGCGGAATGCCCAGCGCGCGGTAAATGACCCCGGAATAGAAATCGACATTCGGATAGAGCTTGCGCGAGATGAAGTAATCATCCTTGAGCGCGATCTCCTCCAGGCGCAGCGCCAGTTCGAAAAGCGGATCGCTGCTGCCGAGCGTGGCGAGCACCCGGTGGCAGGCCTCGCGGATGATCTTGGCGCGCGGATCAAAGTTCTTGTACACCCGGTGTCCAAAGCCCATCAGCTTGAAATGGCTGCTCTTGTCCTTGGCCATCGCCAGGTACTTTGGGATGTGCTCGACGGTGCCGATTTCCCCGAGCATGCTGAGCACGGCCTCGTTGGCACCGCCGTGCGCCGGGCCCCACAACGCCGAGACCCCGGCGGAGATTGCCGCGTAGGGATTGGCGCCGGTGCTGCCCGCCAGACGCACGGTCGAGGTGCTGGCGTTTTGTTCATGGTCGGCGTGCAGAATCAGCAACAGATCAAGCGCCTGCGCCGCAACCGGATCGACGTGATACGGCTCACACGGCACCGCAAAGAACATATTGAGCAAATTCGCACAGTAGTCCAGGTCATTGCGCGGATAGATGAACGGCTGGCCAAGCGCGTGCTTGTGCGCCGCGGCGGCGATGGTGGGGAGTTTCGCGACGATGCGGTGCGAGAAAATCTCGCGATGCCGCGGATCGTAGATATCCATGGAGTCGTAGTAGAAAGCCGCCATCGAGGCCACCACCGCCGAAACCATCGCCATCGGGTGGGCATTGTGGTGAAAACCGTTGGTAAAGCGCAGCAGTGACTCATTGATCATCGTGTGGCGCGTGATGCTGGTGCGGTAGCTGCTTAGTTGGGCGGCATCCGGCAATTCCCCGTAGATGAGCAGGTAAGCCACCTCGGTGAAGGAGCTCTCGGCCGCCAGTTGCTCGACCGGATAGCCCCGGTACAGCAGCACCCCGGCGTCGCCATCTATGTAGGTGATCTTGCTCTCGCAGCTGGCCGTGACGCTGAAGGCCGGATCGAAGGTAAAGACGCCGTGATCCTTATAGAGCTCCGCGACGTCCAGGCAGGCGGGCCCGATGGTCCCGGATCGAATCGGCAGCGCCGACTTGATTCCGGTCGCCGGATTGATCAGATCGTACGGTGGTTTATCCATCGCGCGCCGCTGCCTTGAGTTTAGATTGGCGAACGGCCGCGAAACGCGGCGCGTCGAAACGCAGCGTTACATGAGCGCATCAGGGAATCAAGATGCACACGATCCCGACCGCGAATTACCGCGGCCGGGCCGATCCTGAAGATCCGGGCGTGCCGGCGCTTTAGCGCGCCGCAGCGGCGGCGTATTTCTTGCGGAACTTGTCGACGCGGCCGGCCGTATCGACCATTTTCTGCTTGCCAGTATAGAAAGGGTGGCAGTTCGAGCACACGTCGACCTGCAGATCCTTGCCCATGGTCGAGCGAGTCTTAAAAACGTTCCCGCAGCTGCAGGTCACGCTGATTTCGTTGTAATCCGGATGTGTCGCTGCTTTCATGGACGCCGCCTTGCCGGCAACCCACCGGCCCATCGGCCCCGCTCTGGATTGAGGGGGGCCACGCATTAAAAAGGGCGCGCAGTCTAGCCTCCCGCCGTCCCTCGGACAAGGGGCAGCCTCCCAGAGGCTACCGAGGGGGCGCTTATCCACAAAATCTGTGGATAAATCTGTGCACAACATCGACCGGCACGGTCAGAATGCACGCAATTTCTGCATTGCTTTCGCTTTGGACAGAAAATGACCAATATATTACAGACTGTAAAATCAATAGGTTAGACCTGTGTTATACCGTTTGGCCTGCAATGGGACGCGTAATTGGCTAATTTAAGGCCGTCGGCCCGGCAGCTGTGCATAAAGCGGCGTGTCGCTGCGGCGGTTGACCTAAACCACGGGCCGCACAGGTAAAAATTCGGTAATCAGGTCATTAAGGAATCGCTGGCCAAGTTCGGTCGGAGCAACGGTATCGTCCCCGTAAGTGGAATGAACCAACAGGCCCCGAGCCGCAAGCCGGGCGATCGGCCCGGTCACCGCATCCCAACCTAGCCCGGTGCGCGATTCGAACAGCGAACTCTTAAATCCACCGACTAGGCGCAGGGCGTTCAGCATGAATTCAAACGGCAGCTCCTCGATAGGTACCGGTGTCGCAGGCGGCGCTCCGCTGTAACCGCGCGCCAGATAACGCCGCGGTTCGCGTTCGCGCACGGTGCGCGTAATTACGCCGTCGCCGTCGTAACTGAGCTTGCCGTGAGCGCCCGCACCGACTCCCAGATAGTCGCCAAAATTCCAGTAGTTGAGGTTATGCCGGCACTGCGCCCCGGGCCGCGCGTACGCCGAAGTCTCGTACTGGGCAAATCCCGCCCGCGCAAGTTCAGCCTGGCAGCGCCGCTGCATCTCGTAGGCCAACTCATCATCGGGCAGCCCGGCCGGCGGGCGGCCCCCGAACACCGTGCCTGGCTCCATTGTCAGCTGGTAGTGCGACAGGTGCGCGGGCTCCAGTTCGATGGCAACGCGTACGTCACCGAGTGCGCCGGCGAGGTTCTGGCCGGGCAGGGCGTACATCAGGTCCAGATTGAAATTGTCCAGCCCCGCGGCGCGCAACTCTTCCACCGCGAGGCGCGTCTCTTGCACCGAATGTATTCGCCCGAGCCGCTCGAGCATCGAGGGATCGAAACTCTGTGCGCCCAGCGAGACGCGATTGATGCCGGCCGCGCGATAGTCGGCAAAGCGCCCGCGCTCAATCGTGCCCGGATTAGCTTCGAGCGTGACCTCGGCGCCAGCGGCGACTTCCAGCCGCGCTTGCAGGGCAGACAACAGCGCCGCAAGCGCCTCGGGCGTAAACAGGCTCGGCGTTCCGCCCCCCAGAAACAAGCTGACCACAGGCCGGTCGCCAATCTGAGACCGCTGCGCTTCCAGGTCGGCCAGCAAGGCGTCGATGTACGCCTGCTGCGGAAGGTCCTGCTGCAATGTGTGGGAATTGAAGTCGCAGTACGGGCACTTACGCACGCACCAGGGAAAGTGCAGGTACAACGCCAGCGGAGGCGCGGTCAAGCCCATGCCGTAAGTCGCGCGATCAGATCGCGCAGCGCGACGCCCCGATGACTGAGTGCGTTTTTTTGTACGGCACTGAGCTCGGCGGAGGTGCAATCGAACCCGTCCGGGATGAAATAAGGGTCGTAACCGAAGCCGCCGCTCCCGGCCGGAGTCAGAGCGATGCGCCCTTCCCAACTGCCCTGCGCCAGAAGCGGGCGCGGATCATCCGCGCTGTGCACCAGCGCCAGCACGCACCGATAGCGTGCGGTGCGCGGGGCTTCAGGACGCTCGGCGAGGGCCCGGAGCAGTTGCCGATTGTTTTCCTCATCGCTCGCTTCGGGACCGGCAAATCGCGCCGAGCACACGCCTGGGCGCCCGCCCAACGCATCGACCTCAAGACCCGAGTCGTCCGCCAGAGCCGCAAGGCCGGAAAGCGCGGCGGCGTGACGGGCTTTAAGCAAGGCATTGTCCTCGAAGGTGTGGCCAGTCTCGGCAATGCTCTGGATGTGCAATTGCGACTGGGGCACCAGCTCAAAGCCGCGCGGACCAAGGAGGGCGGCGAACTCGCGCTGCTTGCCGGGGTTCGCACTCGCCAGCACGACTTTCATGCCATACCGTCCGCCCCTAATCCATCAGGGCTTGGCTTTGCAGCGCGCACAGCTCGCCGATCCCGCTCGCGGCTAGGTTGAGCAACGCGTCGAGTTCGTGGCGCCGGAAGGCGTGACCCTCGGCGGTGCCCTGCACCTCGACGAACGCGCCGCCATTATTCATGACCACGTTCATGTCGGTCTCGGCCTCCGAATCCTCGGCGTAATCCAGGTCCAGCACCGCCCGGCCGCCCACAATACCAACCGAGATCGCGGCCACCTGCCCATGCAGCGGACTGGTGCTTAAGACTTTGCGCGCGCGCAGCGCCGCCATCGCATCAGCGAGCGCGACATAGCCGCCGGTGATGGCGGCCGTGCGCGTCCCCCCGTCCGCCTGCAACACGTCACAATCGAGCGTTACGCTGCGCTCGCCCAACGCACGCAGATCGACCACCGCACGGAGTGATCGGCCGATCAACCGTTGTATTTCCTGGGTGCGGCCGGTCTGCTTGCCGCGAGCCGCCTCACGCGCGGAACGCGTGTGCGTCGCGCGCGGCAACATCCCGTATTCGGCAGTGATCCAGCCTTGTCCCTTGCCGCGCAGGAATCCGGGCACGCCATCCTCGACCGTGGCGGTGCACAGCACCCTGGTGTCACCGAATTCCACCAGCACAGAGCCTTCGGCGTGACGGGTGTAGTGCCGGGTAAAGCGGACGGCGCGCAAGGCGTCGGCCGCGCGATCGTTGCGACGGGAAGGCATGATTTACTCCAGATAACGCAGGGCGGCCGCGGAGGTGTTATCGCAGCTGGCGCCGCTCGCAGTGACCGCTTGTGCGCATAAGGCCGCCAGTGATTCATTGAGCGCGGTTTCTGGTTGCGCGAACGCCGCGGCGATTTGCTCATCACTGACCCCGGCCCAAAGTCCGTCGGTGCACACCAACAGCACGTCCCCATTCTGGATCGGCTGGCGGCGGCTGACATCCATTTCGGGCAGCAGCACCTCACCCCCGAGGCACGATTCGACGAAGTTGCGCATCGGATGATTGTGCACCTGCTCGGCGCCGATCACACCCTCGCGCACCAGCAACTCAACATGACTGTGATCGCGGGTCCGGGTTACCACGCGGCCACGCCGCAGGTGGTAGGTGCGACTGTCGCCGACGTGCGCCCAGTAGGCCGAGCCCCGCTGCACCAGGCACATTGCGATCGTCGCGCGCGGCCGGTTCTCGAACGGTATGTCGGAGCCAATATTAACGATCTGTTGATGTGCCGCGCCCAGGGACAGGTGCAAGAATCCGAGCGGATCGAGCAGCGGCTGGGCAGTGGCGCGAAACCGTTGGCTGATCGCCTGCAATGCGACCACCGCGGCCCGCTCACCCTCTTCGTGACCGCCCATACCGTCACAGGCGACTAACAGCGCAGCTTCCTCCGTGACCTCGGCCCCGAGCCGGTCTTGATTGCTCTCGCGTGCGCCTTTGAGGCTGAGTTCAGCGTGTTCAACGCGCAAGCGGGCTCCAAGTCATTGGGTTAAACTGGCGGCGCTTTATAACATTCCGCGTCGCTCCAAGTAAGCGGCGCAGCCTTGATTTCTACATTAACGGGCCAAATTCGAATGATTTCGAGCATGACGGGGTTCGCGCGCCAGGAACGAAGCGGCGCCTTCGGCTCCGTGATATGTGAGATCCGCAGCGTCAACCACCGCTTTCTCGATGCGGCGATGCGACTGCCCGAAAGTTGCCGCGCGCTCGAATCTGAACTGCGCCAGAGCGTAGCCCGGGAACTGCGACGCGGCAAGGTGGATTGCACGATACAGTACCGGCCGCCAGTGGCCGGCGAGCTGCAGATCGATGAGTCGGCACTCTCTCCACTACTCACTCGCAGCCGGCAGATCGCCGAGCTGATCCCTGGACAGGGTCACATCAGCGTCCTCGATCTGCTGCGCTGGCCCGGCGTGCTCCGCGAGGAGCAAACCGACGTTGATGCGCTGCACGCGGCGGTGCGTGCGGTGTTCGAAGAGACGCTGACGAACTTAAGCGCCGCACGCGGCCGCGAGGGCAAAAGACTCACGGAACTGATCCTGCAGCGCTGTGAGGCGCTGGCGACGCTGATCACCCAGGTCCGGGCCCGGCTGCCCGAAGTGCTGGCGCGCGTGCGATCGCGTCTCGAGGAACGGCTAACCGAACTGGGCGGCGAGCTCAACCAGGAGCGCGTTGAGCAGGAGATCGTGCTGCTCCTGCATCGGTTGGACGTGGCCGAAGAACTGGACCGCCTCGACGGTCACATCGATGAGGCACGCCGTACCCTCGCTGGCCCGGAGGCGGCCGGCCGGCGCCTGGATTTCCTATTGCAGGAATTCAATCGCGAAGCCAATACGCTGGCTTCGAAATCACAGGATCTGGAAACCACCCGTATCGCGGTCGAGATGAAAGTCGCGATCGAGCAGATGCGCGAGCAGGTACAGAACATGGAATAAGGGCTAGAACAGTCTCACTCCGCCCGCCCTCTCCAATCCCACCGGGAACGGCTCAATTTAGGCCAACTTAAAATATAGTGCGCAATCGCACCAGATAATCGCGGTCGTCGGCGATATCTAAATACGCGTGCCAGCGCCGCCGTCGATCCCTCACGCTTCCACTACTCCACCAGTTTCAGTTTGCGCAGCAACGCATCGAAGCGCGGATCGCCACGCAGCGGTTTGTACAGAGGGTCTACCTTGAGCCACCGCAATCCGGGGTCGCGCCGTGCAAAACCCCGTTCCAGCCAGCTAAGAGCTGAATCAATATCATGCCGGTGACTGTAGACTTCCGCGATCTGCGCGGCGGCGGGTTCACTCGCTCCGTGGATCAACTCTGTCAATGCCGCATCGGACGCGGCCCGGTTGTCCTGCGCATCTTCGATGATGGCCAGGCCCGTCAGTCGATACCAGGGAGCCATCTCGGCGGCATTTAAGGTGCGCGCCTCGTCCGGATGACCTTGCGCCAGTGCGACCTGTCCCATCAGGAAGTGTATTTTTACCTGGCCCGGAGTGATCCGCGCGCAGGCACGCAGGGCGGCCATCGACTCATCGAGTCTTCCCGAGCCGAACAGCGTCGCGCCGAGCGCCATGTAGCCATCAGCGCGCAGCGGATCGATCTTGAGTGCGTCCTGGTACAGCTGTATGGATTTGTCCGCTTCACCGAATGCCCAAGCGATGCCGCCGGCCTTGAGCAGGTTATCAGGGTTGTGCGGTTCGAGCGCCACCGCCCGATCGACCTCGGAGCGCGCCCCCACCCAGTCATAATCGTAGGAGCTCTGAATCAGCGCGAGCGTCCTGTGCGCTTCGGTCAGTTGCGGAGCGAGCCGCAGCGCCGTGCGGGCGGCGGCGCGCGCTTTTTCGGTCGTCGCGCCAACCGGCGCGTCGCTAAATTGCGCATTCCACGCATAGGCGGTACTCAGAGCGGCCCACGCAACCGCATAGCCTGAATCGAGGTTCAGTGCCTTCTGGTAGAAGCCCACGGCAGCATTCATATCATCGAGGGTGGCGCGCGCCGCGAAGTATCGCCCCTGGAGGTACAGATTGTGGGCTTCCACACTGACCCCCTTGTCGCTCGCGTCCTCAGAGCGTTCCTGCAGGGTGGCCTTGAGTGCGCTCGCCACCGTTGCCGCAATTTCCTCCTGCACCTTGAACACGTCCGTGAGCTTTCGGTCGTAGGTCTCCGACCACAGATGCGCACCATCGCCCGCCCGGATCAGCTGCACTGTGATCCGCAACTGCGTTCCCGCCTTTCGAACGCTCCCCTCCAACAGGTGGGCGACGCCAAGCTTCGTTGCGATCGTCCGCATGTCTTCGTTCTTGCCCTTGAACGCAAATGAGGAAGTGCGCGCAATGACCTTCAGGTCCGCGATGTGCGAAAGGTGATCAATCAACTCTTCCGACAGCCCGTCGGAGAAATACTCCTGGTCGTGCTTCTCGCTCATGTCGACGAAGGGCAATACCGCAATGGACTTATCGGGCACCACAGCCACTGAAGTCGCGGATGACCGCGCTTCCGCAGTGCTAGGCATGTGCGTCATTACGCGCCACGCCTGCCACGCACCCCCCAGCACCACAACCGCAGCGGCGATAGTCATAACAATCCAGCGATGTGACGACCGCTTCGCAATAGCGAGTGCTGGTGAACTTATGCCTCCGTGCGGCACGGCTGCAACCGCCACTCCCAGGAGTGCCTTGACCCGTTCGCAGAAGGCCGGCGACGTCTCCCCACCGGGGAGCCGGCTCCACTGCATCTCTCGAAACCTGTCCGGGACACTCGCGCGCCGCTCGGATGTGTCATCAATGACCACGGGCACGAGGAAGGCTTTCTCTTCCGCCATGTCGTGGGTGCGTTCGGACGCCAGCTTCCATTCCCGCCGGAAATAACCTTCAAGGCGTGACTGCGAGTGCGCAGAAATGATCGGAATAAAGAGCGCGCATTCGTGGATCTGCTGCTTGATCTGCCGATCCCAAGCGTCGCCGCCCCGTAACTCGCTCTGATCGAACCACACTTCGATGCCCGCCGCGCGCAGGGTCGCACAGATCCGTGCCGCGGCCTCCGAATCCTCGGAGGCATAACTTAAGAACACGGCATTACTGGTGTCTGTCATCGCGTGCTGTCTTGTTCACGTCTCCGGCAGCTTCGCTTTACGCAGCAGCGAGTTAAAGCGCGGGTCGCTGTGCAGATTGCGAAGAAATGGGTGGACCTTCAAGTCTTCGAGGGCCCCTCTATTTTGTTGATAAGCACGATCCAGCCATAAGAATGCAGCGTCCGCCTCGCCACGATAAGCGTGAGCCACAGCGATCGAGTACGGATTACGATTGCCAAAGCCTTGCTCAAGCGTGCCAAGGGCCGCATCGGATTCGGATCGCCGACCCGTGGCCCAATACACACAGACCAGCGTTGTGAGCTTGCTTGCCGGATCGGACTCATTTTCTACAGCCGAAAGCGCTTCGGATTTCTTCCCCATCAGCAACAGCGTCTGCGCGTATTGCGCCGGCGCGGTAGCGTAAGCCGGATTAATTTTTAAGACTTTGCGGGACGTGGCTGCAGCATCGGCCAGCAGACCAGCGGCTTGCTGAGCCGATGCCAAATCAGAAAGGCTGTCTGTATCCAACGGATTTCTCGCCAGGCGGTTGCGCGCCCAAGAGACGTAGGCGCCGAATTGACCAGTTTTTAATGCCTTGTTTAGGATGATGT
>JBBQTF010000040.1:0-24086 GCA_038234675.1 Steroidobacterales bacterium
CGATGTGACCGGATTGATCGAGTTGCCGGCCAACACCGAGATGGTGATGCCGGGGGACAACATCAAGATGAACGTCGACCTGATCGCCCCCATCGCGATGGAGGAAGGCCTGCGCTTCGCTATCCGTGAGGGGGGACGTACCGTGGGCGCCGGAGTGGTTTCGAAGGTCCTCAAGTAATCCCTGAAGTCGATTTATAGGCCAGTAGCTCAATTGGCAGAGCGGCGGTCTCCAAAACCGCAGGTTGGGGGTTCGATTCCCTCCTGGCCTGCCAGCCCCGAAACGGGGCGCACTTCGGGAAACGGCGGACACGAATGAACGAACAGGCTCAAGACCAGAATGCCGGCGGCGATTTCGTCGGCATCATGACCGTGGCGCTGGCGATCGCATTGCTGATTGCCGGGATTGCGGCATTTTATCTGCTCGATACACGGCCAGACTGGCAACGCTGGGGATCGACCGGCGTGGGAGTGGTCGCGGCCGTCGCGGTGTTCGCGCTTTCGCCCATGGGCCGCCGCTTTTGGCAGTTTATCCTCGACTCGCGGGTCGAATTGCGCAAGGTCGTGTGGCCGAGCCGACAAGAGACACTGCAGACCACCGCCGTAGTGTTCGGTTTTATCGCCATTGCCGCGTTCTTTTTCTGGCTCTTGGACCTCTTACTGGCCTGGGCGACGCGGCTACTTACGGGTCAGGGAGGATAATCGTGGCGCTTCGCTGGTATGTAGTACACGCCTATTCGAACTTTGAGCATCGGGTGGCCGAAGCGCTCAAGGAACGCATTCAACGCGACGGCCTCGAAGCCCGCTTTGGGGAAATCCTGGTGCCCACCGAAGAGGTGGTCGAGATGCGCGATGGCCAGAAGCGTCGCAGTGAACGCAAGTTTTACCCCGGCTATGTGCTGGTGCAGATGGAAATGGACGAGCAGACCTGGCACCTGGTACGCGACGTGCCGAAGGTGCTGGGATTTATCGGCGGCACCAGCGACAAGCCGGCGCCGATCACCGAGAAGGAAGCCAATCGAATTTTGTTGCGCGTCGAGGAAGGCGTAGACAAGCCGCGGCCCAAGGTGCTGTTCGAACCTGGCCAGGTGGTGCGCGTGACGCAAGGGCCGTTCAACGATTTCAACGGCGTGGTCGAGAGCGTCAACTACGAGAAGAACCGAGTGCAGGTGGCGGTGCAGATCCTGGGCCGCTCGACGCCCGTGGAGCTCGATTTTTCGCAGGTCGAGAAGGTTTAACTGGCAGGTTTGGCACAAACATTGGGGAGCCTCACGGCGTTTGCACCCAAGGAGCTTTAGGTAATGGCAAAGAAAGTACAAGGCTATGTGAAACTGCAGGTGCCAGCGGGGAGCGCAAACCCGTCGCCGCCGATCGGGCCCGCGTTGGGCCAGCAGGGCGTCAACATCATGGAGTTCTGCAAGCAGTTCAATGCGCTGACCCAGAAACTCGAGAAGGGACTGCCGATCCCGGTGATCATCACCGTGTATTCCGATCGCTCCTTCACCTTCATCATGAAGACGCCACCCGCCTCGGTGCTGATCCGCAAGGCCCTGGGCATTGAAAAAGGCAGCGGTACGCCCAATACCACCAAGGTGGGCAAGATCACCCGCCAGCAAATCGAGGAAGTCGCCAAGGCCAAGACCCCCGACCTGACCGCCGCGGACCTGGAAGCGGCCGTGCGTACGATCGCCGGCAGTGCGCGCAGCATGGGCGTAGACGTGGAGGGCATCTGACATGCCAGCCACCCCCAAGCGCATGCAGGCGTGGAAGACCAAGCTCACGCCGGGCAAGCAGTACCCGGTCGAGGACGCACTCAAGCTGGTGAAGGAATTCGCGACCGCCAAGTTCGCCGAGTCCGTCGACGTGGCGGTAAATCTGGGCATCGACGCCAGCAAATCCGACCAGCAGGTTCGTGGCTCGACCGTGCTGCCGCACGGCATCGGCAAGTCGGTGCGGGTGGCCGTATTTACCAGCGGCAAGAACCAGGACGCCGCGCGCGCCGCAGGCGCCGACATTGTCGGACTGGAAGACCTGGCCGAGAAGGTTAAGGCCGGTCAGTTCGATTTCGACGTAGTGATCGCCAGCCCCGATGCGATGCGCGTGGTGGGGCAGCTTGGCCAGATCCTCGGTCCGCGCGGCCTGATGCCGAACCCAAAGGTCGGCACGGTGTCACCCGATGTGGCCGGTGCGGTGAAGAACGCCAAGGCCGGCCAGGTGCGCTATCGCGTCGACAAGGCCGGAATTGTTCATTGCACAATCGGCAGGGCCACGTTCGAAGTCAATGCGCTCAAGGAAAACCTAGTGGCGCTGATGGCGGACCTGCAGAAGTCCAAGCCGGCCGCGGCCAAGGGCATCTATCTCAAGCGAGTCACGCTCTCCTCGACCATGGGGCCGGGCGTGGCGGTTGATCATTCGACGCTTTGAAAGTTTTGGTGCGGACCAGCCCGAGCGCGCGAAGCTGCCCGGGGCTGGGTTCCATCGAAGACCGCAGACGGGCCGCAAGGGGTCCTTAATGGTTGTCTGCGCAGATGGTGAATGCGACCTACGGGAATTCCTGTGGCTCGTCGATCACCGTCAGGGCCGGCATCAGCGCGTGCGCTGGTTGCCGGGTGTGATCGGGCATATCTGGAGGTGTGCGAATGCCACTGAATCTGGATGACAAGAAGGCGCTGGTGGCGGAAGTCAACGCGGTTGCGGCGCAAGCCCAATCGATGGTGGCGGCCGAATACCGTGGTCTGACGGTGACCGAGATGACCGACCTGCGTGCCAAGGCGCGCGGCCAGGGCGTGTACGTGCGTGTGGTCAAGAACACGCTGGCGCGCCGAGCCGTGTCTGGGACTGCATTCGAGAGCATCGGCGCTGTACTGAAGGGACCGCTCGTGCTGGCTTTCTCGAAGGACGATCCGGGCGCGGCGGCGCGACTGGTCAAGGCCTTCGCGAAGGACCACGACAAACTGGTCGCGACGGCCCTGTCGCTTGGCGGGCAGCTGCTGTCGGCCAAGGATCTGGACAAGGTCGCGAGTTTGCCGACGCGCGAGCAGGCACTGGCCAAATTGATGGGCCTCATGAAGGCGCCCATACAGAAGCTGGCCGGCACGCTCCAGGCGACGCCTTCGAAGCTGGTTAGGACTCTGGCTGCGGTGCGAGACCAGCAGCAGGCCACCAGCGCGTAAACGACTCAGGCAATTTCCCAAATAAATTTTAAGAGTTCAGGAGACGACAATGGCTGTTTCAAAAGACGAGATTCTGGATGCGATCGCCAAGATGAGCTTGATGGACGTGGTCGAACTGATCGCGGACATGGAGAAGAAGTTTGGCGTCACCGCTGCGGCCCCAGTGGCCATGGCGGCGGGCGGTGGCGGCGCAGCGGCGGCGGCACCGGTCGAGGAGCAGACCGAATTCACAGTGACGCTCAAGGAATATCCGGCCGACAAGAAGGTGACGGTCATCAAGGTGGTGCGGGAACTCACGGGTCTGGGGCTGAAGGAAGCCAAAGACTTGGTCGAGGGCGCGCCCGCCGTGGTGAAGGACGCCGTCAACAAGGCGGATTCGGAGAACATGAAGAAGAAGCTGGAGGACGCAGGCGCGAAGGTAGAGGTCAAGTAACTTGACGGTTACCGCTTAAAGCACTGCAAGTTGAGCAATTCGCATCACGGCGCATTGTTAGTCGCCCGTCGGGCCTTCGGGCCCCTCGGACGACAACTTCTTCGCCGCTATCAGACGTATTGAGAGGGTCAAACGATGGCTTATTCCTTCACCGAGAAAAAGCGCATTCGCAAGGATTTCGGCAAGCAGCCGGGTATCCTCGGCGTGCCTTACCTGCTGGCCATACAGCTCGATTCCTACCGCCGCTTCTTGCAGGCCGACGCGCCGGAAGAGTCGCGCGTGGATCGTGGCCTGCACGCCGCTTTTAAGAGCGTGTTTCCGATCTCGAGCTATTCGGGCAATGCCACGCTTGAGTACGTTAGCTATCGGCTCGGCGAGCCCGTGTTCGACGTCAAGGAATGCCAGCTGCGCGGCCTTACCTACGCGGCGCCGCTCCGGGTCAAGGTCCGGCTGATAGTGCTGGACAAAGAAGCACCCGGCGCCAAGAAGCCCGTCAAGGACGTGCGTGAGCAGGAAGTCTACCTCGGCGAACTGCCGCTCATGACCGATAACGGTACTTTCATCGTCAATGGAACCGAGCGCGTGATCGTCAGCCAGCTGCACCGATCGCCGGGTGTGTTCTTTGACCACGACCGCGGAAAGACCCATTCATCGGGAAAGTTGCTGTTCTCGGCGCGCATCATTCCCTATCGAGGCTCATGGCTCGATTTCGAGTTCGACCCGAAGGATTGCGTGTTCGCGCGCATCGACCGGCGCCGCAAACTGCCGGTGTCGATCATCCTGCGCGCTCTGGGCATGAGCGAGAGCGAGATGCTCGATGTGTTCTTTGAGAAAAATGCCATCGATCTGTCCAAGGACGCGGTGGCGATGGAGCTGGTGCCCCAGCGCCTGCGCGGCGAAACTGCCAGCTTCGAAATTCGGATCGGTAATCAGGTCATCGTCGAGGAAGGCCGCCGCATCACTGCGCGTCACGTGCGCCAGCTCGAGGATTCAGGCCTCAAACTTCTGCCGGTGCCGCGCGATTACCTGTATGGCAAGGTTCTGGCACACGACGTGGTTGGCGCCGACACCGGCGAGATCCTCGCCAAGGCCAATGAGGTGCTCACCGCCGTCAGTGTCGAGAAGCTGATCGAGGCAGGCATCACGCGTATTCATACGCTCTACACCAACGACTTGGACCGCGGTCCATACATCTCCGACACCCTGCGCATTGATCCGACCAAGACCCGTCTTGAGGCGCTGGTCGAAATCTATCGCATGATGCGCCCCGGCGAGCCGCCCACCAAGGATGCGGCCGAAAATCTTTTCAATAACCTGTTCTTCAACAACGAGCGCTACGACATTTCGGGCGTCGGACGTATGAAGTTCAACCGCCGTGTGGGCCGCAAGGAGATCACGGGCTCGAACGTGCTGTCGAAGGAGGACATCCTTGACGTGCTCAAGGTGCTCATCGACATCCGCAACGGCAACGGCGCCGTGGACGATATCGACCATTTGGGCAACCGTCGCGTCCGCTCGGTCGGGGAAATGGCCGAGAACGCTTTCCGCGTGGGCCTGGTGCGCGTTGAGCGCGCGGTTAAGGAACGGCTGACAATTGCCGAGTCCGAGCCGCTGATGCCCCAGGAAATGATCAATGCCAAGCCGGTGGCCGCCGCCGTCAAGGAATTTTTCGGCTCCTCGCAGCTTTCCCAGTTCATGGACCAGAATAACCCGCTGTCCGAGGTGACCCATAAGCGGCGCGTCTCGGCGCTGGGACCCGGTGGCCTGACGCGCGAGCGCGCCGGCTTCGAAGTCCGCGACGTGCATCCGACGCACTATGGACGTGTCTGCCCGATCGAGACCCCGGAAGGTCCGAACATCGGACTGATCAACTCGCTCTCGGTGTACGCGCGTACCAACGACTACGGCTTTCTCGAGACGCCGTACCGGCGCGTGGAGAACAGCCACGTGACCGACAAGATCGATTACCTCTCGGCTATCGAGGAAGGCGAGTTCGGTATCGCTCGAGCCGACGCGCGCCTGGATGCCAAGGGCATGCTGACCGATGAACTGGTCTCCTGCCGCACGCAGGGAGAATCCACGTTGCTGGCGCGTGAACGCATCAATTACATGGACGTTAGCCCGAAGCAGATTGTTTCGGTGGCGGCCTCACTGATTCCATTCCTCGAGCACGACGACGCTAATCGCGCACTCATGGGTTCGAATATGCAGCGCCAGGCGGTGCCGACCCTGCGTTCGGAGACTCCGCTGGTTGGTACGGGCATGGAACGTCACGTCGCCATTGACTCGGGCGTGACGGTGGTCGGCCGTCGCGGCGGCCTGGTCGATTCGGTCGATGCCTCACGTATTGTGGTGCGCGTCAACGACAACGAGACCACGGCCGGAGAACCGGGTGTCGACATCTACAACCTGACGAAATACACCCGTTCCAACCAGAACACCTGCATTAACCAGCGGCCGCTGGTCAAGGCCAATGACCGCATCGAGCGCGGCGACGTGCTGGCCGATGGCCCGTCGACGGACCTGGGCGAACTGGCGCTCGGCCAGAACATGCTGGTCGCGTTCATGCCCTGGAACGGCTACAACTTCGAGGACTCGATCCTGATCTCAGAGCGCGTGGTACAGGAAGACCGCTTCACCACCATCCACATCGAAGAACTCACGTGCGTGGCGCGCGACACCAAGCTCGGGCCCGAGGAAATCTCCGCCGACATTCCCAACGTCGGCGACGCTGCACTTGCCAAGCTCGATGAGGCCGGCATTGCCTTTATCGGTGCCGAGGTGCGCGCCGGCGACATTCTGGTCGGCAAGGTCACGCCCAAGGGCGAAACCCAGCTGACTCCGGAAGAGAAGCTGTTGCGTGCCATCTTCGGTGAGAAGGCGAGCGACGTGAAGGACACATCGCTGCGCGTGCCCCCGGGCATGGACGGCACGGTGATCGACGTGCGCGTGTTTACACGCGACGGTGTTGAAAAGGACTCGCGCGCCCAGTCAATTGAAAAATCTGAAATCGAACGCGTCCGCAAGGATCTGCAGGATCAGCGTCGCATTCTCGAGGACGACTTGTATTCGCGCGTGCACGGCATGCTGCTAAACAAGGTGGCGGCCGGCGGCCCGAAGAAGCTCAAGGCCGGCACCCAGATCGCCGCCGATTACCTGGCGACGTTGACGCGCGAAGAGTGGTTCGAGATCCGGCTCGAGGACGAGGAGTCGAATACGGCGCTCGAGTCGGCCGGCGAGCGGCTGCGCAGCCAACAGCAGGCCTTTGACAAGCGCCTGGAAGAGAAGCGCGCCAAGATCACAGCAGGAGATGATCTGGCTCCCGGCGTGCTCAAGATGGTCAAGGTGTACCTGGCAGTGAAGCGTCGCGTGCAGCCAGGAGACAAGATGGCCGGCCGGCACGGCAACAAGGGCGTGATTTCCACGATCGTACCGGTCGAGGACATGCCTTATCTGGACGACGGCACCCCGGTCGATGTGGTGTTGAATCCGCTGGGCGTGCCCTCGCGCATGAACGTCGGCCAGGTACTGGAAACGCACCTGGGGTGGGCGGCCAAGGGCTTGGGGTTGAAGATTGGGCGCATGCTCGATGCGCAGGCCTCCACCGTCGAAATGCGCGGTCTGCTTGATCAAATCTACAACCAGACTTCGGGCCAGAAGGAACAACTCGAGGAGTTCAGCGATGCTGAAATCACCGAGCTGGCCGGCAACCTCCGGCACGGCGTGCCGATGGCAACGCCGGTGTTCGACGGCGCCGCGGAAAGCGACATCAAGGGGTTGCTCAAACTGGCCGAAGTGCCACTTTCCGGTCAGACCTGGTTGTACGACGGCCGTACCGGGGAACGTTTTGATCGGCAGGTGACCGTGGGCTACATGTACATGCTAAAGCTCAACCACCTGGTCGACGACAAGATGCACGCCCGCTCGACCGGTCCTTACAGCCTGGTCACGCAACAGCCGCTGGGCGGAAAGGCGCAGTTTGGTGGTCAGCGCTTCGGAGAGATGGAAGTGTGGGCACTGGAAGCTTACGGCGCGGCCTACACGCTACAGGAGATGCTGACCGTCAAATCCGACGACACGATCGGTCGTACCCAGATGTACAAGAGCATCGTCGACGGCAATCACGAGATGAAGGCGGGCATGCCCGAATCCTTCAACGTGCTGGTCAAGGAGATACGCTCGCTGTGGATCAACATGGAACTCGAGCAGGACTGAGGAAATACATATGAAAGACCTACTCAAGTTATTCAAGCAGCAGGCCCCGATCGAGCAGTTTGACTCGATCAAGATCGGGCTGGCGTCCCCGGAAATGGTGCGCGGCTGGTCGTATGGTGAGGTGCGCAAGCCCGAAACCATCAATTATCGGACCTTCAAGCCGGAGCGCGACGGCCTGTTCTGCGCCAAGATCTTTGGCCCGGTCAAGGACTACGAGTGCCTGTGCGGAAAGTATAAGCGGCTCAAGCATCGCGGCGTGGTCTGCGAGAAGTGCGGCGTCGAGGTCACCCAGTCAAAGGTGCGTCGCGAGCGCATGGGTCACATTGAACTGGCCAGCCCGACTGCGCATATCTGGTTCCTGAAGTCGCTTCCCTCACGCATCGGGTTGATGCTTGACATGACGCTGCGTGAAATTGAACGCGTCCTATATTTCGAGGCCTTCGTGGTCATCGACCCGGGCATGACGCCGATGCAGCGCGGGCAGCTCCTGACCGACGAGATGTACCTTGAGGCCATCGAGGAGCACGGTGATGAGTTCGACGCCCGCATGGGCGCCGAGGCAGTGCACGAGTTGCTGCAGTCGCTCGATCTGAAGGCCGAGATGGTCAAGATCCGCGAGGACATGGGCAACACGGCGAGCGAGACCAAGCTCAAGCGTTTGTCCAAGCGCCTCAAACTGGCCGAGTCATTCCTCGAATCAGGCAACAAGCCCGAGTGGATGGTGATGACGGTGCTGCCGGTGCTGCCACCGGACCTGCGGCCCTTGGTGCCCCTTGACGGCGGGCGCTTTGCGACCTCGGATCTCAACGACCTGTATCGCCGCGTCATCAACCGCAATAACCGGCTGCGCCGCCTGCTTGAACTGTCCGCGCCCGACATCATCGTGCGCAACGAGAAGCGCATGCTGCAGGAAGCGGTTGACGCGTTGCTCGACAACGGCCGTCGCGGCCGTGCGATTACCGGCACCAACCGTCGTCCGCTGAAGTCGCTCGCCGACATGATCAAGGGCAAACAAGGGCGCTTCCGCCAGAATCTGCTGGGCAAGCGCGTCGACTATTCGGGCCGTTCGGTCATCGTGGTCGGTCCGACGCTGCGTTTGCACCAGTGCGGGCTTCCTAAGAAGATGGCCCTTGAGCTGTTCAAGCCGTTCATATTTCACAAGCTCCAGATTCGCGGCGACGCCTCGACCATCAAGGCAGCGAAGCGCTTGGTCGAGCGTGAAGGCACCGAGGTGTGGGATATCCTCGAAGAGGTGATCCGCGAGCACCCGGTGCTGCTCAATCGCGCACCGACCCTGCACCGGCTTGGTATCCAGGCGTTCGAGCCGGTTCTGGTTGAAGGCAAGGCGATCCAGCTGCATCCGCTGGTTTGCACGGCCTTTAATGCCGACTTCGACGGCGACCAGATGGCGGTGCACGTGCCGCTGTCGATCGAGGCGCAGCTCGAGGCGCGCGCTTTGATGATGAGCTCAAACAACATCCTCTCGCCAGCCAACGGCGATCCGATCATCGTGCCCTCGCAGGACGTGGTGCTCGGACTTTATTACCTGACCCGTGAGTTCGTCGGGGCACGGGGCGAAGGCATGTACTTCAGTGACGTGCAAGAGGCGCACCGCGCCTACGAAAGCCGCTCGGTCGACCTGCAGGCCCGCATCAAGGTGCGCATCAAGGAGCACGTGCGCGGGAGCGAGGCCGGTGCGCTCGAGCCAAAATCGCGACTGATCGCCACTACGGTCGGCCGTGCGCTGTTATCGGAGATCCTGCCTAAGGGCATGTCCTTCGACATGATCAACCAGGACATGACCAAGAAGAATATTTCGGCGATCATTAATGCCTGCTACCGCATCCTGGGCCTCAAGGAGACGGTGGTTTTCGCCGATCAGCTGATGTACATGGGCTTCCAGTACGCCACGCGATCGGCAGTTTCCTTCGGCATCGACGACATCGTGATCCCCGAGCAAAAGGTCAAGCTGGTGGGTGCGGCCGAGCGCGAGGTCAAGGAAATCCAGGACCAGTACGCCTCCGGTCTCGTGACCAATGGCGAGCGCTACAACAAGGTGGTGGACATCTGGTCGCGCGCCAATGACCAGGTTGCCAAGGCGATGATGGAGAAGTTGGGTACAGAAGACGCCGTTGATTCTCTGGGCGTCAAGCAGCGCCAGAAGTCGTTTAATTCAATCTTCATGATGGCCGACTCGGGCGCGCGCGGCAGTGCGGCGCAGATTCGCCAGCTCGCTGGCATGCGCGGCCTGATGGCCAAGCCCGACGGCTCGATCATCGAGACGCCCATCACGGCGAATTTCCGTGAAGGCCTCAATGTGCTGCAATACTTCATCTCAACGCACGGCGCGCGCAAGGGTCTGGCGGACACCGCCCTCAAGACCGCGAACTCTGGCTACCTGACTCGGCGTCTGGTGGACGTTGCCCAGGATCTGGTGGTGACCGAGGTCGATTGTGGTACCACCAGCGGTTTATCGATGTCGCCACTGGTTGAAGGCGGTGATGTGGTCGAGGCGCTGGGCGAGCGAGCGCTGGGGCGCGTGGTGGCTTCGGACGTGCTCAAGCCCGGTACCGACAAGGTGCTTTTGCCTGCCAATACTCTGCTCGACGAGAGCTTGGTGCGACTGATCGAGCAGGAAGGCGTCGATCAGATCAGCGTGCGTTCACCCATCAGCTGCCGGACTCGTTATGGCGTGTGCTGCAACTGCTACGGTCGTGACCTGGGGCGCGGCCGGCTCATCAATATCGGCGAAGCGGTGGGGGTAATTGCCGCGCAGTCGATCGGCGAGCCGGGCACGCAGCTGACGATGCGTACCTTCCACATCGGCGGCGCGGCCTCGCGGGCTGCTGCTGCCAGCAGCGTGGAGATTCGCAACAAGGGCACGCTCCGGTTTCATCACATCAAGACCGTCGAGCATGAGAAAGGTCACCTGGTGGCGGTATCGCGTTCTGGAGAAATTGGCGTGGTCGACGAGTTCGGCCGCGAGCGTGAGCGCTACAAGATTCCTTTCGGCGCAACTATCAATTCGAAGGAAGGCGCCAAGGTCGTAGGCGGCCAGGTGGTGGCCACTTGGGATCCGCACACGCACCCTGTGGTTACTGAAGTAGCCGGCAACATTCGCTTTACCGACTTCGTTGACGGCCTGACGGTCGCCACTCAGGTCGATGAGGTGACCGGCCTGTCGAGCACCGTGGTGCTCGATTCCAAGCAGCGCGGCGGGAAGGAGCTGCGGCCGACGATCAAACTGCTGTCGGCCAAGGGCAAGGAACTCACCTTTGCCAATACCATCATCCCGGCCGTCTATAACCTGCCTCCGGGCGCGTTGGTCAATCTTACCGACGGGGCCAAGGTGTCAGTCGGCGACATCATTGCGCGCATTCCGCAGGAATCATCCAAGACCCGCGACATTACCGGCGGATTGCCACGCGTGGCGGACCTGTTCGAGGCCCGCAAGCCGAAGGATCCGGCAATTCTGGCCGAGAAGACCGGTACCGTGAGCTTTGGCAAGGAAACCAAAGGCAAGCGTCGGCTGGTCATCACGGACGAGCACGGTGAAAAGTACGAAGAGTTGATCCCGAAGTGGCGCCAACTGAACGTCTTCGAGGGCGAGCAGGTCGAGCGCGGCGAGGTCATCGCCGACGGTGAACCGAACCCGCACGACATCCTGCGCCTGCAGGGCGTCGAGCCGCTGGCCAATTACCTGGTGCGCGAGATCCAGGATGTGTACCGGCTGCAGGGCGTAAAAATTAATGACAAGCACATCGAGGTGATCATCCGGCAGATGCTGCGCAAGACCGAGGTCATGGCGATCGGCGATACCTCGCTGCTGCGCGGCGAACAACTCGATCGCTCACGGGCACTGGCGATCAACGATCGCGCGACCGAGGGCGGCAAGGAAGGGGCGCGGTTGCAGCCCGTGCTGCTCGGTATTACCAAGGCATCGTTGGCCACGGAGTCATTCATATCGGCGGCTTCCTTCCAGGAGACCACTCGCGTGCTGACCGAAGCGGCGGTACGCGGGCTTAAGGACGATCTGCGTGGCCTGAAGGAAAATGTCATCGTCGGTCGCCTGATACCGGCGGGCACGGGCTTTGCGGCCCACGCTCACCGGCGACTCAAGAACGACGCAGTCGAGCCCCGTGGGTTCATGGATGTGGGGGCGACCCTAGCCGATGCGGAGGAAAGTGCCACGCCCGTAAGCGAGGAAGAGAGCGCGGCGGGCTAAGGTAGAGCCTCAAGGTTGTGGCGAGGCGGGCATGATAGTGGGCCCGCTTCGCCGCATCCGTGGCCCGGCAGGATCCGGCTTGGATTTCGGCGAAAGTCGAGTTTGCGTTCCATCACCGCGACAGACATGGTCCGCGCGACGGGCGTGGCGCGGATAGGCGGCCTCACGCACATGCCGCAGCTTTTGATCATGGTGCCGGTCCCCGAGGTCGAACCTCATATTGCGCAGTTGCGTGCACGATTCGATCCGTCCGCAAAGCGCGGTCTGCGTGCCCATGTCACCCTAGTGCATGCGAACATGCCCTCTGGGCCCCTCGAACCGATTTTTTTGCAGCACCTCGCCGCGAGCGTGTCATCGATGGCGCCCTTTGAATATCAGATAACGCGGGTGGGGCGCTTCCCGGCGACCTTGTACCTGGCGGCAGAACCGGCCGGCCCGTTTGTGCTCCTGAGGGCAAGGCTAGTCCCGGCCCTAGGCACCACGGAGCGCGAGAGACAAGCCAGAGAAACGCTCGTCCCGCACATATCAGTCGTGCGAAAAAGCGCCTCCGACGATCATGGAGTGGAGTTGGAACTCACATCGACGCTGCGATCGTACGGTCCGATACCTTGCGCGTGCCGGGAACTCGAGTTGCTTGAGAACTCCTCGGGCGTTTGGCTGCCGGTGGAGCGCCTTAGGCTTGGCGGTGGTACGGATAACCCTTGGCGAGGGCCTTCTTAAGCTCGCTGTCGTGCCCGTAAATATCGGCGTAGAAATGGACCGATCCCGACACGTCCGTCACCGCCGTTCTATAGAGGATTAGCACCGGAATCGGCTTGGGAAGATTGACTTGGACATTGTCCTTGCCCTCCTGCATGGCCGCTCGAACCTTCTGCAGTGTCCATTCTGGCTTGCCCCTCAGGGCCCACGCTGCCAGCTCTTCGGGCTTTTCCACGCGTATGCATCCATGGCTGAAGTCGCGTCGATTTCGCGAGAACAGTTGCTGTGAGGGGGTGCTGTGCAGGTAGACGTTGTTCTCATTGGGAAAGATCAGCTTGATGAGTCCGAGTGAATTGGTCGGCCCAGGTTTCTGGCGGACGGCGAGCTTGCCCGCGCGCAATTGTGCCAGCACCTCATCGTCGATAGCCCCCGAGGTCACGGGCTGTCCCGCCAAGGTGGTGACCTCGTAATTGCGTTTGGCAAGGTAATTGCGATCACGCTCGATGGCAGGCACGATTTCGCTGCGCTGAATGCTGCGCGGCACGTTCCAATAGGGGCGAAAGACCAGGTACTCCATATCCTTCTCAAATACGGGTGTATCGTGTCGAAGCGCCTTGCCCACGATCACGTTCATCGTCAGGACAATCTTCCCGCTGCCGTCCAAGGCCCGTAGCCGGAACTCCGGAATATTGACGACCACCGGGGGTTGCGGAAACTCTGGGCGTAACCAGCGCCAGCGCTCCAGGGTCAGGCTAAGCTGTTCGACTCGTGCTGCCAAGGGAGTGTTCAGCTCTTTCAGTGTCTGGCCGCCCAAGCGCCCATCGGGGGCGAGGCCATGACGCGCCTGAAAACGCCGCACTCCCTCTACGAGTGGCGGTCCATAAAGATCCCCTGGAGGTAGCGTTGCGTCGGGTGGCAAGTCGCCGAGCAGTCGCAGGAGTCGGCTCAGGCGCGGCACCCCTGCATAGTGACCCCCCGCATCGAGGCCCTTCGGAGTTGCGGGCAGTACCCCGCCGTCATCCTGATGGGACAAGGCCAGGTATTGGTGCAGGGACGTCAAGTTGCGCTGGTAACCGGGAAACGTCGGCTCCGCCGCGTTGAGTTCGGCCTTGACGTTCGTACCGTGGAGCAGGTCCTGGCGCAGGAACTGCGCCAGATCGTAATCCGAGTGCCTTACCGCAATCGCGAACTTCACCTGTCTGGGGTTGACCCTGCCGACGTGCAGGTCCGAGACGTAGCGCATCACGCAGACAGTCAAGGCCAAATCGTAGCTCGCCCGCGCGCCGGGCTCACGAAGTTGCTGCAACCGCGCTGCCCAGCGCGAGGCGTCGTAGTCTTCAGGATTCAGGCCCTTCTCCTGAGCCTGCTGTAGCACCTCTATTATGGCTTGCGCCTGGGGCGTGGGCTTACCGTCTTTGCTCCAGCCGCCCTCAAAGTCCGACGCCTCATAAAACCTTTGCACATCATTGCGGTAATCCGCAAAATCCGGCCATCGCAAGTCCGGCAGCCGTCCGGAGGCGGCCAGATCTCGTAGGGGAGCGGCGGTCAAAGCGGGTGTGACCTTTGCCGCCAACGGGGCACCGCCGCACGCGAGTAGTCCGATGGCGCACCGAATGAGCGCGCTGCGCCGCGTCTTCAGGACTACCCCAAACGCAATAGTGGCCATGTCCAAAAACCCCTTCGGTGGGTGCGGGTCGCTATTGTCTTCGGGCGCTCCGGTCTCGTCCACAACTGAGTTGGGATCCAGGTCCGTCCCCCACGAATTTGATGTCGCTTTTAAGGTGGGCGATACACGGGGCCGGGTGCTATTTTCTTTTTCATGTATCCGCAGTTGTCCACTCGCGAAATGCAGCGTGCGCTGTCAAACAGTGACAGCTCGTATGACGGTATTTTCTACACCGCCGTGAAAACCACCGGCGTTTTTTGCCGACCTTCCTGCAGTGCGCGTAAGCCCAAGCCTCAGAACGTCGAATTTTTCGCAACCCATCGCGAGGCGCTATTCTCCGGTTACCGCCCCTGCAAGCGTTGTCGGCCGCTCGATACGGATGGAAAACCTCCCGCCTGGGTCGGCCGGCTGATGCGAAGAGTCGAAGCGTCCACTGCCGGCCGTGTCGCGGCCCATGAACTGCGCGGCATGGGCGTGGATCCGGCGCGCGCCCGGCGGTATTTCCTGCAACACCATGGGATGACATTTCAGGCGTACTGCCGTGCGCAACGGCTGAGCGAAGCGTTTCGCCGCATCAAAGGAGGCGACTCGGTACCCGATGTGGCTCACGCCAGCGGATTCGGATCGGAAAGCGGCTTTCGCTCAGCGTATGCCCGGGTGTTCGGCGGCCCGCCTTCGGACGCTCAAAATTGCAATCTCATTACTCTAAGCTGGATCCGTACCGTGGCCGGCCCGTTGGTGGTCGGCACTACCGAGCAGGGCGTATGCCTGCTTGAGTTCAGCGATCGGCGCATGCTCGAGACCCAATTCCGGACACTTCGGCGGCGTTTTTGCGCCGCACTGTTGCCAGGCTCCAACGGTGTTGTCATCGCGTTGCAGCAACAGCTTCAGGAATACTTCTCTGGCGAGCGCAGGCGCTTCACGATCCCGCTGAGCTATCCGGGCACGCCGTTTCAGCAGAAAGTGTGGGCGGCCCTGTTGGACATTCCGTACGGAAGCACGTGCTCCTACAGGGAGCTGGCCAGCAAGGTGGGACATCCGCAGGCGGTTCGGGCGGTAGGCACCGCCAACGGCATGAATCGCATTGCCATCCTGATTCCCTGCCATCGGGTGGTAAACGCTAACGGCGAACTCGGTGGCTACGGCGGGGGGTTATGGCGCAAGCGAATGCTCCTGCACCTCGAGAGCGGTCAGCGCAGCCCGGCCCCGCTGGCCAAGTAAACCGCGAACGTGCCCAGCCAATGGCCCCCCTCGTAGTGCTCGCCGGTCACCGCCGGTAGCGCAACTTCACGGTGGCGCGCGGCCGCGTGCAGCAAACCCGGGATGCGTCGATCACCATGGGTAAGCCCGTGGGCGATCCCCTCGAGCATCCAGGCGCGACTCAGATTAAGTCCGTCAATGTGAGCCAGTTTCGGATCGGAGCGATCCGTAACTACCGCGGGCTGGAGCCAGGAGGAGCTCTCATCGTGAGGAACCTCGGGCAGGAAGGCCGACAACCAGTGCCCGAAAGCTTTCTGATCCAGAACCCGTCGCATGAAATCAGCCTCGGCCAGACACGGGGAGAGAAAGTCCTCACCGGAGGGTTCGTAGCGCAACGGGCAGTTACGGTCATTGATATAAAATCTTTGTGCCGCGTCCTTGAGCAGCTCGTGCATGTGCGTATCCCCGGCGACGCCCGCCCAGTCCCAGATTAGCCCGAACGAGAATGCCGTCTGATCATGCTCGCCGACCCGGATCGGGTAATGCAGCTTGGGGAGCCAATTTGCCAACCGCAGCGCCGCCTCGGTCTCCAGCGGTCGCAGAGTCGCCGCCCACTGCTGCGCCTGAGGGTCCTGCCATTCGCGCAGCTCGGCGGACAATTGCAACACCCACGCCAGCCCGTAGGGTCGTTCGAACGAGGCCCGGTCCGATTGCTGCAGGTACTTTAGTTCGCCGGAAATGTTCTCCGCCGTCAGACTTCGAGCCACTTCCGCTCGCGCCGCCCCCGCGAATGGCACTTGCGGAAACAAACGCAGCAGGCGAATCAGCAGCCAGTGGCCGTGGACGTCCGAGTGCCAGTCCAGGCAACCGTAGAACGCGGGCGTTAATACGTGAGGAGGGAGCGCCGCCGCATCACTGTCCAGGGTGTGACTGATGTGGTTGGGGTATTCGCTATGCAGGCATTTGAGCGCCAGGTTTGCGAAGCGCGTAGCGCTTGCCACGTCCAATGCAGCGGGCTTCGGCGCGGGCGCCGCGGCGGCGAGGCTGGAGCCGAGCATCAGCAAGGGAATCATCGCTAGATGTGATGCTCGGCGCACGGGGATCGACCTCCAACAGTTCACCAAGCTCATATAATAGCTGCCATTTCCCGCCGGGGGCGCGTGCATCCCATGGAACAGTCCCTAAACGGCCGATGCCTGTGCAAGGCGATCCGTTATCGCTGCGGCCCGTTGCTGTATCCGCCAACGCTGTGTCACTGCGAGTCGTGTCGGCGAGCGGCAGGTGCGCATGCGGTCGGTTGGTTGACGGTGCGGCGCGGCGACCTGCACTGGCTGGATGGTGCCCCCCAGGAATTCGAATCGTCAGCCGGTGTGCATCGCGGCTTCTGCGGACGGTGCGGCACACCGCTCACTTACCGCAACGCCGCACGTCCCACGGAAATCGACGTGACGATTTGCAGCCTCGAGTACCCGGAGCGGGCGGCCCCGACCGATCACATTTGGATGCGAGATACGCCACCGTGGGACCTACCCAAAGACGGACTGCCACAGCACTCCGCAGGCCGTAAGCCTCTTTGAGCAGGCCTTGCGACATGCGTCGCGGGATGATTAGCCAAGCTCTTTTACTCCTACTATGATGGCCGTGCGTCTGGAGAAACCGCCGGCGATCGCACGGTCGGACCTGGGGCGCCAAGACATAAGGAGGCGCGTATGCAGCAGACAGTGCACAATTATTTGAAGGCGCTCGAGGCCGGCGATGCCAATAAAGCCGCCGCGCTTTTTATCCCCGACGGTTGGGTCGAATCGCCTTTCCTGGGGCGGTTACCGGTGCGGCAGTTTGTCAAGCAAGTAGCCGATGCGTCCAACGGCACGAGACTCACGGTGCATGATGTGCTGGTGAGCGCCGAAGGCCATTTGCGCGCCGTCGCTTACTACCTCTATGACTGGCGGCTCAAAGATGGCTCTAGGGTGTCATTCGACTGTGCTGACGTATTCAACTTTGATCCAAGCACCGGCAAAATACAGTCGATCGTCCTGGTGTACGACACCCACCCGGTGCGCGGCGTGGTCGAACATAAATATCCGTGAGTAACCGGTGCGCCCCTCTCGGGCGGAGGATATGACCATCCCGAGCCGTGCTCTTGACGGCGCAGTGCCCGCCCGCGGCCGTGCGTTGCCACTCACGCGGCTGCGGCTGCATAAGGAAAGGTAAATTGAAGAAAACAAACCTGTGCCTGATGCTCAGTGCGCTGTTGGGCGCCTCCGTCGCAGAGGCCGCTCATGGACCGATGAATGCGCCCGTAGCTTTTATCCATGTTGCGGTGGTGCATCCTGAGCGCGAGCGCGGCAAGGCAATTGATCCCGACCAGACGGTGATAACCAGGGGCGAGCTCATCAGCGCGATCGGCCCCACGGCGTCGACTCACATTCCGCCCGGCGCCCAGGTGATAGACGGTTCCGGAAAATGGCTGATTCCTGGGCTCAGCGATGGGCACGTTCATTTTTTCCAATCCGGCAACCCCTATACCCGACCGGACGCTGTGGACCTGACTGCCGTCGTTCCCTACGCATCCGAAGTCGCGCGCAACAAGGCGCGCCTGCCGTCGACATTCAAGGTGTGGCTGGCCAGTGGCGTCACCTCAGTTGTGGATGTCGGCGGGCCCATGTGGAACTTCACGATACGCGATGCGGCACGTGCCGCGGTCGTCGCGCCCGCCGTGGCAGTGGCCGGCCCGCTGATTTCAATGATCGCCGATCCGCCCTTGGAGCTCGACGACCCGCCCATCATCCGCACCTCAACCGTGGCCGAAGGCAAGGCGCTGGTGGCGCGTGAGCTCGCACGTCACCCGGACTACGTCAAGGTGTGGTTCATTCACGAGCCTGGCACGGATCTGGCCGCCCAGGAAGCGATCGTTCGCGCGGTCGCCGACGCCGCCCATCGTGCGGGAAGACCACTGGCGGTTCACGCAACCGAACTGGAAACCGCAAAGGCGGCGTTGCGCGCAGGCGCGGACTATCTCGTGCACTCGGTCGAAGATGTCCCGGTGGACGCCGATTTCCTGGCACTGATGAAGCGCAACAAGGCGCTCTACTGTCCCACGCTCTGGGTGGAATCGGGCTACGACTACATGTTTGCCGGCCTGTGGCGCCCGACCGATGCGGAGCGGCGGCTTGCAGACCCACAGGTCTTGGCAACGATGGATGACATGCGCACGTTGCCGGATGACAAAGTTCCCGAACCTGTCCGCAAGCTGCGCGCGGCCGGCAAGGAGCCGCCGCCGGTAAGCACCATGCTGCGCAACCTCAAGGCGGTGTACGACGCCGGGATTCCCGTGGTGATGGGCACCGATGCCGGAAACATCGGCACCCTGCACGGGCCTTCCGTATTTCGCGAAATGTCGCTGATGCAGCAGGCCGGCCTTTCGCCGATCCAGGTGTTGCGCGCGGCGACAACGGTGGGCGCGCGCGCGGCACATCGCGAAAATGTGGCCGGCGTGATTGCCGTCGGTCGCGTAGCCGACCTCGTGCTGCTCGATGCCGACCCCACGACTGACATTGCCAACGCCAGTCGCATCAACAGAGTGGTGCGGCTGGGCAAGGTGTACAACCCGGACGAACTCATCGCCTCGATCAAGTGAGGGCGGTCGGTCGCCGGCTTGGCATGCTAAATTAGCTTCCATCATGATTAAGCGGCTAAACGGCGCACTGATGGGTGTGCTGGCAGTTTCGATGTGCGCGGCTCAAACCCCGCCCTCGACGCTGACGGCGCCGGAAGCCAAGGCGCGGGCAATTCTGGAGCGCGTGATCGGTTTTAAGACCTCGGTGGGTCTGGCCCAGGTCCCGGCCATGGCCGCGTACTTGGCCGGAGAATTTCGAGCCGCCGGGTTTGCCGAAGCCGACATCCATATTTTCCCTTTGGGCGAGACCGCCTCGATGTTAGTGCGCTACCGCGGTGACGGGAGCGGCGGCACGCCAATACTGATGATGGCGCACATGGATGTCGTGACGGCTAAACGCGAGGAATGGCAGCGCGACCCCTTCTCGTTGGTGGAGGAAAACGGGTTTTTCTTCGGCCGCGGCACGTTCGACGTCAAGGGCGGCCTGACCTGCGAAGCGGCAACATTCCTAAGGCTCAAGAGCGAGGGATTCGTGCCGCGCCGCGACCTGATCCTCATGTTTACGGGCGATGAGGAAACCACCGAGGATACGACCGCGGATCTGGTGAAAAATCATCGCGACCTGATCGAGGCGGACTTTGCGCTGAATGCAGACGCCGGCAATGCGACGCTCGATGAGAGTAGCGGCCTGCCCCTGTTTTTCAGTCTCGGTACCGCGGAAAAGTCCTACGCAAGCTACGACCTGACGGTGACCAATCCAGGCGGCCACAGCTCGCTGCCGAGGGCGGACAACGCCATATACGAGCTCGCCGATGCGCTCAAGAAATTGCAGGCCTACCAGTTTCCGATCATGTGGAACGACACCACACTCGGCTATTTCAAAGGAATCGGCAAATTGACGCCCGGGCCACTTGGGCAGGCAATGCAGCAGTTCGGGGCCGATCCTCACGACAAGAAGGCCGCAACGGCGCTCGCCCATAGCCCCACCTATGTGGGCATGACGCAAACCACCTGTGTGCCGACGCTGCTGCGTGGTGGCCATGCCGAGAACGCATTGCCCGAATCGGCCACCGTGACCGTTAACTGCCGCATTTTTCCGGGCATCGATCCGGCTGCAGTTAAGGCGACCTTGCAAGGGGGCGTGGGCACGAAGGTGACGGTGACATCGGTCGGCACACCTTTCTGGAGCAACGCTTCGCCGTTGCGGGCAGACGTGCTGGCCGGTGTAGGTAAGGCCCTCCACGTGCGCTACCCCGGAGTGACCATCGTGCCGATGCAGGAACCGGGCCTGTCGGATGCCGTCTTTACCCGTGGGATCGGCATAGCCACCTACGGGGTCGGCGCGGGCTTTATCAAGGACAGCGACAACTACATGCACGGCCTGAACGAGCGTGTGCCGGTCAAGTCATTTTACGACTACTTGGAGTTCTGGTACGTGCTGGTCAAGGACCTGGCCAGCGCTCCTTCTCGTTGACTAGCGGCCGGCATTGGCACGGCGCATGTAAGGAGCCGTCCGGTCGGACCTTTAGGCGTGGACCGGTACCCTCCGGGGCGGCGTGCCGCAGGGCAGCAACCCGTTGACTTGAGACCCCCTGGTACCTAGAATCGCCGGCCTTTGCAGGCTCGGCCAGTTGCTCGCCGTGCCGCAAAAACAGTGAATCGTTAGTGTCGGGCCGCCTGGCTAGGCGGCCCGACTCGTCTCTTTCGCGTTAAATGTCTGATTTTATTGGAGTTTACATGGCCACAACCGGTCAGCTAATTCGCCAGCCACGTCGAGTGCGGGCGGAGAAAACCAAGGTGCCGGCTCTCGGGGCCTCCCCGCAGAAGCGCGGCGTGTGCACGCGCGTGTATACCACGACTCCGAAGAAGCCGAATTCGGCGCTTCGAAAAGTCTGCCGCGTACGCTTGACTAATGGCTATGAAGTCACCAGTTACATAGGTGGCGAAGGTCACAATCTACAGGAGCACTCGGTGGTGCTGATTCGTGGCGGCCGCGTCAAGGACCTTCCAGGCGTTCGTTATCACACCGTGCGCGGGACGCTCGATTGTGCCGGCGTCGGCAATCGTCGGCAGAGTCGTTCCAAGTACGGCGCCAAGCGCCCGAAGAAATAATCAGAGGTATCAGCCATGTCGCGTCGCGCAGCAGCGCCCAGCCGGACAATCCTTCCGGATCCGAAATTCAAGAGCGATATGCTCGCGAAATTCATGAACGTCGTGATGGAAAGCGGCAAGAAATACGCGGCCGAGCGCATTATTTATGGCGCGCTCGACCGCATTACCGAGAAGACCGGGCGCGGCGGCTCCGAGGCGCTTGAAGTCCTTTCGACGGCTTTGGAGAACGTAAAGCCCACGGTCGAGGTCAAGAGCCGGCGGGTCGGCGGCGCCACCTATCAGGTACCCATCGAAGTTCGTGCCAGCCGACGTCAAGCGCTGGCAATGCGCTGGGTCATCGAAGCGGCACGCGCGCGTAGCGAGAAGTCAATGGCGCACCGCCTCGCGCATGAGCTGCTGGATGCGGCCGAGAACCGTGGCAATGCCGTACGCAAGCGCGAAGATACGCATCGTATGGCGGAGGCGAACAAGGCCTTCGCCCACTATCGTTGGTGAGAGGAATACATCGTGGCACGTGTGACGCCCATCGAGCGTTATCGGAATATCGGCATCTCGGCGCATATCGACGCCGGTAAGACGACGACGACCGAGCGCATTCTTTTTTATACCGGCGTATCGCACAAGATCGGCGAAGTGCACGACGGCGCCGCGATCATGGATTACATGGAGCAAGAGCAGGAGCGTGGTATCACCATTACCTCCGCGGCGACCACCTGCTTCTGGAAGGGCATGGACAAGACCCTCCCTGAGTACCGCATCAACATTATCGACACGCCCGGGCACGTCGATTTCACGATCGAAGTGGAGCGTTCGCTCCGGGTACTGGACTCTGCGGTAGCGCTGTTTTGCGCGGTCTCGGGCGTGCAACCCCAGTCGGAAACCGTTTGGCGCCAGATGAACCGCTACGGCGTGCCGCGCATTGCTTTCGTAAATAAAATGGATCGTGCCGGCGCTAATTTCTTCCGTTGCATTGATCAGATCCGCACTCGCCTGCGCGGCAATCCGGTGCCCGTGCAGTTGCCGATTGGCGCTGAGGAAAACTTTGAGGGTGTCATCGACCTGGTGCGCATGAAGGCCATTTACTGGGACATGGAAACCCAGGGAATGAAGTTCGAGTACCGCGAAATCCCCGAAGCGCTGCAAGCCCAGGCCGAGGAATACCGGCACAAGATGATCGAGGCCGCGGCAGAAGGCAACGAGGAACTGCTCAATAAGTACCTCGAGGGGACCGAACTGACCGAGGCGGAGATCCAGCAAGGTCTACGCCAGCGCGCGTTCAAGAACGAGATCGTGATCTGCATGTGCGGCACGGCCTTCAAGAATAAGGGCGTACAGGCATTGCTGGACGCGGTCATTGAATACATGCCTTCGCCGCTGGAGATGCCCGCTGTCAAGGGCACCAACAGTGACGGCGAACCGGACACGCGTAAGGCCAGTGACGATGACCCGTTCTCGGCGCTCGCCTTCAAGATCCTCAACGACCCGTTCGTCGGCAACCTGACTTTCTTCCGCGTATATTCCGGCACGCTTAACTCGGGCGATTCGGTGTACGTGCCAACCAAGGACAAGACCGAGCGCATCGGCCGGCTGTTGCAGATGCATGCCAGCGAGCGCACCGAGATCAAGGAAGTGCGCGCCGGCGATATCGCCGCGGCCGTGGGCCTGAAGGACGTCATCACCGGCGATACGCTGTGCGATGAAGACAAGGTCATTACGCTCGAGAAGATGATTTTCCCCGAGCCGGTGATCTCGGTCGCGGTCGAGCCAAAGACCAAGGTCGACCAGGAGAAAATGGGCGTGGCCCTGCAGCGCCTCGCCAAGGAAGATCCTTCCTTCCGGGTGCACACCGACGAAGAGTCGGGACAGACGATTATTTCGGGCATGGGCGAACTGCATCTGGAAATCATCGTCGACCGCATGAAGCGCGAGTTCAAGGTGGAGGCCAACGTCGGCAAGCCCCAGGTGGCCTATCGCGAGACCATACGAGCCAAGGTCGAGTCGGAAGGCAAGTTCGTGCGCCAGTCAGGCGGTCGCGGCCAATACGGCCACGTGTGGCTGAAAATCGAGCCGCACGAGCAGGGTAAGGGCTACGAATTCGTCAACGGCATCGTCGGTGGAAGCGTGCCGCGTGAATACATCCCGGCGGTCGACAAGGGCATCAAAGAAGCGGTTGAGACCGGGGTGGTCGCCGGCTACCCGGTCGTGGACGTGAAAGTGACGCTGTTCGACGGTTCCTATCATGACGTCGACTCGAACGAAATGGCGTTCAAGATCGCCGGCAGCATGGGCTTCAAGGAAGGCTTCCGGCGCGCCAAGCCGGTGTTGCTCGAGCCGATCATGAAGGTGGAAGTGGTGACGCCGGAGGACTATTCGGGCGACGTCATCGGCGACCTGAATCGCCGTCGCGGGCAAATTACCGGTATGGATGACTCGCTTTCGGGCAAGGTCATCACCGCCGATGTGCCGCTGTCGGAAATGTTCGGGTACGCGACCACCGTGCGCTCGATGAGCCAGGGTCGCGCGACCTTTACAATGGAGTTTTCGAAGTACGTGGAAGTGCCCTCGCATATTGCCGAAGGCATCATCAAGAAGTAATTGAGGGTCGGGTAATGTCTAAGGAAAAATTCGAACGCAACAAGCCGCACATTAACGTGGGCACGATTGGTCATGTGGACCACGGCAAGACGACTTTAACGGCGGCGTTGACGAAGGTGATGGCCGAGACGTACGGGGGCCAGTTCATGGCCTAT
>JBBQTF010000041.1:0-23766 GCA_038234675.1 Steroidobacterales bacterium
TCACCCCTTAACTGCCGAAAAGGGGTTCAGCGTAACGTCTCGCCGCGGCTCAGCCGGGCGCCGGTTGGCGCCCGTTTACAGCATCAGAGGTGGGGGATTTTGACCCGGCCACAGGTGGGGGAGTTTGGGTGGCCGCCGGGGTCATTTCTACACGGAACCTCTTTGCGCACTTAAGAAGCCGAGTTTTGGAGTGCGCCGTGGCGCCATTGGTAGAGCAGGCGGCCGTGGCGCAAAGGCTCTTAGCTGGCACTTCCTGAACTGGATCGCGACCTTGACTGAATAAAGGTCGGCTTTATAAGACCGACGTAAGACCGCGGTGCGTATTTTACCTCTCAATGAGCTTTTGGTCCGGTTCAGCTGCTAAGTACTAGGGTAGGCAGCGACGGCGGCAGACGCGACCGAGGATGACCGGCCGGCGCTGGTGCGGGTGCGTGACCAAACGACCGCCAATACGCGGGGACGACCAGTCTCCACGCTCACGATGAGTGACTCCTCGATTTCGGTGACTGGAAATGCGCTGCGTCTACGGGGAGCGGCGGCCTGAGCTCTCGTAGGTCGAGACGGCTCCCAGATGCGAAACCCTGCCTCTTCGGACCGCCTTGGATTTCACGTCGCTCCGATTTGGTTGGACGTGATTGTATATATGCGCCTTCGAGCTACAGAACCGGCTGCCCTGTAGACACTGCCAGCTCGGCGAACGCATCCGCCTGACTTTCAGGCAGGCACCTCAGTGGCATTGCCGGCTGCCATTGCACTGTCCATCTGGTGGCTCCCGGTGTATACAAATGGCCCTGCCATGCCCCGAGGTGGTAGTTCGAATTCGCTGGAAGCTACTGTGACTCTATCTATATGAGGTATGAAAACCCGTGACGCCGGCCGCCGCGACCCCCGTGCCGAGGAATTCGCCCGCGGATTCGTCAAAATACTGGGCGTTCATCAGTTACAGTCATCGCGACACGAAATGGGCTGAGTGGTTGCATCGGGGACTTGAGTCCTACCATCCGCCCAAATCACTGGTGGGTACTGTGACCTCTCGCGGATCTGTGCCCAGGCGCATGTCGCCCGTGTTCCGGGATCGGGAAGAGCTACCGAGTGCAACGGATCTGGGCGCGCTGATCAGCGCGGCACTCGAGCAATCCAGCTGCCAGATCGTTATTTGCTCGCCGCAAGCGGCAAAATCCAAATGGGTCAACGAGGAAATTCTCGCCTTCAAGCGGCTCGGCCGCGAAGACCGGATTTTGTGTCTGATCGTCGGTGGCGAACCCAACGCCACCGATATGGCCGGCCGGGAAGGCGAGGAATGCTTTCCTCCGGCGCTTCGTTTCCGACTGGCGCCCGATGGATCACTTGGCGACACGCGCACCGAACCGATTGCCGCTGACGCGCGTACCGGCAAGGACGGCAAGAGTCGCGCCAAACTTAAAGTCATCGCGGGCGTGCTGGGACTGGGCTATGACGCTCTGGCGCAACGCGAGCGCCAGCGCCGCAACCGCCGCCTGTTCGTGATCGCCTGCGCGGCCATGGCGGGCATGGTCATCACCAGCGGGCTCGCGGTCTACGCACTTTTTCAGCGCAATTCGGCCCAACGCCAGACGGTCCGCGCCGAAGCGGAGGCGGAAACCGCACGCCAGACCACGAATTTCCTGGTCGACCTGTTCAAGATCTCGGACCCGAGCGAGGCGCGCGGCAACAGCGTCACCGCGCGGGAGATGCTCGATAAGGGCGCAGCGCGCATCAATACTGGCCTGGCCAGCCAACCGGTGATACAGGCGACCTTGAAGGACACGCTAGGCACCGTATATATGGGCCTCGGCTTGTACAGCCAGGCTCGGCCTCTGCTGGACGGGGCGGTGGCGATCCGTCAGCAGCTCAAAGGCACCGAGCCGATCGTGCTGACGGATTCCTTCTCGCATCGCGGCTGGCTGCTGATGGCTCAGGCGGACTACAAGGGCGCCGAGCGGGACTATCGGCAGGTATTGAAGCTGCTGGCCAGCCAGCCGGATACTCCGCGCACCCGAGAAGCACGCGCGAAGGCACAGTACGGCCTCGGCGTCGTGCTCGGCTATGAAGGCCGCTACGCGGAAGCGCGCGCGAGTCTAAGCGCGGCGCTCTCCCAACAGAAAAAACTATACGGCGACATAAACGAAGACTCGGCGGCCACGCTCAAGGAACTTGCCGACGCCGTGGATCAGGACGGGGACCTCAAGAGCGCCATACCGCTGATGCAAAGGGCCGTTGCGCTGCAACGCAAATTGCGTGGCGCGACGCCGCATCCTGCACTCGCCGAAGCGATCAACGATCTGGCGTCCATGCTCGAAGACAATAACCAGTACGACCAGGCTGCAGCGCTATTCAATGAAGCCCTCGCCATGATGCGTCGCTTGTACGGCAGCAAGCACCCCTACATCGCCACCGCCCTGACCAACCTCGCGCTGTTGTCCATGAAGAAGGGCGACCTGGCCCGCTCAGAGTCAACCTACCGCGAAGTGCTCACAATGCAGCGCGAGTTGCTCGGCGACAACCATCCGGACGTCGCCGAAACGCTCAGCAAGATTGCTTTCGTCCAGTATGAAAGAGGCAACAAACGCCAAGGGCTCGCTAGCCTGGAAGAGTCGCTGCAGCTCTACCAGCGATTGTTCCCAGGCGATCATCCTGAGGTGGCGCGGATCATGAATCGGGTGGGTTTCTGGCTGACGCTGTCCGGCGATTATGTCGCTGCCGATCGCTACTTGCGCACCGCACTGGACATGCGGCGCCGCTTGCTCGACAAATCGCACCCCGACATTGCGGCCAGTCTTACACATGTGGCCATACTGCAGGTCGCCACCGGAAAATATGCGGAGGCGGCCCAAACGGCGCACGAAGCAAAGGAAATTTATTCCGCAGCATTGTCGCCTACACACTGGACTACGGCGGTCGCTGCAGGCGCCGAAGGGGCCGCGCTTACCGGACTTGGAAATTATGCCCAAGCCGAATCACTGCTGTTCGATAGCGATGCAGCCCTAGCTAAAGACCCCGCTGCGCTCGCGGCCTACCGATCGCTTATTCGGGGTTACCTTGAGAACCTTCACCGCGACCGGCAGCGTCAAAAGGTAGGCACTCTCCGTCAGGGTACGGTATCCAGCACCCACGAGCCACACGGGTGACATAGATCCATAAGAGCAATTTCCGCCGACGGCGATGACAGGGTGGAGCCAATTGAGCAGGGCTGTTAGCACGAGCACTCCGATGTATTGGGGACTCGCGCGCACGTGCTGGGCTAAGCAATCCAGCGACGTAGATTTCTCCTCAGTCTCGCGGTGCTAGTAGCGCTGGTATGGATGAGCCAGTCCGCATTCGCCAAGCTCGCTAGGTGTGATAGCGGCCGGCCCGTTTCCGGAAACTTCGGGGTCCACGACAGGTGGTACCGCAGAATAACTGAGCAATTACCTGGCGACGCTTGCTGCCCAGTGATCGCGCGGAAGTAAGGGGGCATCCGGCCAACAGCGACGGCGCAGAACCCCAGGTAAGTAACATAAGCGGGTATGGCATTCTTGGGCCGGTAACTTGGTCGCACCTGATCGAGGGCACGTGATACTCTCCGGCGCACGATTTGTGCCCCGTGTAAAGCACTTCAATCAGAAAAACAGAGTTTGCAACAGCCTGTCGAGTGGCAAGATCGGCGTGTTCGGTTAATCACTAAAGAACTTCTTTTAAGGTTTTGGGGAGATCGCGACGATGTCAAATTTCGTATCGGCATTGCCGAATGCCAATCGCCCTCTTGTGAGCGCGTGGCACAAAAATTTGGTGTCCATCAACGCACTTCGCAACTTACACCCGCGATTCAATAGCTTGGGCGGTCTCCCAAGCGCCATAGATCGCGCGGCAACCATACTCGGTGCAGGCAGTCTGTTCTTGGCGAGCTTCGTTCTAGCCATCGCAATCATACTGCCGAGCAGGGCGTTCGCTGCGCCGGTCGGCGCCGCCGGACCGACGCCAACGCTTAAGCCGGGCGGTGGAGAGGATCCGCCGATTACCTTCAGCTTTAACATTGGCGGGTACACAGGTTCCGGGTCTTTGATGACGACTAATGCAGGTGGTGGCAATTTCCTGGCAACGAGTGGCACGCTTACCATGGCGGCGACGAGCAAAGGAGGTATAGCCAACAATACATACTGTCTCGTTCCGACAGTGGGATCGGTTTCGCTGTCGCCTTTGGGGGCTTTCAACTACGATGATCTTGTAACTCCCGGGGCGAATCCAGGTTTTCCCGACATATACGGCCTGCTATTTTCCAACACGCAGCCGCCGTGCGTACCGGGTGCCAATGGCTCGCACGAAATTAATATCTGGGCCACTGACGTCGCCAGCAGTCCCGGCAATCCTCGCCGTCCCGGCAATTATTCTTTTTATGACTTTGCTGCAGGTACCGGCAACGTAATTTCCTATACCACTCCTACTGGCTCGAATGACTCTTTTAATGCAGCGGTCGTCACGACGACTTATTCGTATACGGGCCGCGGCTTCAATCGGTTCGAATGCTTGACCGGCGGGACTCCGGATTGCCCGAACCCGGGGACGGGCAACCTGTATGGGCCCAGCAACTCCGTCACAGTGGCGCTGCAGCTCGCCGCTCCACTGTGTAATGCTGCGCCGGGCGCTTGCTCGACTGGCGCGGTCAATGTCCTGTGTAGCACGAACTCGAGCTCGAACTTTGTCAGCATGGCATTGAACGACGGTGTGAGCACGGTGAACGTGAATTCCAGTTGCAGCGAAGGCGCAACGGCGTGGGTGACAACCGATAACAACGGGAACATCAACGCCTGGTATCTGGACGCGACCGCAGGTGGTAGCAAAGACATCCACACTCTGTACGACCCGAATGGCGTGATCGCTAACGCCTGCCACTGCTACAGCTACCCCAATAGCAATCCAAGCAATGAGCAGGATTACGGACAGGTCTTCCCGTCCCAAGGCTCACCGTTGATCTATGGCTATAACCTCGGGTTGCATGGATCGTTCACGCCCGCCTACACCGGTGGAACGACGACCGTCGACAATTGCCGCAACGGGCAATTCTGCACTCTCGTACCTGGCAACACGTTCACGATTGAAGGGCCGAACGCAGCCGCCATCCCTGCCGGAGCGGTCCTCACGGAGCAGGAATGCGTGGTGCCGGCTGATCCCCGCGGAGCAAACTGCGGCGCTACCAATGGGCACCCCCCGCGCAGCCTGAACGTCTCGAGCCTGCCGGAATGTAAGGGGTTCGGGAACGAGGTGATCCCGGATCATTTGTGCGGTGCGTCGGGCAGCACCGGAACCGGGTTTGCCCTCATTCTCGGCAATGCCGAGCAGATCGATACCTTTAATGGCACGTACGGTGACAGCGAGTTGGATGTGGAGAAGGTTCCTGGCCTTAAGGGAGCAACCACAAACCCGACTTGCCCCAAGCAGCCGCTGCTGCCCGGGGTGCCGAGCGCGCTGGCGACGGTTGCGACCCGCAGCGGTTCGCTGGTCGAAGAGCAGACTCCGGAGCGGACCTTTGACGGTCGGCCTTTGCTGATTGAAATGACTTCCTCGTGTGATCCGCCCAAGTCCAACCACGGTCCCGGTCTGACGCTTGAGGGCGTAGGCTTTAAGTTGCGTACGAAAGACCCCACAGCCAGGGGCGGTCTTACTGACGCTCAGTCACTGTTGGTACTCGCCAATTACAAGTACCTGAATCTCGACGTTGTGATGTTGCTAACAAAATTCCGGACCGATACGCCTACCCGCAAGAACTTGCAGAACTGCATCAATAAGAGCCAGACGCTACTTAACAGCGGGCCTTCGCACTATATGTGCGCGGCCGAGCAGGTCTATCGGTGCGAGCAAATTGTCGAAGGCACTACAGACTTCAATGAGTTCGGGCCTACCACCGGTCCGTTCCTGCGGCTGCCTGATCCCTACGGCGACGTGGTGCGCCGTCTTGGCAATTTGTACTACACAATCAATACGCGTATCGCCGGTGCCCGGCCCAACTCGGATTGGCCGCTGCCGATTGATCCGCAGACACTTTCGGCCGATCCGTATCCGGGTCCGGCGTGCCCATAGTGGCGCGGGTTGGCGAGGGAAAAAGGTAGCGACAGTAACGACCGGCGAGCGAGTGCACTTAAGCTCGATCGCCGCGCCGTTCAATCCTGAGTGCTCGGGACCCTGGCCCGACTGTAATACAATCCCTGGGTGGTCACAGGAGAGAGCATTGCAACCGGGAATTCGCCGCTCGTAGTCGGCGTGTCCGGACACATGGACCTCGATCCGGACGACATTCCCGCATTACGCGGGTCCATTGCCGCATTTCTGCAAGAGCTCAAACGACACCTTCCCGAAACCGAGATACAAATCATCGTCGGCATGGCCGAGGGGGCCGACCTGCTGGTTGCCGAGACGGCATTGGACATGGGTGTGCGCGTCGAAGCGGTGCTGCCGATGCCGCTGGAGCACTACGCCGCAGATTTCGATGACGATACCCTGTTGGTGTTGAAAAACTTGTTGGCACGCCGTGACGTTCGATGCACGGAATTGCGGCCGCCCCCGCACCCGGGCAGGGGTGTGCACGGTGGCGATGCCGCCCACCGCAACGCGATGTATGCGAACCTGACCGAGACGCTGATTCGGCGCAGCAGCCTGCTGCTCGCCCTGTGGGACGGACACTCATTGGCGCTGCCCGGTGGGACCGCCGATACGGTGCTGCGCTTTCTGGGGATCCGGACCGATGTCAATATGGCTGCCGACAGCATCGTGCTGGTGGATACCGCAGAGGACAACGACACCACCGAGCGCCTGGTGTACTGGATCCCTGCGGTGCGAAGTAGCAGCACACAGACCGCCAGCGATCACCAGCCGTGCTTCCTGCGCTGCGTTGGCGACAATACTTTGCTTATGCAGCGCGTCATGCCCGCGTCACTGACGTTCCAGCTCAACGGGCTGAATCGCTACAACCGTGAATATCGAGAACTGGTGAATTCAGGCGAACTCGTCCACAACGATTCGTTGCTGGCCACCCTGCCTGCCGATTCCCCGGTGCAAGAAGAGATGAAGCTCGCGGATATCGACGCGCAGTACGTCAAGGCGGATTCGCTGGCGATGCACTATCAGCGGCGTTCGGATCTGCTGTTTCGCCTGTTTGGCGTTATGACCTTTACCATGGGACTAGCGTACCTGATCTACGAGAAGCTGACGGAGTCCAGAATCCTCCTGATCGCCTATGTGTCCATCCTGCTGGGCAGCTTGGGGCTCTACTACATATTGCGCGGCAAACATTGGTTCGCCAAACACCTCACTTATCGGGCGCTGGCCGAGACCATGAGGGCGAAATTCTATTTGCGGCTGGCGGGAGTCGATCATCGCGTCAACGCGAGCGAAGTACTTGGGCTCTCGGGGATCGATCGGTTCCACGGTTTCGGGTGGATCAGTTTCGTGCTGGCGGGCGTTGAGGTGCCGGACGTACGGGCGGAGACGATTCATGACATGGACCTGCGGCGGACGCGCTGCGTCGAGAAACATTGGATCGAGAGCCAGCACAGCTACTTCACTAACAAGGTCGCGAGGCTCGAGCGCAGCAGCCGTCGTGTCAAGCTACTGCGAAATACGCTGTTTATCGTCATCGTGCTGGTGATCATGACTTTGTTCCTGTTCGGCGAGAAAATGGGTGGCGATGAGTCCCATCCTGGGATTAGCTTCAGAAATTTGCTCACCTTCTCCATGGGTTTTCTTGCCGTGCTGCTCGGCGTGTGGGAGCTGCACCAGGACAAGATGGCAACGCGCGAATTGCTGTGGCAATACCGCAATCAATTGATCCACTTTGCGCGCGCCAAGCTCGAACTGTTGCGCTTTGCGACCCCAAGCCGGCGTCACGAGGTACTGGTCGGCCTGGGCAAAGACTCGCTTATGGAAAGTTACCTGTGGACTATTCACCGCTATCACCGCGAGCACGAGCCACCGAGCGGCGGCTAGCCGCTGCGCCAAGGAGCGCGTTCTTGTGACGCAGGTCTGATTGCTAACTCGCCCCTGGTCTAAATCTGCGGCTGTGACCGCATCGGCGGTTACGCGACTCGTGAAAAGGCATGGTTTGAGACTGCCATGAGCGCCCTCTGGCGCGGGAGCGGGCCGTGGTGGCAAAACTTTCAACGATTGGCGGATTGGTCAAGACCATCGTGCCGCAGGTGCAGGCGGTGGCAATTTTTGACCGCAACGCGCAGGCCAGCTGGGCGACCGACGCCGATGATCACGAAGAACTGCGGCTGCTGGCCGCCGACCTGATGGCCGGCGCGGACGGTGGCGGGCCGTCCAGCACCATGCGCTGCGTGCTCGATGCGGCGGCCAGCTACGCTTTCGTAATGCGCAAATCCGATGGAACAATCGCCGGGGCGCTGACATTGACCATCGCCGGCCCCTTTCGGCGCGCTAGGCTCCTGCTGCCTGCGGTCCTGGAAACACGTCTGGGGCCGCTGTTGGCGGCGGGGGCGGGTGCCAAACCCGATTCCATCGAACGATTGATCAGTGTGCTGGCCGCCAAGATCCAGGCCGATACGATCATCGTCACGGTGCCCGGCCACAACGTTGAACACCGTTACTCCCGACCGGCTTCCCAAATCGGGGACCTTGAGGCATTGCGCAAGCTCGTCAGGGGCGACTTGGCCGCTCGAGCCGATCACGACGACCAGCCGGTACGCGTGGACACGGCGCGTACCGCCCCGGCCTCGCCGCCGTTCACCTATCTGAGCGTGCCGCTGCGGCGCCGCCGCGCGCTGGTCGGTGTTCTGGCGGCGTTCGCTCCGCACTCACGGCGCCCGTTCAGTGCCCGGGACACCGAGTACGTGAAAAGCAGCGCAGCCAATCTGGTCCGTCTGCTCAATTGAGCAGGCGGCGTTTGATCAACGCGATAGCCACCAGTACGCCGGCCGTGGCATAGGTCAATAACACCATTACGGCCAGCACCGGGTGCGCGATAGGCAATCCTAAGGTCAAGCCGCGCGCCAGGTCGGCGCCATGGGCCAAGGGCAGAAACGACGCGGCCACCTGCACCGCACGCGGCAGAGCCGCGCGTGGATAGAAAACGCCCGACACGAACATCATCGGCGTTATCAGCAGCGTGAAGTAAAACACGAAGAATTCGTAAGATTTGGCCAGAGCCGTCATGATGAGCCCCAGGCCCGAGAAGGCCAGGCCAATCAGCAGCACGACCGGCATCACCGTCAGCGGCCGCCATCCGTGTGCGATCCCCAGCAGATACATGGCCACCAGCATGGCACCACCGGAGAGGGTGCTCTTAAGCGCCGCCCAGACCCATTCACCAATCACCACGTCCGCGACAGTCATCGGCGCATGCAAGATTCCTTCCCAGGTGCGCTGGATTTTCAGGCGCGAGAAAGCCGAATACAGGGACTCGAAAGTCGCGCTGTTCATGGCGCTGTAGCAGAGCATGCCGCCGGCAAGAAAATTGATGTAACGCATGCCGGAGATCGGGGGCATAAAAGCGCCCAGTCCGAAGCCCAGTCCAACCAGGTAAATCATAGGGTCGGCCATATTCCCGACCATCGAGGCAAACATCAATTTGCGCCAAACCAGGAAATTGCGGCCGACCACATATAGGAAGCGCAGCCCGAACCGTTCGATTGGCGAGCTAGTCACGGATATCATGTCCGGTCAGCTTGATGAAAACGTCCTCGAGGTTGGCCGCTCGTGACAGGGCCCGCAACGCGGCGCGGCTCTGCAGTGCTTCAAGCAGCGGGGCAGGGTCGCGGCAATAGCAAAATGCGGTCTCCCCGGTCATCTCCACACGCTCCGCGAAGCGTGGCGCGATGTCGGCGGCGAAACCCCGTACGTCATCCCCGTAGACCTCCACGACTTGCGGTTCAATTTGCGTGTCAATCAGGCTTCGCGGGGCGTCCTCGGCAATCAGCTTGCCGTGATCCATGATGCCAACCCGATCGCACAGCCTTTCGGCCTCGTCCATAAAATGCGTCGTCAGGATCAAAGTCCTCCCGCTGGCGCGCAGGCCCTTGAGTCGATCCCAGATCAGGTGACGCGCCTGAGGATCGAGGCCGGTCGTGGGCTCATCCAGAAAAATGATCTGCGGATCGTTGACCAGCGCGCGCGCCAGGGTCAGGCGCCGTTTCATGCCGCCCGAAAGCGTGCTAAGAGCGGCCTTCGCCTTGTCTTCCAGGCCTGCAAACTCCAGCAGGCGGGGCACGCGTTCGAGCATGGCGCGCCTGGCGATCCCGAAGTAGCGGCCGTAGACCACAAGATTCTCGGCGACGGTAAAGTCAGGATCGAGGTTGTCGAATTGTGGGCACACACCGGCGCGCTTCCGCGCCATGCGCGCGGCGTCCGGAATCGACAGTCCGGCCAGCTCAATGCTACCCGCATCGTGTGCGGTTAGGCCCAGGCAGCACTTCAACGTGGTGGTCTTGCCGGCGCCGTTGGGCCCGAGCAGTCCATAGCATTGCCCGGCCGCGACGCTGAAACTCACGCCGCACACCACTTCGGTACCGGAGTAGGACTTCCGCAGCCCGCGCACCTGGAGCATGCGCGGCTAGTCCTTAGCGGGCAGCGTAAGCGTCCATCATCAGGCCCGTGCCACCACCTGAAATGTGGGCCACCACTGCCGTGCGCCGATGTACCTTAGTGACTACGCCCAGATCGATTGCGAAAGCGAGTTCAACCTGCTGGCCTTTCTTCAGACCCAGGGAGGCGGTGCGGATGAATACGCCGTTGGCACTGAGGTTAATGGCCCGGCAAAGCCGGCGCTTACCGGCGGGCATCATGATATACACCGTCGTGCGGGCCCGATGGCGTGTGTGCAGGCGTCGTTCCATGAGATCTCAACACCCCTGTCGTCTGCGTCCCGTTGTCCCGGGTATGTATCGGGCTGGCTATTTCGATTATGCCTAGGTCCAGCCAAAAGCCAACCCAAAGCTAACTTAATCAAGGCGCAAACGAATGGCAAACCGAACAAAAATATTTGACGGCCACAGCTTTCGAAATCGCTGAGGTCTTCAGACCGCGTCGGCGCGGCGGCTGTGTGCCGGGTGCAGGGATTTATTGCAGGCATCGGTCAACTCGATGGGGCATAACGCGGGGGCGATTGCGCCAGCGATCACAAAAGCGCTGCAGCGCAGTCGACGCGCATGGGCTCGTGTTACGTGCGCCGCAACCGCATTGCTCCGGGCCTCGGCTTGGGGTGGTGCGTACCCCTCGCGCAAGAGATTTGACGGTGGCCGGTCGTACCGATCCGCAGGCGCCGGGCTCCGCGGGGCGGCGGGGGCCGACTTCGGCAGGGAGGTGGGTGCCCGCGGGCCTTCCGGGGCATTTAGGTAAATCGAAGCGAGGCCTTGGGCCGTTCATCCGCCGCCAGGGCCCGTATATCGGGTATCCCTGCACCCCCGCTGGAGCGCTCCTAGGATGAGCCCATGGACAAGTCTCGCCAGCGCGGGTTTACGCTCATCGAGCTCATGGTCACCGTTGGCCTGGTTGGAATACTGCTGGCCGCGGTCATCCCGAACATGCGTACGTTCCTGCGCAACAACCAGCTCTCCGGTGGCGTGAACGACATGCTCCGCTCGATCCAGGTGGCGCGCACAGAAGCCATCAAGCGCCAGAACGGTAACGTCGTGGTATGCGGGACGGCTGCACCGAACGTCGCCGACACCGCCATGTCCTGCGATTACGCCACATTTAATGGCTGGTTTGTTTTTCAGGACACCAATGGCAATTGGCAGCACGACGCTGCCGAGCCGCTCATTGAACGGCACGACCTGCTGGACCCCAAAGTGACCGTCAAGACTGACGCCAACGCCCGCATCGTGAGCTTTGCGCCGAGCGGCTTTGCCAATCCGGCCGGCGCTAAGGTGCCAATGAGGACTCTGGTGGTCTGTGATTCGCGCGGCATAGTACAGGTTGGCAACACCGCCACGGGGCGCGCTCTGTTTATATCAGCCACCGGCCGGGCCCGCGCCTCCTCGACATGGCAGGACGTGAAGAACACCGCCTTGCCCCTGGTCGGCGGGAGCTGCCCATGAAGTGTCCGTTGTCCCCAATGCCGCAGCGTGCGGACGGCTTTACGATGGTCGAGGCCATGGTCGCGCTGGTCGTGCTCGCGGTTGGCATGCTGGGCATCGCCGGCCTCTACGTGACTACGCTCCGCTCGGGTGGTGGCGCCATCTACCGCATGCAGGCGGTGAATCTGGCCAGTGACATGGCCGACCGGATACGCGCCAATCGCACCGCCAATCTCGCGTACCTCGGACCGGCTGCCGACAATAACTGTTATGGGGCCGGTGCCGTGGACTGCGCTCCGGCGCTCATGGCAGCAAACGATCTACTGGTCTGGCAGAACCAGATAGCCGCCATATTGCCCACGGGCAATGGCGCCGTGAACGTGGTGCCGGGCGCCGCTCTCACCGACCCGTTCACCTACACGATTACGATTACCTGGCTGGGCTCCGGCGACACCGCGGGGAACCCACCCAGCTACGTGATGACCTTGCAGATATGAACATGCAATTGAACTTTTTACGGACCGTGGCGCTTGGCCGGCAGCGCGGCGTGAGCCTGATTGAATTGATGGTGGCGATGACCATCGGCTCGGTGCTGATCTTCGGCGCAACCCAGGTCTACGTGAATAGCCGCAATGCCTATGGCGCCAACGAGGGCGTGTCGCGCATGCAGGAGAGCGCCCGTTACGCGATGTCCGTGATCGAGCCGGACGTGCGCATGTCCAACTTCTGGGGATTGCTCAAAGGCGCGGGCGCCGTCACCGGCCAGGCGTTGCAAACTTCCGCCGCCGCGGCGGTCGCACCGGGAGCCGCGGCGAATATCTGTGGGACCAATTTTGCCGTCGACCTCAGCACCAACCTGCAGGGCGACAACAACAGCTACGTTCTCAGCCCGACGCGCCAGGCGGGCTGCAACAACCTCTTTGACCTCGACCTTAATTCGGGCGCAACCTGGCCTACCAACGCAGTGACCACGGCTGATACGCTCACCATACGCCGCGCCTCAATATTCACCAACGCCGTGCCGACGGCCGCTGTGCTCGAGGTGTGCACCAATCGCATATCAGGAAAGCTTCAGAGCGACGTCAGCGCGTGTACCGCAGCGCCGGTGGGCCAGCTTAGCAATCTGATCGTGGACACTTACTACGTTGACCGCAATTCCTCGCAACTGGCGGGCCTTCCGGCGCTGCGCCGCAAGACGCTCAGCGCCGGGGGCGTATTGCAGTTCGTCGATCAGGAAATTATGGCCGGCATCGAGGACATGCAGATCCAGTTCGGCATTGACCCGACCGGCAACACGGGGATCGCGACGCGCTATGTGAATCCCGACGCCGTGCCGGCTACCGCGCAGATCATAGCAGTGCGCATATGGTTGCTGGTGCGCGCCGACACGGCCGAACAAGGCTTCACGGACACTCGCATTTACGAATATGGCGACCGCCTGCAGGCCACCGGCGTGACCGGCGACCTGAATAGTGCGGCCGGGGCGGGGATGGCCTACCAGCCCTCACAGAACCCGGACGCCACTCTGGCCGGCCCGCGGCACGCGCGCCGCCTGCTGATTTCCCGAACCATCATGGTGCGCAATGCACTCGGAACCTGAAATCATGTGCGCCATCACCCAAGGCGATGTCTTCAGTCGGCAGCGCGGCGCCGCGTTGGTGATTGGCCTGCTGCTGCTGCTGGTGCTCACCATTCTCGCGGTTTCCGGAATGAATTCCGCCAGCCTGGAATTCGTCATGGCCGGTAATGAACAGTATCGCGCCAACGCTTTCTCGGCGGCGGAAGCCGGCATTGAACGTACGCTCGATTCGGGCACCTTCAATCCGGCCGTGGTGACCCAGAATCAGAACGGTGCGGCCACAGCGACCGATAGCTGGGGCACACAGACCATCACACAGCTGGGAGGCAACCCGCTTCCGGCCATGTGGGGAAATTCCTGGAATAGCTTCGCGACCTACCACTTTGAAATTACTAGCACAGGCACCTCGGTGCGCAACGCCACCGCGGTAAACACGCAGGGAGTTGCGATCATTGCACCATGGGACCCGACGGTGCAGAACGATCCGAATCTGGCCGACCCGACGCTGCACTAGGTCGGTCTTGAACAGCACTGGAGCACAACATGAAGAGCACATTTAGAACCTTGACAGCCGCAGCGATCGTGGCACTGGCGTGTGCCGGTGGTGCGGTGCGTGCGCAACTGCCGCCCGCCATAGAGATCGAAGGCTCGGTAGAAACCACCACCGACGCCGTGATTTTCCCTTCCGGCCTGGACGGTCGCGTAACGGTGCGGGACTGCGAGGGCTGCCTGCACTCGACCTTGCAGCTGGACAAGAACACCCGATGCATCCTGGGCGGGCAGACCGTGAGCCTGCGCGACATGGCGGCCTACGCTCGCCAGGCCAGTGCGCGCCCACTCACCATTAGTTACCGGTTGCACGACCTGATCGTCAGCCGAATTGCCGTACTCGAGAAATAACAGCGCGCTGCGCTGAAGGATCACGTTATGCGATGCTTTAAGTCGCGAATTATCGCGGTGGTTTCCGGAGCCCTGTTTTCGCTGGCAGCCGCGACCGCGGCCTTTGCCGACGATACGGAGATCTTCGTCAACCAGAACGCCTCTGACATCCCGGCCAACGTTTTGTTCGTCATGGATACCTCAGGGAGTATGAACTCTCTGGTGACAACCTCGAAGCCTTACGATCCGGCTATGACCTACACCGCCGACAAGTGCGGGACAGCCTTTGATGCCAACTCCTATTACTACAGCAGCAAGGGCCTGCCGAAGTGCGGTTCGGCCAACAAGATTGACAAGAGCCTTTTTAAGTGCCAGAGCATGCTCACGCCGCTGTCCACCTCCGGCTTTGCCACGGACACTTTCGCGCAGTGGGGTGCGGCAGCCACTTCGAAGACGACGGGCGCGGGCACGGCGGCCAACCCGACCGTGGTGGTCAATACCGTCACGTATGGCTGGCAGAAAACGGTTACTTCTGCCAATACCACCGGGTACGTCGAATGCAAGGCTGACGCCGGAGTGGACGGAGACGGCGTGGATAATTCCAAGCTGTACGCTTCGACCGACACCTTCTCGATGCAGACCACCACCAAAACCCCGCCGGGCACCACGGTGGTCAATTCCGACTCCGTCACGGGGTTTCCTCAACGCCAGACCGGCATCTGGGACCCGGCTAAGAATTTCTTCAAGAACTTCGGTGCGGCCGGCGGCACGGCGACCACCTGTGTCGGTCCGTGCACGATCTACACACTAAACTACCTCAACTATCTTTACGACTCAACGCAGAGCAATACCAGCACCAAGATGTCAATCATGCACGATGCAATGGCCGCGCTCCTGGGCAGCATGACCGGCGTCAACGTCGGCTTGGCCCGCTACGACTACCATGGCGCGGGCGGTATGATAATGGCGCCGATCTCCCCCATCGACGCCGGGACCACACGCCAGAATGACATCAACCTGGTGAAGAGTTGGGCGCCGGCCGGCACCACACCGCTTTCCGGACTCTATTACGAATCCTACCTGTATTTTTCGGGAAACCCGGTGCTGTATGGCAACGGCTCGTTTTCAACCACCTGCACCAATTGGAACGCGGTGGATGGCACCTGCACTGCCGCGACCAGTTTTGCAGCGCCCAGCGTGGCGGCTTCCCGCGCCGGAGGCACGATCGCGAGCCCCAAATATGACAGCCCGGCCGATTACTCATGCCGCCAGAACTTCATCGTTTACCTGACGGACGGCCTGCCGAACGAGCAGGTTGGCCAGGCCCAAACCAACGCGGCGATCCAGAATCTGAATCCGAAAAAGAAATGCGATCCGGCACCCCCGCCTGGCGGAGTGGGTGGCCAGTGCATGGCCACGCTGGCGGACTACATGTACAAAAACGACATGCGCCCGGACATTTCTAAGGTGCAGAACGTCACCAGCTATTTCATCGGGTTCGGCGTCGACTTCTCAAGCGGCGGCGCACCTACTACGGCCTTCAATTATCTGCAGGCCGCGGCGGCCGCCGGTGGCGGCCAAGCCTACACGGCCACGGACCTCACAGAGCTGACCAGTGTATTCAATGACATTCTGGCCTCAGTCATCCAGACCAACACGACCTTCGCCGCCCCCGCGGTGACGGTCAACGCTTTCAACCGGACGCAGACGCTCGATAACCTGTACGTGTCGGTGTTCTCGCCGACCGCCACGTTCCATTGGCCGGGCAACATCAAGAAATACAAGTTCCTTAACGGCCAGGTGGTCGATTCCCTCGGCAACCCGGCGGTGAGCCCTGCGACCGGGTTCTTTACCGATACCTCCAAAAGCTACTGGAGCGCGAGTGTAGACGGCTCCGACGTTACCCTGGGGGGGGCGGCCAGCAACCTGCCGCTCGCCGCGGCGCGCAAGGTCTACACCTATACCGGCGGGTCGTATCCTTCAGGCCTGACCCCGCTCACGGCCAGCAGCGTGACGGACACGGATCTGAACCTTGGCGCCGGCGATCCGCCGCGAGCTGAGCTGGTCAACTGGTCGCTCGGGCTTGATACGAAGGACGATGTCCCGCCCGCGGGTACCGCGGATTCGCGCCATCAGATGGGAGATCCGATTCATACGCAACCGGTGACGATCGTCTATGGCAAGAAGGCCGATGGCACGGACGACACGGTGGTGTACGCGCCGACCAACGACGGCTACTTTCACGCCATCGACGCCAGCACGACGCCGACGGGTACGGATACGGCGACCAGCGGTGATGAGCTTTGGGCCTTCATTCCGAAGGAAATGCTCCCGCACCTCAAGGATTTGTATTCCGATTTGCCGACCGCCACCAAGCACTACGGGCTGGACGGTGCGGTAGCAATACTGAAATACGATATCAACGGTGACGGAAACATCAGTGGCAGCGATCGGGTGATCCTGTACTTTGGCACTGGCCGCAATGCCGATACCTCGGCGTACTACGCGCTGGACGTCACGGACCGGAATAATCCGAAGTTGCTGTGGAAGGACGACGGCTCGAAGCTGGCGGGTCTCGGGCAGGCCTGGTCGACCCCGGTCATTACACGGGTAAACATCAACGGCGCTGCCCAGAACTCACAGCGGTTGGTGTTGGTCATTGGCGGCGGCTACGATGCCATGGAAGACAACAACACCTATTACGCGTCCGATACGGTGGGCAACCACATCTACATGGTCGATGCCCTCAGCGGCAACCTGCTGTGGAGCGCCGGCAAAGCGGGCGCCAATTTCAATAGCGCAAAGATGGACCACGCCATTCCGAGCCCGGTCGCGGTGCTCGACACTGACGGCAACGGCTACGCCAATCGCATGTACGTAGGCGACATGGCGGCACAGTTGTGGCGCTTTGACATCAACAACGGCAACACGGCGGCGAGCCTGGTGGCCGGCGGAGTCATCGCCTCCCTGGGCACTAGGCTGGACGCTACACATCCCGCGGCGGATCAGCGACGCTTCTACAGCGCGCCTGATGTGGCGGCTGAACAGAAGCCGAAGCTCTCGCCATTTATGAGCATCGCCATAGGCTCGGGTTATCGAGGCCACCCGCTCAATCAGACCATACAGGATCGCTTTTACGACATACGTGATTACAACGGTTTCACGACGCTGACGCAGGCGCAGTTCAACGCGCTGCAGGTAATACGCGATGCGGCCAGCGGCGCCACGCCGGCCCTGGTGGACATCACGGCGATCGCCGCCCCGACCTTGCCCTCGGGCACGCCGGGCTGGCAGTTGGACCTAAACACGCATCCAAATTGGGCGGCCGGTGAAAAATCGCTGGTCCCATCGCGTACCTTTGGCGATCAAATCATCTTCACCACCTACACTCCGAATACCGTGGTGGCCGCCGATCCGTGCTCGGGCGTGGGCACGGGCACCAACCGGGCCTACGCGGTCGATGTGTTCGATGGGTCGCCGACCTTTGATCGCAACAACGACAATGTGCTGACGACCGACGAGCGCAGCCAGGATCTGCGACAGAGTGGCATCGCCCCCGAGACGGCGTTCTTGTTCCCGGCACCTCCTGGCGGCGGCAGTGGGTCGGGCGGGGGCACCGGCGGGAACGGCGCCGTGACCTGCCTGTCGGGTGTGGAAGTGTTGAACGTTTGCAAGAAGTTTGACCAACGCGTCAAGACCTATTGGCGCGAAGGTATGGCCAACTAACGCCTGCGCGACGCGGCGAGTAGCCGCGTCGCGCAGCCTATCGAGAGTACTAACATGGTTCAGTCGATACGCTACGCCAATCGCCTCCGCCGTCGCGCCGCAGGATTCACCCTCATTGAATTGATGGTGGTCGTCGGCCTGGTGGCGGTACTCGGCTCGATCTCGGTCAGTACCTACCGCAGCTACATATTGCGGACCAACCGGACCGAGGCGCGCATGGCGCTGCTGGCCACCCAGGTGGGGCAGGAAAAATACTTCCTGCAGAACAATCAATACGCGCAGGACATTGCGACCGTGATCGCGGCCCCGCCGGCGGGTCTGGGCATCAACCTCACCGCGGCGGGCGTGACCACGGGAGGCAACTATACCGTCAGCTTTGCGGCAGTGGCCCCAAACACCTACACGCTGCAAGCCGTGGCCAAGGGAACACAGACCAAGGATACGGCGGCTTGCCTGACGCTCACCATCAACGAACAGGGCCTGCGCACACCCGCCGATTCGAGCGGTTGCTGGCGCTGAGCACTGTCACCGGCCGAGCACGGGAATTCGCTAGTTCAGAAAGGCGCGAAGCTCAGCGTCGAAGCGCGGAATATCCACCAGGAAGGCGTCGTGCCCCTCGATCGAAGGCAGGCGCGCGAACCGAACGTTCACACCGGCCTGCTCGAAGGCCTCGGCAATCGCCGCCTGTTCATGAATCGGATACAGGAAGTCGCTTTCCACTCCGAGCACCAGCACTTTTTCCACGCCTCCGGGCTGCGAACCGGCAGTGAGCGCGGCGCGATACGATCCGCCGTGTTCGGCAAGATCAAAGCGATCCATGGCCCGCGACAGGTACAGATAGCAATTGGGATCGTACACGCGCGTAAAGCGCTCGGCCTGCGCCTCCATGTACCCCTCGACCGCGAAGCGCGGCGCAAACGCGTCGGCCCTCAGGGCAAGTCCGGCAATCGGGTCGCGACCGAAGCGCTGGCGCCACTCCGCCGCGGACCGATAGGTGATCGTGCCGAGCTTGCGGGCGATGCGCATGCCGTTGGTGGGCCGGCGTTTGGCCGAATAGTTGCCGCCCTGCCAGTCCGGGTCACTGAGGATGGCCTCGCGCTGCACGGATCGCAGCGCGATCGCAAACGGCGAGGCGGCTGCGGAGCCGGATATACTGATCAGGTGGCGCGCGCCCTGCGGAAAGAGCGCTGCAAAGGCCATCACCACCGACCCGCCGAGCGAGGAGCCCATAGCGGCGGCGAGACGTTCGATGCCCAGCGCTTTTGAGGCCTCGAAGCCGGCGCGGGCGATATCTTCGAGGGCGACCTCCGGAAAATCGAGCCGATAGCGTTCGCCGGTGGCCGGGTTGATGCTGTCGGGGCCGGTTGAGCCAAAACAGCTGCCCAGCGAATTAACGCACATGACGAAATAGCGGCTGGTATCGATCGCCAGCGAGGTGCCGATCATCCGCTGCCACCAGCCGGCGCTCGGATTACTCGCGGTAGCGGCGGCATGCGCCGAGGGGGACAGGCCGGTAAACAGCAATATGGCGTTATCGCGCGCGGCGTTGAGCCGGCCCCAACTCTCATAGGCAATACGCGCGCCGTAGAGCTGCCCACCGCGATAAAGCGTAAACGGATCCGGCAGCAGTACGCTGGTGGGCGGTTCGCCGACTATCGGCTGGGAAGCCGGCGCCGGTTGCGGCCCTTTGGGCACACGCGAGTCAGCCTTCAGGGTCGGAGCCATCCGGGATACCCTCGAACAAGGCGGTCGACAGATAGCGTTCGGCGGTGTCGGGCAACATCGCCAATATGCTCGCGCCCGGTTCGGCCTCGCGCGCTACCTGCAGTGCCGCGGCCAAGGTGGCGCCCCCGGATATGCCGACAAAGATCCCTTCGCGAGCGGCCAGTTGCCGTGCACAGTCGATCGCTTCGCTGTCGGTCACCGTGACGATGCGGTGGGCGACTTCGCGATTGAGCACTGCGGGCACGAAGTCAGGCGTCCAGCCCTGGATCTTGTGTGGTGAGAACGGCTTTCCTGAAAGGAGCGAGGCGGCCGCGGGTTCGGCGACGATGATGCGAACTTCAGGGCGCGCGAGCCGGATAATCTCACCGGCCCCTGTGAGCGTGCCGCCGGTGCCCCAGCCGGTCACGAAAAAATCCAGCCGCTTGCCGACGAAGTCGGACACGATCTCCGGGCCGGTGGTGCTGCGATGGTAGGCAGGATTGGCAGGGTTCTCGAACTGGCCTGCCAGGAACCAGCCATTTTTCTCGGCCAATTCGGCCGCCTTGCGCACCATGCCGGTGCCCCGTTGGGCGCCCGGGGTGAGGATGACCTTGGCGCCGAGCATCCGGATGATCTTGCGTCGTTCGATTGAGAATGTGTCCGCCATAACTGCGACGAAGGGATACCCCTTGGCCGCGCACACCATCGCCAGTGCGATGCCAGTGTTTCCCGAAGTCGCCTCCACCACGGTCTGTCCTGGTTTGAGCACGCCCCGGCGCTCGGCGTCTTCGATGATTCCGATCGCCAAGCGATCCTTGACCGAAGCCATGGGGTTGAAGAACTCGCACTTGACGTACATCGAGATGCCCGGGGGTGCGAGGCGCTGCAGTCGGACGACGGGGGTACGCCCGATCGTGCCCAGTATGTTTTCGTAAATCATGCGGCACTCTAAACGCCCGGTTCGCGCCAAGCGATAAAGAAAAAGGTATCCACTGATAACGGGTTGTTATAATTCAACCCTACCGGCGGCCATGGGTTCGTGCCATGAATTTTCACCAACTTCAGTACGCGGTGGCCATCGCCCATCACGGTTTGTCCGTCACGCAGGCGGCCTCCGCCCTGGGCACTTCACAGCCGGCGATCAGCCGGGCTCTCAAGGCGCTGGAACGAGAACTTGGGTTCGACCTGTTCGTGCGCGAAGGCCGGGCATTTTCCCGCGTTACCCCCCAGGGCACGCAGGTGCTCGAGTACGCCACCCGGGCGCTGGCGGAGATCGCCAGTCTCAAGGCGGTCGCCGCCGACTTGAACCACGACAACCGGGGCACGCTGTCGATCGCCACTACGCACACTCAGGCGCGCTACGTGCTGCCCCCCGTGGTCCAGACTTTCCGCGAGCGCTACCCGGACGTCGAACTGCACCTGCACCAGGGCACCTCCGAGCAGATCGCCGAGATGGTCGCCACCGATCGGGTGCAGCTCGCCATCGCCACCGGCTCGGACGCCTTGTTTCCGGGGTTGGTGCTGCTGCCGGTGTACCGCTGGCACCGCCAGGTCATCGTGCCCAAGCGCCACCCGCTGGCGAACTCGCGAAAACTGACCTTGCAGGAACTGGCTAAATATCCGCTGGTCACTTACGTATTCAGCTTCTCGGGCGGCTCCTCGCTTCAGAATGTGTTTTCGCGCGAGGGTCTAAGTCCCAAGGTGGCGCTTACCGCGCGCGATTCGGACGTCATCAAGACGTACGTGCGATTGGGGCTGGGCGTAGGCATCGTCGCCAGCGTGGCGATCGAGCCCACCCATGACGCTGATCTGGTGGTGCTCGATGCCTCGCATCTGTTCCCGATCCATACGACCTGGATAGGGTTCCGGCGCGGCACGCTGTTGCGTAATTTTGGCTATGAATTTATGCACCTATTCGGCCCGCACCTCAACCGGCAGCTGATCGATCGGGCGATCGAGGCGCGCGATGGCGAGGGGCAAAGCGAGTTGTTCCGCAAGATCTCCTTGCCGACGCGTTAGCCTCGCTGCGCGACTGCCCGATGGAACGGCTGCAGAAGTTACTCGCCAGCGCGGGGCACGGCTCGCGCCGCGAGATCGAGCAGTGGATCCGCGACCAACGCATGACTGTGGCGGGGCGCATCGCGCAGCTGGGTGATCGTGCCGAGCCCGGCGCGGATATTCGACTCGACGGTAAACCGTTGAACAGCAGCACGGCCGATGAGCGCGCGGTGCTCATCTACCATAAGCCAGCCGGCGAGATGACGACCCGAAAGGATCCTGCGGGCCGCCCCACGGTTTTTGAGCGACTCCCGCCGGCTCCGTCCGGTCGTTGGGTCGTGATTGGCCGGCTGGACGTCAACACGACTGGACTGCTGCTGTTTACGACCGATGGGGCGCTGGCCCACAGACTCATGCACCCCTCCGCCGAGATCGAGCGGGAGTACCTGGTCCGGGTCCATGGGACTCCGGGGCCCGAAGTTCTCCAGCGGCTGCTCTCTGGCGTAATGCTCGATGACGGGCCTGCGCGCTTCGACCGGATCGTGGCCGGTGGACGCAGTGGCAGCCACAGCTGGTTTACGGTAATCCTGCGCGAAGGGCGCAACCGGGAAGTGCGGCGCCTGTGGGAGCAAGTCGGGCTGGAGGTTAGCCGGCTCACCCGGCTGCGATACGGGTCGGTGGCGCTGCCCGAGGATCTGCCGCCCGGGGGCTGGCGCCTGATGCCGGCGCAGCAGGCTCGGCTGCTATAATAATGAGTATGGATAGACCTTGGAGCCGCACCCCGCTGATAACTTCTTTGAAAAACGGTTTGTTTGCCGCGATCCTCGCGCTTATGGGTGCGATCAGCGGCTACATGGGTGCCGTATCGGCGGCGCCGGGGGATGCCGTGCGTGTGACGACCAGCTTTGACGTCAAATACGCCAGCGCCGTGTTGCGTCAGGTCAGCAAGGTCTTCGGGGCCGGCTTTGGACAGGCGGAGGCCACGCGTGTCGAACAGGACATCAATGGGTTGAAGACCGATGTACCGAAAGTCTGGCAGTTCAACGTCCAGTACAAGGGAAAGGCCGAGCAGTTGGAAATCCGGGCCCTGATGGACGATTTGGGCATGATCGACCTCGATTTTGCGTCCGGCGCGGACGCGGCACCGGCGGTGCGGGCGGCTGTGGACAGCTATCTGAATGGCCGGGGTGGCTGAACCGGCTCTCCCCCACGGCTTTAGTCCCCTCAACGCGCCGCAAAATAAAGGACCGTTTGGCACGGAAACTGCATTGACACCCTGCAGTTACGAAATCAGAATACGCGGCTCGTTTTTTCTTGGGAGGGGTACCCAAGCGGCCAACGGGAGCAGACTGTAAATCTGCCGGCTTACGCCTTCGTAGGTTCGAATCCTACCCCCTCCACCACTGGGCAACAGTGGCAGAGGAAAGCGTAAATGCGGGCAGTCGCGCAGTCGGTGGGTCGGGTACGGCCATTGGCGGGTGTAGTTCAATGGTAGAACCTCAGCCTTCCAAGCTGATGGCGTGGGTTCGATTCCCACCACCCGCTCCAGCGAACGTGGTGGTAGTTGAGGCGCGTGCCCACGTAGCTCAGTCGGTAGAGCACGTCCTTGGTAAGGACGAGGTCACCGGTTCGATTCCGGTCGTGGGCTCCAGTCCACCGGAGTGTGGTTGTTTGTCGGTTTCTGATTCGTAGTCGTTACAGTTTTCAAGAGGCCATTCCATGTCTAAGGAAAAATTCGAACGCAACAAGCCGCACATTAACGTGGGCACGATTGGTCATGTGGACCACGGCAAGACGACTTTAACGGCGGCGTTGACGAAGGTGATGGCCGAGACGTACGGGGGCCAGTTCATGGCCTAT